>VGJV01000014.1 GCA_016867315.1 Candidatus Liptonbacteria bacterium | reverse complement strand
TGAATATCATGGACCGGGCGGGATGGTTGTACACAATACCCCCATCAATGTTGCTCGTAGGACTTCCGAAGTAGATGATGCTCTCGTTCGCCTGCGGTGCAAGAATGCCCAATGCCGCCGTGCTACTTTTTTCAATCGTCACCAGCATCTCACTGTGCGGCGAGACATTCCCAGCAGAACCGGTCTGTACATGTAACTTGCTACCCGGACTCGGCGTCCCGATGCCGACGCGTTGGTTCACTACGTCGATCCGCATCCAATCCACGGAATTCGCAGAGTTGCGAAATGTGAGGTTCCCCGGCGTGGCATTCAACCCGAACGTGCCCCCGTTCATGAAGTTAGGGGTATATTGGATGCCCGTCATATCACTCCCCGGGAGCCCCGTAATGTCGAATGTTTGCGTGCTGAGACTTGCTCCAAGCTGAGCTTGAGTTGAAGTGCTCGACCCTAGCGTGTAAGCCTCTACAGGCTTACCAGAAAGTAGAAAGTAGAAAGTAGAAAGTAGGAGCGCAAGCGAGAAAATAGAAACAAAAGAGAGTAGCGAGTAGCGAGTAGCGAGTAGCGCGGGACGTGAAAGCGCGGACTTCGCAGTCTTAACACTCACCTTTGACTTCCCTTTCGCGGTGAAGTCGGACCCCACGTTCATACCACTTTCTGGCCGCGATGCCGGCTGATTTTTGGCAGAACCAAGGAGCGACGACGACGGAGTATGTCGATACTCCAAGGAGGAGTGACGCTGGAGGTGCTCTAAATCAGCCGCATCCCGTAGGGTTTCTAGCGGAATCGCCGTATTGCTGCGTTGCTCGTCGGGGCTGTAGTCATAACTACTAATCCCCTCCTCGCGTCTTGCACTTCGGCGACCCGTGCGAAACGCGGGCGCGGAAGCGGTATGATCGTGGGGTCTAGATCGTGGCACAGTTGTACCTTAATTCTAACAAACGACATTTTAAGGAGCTGTGGACAAGTCCCGCTCGTTCTATTCACTGCGGGGACGTGGTACGTTCGCTCCCGCGGCTCACGTCCACTATCCTCTCATCCCGCGACTCCTTCGGAGACCTAGCTCGCGGGATTCCGAGAATCCCCGCAGCAAACAGAACTTCGCTGGGTTGGAATGTGGAAAATAGAATCTAGAATAATTCGGAGAGTAAAAAGGAATCCGATTGGACTCATTGACCCTTCATAGGTAAATGGCTTATAATAGAAACGTGCTTGTGGGGCGTCAGCCCTATTCGGCTAATACATAAGCCGAAGGCAGGCACAACAAAAATCCCGCATCTGCGGGTTTTTTGTTCAATCCTCATCGGGGTTGCCTTTCATAGTGGTGTAGAACTTTGTGTCTCTATATTTATTCGTCACCCATGCCGGAATTACGCTCTAAAAATGCGCGATTCCATTGTCTCCTACCTTGCGAATAATTACCTTTATTTTTCTACCGTCGATTATTGCGATAATCCCCCAATATTTAACTGATTTAGTCTTTGCCGCTCTTTTCTTGAAAGTTTTTACTTCAAACTCCTGTAATGTTTCTTCAAATTCTTGGTATGTGGTTGAAAGTTTTATGAGGTTCGCAGCCAGAGGAAGCAACTTAAATCTTAAAATTTGAGAAGTTTTTTCTCTTTCAGATCGAGCTCTTTTAAATATGAGATGGTTAAAACCCTCGGAAGTGAATCGAATTAGTTCATTGAGCGCGGGCGAAAAAATGCCCCCTATCTGGCTGTAAAATTTTTGAGCACTTTCCTTTAAACTTTCGTAGTTCGAGATATCTTCCATTGCTTTTATTTTACCCTTTTTAAATAAAACAGGCCCTTATTCGGGCCCATTCTACTTCCTAGATTCTAAATTCTAGATTCTATTTTTTATTCACGATGAGCTTCCCTTCCACTGTGGCGCCACCGCAGGCTTCTTTACAATTGAATTTGTAGGAACCGAAGGGATAGCCCTGGAATTGCAGCTTCACCGTCTCCCCCGCTTTCGCGGCTTTATACACGCCGAAATCCGGGAAGAAGATATCGTATGCCTTGCCCTCGGCAGTAAAGCCCAAATCAATCACATCTCCCTCGTTTACCACAAGAATTGCGGGATTAAACTTATTTCCCGAGGCAGTGATATCGAAATGGCGGAAAGAACTCGGCCCCGTGTCTACTACTATAGTGGGTACTGCTACGTCTTTCCGGCTCGTTGTCGCGTTCTGTTCGGGAGTAGCTATCCTTTCTTCCACCACTTGGCGAGTACCTCCTTCTACCGTAGCGAGCGCTTTCTCGTTCTCAGGCCGGAATACATCTTCTCCTTTGGGCGCGCCCGGAGGCTTTGTTCCTCCCCCACCCAATCCCCCGCGCTTCATGGAAACCGCTATTAAAGCAATAACAACGATGACCACAACTCCCACGACTGCGACCACAATAGGTTTTTTGTTTTCCATTAAGTTTATTTTACAACATTACCATTTAGCCCTTTGTGGACAACTCATCCCTCCCCGCTTTTACCACTTTCATCTACTATCTCTGCGATCGCATTTTTAGTAGATGACTTCTCTATCTACCTACGGTTCGGAGTTTCCAATCGATCTCGTATGGCTCACACCACTTTTTCTAAACTTCCTGTTCGCGTTATTTCAAAAATTTCTACATATGATATGAGATGTAGGCGCTTTATATCTTCAAGCAGCTCTTCTGGAATTTTAGTTTTTCCTGTCCACACGCTTTTCTGAAGCATCGAGAAGTGTAATGCTCGCAATATCGACCGAAGCCATTCTCTTTTTCTTTTTTCTTTCTCGGGAATATCAAATATCACGATTTTAAGCTCACCCTGTTCATCTTGAGAAATACTGTAGGTAGAAGGAGACGGCAACGCAGACGCACGGCGGTGTTGCAGTTTTAGCCAGTGCATTTTGCCTTTGGGAGTCGCCGCAAACTGACCCCTTCCCTTCGACAACAAGAATCCTTCTTTTCTGAGTTTATGAATGAGTTTGTAGAACCTGGCTTTTTCTGACTGCCATGCGATCCATTCTTCTCTTGTTTTATCTATTTGACTCACTCGCCTCTCTAAATATCCTCGAGAGGAACCGTAAGGGGAAGTGACTACGGCAAGAAAAGCTTCTGCGACTCCAATTGTGGCTCCTGCGGCGACTCCCGTCGCTATTTCTAAAATTTTATGCGTCAACTCTCCTTTTCTTTTTCTTGTCCTTTTTACGTTCATTTTTTCTTTCATCTACTACTTATGCGATCGCAAGTGTGGTAGATGAATAAAGCTTTTCTCAGTTTTATGGATATATGGCTTATAGTACGACCTTATATAATTACGGACATATAATTACGGACGCTTTACTTCGTAATCGAGATCGAGAACGCCTATAAAGGGAGTATGCTCTGGGTTGGTGCCTGGAGTTATTATTGCTTTCCATTTAAGCGCGGTACCCTTGGGATTTTTGAACCAATAATCCTTAATTGTGATGGATGACGGCAATACACCTATGGATTCCCACTCTCCCCCGTTCGAAACTTCGAGCGAAATTTTTGCACCACCAAGGGAGAATTCGCGGAAGCCGAGCTTCATCACGTGAGGTACTTCAGCATTCACGTAATTGTTGAGGTTTACGGAGGTAATTACAAGCGGCTTGGAGGGACGGGAGAAGCCTTTGTCAGCTATGGACCATGCGGCGGCGATACCGTTGCGTTCGGTGTACGCATTAAGAGAATTAGGAATTGTGAATTGGGAATTGAGAATAAGATAGGAAAACGCTTGCGGGGCAGTGGAAAGAAGATCTATCGCGCCTACGATTTCATTCGTGCCGTTTTGGAATAATTTCAAAAGTAGAGGGTGGTTATTGCGAGCTTTGTTAAAGACATACCAAGAGACTGATGACTGATGACCAATGACGGATGATGGGATACGGATAATGCCGGGGGTGATGCCCCCCTTCATAGCTCTTACGTCGAAAAGCCAAGATACATCAACTAATGACGAATGACCTATGACTGATGACGAGGTGCGGATGCGATACACCTTACCCTGATAGGCGCCATATACTGCAAGAAGATCGTCGGGAGTGCCGCCGAAGCCCCATGTGCCGGAGAACTCGGAGCGGATCGGGCTATCGAAAACAGGGGTAAACGTGCCATTTCCCGAAACCCAATACACATAGCCTCTGTAGTTCGCGTGCGCTACTTTTCGCGAAAGTCCCACCACCCATCGATCACCTATTATTTCGGCGGCAATGTTTTCAATCTCCCCTTCCCCTACCGGTAGGGTTACGAGGGTGCCGTTCAAGGTGAGCACAGCGCCTTTAATAGAGATACAAGCCTCACCCGACGGTAAACAATTAGATTCAACGGGGCTCGACGGGGACTCCGATGAGGCGAGCCACTCCACATTAGGCGGGAGAAGAAACGCAGTTACGATATCATCGCGGTGCATGGTGGTAGCCGCGCCGTCTATTCCTGCGTTGCTCGAGAATAGATCGGTGTAGGAGGCGAACACCAGCCCCTCTTGGGCTGGTGAGGATGACAATGAGGATGAGGATAATAATTCATTCTCATTCTTATTCTCATACTCGCTCTTACGCGCGGGCGCGGAAGGCGCCGATTCGCGGGCCGCAAGAATTACCGCGTCAAGTTGATGATCTATAAAAGCTCGGAGGAGCTTCGCGACTGTTACAAATGCGAGAAATAGCCCCAAGACGAGGAGCAAGGAAGTGGCAGAGATGCCTACGCCTGCCAAAACATGCAAAACTTTTTGACGAAAAGTTTTTTTAGGCATGTTTTGCTAGAGTCACTTCTATTTTCTACTCTCTACTTTCTATTTTCTATTTGACAATCATTGTTCCTACGGCGGCGTCGCCGGGGACGTTCGAGCGGAAGGTGTAGTTCCCTGCTTTTGCGGGGGCGGTGAAGGTGATCACGCGAGTTTCCCCGGGGGCGACGCCTACCGCCACTGCGGAGAGCGAAGGATCATCAAAGAGAAACGTGTGGCTCCTATTCCCTGGCGAGGTAAGACTCACCACCACCGTTTGATTTCTTTGCACGGTGAAACTCGCGGGAGTAAACCCGCTCCGCTCTACGGAGAGTTTGATCGCAGATTTGGGAATCTGAGTTTCGGTAATGGGAAGCGACTGTCCGGGAAGTTCCGGGGCTCCGGTTACTACCGAGCTTGTGGAATATAAATCAGTTTGGTCGTAGGAGATGCCAGCCGGAGCATTACTTCGCTTTGCAGGTTCAGCAGTGGTGATGCCTAATTTCTCCGTAAGCGGAGAAAGTACGCCGTTCGAGACGGCGAAATAAATTAACAGTAACGCGACGACGATTCCTCCCAACACCCAACCCCAAATGTGATGTTTTTCCATGGAATTAACTTATGACTTATGACTCATGACGGATGACACATATTTAGTCATTGGTTATCGGTCATTGGTCATTAATTTTTGGCCTTTAATATTATTCCTTTTTCGGTTTCGTGCGGCACTGCGTTTGGCCAGTTGTAGGAGTCGTGGCGGGGCGCACTCAAATGATATGAAATCGTTAACGATTTCATATCATTTGAGAATGATGATGAGTATGAGGATGATTTATTCTCATGCTCATTCTCATACTTCTGCCCAAAAATAGCTATTTGTTTTTGGGCGGGGCGGAGTTCATACCACACGCGGCCGTTGAACTCGGGGGTGAGATTGGCCGTGATATTTTGCATGCGATCTCCTTCGCTAATCGTCTGCCAAAATAGCCATAGATTTGAACCATGCTCGGAGTTGGTAAAATCTATCACGGCAGAATAAGTATAAGTATGAGAATGATCATCCTCATTCTTATACTCATTCTTGGACAAATTTATCTTTCCGTATACCTGCGAAATTTGGCCTATGCTATTTGGCACATAGGTCGCATATTTGCTGCCGTTGATTTCGTACAAGGGGTCGATCGTCGTTACGAAGAGCTTATTTACGCCCGAGATGTTGTAACCTGAGAGGTTTAAGTTGCCCAGCATCGAATCGCCCGCTTTTAAAAGGTAGGCTCCGGAGGAACTCGCGACTGGAACAGAGGTAAGGAGTTGATCTACATATTGCTTCGTCGTAGCATCGGCATTTCCTACGGGCGGCGCTACATTGATGATGCGTTGACTGCCGGCGTCGATTGAAGCGCCGCTTACATTTCCGCTTACGACGAGCTTGGCAGTGATAGGATTCGTCGTCCCGATGCCGACGTTGCCGGAGGTATTTATCGCAAGGCCATACTGAGCCGTGGTCGCGCCTATCCTCCACGTACTTGAATCCGTAGTCATCCTCCAGTCTGCATCTTCACCTGCTGCGTCAGTGAAATCTATCATCGAACCGGAGGTGCCAAAGAGATTCATTCTCGCGACATTGCTCGACACTCCCATCTGGACGCTTTGCACACTTGGGTCGTGGTCCCACCCCGTTCCGGCTACCGTGAGCGCTGATTCCGGCCCCGTCGTCCCGATGCCGACTTTGCCGCTCGCATCTATTCTCATACGCTCGGTTTGAGTGCTGTTGGCTGTGTTGGTGAAGAACTGCAACCTAGAAGGAGGGCGAG
>VGJV01000013.1 GCA_016867315.1 Candidatus Liptonbacteria bacterium | reverse complement strand
TCTGCGTTCCCCGCACTTCTGCTTGGCAGAACACCACGCCTTGCGTGGTGGCGCGTAGCGCGCGGGGAAACGCTAATCTTCATTCAGTTTCCTTTGGAAATAGGTTCGCGCGAATGATATAATGACACCACCAAGAGAAACGTTTGCGAAATTAGAAATAGGGAGCGGATTTTTGTTCCAAAAATCCGCGCTGTGTGTCCCGCTTCCGCCCTTTGCGGAAGCGACAAAATCCCAAAGTTCGCCAAAATTGCATGAAAGAATTCAAACCAAAATATTTTCTCTGCGCGAGGAAATCAACAGAGGATGATGACCACCAGATAATGTCTATCGAGGCACAGCTTTTTGAGTTGCGAGAATATGCTCGTAGAGAAAATCTTGAAATTATCCAAGAATTTCAAGAGTCGAAAAGCGCAAAGAAGCGATCTGCTCGGTGTCCACGAGGTAAATAATTTTGCCTAACATCGCGATTTAACGATGTTTTTTGCACTAATTAAAAATTATCAATAGGCAAAAGATATGGGTCGAGAGCCTGCAAGGCTCGAGCCGTTAAATCGCTGTTATACTCTGAATTGCGTGATTTCGCCAAGCAACAAAATCTTTTCGTTTCCCGTGAATACTACGAAAGCAAAACCGCCAAAGAACCCGGACGCGAAGTGTTCAATGAAATGCTTGGCGAAATTGAAAAAGGAAATGCGTCGGGAATTTTAGCGTGGAATCCCGACAGACTTGCTCGCAATTCCATTGACGGCGGGAAAATAATTTACTTGGTTGATACCGGCAAAATCACCTCGCTAAAATTCCCAACATTTTGGTTTGAAGCGACACCGCAAGGAAAATTTATGTTGAGTGTCGCTTTCGGCCAAGCAAAATATTACACCGACAATTTGCGAGAAAACATTTTGCGCGGTATTCGGCAAAAAATCCGCCGTGGTGAACTATCGGCAAAAGCCCCTCTCGGCTATTTCAATGAGCCGAGACTTCGCACGATTGAACCGGATAGAAAGACATTTGGCAAGGTAAAAGAAACTCTACGGGCTTTTGCTTCGGGACAATACACGCTTACGGCAATTCAGCGCAAAATGTTTTCTCTCGGCTTGGTTGGCAAAGACGGGAAATTGCTCGCCCTTTCCACCGTCCAGAAAGTTTTGACCAATCCATTCTATTACGGTCACTTCCGCTATCGCGGTGAAATTCATCAGGGCTCGCATAAGCCAATGATTTCAAAGAAACTTTTTGATGAAATTCAAGTCGCGCTCGTTCAAAACGGCAAGCCCCGCAAAAAACGAGGTGAGAAAGGTTTGCTATACAAAGGGTTCGCGGTTTGTGGTGAGTGCGGTTATGCGGTAACGGCAGAGCGCAAAATCAAAAAATCTGGTCGCGTCTATCACTACTACCACTGCACATTCAAAAGCAAAACGCACGATTGCTCGCAAACTCGTTTTTTGCGGGAAGAAGAACTGGCGCGCCAAATCAAAACCGAGATTCAAAAAGTTTCTTTGTCGGACGAATGGCGGGACAAATTTTTCGTCAAGCTTGAAACCGAAAACAAAGAAGCCCGCCATTCGTCCGGCCTTTTCGTTCAAAATCTCAAAAATGATATTTCCGTCATCAAAACAAAGTTAGAGCGACTTACAGACGCATATCTAAACGAAGCTCTGGAACTTTCCGAATATCAGGAACGAAAGAACGTTTTGATGTCGGAAAAGAAAACACTGGAAGAAAAATTAAGCGATTTTGAACGAAAAGGCAATCATTGGCTCGAACTCATGCGGAACTGGATTATTGAAGCCAACCAAGCCGAAAATCTCATCAAACGAGAAAATCCGATCGAACAAAAAGATTTTCTCGTTCGTATCGGCTCGAACCGCCGCCTTGCGGCGAAAAAATTGAAAATGGATTTCAAGATGCCTTGGGATTTATTGGCGAAAACCAGAACCCGAGCCGCGCGCTTTGCGCGCGGCGAGGCTAATTCATCTTCAAATTCGTTAATGTGGTCATTGTACCAAAAAGTTAGAACTTACTTCCAACAAAATCCTGACTAACCCACCGCCACCGCCTCGCGGACTCGGCACTAACGCCTCGCAAGGCCTCGGCGTTCCCGCCCCCGCCCCGTCTCCTCTATCCTCATTTGTTTTGCGCGCGGAATCTTTTTGAAATAGAATGGGCGACGGGGCGGAGGGCGGGCTTCTCTTCAAAGCAAGAGAAGCGAAGCCAAAGACAAAGAAAAGAAGAAAAAGAATATGGTCTCGTTCATTTCTCTTCCTCTTGTGCGTACCGTGCCGAAGGGAGATGCACCCTCGGCCATCCGGCCTCGGGCATTTCCGCTGGGGCTGCTCGCGCCTAGATGCTTCGTATACCGCTGTTCCTCGCACTGTCCTCCCATTGGTCGGACTGCTCGGGCGGCACTCTGTTTGGGGAGAGGAAGGAATCCTCTCCCCAGCGCCTCCTCGCCTCGTGCGTCCTTGTTTTACCGTCGTCGCCGACTCCTCAGTAAAACAAGGCGCATTCTGCAGAGCAGAACAGGGCTCGGCCAACCGGAGGCGCACAACCCCTCACCTCTCCGCTTTCGAGAGTTTAGCAGTGTCGCTTCCGCTACGGAACTTCTATCCGTTTTCGAGGGACAGCGCTCACCCCTTCGTCACGGACGCCCCAGCGGAAATGCCCGAGGCAGAAGACCCTGTGCTTGCCCCATGCGCGTGTAGAAACTCACGCGCCTTCCCACCCGTGCGCGCACAATCCCCGCCGTTAGGGGTAGCCCGAGGGTAACGGCGGGGACTCCCATGCCCGAACGGCTCAAATACACCAAATGAGCCGTTGAATCAGAAGTTGTGAACCGCTAGGAAAAATATAGCTTCGGCCCTTTCGGTTTTTCCGAATCCTGTTTTGCTTTCTCTGCTTTCTTCTCCTTCTCCTTTTCCTTTTCAGCTTCATGTCGCTCCTCCCGCGCTAACTCTTCCACTTTGCGCTTTCCTTCTTCGATGGAACGTTCGCGGTCTTGAACCTCTCGCTCCTTTGCTTCGAGTTTTTCCTTGAGCGAATCCGCCTCACGTTTGAGCCAACGGAGCTTTTCTTCGTCATGTGCAATTTGCCTTTTCGCTTCTTCACTTCTAAATCCCATAGTTTTATCTGCGGCTAAAATGCTTGTAATAGTTTTCGTCGACCCCCTCTATGTCAATTCCCAGACAATCCCTCAAAACTCTTGAAAACGACCTTCTTTCAAACTCGTCCAATGATACGGCAGAAAAGCCTTTCATGGCGGCAAGTCTGGAGAGCAGTTCCCTTTCTTCATTGGAACGCGTCAGCGAAGCGATATTGTCGGGATATGTTTTCCCTTGTCCCGGGTGTTCCGAAACCCAAGTCCGGATAGACTGCTGGAAGTACTTTCTGGCGTGCTCTTCGTCGTCGCGTGACCACATTTTCTCAAACTCATCTTTCGAGACACCTCTGACAAACCGGCCGAAGTTATCTTTTGCAAAACGAATCAGTGACTTCCCGTCGGCATTATCCGGGACTTCTCCTTTCCACTCATGCGAAGCCTCCTTTGCCGACGCCTTTTCTGGATGAGCTAGCTCGGCTCGCAGTTCTTCGAGCCTGACTAAATCCTCTGTTGATTTTGAGTCTTGAGGTACTTCGGCAATGTTCTCCAAAATCTCTTTTTTCTCTTCTGACTCGTCACTCGCATCTTTTTGCATCATTTCTCTTTTGGCCGATTTGCTAACCCCCACGACTTCAACATCGCCTACAGTGCCTTTAACCACTTTCCAATTCTTTAATCGCTCCATTACCTCACTTCTCGTGTCCTCTCTGATGCGTTCACGGTTTTGCTGTCGGATAATTTCACTCAATTCTTCCGTTGTTTTATCAGCATAGCGGCTATCTGTCCGTGAGCGTGAAAGAGTGTCTGCCAGTTTTTTGTCTTCGCCCAGCACGACCTCTTTTTCCTCATGTGACTCCTCAACTTCCACATTGAGGCGAGAAACGGGAATCCCGGTTT
Source organism: Candidatus Liptonbacteria bacterium (assembly GCA_016867315.1). Lineage (GTDB taxonomy): Bacteria > Patescibacteriota > Minisyncoccia > UBA6257 > 2-01-FULL-56-20 > VGJV01. Next base: position 4,637 of record VGJV01000013.1, on the reverse strand, counting down.
TTGAATCCTCAAAAAAAGCATACTCCCCATCGTCGGAAAGCGAGACGACCTTCTTCGGCTTTTCCCACTGCTGTGCGCCCTGACTCGTCCACTGAACACTGGCACCCGGCACCACTTCCTTCGTTCTACCCTCCTGTCCGAAAGCATCCCAATCCTCAAGAAGCCTCGCCCGCTTGTCTTTCGGGAGCTTATCAGCCCATTCGTACACTGACGCATCGTAATCGATTCGATACGGAACTTTGCCGGTGTCGGGCGTAGGATTGCGTTTCAAAAACTTTTGCAGGTCGTCATAGTTCGAGAATGTTCTTCCTTTAGTCCCGTTGTTGTCCACTGAGTATGTGATTTTCGAGTCTCCCTCAAAGCCGTGCGCTAGCAAAAAACTGCGCACGGGGTCTTTGAGGATCTTCTCCTTTTCTAGCCCTGGGGTCTGCACTCCCTCTTTGAACTCTATTATGGGCACATTGCTTCCCTCAACTTTTGTTGAACCATCGGGGCCCACAACAAATGACCTGTCGTTCCCTGATGTTGCTATTTTAGCAGGTACACTTTTCTCCTTAAAGTATTGGTCTTCAACACTTTCTGAACCAGCACCAAATTCTTTTTCAAAATTCATTGTGTGCGCTCAAAATGCTTATAATAATTTCCTTCGGTTTCCTCGACATTTATCCCGAGAGTTTCTCGAACCGCTTTTGAGAACGGCTGCTTGTCAAATTCTTCAAGCGACATGGCAGAGCCGCTTTCAGTCATAAGCCTCTGCAAAATGATTTTCTCTTCGGTAGTCCGGCACAAATCCTTTACGCGGTCTTCACCGGCTTCCGCGCCGGAAGCATCTTTCAACATAGTCCGGATAGAGACATCCATGTACTGTTTGAAATGGTCTTGGTCCGCATCAGTCCATAGCTCCTTGAACGACTTCGAATCGCTTTCCGCGAATCTACCAAACTGTGCTTTCGCATATTCAACCAGCATCTGTGCATCAGCCGGAATGTCATACTCTCGAGATTCTTCCCGCTGCTTGCGCCGCGCTTCGATGATTTCGTCGTGCAATTCCGAAGCTTTTTCCTTGATTTCTTTTTGCGTCTCGCGTACGAAGTCGAGTTCCTCCTTCCAGTGGGATTTTGAAGGCATAAATTCAAGAAACGCTAGTACGCCCTCCTCTTCCAGCTTTTCCAATTCATCCTTTGGCAGTTCAGTTTCGAGATCGTAAGCTTCTTCCGTTTGGTATGCCTCTACGGCCGTCTTTGGATATCCCATGAGTACCCCGTATTCTTTATCTTTTCCGGCCTTATCAGCCTCAACTGCCTTATTCAGATTTTCCTCAGTTTTCGCAATGGTGAGCGAAAAACCATAAATGCCGTTGTCTTCCTTCGGCGGTTCGCCCTGAAATTTCAGTCCAAGTTTTTGCAAAAGTTCGGTTGCAGCCCGATATTCTTCTCCCATTTCTCTTTCGAGCTGTTTCCGATGTTCGTCGGATTCGATGACATCAAAGCTACCGAGTTGTGTAGCCTGCTTTCGGTCAAGAAGTAATTGTGCCAAGTCATATTTCTTAATCGTCTCTAGCGAGGACGATTGTAAAGTCTCTATTGGATTCTCTCTTGACTCACGGTTCTCTGCTTCACTGCCAAGGAAGCGGTTTCTAAGAAATTCCGTAAAGTCCTGCATTTCTTTTCGACGTGCCGGTAATTTCTCCAGCAAACTCCTCTTTTCCTCATCAGTTAGTTCATCACTCAGAAATCTGTTCAGCATCTCTTTTTCGCTGCCAATTTCAAAGGAACCTCCTTCGGTGTCTTCTACCTCAAGCTTGATACCGGCTTCAGCTTTTCTTGTTTTGTAAAATTCGGCCAGTAATTCATTGACATTGCTATGTAGCTCCCTGTTCTTTTGCTCCCACGCTTGGTATTCCGGGGTCAGCGGATTTTTAGATACTTCTTCCCTTAACTTCCAGTATATATCTTCAGGATGACCTTTTTTAAGTTCATCGAGGGGTACATTATTTTCCGTTGCCGCTTTGACGAAGGCTTCATTCTCTCCAACGAATCGTTCTTCTGGCTCATCAGACGCGGCGACCTCTACCCACGGCCACGGCCGGTGACCTCCTTCGACTTCTTCGTGACCTTCACACGATTGTGAAGTAGGAATTTCGTTGACATTAAAAGCAACTACGGTTTCCTTAATTCCCTCATCTATTCCTCTGCCTGTGGCGTCAGTGATATGCTCAATTTCTTGGCTAACTTGCTCCCATCGCTCCCGTTTTGGGTTAGCAGTTTCGCTTTCAACTGCTAGGGAGGTTGAGTTCGATTCTTTAGTCTCCACTTCGCTGCCTTTTTTGAATGCTGTGTTATTTTCAGACATCCCAAACGCCTTTGCCCATTGAGGATAAATTGCCTTCACCTGCTTTGCGAGAAACGCTTCCCCCTCGGCGTCAGCAAGTACGGCACGAACAAAGTCTTCTGTAGACACATTTGGCTTCAGATTTTCCAGTCTAACTTTCACTTGCGGATAATTTGTACCTACGCCTTCCAGCGTTTTAGGGTTAGCAAGTGCCGCTTTTAGTGAACGAAGCGATGACTGGAGAACCTTATCTTGCATATCACTGAAAGATTTGTACTCCGAGATATATTCTGTCGGATCAGGAGACTTCCCCTTTGTTTCGGAAGTGATGCTGATACCGGGTATTTCTTGCCCTTTTGAATCTTTGAGCATTTGTGACAGAAGAACTCCTTTTTTCTCAAACTTGCTCCTATTCTGTTCCGCATATCTTTGCAAAATCGGCACAGCGCGTTCCATACCTCTCTCGCCAAAATACATGACAATCCGGTCTTTCTGATTCATAACATTCATGGCAAAACTCGACTTTTCTGCCCTTTTTTCTTCTTCTGTCGCGGGTCGTTGCTCCCCCTGTGGTTTACTCTTGTCCACAGGAACATTTTCAGAAATACGTGTGTCGGCGGTTTTTATCTGAAAACCCAATCTTATGAGTTCAGGATCACTGCTCAACTCTTTGATGATATCCCCGAATGTCTGCACGATATCTTCGCTTCCAACATTGATGTATGCGCGGTACTTCGATTTCTCCCTTTCCGGCTGAGTCATTTCTCCCTTTTGTTCGTCAAAATAATTTGACTCATAGTAGAGCCAGCCTTCCTGATATAAATAAGGTGCGGTTCTTTTCTCTTTTTCCGAAAAGGTGCCGTCCGCGTTCTTCACTCGAACGACCTTTTCTTCGCTCATCTCGTGTTGGTGGTCTCTGTGGAACTTATCGAAATCCTCAAACCACTTCTCGTTCTTTGGATCTGAAAGCCACGCCTCACCTCTCGCCCTGACAGCCGCGCGGTAACTCTCAAGATTAGCCGTGCCGTCAGGATTCATCTGCCAGTCAACTCCTCTTTCTAGTCGGGGATCCTTTCCGGTAAGGTGGTCATACAACTTGCCGCCATACTTTGCCCAGTCTTTCATAACTGCGATGACTTCACTTGCTTTTTCGTCATCAAAAGTATTTTTCTCTTTTTTAATAACCCGTTCAGGCGAGGTTTGCTGCCTCACTTCGGAAACAATCGGCGGTGCCTCTGCCGCTCCCAAAGCTGCCCTCGTCTCTCTAAGTCTTTGGGTGCTTTCAGCCGCACCTTTTTTCGCCACAACTTCCCCTCCTATACTTTGGAAGACGCTCTCAATTCTTTGTCGCGACAAAAAGCCACGTCCGTCTGTTGGTCCGAAACGAGCGATAGTTCCGCCTTCGCTATCGGAAATGTTAGCTATATCATCAATGGAGCCGTAATCCCTGTTTCTCCAAAACGTCAGTAACTGTTCAGAATCACCCTGAAAGAGCATCTTTCCTTCTCTGTTGAAGACTCGAATTTGTCCAAGCTCGGCGACCTGCTTTGCCGAATCCTCAATCTGTTGCTCAAATTCAAGATTTTTCCGCCTTTCGTCCTCATTTTGTGGACTTTCGGCTTGAGCCCCCGATATTTCTTCAGGCGAGAGCTTATCAGCAACTTGCTCACCTATTTTTTGCTCCGGATTCATAAATGATTCAGCGTACGAAATAATCCAAACTCTTTCTGTACATCCTTGCGAAGCGTTTTAGTTCAACGATATCAACTCTCTGCTGTCCAGTCTCAACATTTGAAATGTGAGATTGAGGGCGTTTGAGCTTTTTAGCTACCTCCACTTGCGTTAAACCCGCTTCCAACCGCGCCTTTACCAGTCGCTCAACAAAATAGGCATATTCCTTCGTGTGGATAGACTTTACCATAATAGTAATATGGTCTATCCGAAGAATCAATATCCAAACTTTGGATATGGTGATAAGATAAAGGGGTAAAAAATCCACCCTCCGCCCCGTCGCCCATTCTATTTCAAAAAGATTCCGCGCGCAAAACAAATGAGGATAGAGGAGACGGGGCGGGGGCGGGAACGCCGAGGCCTTGCGAGGCGTTAGTGCCGAGTCCGCGAGGCGGTGGCGGTGGGTTAGTCAGGATTTTGTTGGAAGTAAGTTCTAACTTTTTGGTACAATGACCACAATTCTGAATTTGAAGAAAGATTGACCTCGCCCGCGCCAAAGGCGCGGGCTCGGACTGATGTTTCCGCCAAGTCCCGCCAAGGCATTTTGAAATCCGCCAAGAGCATTCCCGCCGCTA
>VGJV01000012.1 GCA_016867315.1 Candidatus Liptonbacteria bacterium | reverse complement strand
AATTCCTTCCCCCCAACCCCCTTCCTTTTTGCCCGCCCGAGCGTTCAATTTCTGCCGCGCGAAGCGCGGCAATCATTCCAGTATTTTCTGTTCAAAAAAGGTTCGAGCGGCGTTCAGCAATTGCGACCAAATTAAACTTTTTTCAAAATCAGAAGCGTTTTGTTGCTCGCTCGCCCCGCCTTCGGCGGGTCTCGCTTCGCAAAAAGCCCTGTATTTCGGAATTAAATCGTAAGGTCGGACAAATTCAAATTCGGCTTTTCGGGAAAGCAAACGGCGGTTCGGAATTGCGAAGCAATTCACAAATGAAGTTTGTATCCAATTTTTTCCGTTTTTGCCAAAGGAAAAAATACAAAGCAAGTTTTTCCTGCCTGACGGCAGGCAGGTAATCCCGCGCTTTTGCGCCATAGGCGCAATGGCCAAAGGCGACTTTATAAATTAAGGAGCAAACATTATGAAAACAAAATTTTTTCTCTACGCTCGCAAATCTACCGAAGACGAAGAAAGACAAGTGATGTCTATTGAAGCGCAATTAGCGGAGTTGGCGGAATTTGCCAAGCGGGAAAACATAGAAATTGCCGAAACTTTTATTGAGTCAAAAAGCGCAAAGAAACCCGGCCGAGAAATTTTTAACCAAATGATGAGCAAAGTTCACGAGAGTAAAGAGCCGATCGGCTTGATTGCTTGGCACCCCGACCGCTTGGCTAGAAATTCCGTTGACGGCGGACAAATAATTTATTGCATAGACATCGGCAAGATCGTTTCTTTGCGCTTTCCTACCTTTTGGTTTGAGCCAACTCCACAAGGTTTGTTTATGCTTCAAGTCGCCTTTGGCCAATCAAAATATTATTCCGACAATTTGTCGGAAAATGTTAAGCGCGGGATTCGCCAAAAACTCAGGCGTGGCGAATGGCCGACCCTTGCACCTTTCGGATATGTGAATAATCCGAAAACGAGAAACATTGAACCCGAACCGACAAAATCTCGTTGTGTCGCTAAGGCGTTTGAGGAATTTTCGCAAGGTCGGCACACTTTGGAATCTTTGGGTCAACGCCTGAGTTTTTGGGGCGTGGTGAGCGGCACCGGAAAACCGCTCTGCAAAGCGACCTTGCAAAGAATGCTTACAAACAAAGTTTATCTCGGTTTAATTGTCCATAACGGCGAAACTTACGAGGGCGGTTTTCCGGCAATTGTTTCCAGAGCGACTTTTGAAGCCGTCCAAAAAGTATTAAAACAGCGAGCAAGACCTCGCAAATCCAAAAAGAGGCACAATTTCCCATTTGTCGGGCTTTTAACCTGTGGCGAGTGCGGCGGAGCGATTACGGCGCAATTTGCCCACGGACACGGCGGAATATACCGCTATTATCGTTGCACCAAAAAGCTCGGCAAATGCTCCCAAAGATATTTGCGCGAGGACTTGCTCGCCGATCAGTTAAAGTCACGGTTGCAAAATGTCGCTCTTTGCGACGACTGGGCGGAAAAAATGAATGCTCAAGTTGATGTTTGGGAAAAAGGCAACGCCCAGTCGGCGCAATCTTTCGCCCAAAATCTTGAGGAAAAAATAAAAGAGGCGGAAATAAAACTTGATAAACTGGTCAACGCTTTTTTGGACGGCTCGATTGAAAAAGAAACTTACCTTGTAAAAAAAGACGAACTCATTAAAACAAAAACAGACCTCAACAAAAGAAAGTCTGATTTTGGGCGAAAGGGAAACAATTGGATTGAACCTTTGCGAAATTGGATAAATACCGCTCACCACGCCGAAAAACTTGCTTTGTCCAATGATTTTTATGAAATAAAATCATTGGCGGAAAAAATTGGAACGAACCGCCGTTTGCTTTCCCGAAAAGCCGAATTTGAATTTGTCCGACCTTATGATTTAATTCCGAAATACAGGGCTTTTTGCGAAGCGAGACCCGCCGAAGGCGGGGCGAGCGAGCAACAAAACGCTTCTGATTTTGAAAAAAGTTTAATTTGGTCGGGGTGCTGGGAATCGAACCCAGACTACGGACTCCCGAAGCCCGCGTACTACCACTATACTACACCCCGTCAGAACCCATCTCACATATACCACGACCCGCGATACGAGCCAATTTTCTTTAGTACAACGAGTAAACGCGAAAACGTATCTGTGATACGATGAGCGTGCAACGAGGAAGTAATAAGGAAAATTGGCAGTATCCCTTTGGGTTCCTACTTTTTTCTCGCTCCGCAGCGTTGCTTCTCGGAGCTGTAGCTACAGCTACTAATCTCCTCGTCGCGCCTTGCGGAAACAAGAAAAAATTAGGAACGCGGGCGCATTGTATATGTGAGATGGGTTCCAGTCTTTAGATCGTACTCTCTTACGTTTTTCCGTCCAGTTTTTTCTCGAGGCGTTCCAACTTTTTCGTAAATACGTGCAACTCTTTGTGCACTCGTTTAATCATCTGTTCTTCTTCTTTCACTTCTTTCTCGGTTTTTTCCGTAACTTTTTTCTCGTGCCTCACACCGGAAATTATGATGTGATCTCCGATAAAGCTCGCCACGAAAAGACCTGTAATAAGGAGTATTACAATTCCTAACACGAGCGAGACAAGGCCATCCCATAAAAAGGGGTAGTCGATCGTACTCACTTCTCCTGCGAGACTTACGGGATGGAAATAGCTCATCGAGATAAAATCCGCGGTGTGCCAGACTCCTCTCCAAAAAAGGACAGTTCCTACTCCCCCTACAATTGCGTAGAGGATCGGAAAGTGGCTGAACCAGCCACGAACTTTATCTTCTAGCTTGTCGAAAAAATGAAGTATGGATCTCATGGTCTTTATTCCACATGATACCTTCTCTTTAATTCCTTCTCAACGCCGCCTTCGAATTCTACTTTTGTTTCCTGCGCTTCTTTCGCAAATTCCTTGAGCTCTTCGTCAGAATGCGTGCCTAATTCCCGCACCCGCTGGGTGAGATATTCCTTGGTATTCCGCTTTGGATCCTCTAACACTTCTTCGAGGAGAATTCCCAAAATCCAGCCGATGCGGGGGCTTGGGTTGGTACTCAAAATTCGCATCACGTCATCCCCTTTCACCTTGAGCATCTTCGGAGAGACGGGATCGCGCTTCACCTTGTCGATCATAAAAAGGAAGTGACGGAGTTTATAGGGAATCGCCTTCGGGACTCCGGAGCCGATCCGATCCGCTTCGCGCAACTTGATTAAATCCGGCACGGTTTCAGGACCCACGCGCACCAAAAAGCGCCGCACACCCGCAGGTGAAACTTCGCCCACGTTGTAGTAAAACATGTGATACCGGATGAGGTGGACTACCTCTTCGATAAACTCCTTGGAGTAACGGAGGCGCTCAAGCGCTCGAGCGGCCATTTTGGCGCCCACCATCTCGTGACCATGAAAAGTGGAATTCGCTCCCTCGCCGGCTTTGGTTTTGGGCTTCCCTAAATCGTGAAGAAGTGAGGCGAGCCGCACTGGAAGAGAATAACCCTGCTTCGCGGCGTAATCGAGCGATTTTATATGATGCTCAAACACCGTGTAGATGTGATGCTTGTTTTGCGCAACACCAATCCCCTCCCGGAGTTCGGGCAATACGAATTTCAAAAGCCCTAATTCTTCGAGCAAAAGTACACCCCTTGCGGCTTCTTTCGCTTCGAGTATTTTCGTGAACTCGTCGCGAATGCGTTCCTTGGCAATCATCTCCAAGAGACCCGCGTGCTTCTCGATGGCTTTCCTTGTTTTGGCTTCAATCGCAAAATCCAACTCCACTGCGAAACGTACGGCACGCATGAGCCGCAACGCATCTTCGTCGAATCGCTCTTCGGGCTTTCCCACCGTGCGAAGGACTTTTTTAGCCAGATCTTTTGTACCATCAAAGGGGTCTATAATTTCCCCCTCCAAGCCGTCTGCCGCATTGAGCGCCAGAGCATTTACTGTGAAATCTCGGCGGCTCAAATCTTCTTCGACAGTCTTCGCAAAGCGCACCTCATCCGGATGCCGCTTGTCGGTATACTTCCCTTCCACGCGGTAGGTCGTGACTTCCACTACTGCAAGTTTGAGATTCTCCGAACGGGTTTTGATTCCCACGGTGCCAAAACTATTTTCATATACGCTGTCCTCAAAAAGTCTCTGCACTTCTTTGGGAGTCGCATTTGTCGCAATATCCCAATCTTTTGGTTCCCGTTCTAAAAGTAAATCCCGAACGCAACCCCCTACTAAATGCGCCTCGAAGCCCGCCTTTGCGAGCGCCTTGGCGATTTCTTTTACCTCTTTAGGAATTGCGACTTTCATCCCTCACATAATAAGGAGCGCGAAGCAGCCACGACTCCTTGTCGCATATAGTCGGCCTCGACCAGGTGTACATGATGAGTTTGGAAACGCATTCCATTCTCCTTATTATGTGAGGGATCCATGACTCAAATCATATATTGACATCTTCCTTCACTCAAATACTCTCTTAACAGCACATCACAAGATATTGTGCCGTGAAGTCTCAGTCGAAAGACTCCACTCTCACCGACTTGGACCAATATAGAAAGGGGGTTGATACTTCCCCCAAGGATTGGAGGCCGCGATCTTATTAGAATTCAATCGCGGCCTCTTTTTTATCGGATCTCCGCGCTGAATTCCTTTTTGAGAGCTGCATACACTTTTTCCATAGCGGCGTTTGCCTCGGCGTCGGTCAAAGTCTTTTCAAGGGATTGGAAGATAATGCGGAATGCAAAAGACTGCTTGCCTTCTTTTTCAAACTCATCGAATTTCCAAGACTTCACTGCAAGCTCCCCCGCTTCTTTTTGGATGCATTTCAAAATCTCTTCCGGATCAGTACCCTTTGGAACAAAGAGCGCCACATCACGAGCGATAAACGGGTAATGCGAGAACGGCACATATTTTTCCGAGGCTGCAGGCGCGATTTCAACATCCCAATTTGTGGACTCTCCTAATTTTGAAATTGCGGCTTCAATTTCGAATTCCACTATCCCCTCTTTTTCTTCTCCCTTTAAAGAAAGTCCCGATTCGTTTTCCAATACTCCGCGGACGCGAGAAAGTTCGGAAGCTCCTTTTTTCTTCGGCCCAATATATCCGATCGCCAAGGCGGTACCTTCTTTGTCTTTCATAAATATTTTTCCGATCTCGAATATTTTAATTTCGTCAGCTTGGAATAATGGAGCGTTCAGCGCATTCATTTTGAGTGCCTTTGCAAACGAGCTTCGAAGAGTCGGGCGGGCGAACTTTTTGTCCTCCGCGAGCGGCTTCTCGATTGCCACTTCTCCTTTTTCGGAGAACGAAGAAGTCATCACTTCCGAAAATCCTTCTTTTATGAGAAGTTCCCGAATTTTCCATTCCCAATAGAATTGCCTAGGGATCGAAAGTTTCTCTTGTACTTTAGAAGGCAGTGTGGCGGGAATTTTATCGTAGCCCACAATTCTACCCACCTCTTCGGCTATATCTTCTGGAATGGTGACGTCTAATCTCTCCGCAGGGACTTCTACGCGCAGCTTCTTTTTTTCTTTTTTATAAGGGAGTTGCAAGCGGCGCAATGCATCTTCTACAAGCTCCTCAGTAATAAGAGGAAGCCCTAAATATTTCCCAATCGCTTCTGCCTCTACTTCAATAGTTTTGGGAGAAAACTTTTCAAAGGAAACTACTACCTGTCTTCCTATTTTCAATTGAGGGGTAGCAGCGGATTCTTCAATGAGTTCAGTCACCCGCTCAATTCCCTCTTCGGCCAAAAGGGGCGAAAGTCTGTTTTCAAATCGCTTCGAAGCTTCCGTCCGAATACCCGAGGACATCGAGGTGCGGCGAATGTAGGTGGGGTTCCAGTTCGCGGCTTCTAAAATAATATTTTTCGTGTTTATATCTACCTCCGCTCGCTTTCCTCCTTTAATGCCAGCTAATCCGAGAGGCCCTTCTTCGTCCGCAATAATCAGTTCTCCGCTATTCAGCTTCACCCGTTTATTATCGAGCGTCACTACCACTTCTCCTTTCTTCGCGGAGCGCACCACCAACGGCCCCTTCACTTTATCTGCATCGAAGGCATGCATTGGCCGCCCAAGATCGAACATGATGTAGTTCGTAGCGTCTACTATATTATTGATTGCCCGCTGCCCGATCGCCTCTAATCTTTTGCAAAGCCACTCGGGAGATTTTTGCACGTTTATATTTTCGATTCTCCTTCCTACAAACTTTGTGCAGAGCTCTTTTTCTTCAATCTTAATTTCAGCCGCGGGAATTTCTGCCTCTTTAAAAGTAGGGATTTTTTCTTCTTTGAGCGGAATATCCAAAATTGCGCCCACTTCGCGGGCGATACCTCGATGAGACAGCGCGTAGCAAGCCCGGTCGGGCAAAATATTGATATCGAATATAGTGTCCCCTTCTCTTTTTTCCACTCCCTCCACTTCCGCAAGAGAAAAAGTGAAGCGATCCGAAAGCTCTTCGGGAGGAGGAAGTTTTTTCTCAAAGTAAGATTGGAGCCAGTTGTATGAAACCTTCATAGTTAGAGTTGATTCACTAATCGTAAGTCGCCGCTGTAGAACAAGCGAATATCATCGATTCCATATTTGATCATAATCGGCCGATCAATACTCCCTCCGAAGGCAAAACCTTTCCATTGCTTCGGATCAACTCCCGCGGCTTCGAATACTTTAGGATGAATCATTCCTCCTCCCAGGATTTCCAGCCATCTGTTTTTATATTTAATGTCAATTTCCACCGAGGGCTCCGTAAATGAGAAATAACTTGGTCGAAAACGAATTTCTACTTTTTCCCCCAGAAACTTTTTATAGAAATGCGTGAGCACTCCTTTTAAGTGCGCCAAGGAAACATCCTTATCTACATACATTCCATCCATTTGGAAAAACTGCGCTTCGTGAGTCGCGTCAGTCGCTTCGTTTCGAAATACTTTCCCCGGGAAAATCTTCCGCACGGGGAACTTTTTCTCTTCGAGAACACGCGCGGTAAGCGCAGTCGTATGTGTCCGAAGCACTTTTTTATCAGAAATCGGCTTTAGCCAGAACGTGTCCTGCATGTCGCGCGCAGGGTGATCTTTCGCTACATTCAACGCATCGAAGTTATACCACTCACTTTCTATCTCTGGGCCTATTCCTATTTCGAATCCCATTTCGCCGAAAATTTCTCGGATTTCCAAAATCGCCCGGGAAATTGGATGCATGTGCCCTTGCGGTTTAAAGTCGGACATTCCAGGTAGTAGAAATTCGATAGTGACTTGCCCGGCAGGAAATCGAATTTTCACTACCTGGCATTGCTCCTATCCTAGCGCGAGGAAGTATAAAAATCGAGTCTCCAAAAAAGATCCGAGGCAACCGGTGAAAGTTGCCTCTGGATTCGAGTTTGCGTCGTGAGACGACGCGTCGTCCTTAAGGACGTGATAGTAGGTTGCGGTTAACTGATCGCGACTTCACCTCCAGTGAACGGCATCATGCCGGTACCAACAAAGTTGAGCGTGAATTGGTGAGTGGCATCCGCAGCTCGCGCAGCCCCGGTGTCGTCAGCATCAGCTTGGATTGGAATTTGAATCGGCGCTTCAATCGCATTAACCTGGCCGCTCCAAGTCTTTGCGTGGGCACTCACATCGAGCGCCGCAACAGCGTGCAGAAATCGGACACCTGTTAATTCCGTTTGAATCGGCGTTGAGAGCCATTCCATACCGGTCTGGGTGGCCGTTGAAGCCTGCGCGCTCGGGGTATCGGCAATCGCCGCGACTTGGGATTGGACAACGTTATAGACAAACGCGTCCGTTGGAGGAGCACTGCCAATCAGTGCTCGGGTTTCGGTAATTTTGGCCGTGACAGGGAGTTGAACAGTTTCGGTCGGAGCTGATGCACTCTTCCCTACATCGTAGCCGGTGAGACTTGTCCAGGTTGGCAGAGCCGCCATTCCCATGTCTTTGAAGCCCGTGACTGTCGCCAACTTTCCGTTCACCAGGACCTGTACGTAGCCCAATCCGATTTTCGTCACTTTGAGGCCAGTTTCTCTTGAGGCCGGAGTTAACGTCGTCGGAGCAGGACCGCCCGTGTCGCCTGTCCCTGTTGCTTGCGCCATTGCCGGTCCATCACTTCCTCCGCCGGTTGAGACAGCAGCAACTTGGTGTGCCATCGCGCTCGATGTAACCAGCCCGATTGTCGCAATAAAGGTTGCGCGCCCGTTTTGAGTCGTTTTTTCATAACGATTCGCGGTTTGTTCTGCGATAGCTATTCAATTCAGCTACCTGTAGTCAGATAAAGCCTCCACCCGGAGACAATAATGCAACCTACTACAATCAGCTGCATCTCTAAAGAAAGACCCCTTAGAGATACAGCTGATATTTCTCAAATGAAATGCACTATCTTTCAGTGTGCGCCTCTCCCTAAATAAAACAAGAGGGTTACCCACAGGGAAAGTGCAAACGGCAGCCGATTAAAGCCGCCGTTTTCATGTAATAAACTCACACAATTCGAATTCGCTTTGCAATTTCTCTTTCACTGCTTCCCGGTCGTCCGTGTAGAGGAAGAATCGCTGCGCCTCAATGGTGTCGTAGATTTTAATTTTTAATCCTACATCCACTTCCCACACTTTCACTCCCCTCGCCGATCGCCCTGCAGAGATAGGCCCTCCTCCGATCCGTTTTACCTCTTTCCATTGCCCAATTCTATAGAGAAAAGGCTTCGCATATTCGATAATCGTGTGTTGCCGAGCATTTCCAATGAGCTTCGGCCCCAGATGATACACGTGCGCCATAGCGCTCCCTTCTTTTTATTTCCCCTTCCTTAGAGCCTCTAAGGAACCTGCTACAAGGAGCGTACCAGAAGGAAGAAGAGAATTTCAAGATTGTGCAGGATACTTGAACTAGTGCGAACCCACCGCGCCTTCGGCGCGGCAGAACCCCCACCAAAAATGCAGGCGGCGAAGCCGCACCGCTGAAAACCGCAAAAGAGCCCGGAAAAAACATCGGCGCGAACCATGTTTTGCGAAATCGCGAATTCCGTTTTGAGCCGAAAATACATTACGCGCGAGCCGCCGAGCAACGCGAGGCGGCGAGCTCTGACTTGCAATTTCCTTTCTGGTGCCTTTATTTTACCAAATCAGAACCTATTTCCAAAATCGGTAATGTGGCACGCGCGAAGCGCGTGGTGTCTCGAAACTAAATAGTACGCTCCACCAAAGCCCCGCCACCGCCTCGCTTC
>VGJV01000011.1 GCA_016867315.1 Candidatus Liptonbacteria bacterium | reverse complement strand
TGATTGATTGGCGAAAAGAATTTTTGGAGACCGTCCGGAACCCCGCCCGCATTCCTCCCCAGAACCCCTCCTGCGGGCGGGAAATCAGTCGAGGCAGGGCGAAATCCATATCCCCAGTCAAATGTTTTGCCCTGCCGAGTCCGCATTAGTTTTCAGGGTTTTCCGCAAAATCACTCTGCTTATTTAATTCCGAACAAGTTTCGTATGGTGGTGTTTGTTTGAAAAAGTCAGAACCCATTTTAAACAGAATCCCAACTAATTTGGCACGCGCGGAGCGCGTGGTGGCTCTAAACTCTCTCGTACGCTCCGATTGCGCCTCGGGTCGCCGCGAAGATGTAGAAAAGAGCAAACAAAAATGTCATAATAAGAGTGCTCTTTTCGGAGACTGAAGCGGCGAAGCAAAACCAAAAATTTCCTTTCCATTTTTTGTCGGCTCCCCCCACACCCCCCGCCGAATTAAATCAGAAAGGAAGGAAAATTTTTGGTTTTGTATCCGAGCGAAGCGAGGACGAGGCGCGTATTATTCCTTTCGTTCAAAAAAGGTTCGCGCAAAGTGTATAATTACAGCACCAGTAGTAACTTTTTGAGAATCAAGAGAATGGAGCGTTTTTTGCAAAACAAAAAACGCACTGGATTTTTCGCCAAAACCCTTTCCGCCTACGGCGGAAGCCGTGAAATCCCATAATTCCCCCCAGCGTATGGAAACAACTCAAACCAAAACTAAATGCGTTCTCTATGCTCGCAAGAGTACCGAGGAAGATGACCAGCAGATAATGTCCATTGAGGCACAGCTTTTTGAGTTACGCGACTATGCGAGCAGAGAACACATTGAAATCGTAAAAGTATTTACGGAAGCGAAAAGCGCAAAGAAGCCCGGGCGAGACGGTTTTGCCAAAATGATTGCGTATATAGAAGCGAGTAATGAACCAGTTGGTATTTTGGCATGGCATCCCGATCGTCTCGCCCGTAATTCTGTTGATGGCGGTAAAATTATATATCTCATAGACATCAACAAAATTACTTCTTTACGCTTTCCGCAGTTTTGGTTTGAGCCAACTCCGCAAGGGAAATTCATGTTGCAAGTGGCGTTCGGACAAAGTAAATATTTTTCTGACAACCTTGTAGAAAACGTGAAGCGTGGAATCCGCCAAAAAATCCGCCGTGGCGAATGGCTCACGCTCGCTCCTTTTGGCTATGTGAACAATTACAAAACGAAAAATATTGAACCTGACAAAGTGAAGTCTTGTGTTATCAAACGAGCGTTTGAGGAATACGCCACAGGAACATATACGCTCAAATCATTAGCGGATTTTTTGGCGGATCACGGCGTTGTCCAGAAAAAAGGAACGCCACTTGCCAAAGTTTCCGTTGTGAAAATGCTGACCAATCGCGCCTACATCGGCTTTATTAAACATCGTGGTGAATGGCACAACGGAAACTTTGAGCCAATTCTTTCTCCGACACTGTTTGAAGCAGTCCAAAAAGTGCTCACTTCGCGCAAGAAGCCGAGAAAATCAAAGGTTGCGCTTCCGTTTGCATTTACCGGATTTGCAAAGTGCGGCGAGTGCGGCTGTGCGATTACGGCGCAGTATGCCACAAACCGCTTTGGTACACGTTACACCTACTATCGTTGCACCAAGAAAAATGGAAAGTGCGCACAGCCGTATACGCAGGAAAAGATTCTCGCCGCACAATTGCAAACACTGCTTCAATCAGTGTCGCTTCCTTTTTCTGAAATTGAAGAAATGGACAAGCAAGTAACTCTATGGGAAAACGAATCAATTTCTGAAAAAGGAAGTATTGCCCAAAATTTGAAAGAAAAGATTCGAGCAAACGAAGAAAAACTGAATAAGCTCGTTTCAGTTTTTCTTGACGGTGATATTCCACGCGAAATGTATCTCACACGAAAAGACCTGCTCATGCGTGAAAAAGTGGGTTTGCTCGAATCAAAAACAAATTTTGGGCAACAGAGAAAGACTTGGATCGAACCCTTGCGGAGTTTCGTTTTGTCCTTGAAAGAAGCCACCGATTTAGAAAAAACTTCCTCACATTTAGAATGGAAGAAGTTTTTTCAAAAAATCGGCTCTAACCCTGAAATCAAGGACAAAACGGTTTCCATACGCTGGGGGGAATTATGGGATTTCACGGCTTCCGCCGTAGGCGGAAAGGGTTTTGGCGAAAAATCCAGTGCGTTTTTTGTTTTGCAAAAAACGCTCCATTCTCTTGATTCTCAAAAAGTTACTACTGGTGCACGGGAGAGGAGTTGAACCTCCACGCCCTTGCGGGCGCTACCACCTCAAGGTAGTGCGTCTGCCGTTTCGCCACCCGTGCATTTGCAATGAGGATTGTAAGGCATTCCAATAATTTCGTCCAATAAAACTTGGACTTTTTGAGTATTTATGGTATAAGTTCCCGGTCATCTTTTTAGTATTGGATGATGCGTGCGGAATGCACGGAAACCTTTACAACAGCAAACCGGATTTTTATGAAAAGGAAAACAATAACTGTTCAGATTGTAGCCTTAATCAGCGGCGCATTGGGCTTTATCCTACTGGGGTCTTTTGCTTTGGATTACCTCAACAAAGGCCAGGGGGGACTCGCAATATTTTTTGCTTGTCTCGGGTTTCTGTGGGTGGGAGCAGTCGGTGGAATTTATCTCTTCTGGCGGAGCAATCAGCGATTCTATGCGAGATGTCGAGAAGCACAGTCTCTCGCTGCTTCTCGGTCCCGACAGTCCATTGAGCCGTGGACGCTCAAGTCTTTCGAAGATCGTCCGACGAATGGCGGAAGAAGAGGTGAGTAATGAAGAAGTTAATTCTTCTGGCTTCGGCAGGAATAACAGGCTTTGCAATTTTCGTAGGCTTTGTTGTTTCGGCTAAGAATGCACAATCAGCGGTCGTGTGGGGAGCTCTGGTGCTGGTTTGGGTCATAGGATTCGGCTACTGCTTTATAAGCGAGCATCGAAGCAGGCGGAGGCGTCGGAATCGTCCACAGCCACATTATTGACACTCCTTGCGGAGCGATTAACCTATTTTCAGCATCTTGAGTGAGGTGCTGACGCAGAAGAAGTTAAAAGCAGAAACGAAAGGTGAACAGGCGGTATGCGTATTTCAGTAAGAACGCGGAATAAATGGAAGGCTCTACAGAGCTGGAGCATTCAATCGGTGTTTAGACCCAAGGGAACTCAGGGAAAGGGTCAGACGAATGCGGAGCCGCGGCGGACCGGGAATAACGGGGCGATCATCAAAATTCGGACATGACGGGAAACAGCAATTTACTCTAAAGCAAAATTTTGTAGCCGGGGCGCTTGCGCTTCCGGCTACAACTATTTTTAGGAGTGTTACCGGGATAGTAGAACTGCGATTTGGATGAGAGAATACCTGCTCGCAGTTTCACTACCCGGTGTTACAATGGGGACGATGGCGGATTTTGTAATCGGCATAGACGAAGTTGGGCGGGCCGCCTCAAAGCGAGCCTCGCCCCATTATATTATTGGCATAGATGAGGTTGGGCGGGGGTCGCTCGCGGGGCCGGTGGCGGTCGCGGCGGTGGCGATTCCACGGGAATTGAGAATTGTGAATCGTGAATTGGGAAAATTAAGGGATTCGAAGAAGCTTACTCCGCTGCAACGCGAGCGGTGGGCGGCGCACGTAAAGGCACATCCCCAGATTGCCTTTGCAGTGGCGCGAGTGTACCCTCGCGGTGTGGAGCGATTGAATATCTCGAGAGCAGCGAATAAGGCGGCGCTCAAATCCCTTCGTAAACTTCTTTTGAACTGTGAATTGAGAATTGAGAATTGTGTAATCAAACTCGATGGAGGGCTTTATTTGGGAGATGGAAAGCAACCGGAGAATGTGAAAACGGTTATAAAGGGAGATGAGAAGTTTAATGCGGTGAAGCTAGCTTCAATCGTGGCAAAAGTATCCCGAGATCGTTACATGAAAAAACTCCATAAAAAGCACCCGCAATATGGATTTGCAGTGCACAAAGGATATGCGACTCGAGGTCATATCGCGGCCTTAAAGGAGCATGGAATATCGCCCGTGCACCGATTGACGTTTCTCAAAAAATACCCTACTATTATGAGCACGTAGAAAGTAGCATGTAGAATGTAGTAGTTGGTTTTTCTACATTCCACATTCTAGATTCTACATTTTATTCGCATGGGAGGCGTTCCAATAAAACATCACAGCAAAAGCAAAGTAGGCCGGAGGCGGTCTCATTTGGCGCTCAAAAATCGGATGATGCTTGTATGTGCGAATTGCAAAGGGCCTAAAATGGCTCATCGAGCTTGCCCTCAGTGTAAAAAGAAGTAGCACTAGAAAATAGCAAATAGAAATTAGAAAATAGAAGATTTGTTTCCTAAAGCTCTTTGAAATAAAATGAATATAGCGGCATTACCTCATGAGTTTTCTACTACTTTCTATTTTCTAGATTCTACTTTCTAATCCATGGCCACCAGGCATCTTGTTCGTACCGTGATTCTTCAGTCACTTTATGAGTGGGATTTTTACCATCGTCAACATGATTTAGTGGCGGTGCTTGAGCGGAATCTCCAGGAGTTTGCGGCGGGCATCGATGAGCCGGATTTCGCCTGGCGAATTCTCAAAGGTATTACCGATCATCTTCCTGAAATTGATGCGACTATCGTGCGGTTGGCACCGGAATGGCCGCTTGAGAAGATCGCGATTATCGATCGGAATATTTTGCGGATAGGATTATATGAGCTTTTGTATGCAGACCCGGAGGAGGTGCCTCCCAAGGTAGCCATCAATGAGGCAATTGAGATCGCTAAAAATTATGGAGGACCCAATTCTGCGCGATTCGTGAATGGAGTGTTGGGTACAATATATCGTGAATTGCAGGCCAAGAAAGGGGTAGTGGTAGCGGAGGTGCCTACACCTAAGAAAAGTAAGTAGTATGAGTGACATTGAATTACAAGCGCTCGAGAAGGCAATCGGCGTTCCTTTCCGGAACGTGGATTTGTATTACGCGGCTCTTACGCACCGATCGTATTTAAATGAAGAGCCAAGCTGGCCTCATGGTCACAATGAACGGCTTGAGTATTTGGGGGACGCGGTACTTGAATTGGTAGTGAGCGAAGTGCTCTACAATAAGTTTCCGGATTTGCCGGAGGGAAAACTCACCGTGCTTCGCGCGGCACTTGTGAATTATCAAATGTTGGCTCGTGTAGCGGAAGAAATGGATTTGAATAAATTTATTTTGATGTCTCGAGGAGAAAACCGGGATGTGGGCAAGGCGCGAGAAGTGATTCTCGCGAACGCTATGGAGGCGTTGATAGGAGCGATTTATATGGATCATGGACTCGTGCAGAGTCGGAAATTCGTGGACCGGTTTATTATGGGACGGCTTGAAGAGATCTTGAAAACGAAAAGTTATAAAGATGCGAAAAGTGAGCTCCAGGAAATTGTTCAGGAGCGCAAGAAAATCACTCCTTCTTATAAAGTAGTCGAAGAGTCCGGGCCAGCACACAAGCGGACGTTTAGGATTGGAGTGTATTTTGGAGAGGAGCTTATTGCGGAAGGAGAGGGCAGCTCCAAGCAAGAAGGCGAAATCGATGCGGCGAGGAAGGCGTTGGAGAAGATAAAATAATAAGCTCTAATATCTAATTCCTAATTTCTAACAAATGCCCCAATTCTCAAATTAGGAAATTAGTAATTAATTAGGAATTAGAAATTAGTAATCAGAAATTTTAATCATGCATCTCCTAAAACGTCTCGAACTTAACGGATTCAAATCCTTTGCTTCTAAAACTGTACTAGATTTTCCGGCGGGTATTACTGCAATTGTGGGGCCGAATGGGTCGGGAAAATCGAATGTGGTGGATGCGATCCGATGGCTTTTAGGAGAGAGGGATGCGAAGCATCTTCGCGGGGGAAAAGTGGAAGATTTGATTTTTGCAGGCACCCCAGAGCGGCCTCGAGCAGGAATGGCGCAGGCGAGTCTGCACTTCGAAAACGATCAAAACTTTTTCCCGGTGGATGCGGCGGAAGTCACTATTCGGCGGGAAGTAACTCGGGACGGAGAAAGTAGTTATTATATGAATAAATCGGAAGTGTTACTTCGGGACCTTGTGGATTTTTTTGCTCGCGCACGTTTGGGAAGCCGAGGGCTTATTGTGGTTACGCAGGGAAACAGCGATCTTTTTATTCGCGCCCAACCGGCGGAGCGGCGGGAGATGATCGAAGAGATCTTGGGGCTTCGTGAATATCAGCTCAAACGGGCGGACGCGGAACGGAGACTCGCACAAAGTGAGGAGAATTTAGGGAAAGTAAGCGCCTTGATCGAAGAGATCGGGCCTCATTTGCGATCGCTCAGGCGACAGGCAAGCCGATGGGAGAAGCGCGGTACGCTTGAAGAAGAACTCAAGCAGCTTGAGAACCAGTATTTCGGGACGGAGTGGCGGGAATTAGAGAATGGTCTCAGGAAATCGGAGGGAGAAGGGGAAAAATATAAGAATCAGGGAGAGAGTCTGCAGCAAGAATTGAAACTGGCCGAAGAGAAAGAGCACGGCATAGAGAAAAGCCAGCCACAGGAGCGGCAGGAACTTTCCGTGCTTCGAAAAGAGATTCAGGCGGTGCTTATTCGAAAAGGTGAATGCGAACGGGAGCTTGCTAAGCTCGAGGCGCAACTGGAGTTCAAAGGCCAACAGGAGCAGGAGGAGGAATTTTTACCTTCGGGAGAAATTATGAAAGTAGTATCCCGCGTGCGGGAAACGTTGCTCGCTGCGGAAGACGCGGATGTAGAAATGCTTCAAAGTGCGATTCAGACCGCGCTTGCTGAGCTCGAAACCTTGTTTGTGCCGCAAGAAAATTCCAAACAGCCTGCTGTACCGGAAGAATCTGGAATCCGAGAGAAACTTACAACAGCTACGGCAGCGTTGCGGAAAATCGATGCAGAGCTCTCGGAACTTCGCGCGAAAGAGCAGGCTCTCGAAAAAAGACAGGAGGATTTTTATAAAACATTCACCGCGGCCGTCCGGGAAGTAGAGCGTATCCGCGATGCATTGCAGAAGTGGCAGGCGGAGCATCAGAAATTCCTTCTGGAAAAAGAGCGGCTCACACTTCGGCGGGAAGAATTGCTTCGGCAAATAGAGCAGATTGGCAGAAAACCGGAAGAATTCTCCGCCGGGGGCGGAGAAGCAAGTAGCAAGTGGCAAGTAGCAAGTAGCGATCGCAGTGAAACAGAGCGGAGGATGCTTCGGATGCGAGGGGAACTTGCTGCTATTGGGGAAATCGACGAAGCGGTCATGAAGGAGGCTCGAGAGACGGAATCTCGGTTCGAATTTCTTACTCGGGAAGGAGAAGATTTGAAAAAAGCAATTGCAGATTTGCGAAAACTTATTCGCGATCTCGAAGAAAAAATTAAAACTGAATTTGCGAACGCCCTCCAGTCCATTAACGAAGAATTCAACAAGTTTTTTGGGCTTATGTTTGAGGGAGGGCAGGCGAAGCTCAAGATTCGGAAGAAGGAATCAGGAATTAAGAATAAGGGGGAAGAATCGGTCCAAAATATTCAAAATGGCGAGCATGGAGAGCATGTGGGAGAGCTTCCGCATGTGGAAGAAGAAGCGGGCGAAGAAGGGATTGAGATCGAATTCAAGCTGCCGCGGAAGAGAGCGAATTCCTTGGATATTCTCTCCGGAGGAGAACGCAGTTTGGTGGGGCTGGCGGCGCTTTTCGCCCTTATTTCCGTAAGTCCTCCGCCATTTCTCGTGCTTGATGAAATAGATGCGGCGCTTGATGAGCGAAATGCGCGTCGATTTGCAGAACTTCTCAAGGAATTTGCAAAGCACACGCAGTTTATTGTGGTGACGCATAATCGTGCCACTATGGAAGCGGCAGACGTGCTCTATGGAGTGACGCTTGCTCCGGATGGGACTTCAAAAGTGCTTTCGATTCAGCTTCAGCAGGCTCGCGAGGCACAACAAATAAAGTAAACCTCAATGACTACGGAATCCGCGAATGTACCGCGGCATATTTTAATTATTCCCGACGGGAATAGACGCTGGGCGAAAAAGCGAAATGAACTCCCTTACCTGGGGCATTTTGCGGGAGCAGAGGCGGCCAAGGAAATAATGAAGAAAGCGCTCGAGCTTCGATTGCCGGCGCTTACCCTTTGGTGTGCGTCAGTTGAAAACTTAGAAAAGCGTCCCGCGTTGGAACTCAAGTTCCTTTTTAAGGTTTTCGAGGAATATTTCACAAATCTTTCGAAGGAGCCGACGCTTGCGAAGTATGGGGTGCGCATTCGAATTTTTGGAAGATTGAAACTTTTACCGGAGTCTGTACAAAAAGCTCTTCATGCCTGCGTAGAGGCCACGAAAAATCATTCAAACCATTCCCTTACTTTTCTTTTGGGATATAGCGGCAAAGATGAGATGCGGAGTGCGATTCAAGAAATTGTTCATAATTCTCCCCAAAATATTACCGAAGAAATTATTAAAGAAAGTCTTTGGACTCGCGAGCTTCCGCCTGTGGATCTTGTGATTCGTACGGGAGGGGAGCCGCACCTCTCAACGGGGGTGATGATGTGGGATATCGCCGACGCCCATTTTTATTTCACGGAAACGTTGTGGCCGGAGTTCTCGCCGGAGGAATTCAAGAGAGCAATCGAACAGTATGCAAAAGCAGGGAAGCGGAGAGGGGCGTGAGTTGCTTTACGAAGCAAAGCCTATGTTTCCTCCTTCAACTTTCTTTTCGTTTTGAGCTTTGATTTCCTCAAATTCGTCGATTGAAATAATTCCTAACGAGCGGAAATATTCTAAAGTTTCCAGGGTAAGTGTCTTTTTTACTTCTTTATCCTCGATATATTTTTTTCGTAGATACGCATCACGTTTCTTATAAATTTCTTTTATGATATTCGCTCCCTCTTTCGTGTCGAAGACCGAAAGGAAGCCGCCCGAGGTGGTCTTCACGAAAATCCGTTTTTCTTTTATGAGAAATCTGTAGCCCACGATGAGAAGTATCGCGGGTATCCATACTAGCGCTCGATCCGTGGAATTTTCTGTACGTTTGTCTTTCCAGATGCCGAGAAGTACCGCGACATATACTGCAAAAAATATAACTGCGGCATAGAGGTAGAGTTTTTTTGCAAAAGGATGCACGGTGGATTGGTATTCTTTGCTATTTCCGATTTCACTGTATGAGAAAAAAAGTTGAGAATCTTGGGGCTTGCCTATTAAAGGTTTGTCGGTAGAACTGTAACTGAAGCCGGTATCTTGAAGATCCAGCTTGATTTCAGAGCTCACGAGCCCGCTTCGTTTTTGGATGTATTCCATAAGAGTGGTCATTATACCAAAAAGTTCGGACGTACTTCCAACAAAATCCTGACTAACCCGCCGCCACCGCCTCGCGGACTCGGCGGCAACCCCGAAAGAAAAACACTCCTTGCATTTCTGATTTGGCGGGGGTGAAATTTCTTTTGAAAAAGGAAAGGG
>VGJV01000010.1 GCA_016867315.1 Candidatus Liptonbacteria bacterium | reverse complement strand
CGTAGCGGCGGGAGTGCTCTTGGCGGATTTCAAAATGCCTTGGCGGGACTTGGCGGAAACATCAGTCCGAGCCCGCGCCTTTGGCGCGGGCGAGGTCAATCTTTCTTCAAATTCAGAATTGTGGACCCGAGGGGAATTGAACCCCTACCTCGGCAATGCGAATGCCGCGTAATGCCGTTTTACTACGGGCCCGTAGGACATATTCTTGCAAATGCTGAGGTTCTTGGCAAATCACTTAATCCAAAATTCCTTTTAAGAGGTATAGTACTCATACTATGGAGAAAACTACTTTATTTGCGGGAGTAGCACTGGTTTTCATTGTGGGATTAGGAATTATTTTCTGGACGATGTCCTTTCCTAAAGTGCCGCTTGTCACCAATTTTGCGGAGTGTTCGGCGGCAGGGAATCCGGTGACCGCAAGTTACCCGGCGGTGTGTAGGGCGTCGGATGGGAGAACTTTTACGGAAGATATATCTCTTCGAAAGATTCTACCGGCCGACCGAGATGTTCCTACCGCAGGAATATGTGCGGAGCCTCCGGCGAGTTCGACGGTGCGTCTCACGGTGCGAGAAGATGTGCCGGACCCTCGTTGTCAAAAAGTGCATACAGACCAACAGCTTCAGATTGAAAATACTTTAGAGACCCCCATTACTCTTTGGTTTGGGGAAAATCCGGATCGTACGATTATTGTGCTTCGAAACGCGGAATATCTTTTTCCCGAACCGGTAGGAGTGTATCTTGCGCCCGGGGTGCATACTCTGCGGGGTACGCCTCGGCAAGGGCCGGAAATTTGGGTAGTTGCGAGTTCTACTAAAGGCATGGTGTGTATTCAGGTGATTACTAAGGCGAGAGATCCTCGTACCGGGGAAACAAAAGAATTTCCGACGCCTTGCGACGTGCCGCAGGGATGGGAGGTCGTGGGGGCGGAACCCGTAGAATAGGTGTTATAATAAAAGGAATGGATGGCGGGGCGCACGCGGGAAATAATTTATAGTACGGAGAAGCTGGCGCGGTTTTTCGGAGTGACCAAGGAGACGATTCAGGATTGGTGTAAACGAGGAAAACTCCCTGGATTTAAGATTGGAAAAGAGTGGAAGGTGCGGGCGAAAGATATCGAGCGGCTTATCGAGGGGAGAGTGAGGGTGCACACAAAAGAAGGTAATACTCCGCGATTATTTTGATGTATATATTTTTTGGAATTGCCGGGCTTCTCATAATTTCTTGGGCAATTTGGCTTCGGGATGAGCGTACGCAGGATATCGGGTTCATCGCAGGAGGAATTTGTCTTTTGGTGTATAGCGCAAGTATCGGAGATCCGATATTCGTTATTTTGCAGGTGATATTTATTGTGTCGGCACTTGTGGAATTCATAAAGCTAAAAAAATAATGCACTGGAGCGTTTATGCCTTGCTTTCAGCGGTATTCGCGGCACTCGTCGCGATTTTCGGGAAGATCGGGTTGCGGGAGGTGGACTCGACGCTTGCGACCACGGTGCGGTCTATCGTGATGGCGCTGTTTCTTGTGGCGGTGTCCTTCGGGCTGGGGAAGTTTGCGTTCTTAGGAACAATTACGAATAAGGCGCTGATATTCATTATTCTTTCGGGAATCGCGGGGGCGCTCTCGTGGCTGTTTTACTTTTTTGCAATTAAATTCGGGCCGGTAACGGGAGTAGTGGGGATCGATAAAACGAGCGTAATATTTGCATTTGTGCTTGCGGTGCTTTTCTTAAGCGAGGCATTTACGTGGACGAAGGCTTTGGGGGCGGTGCTCGTGGGAGCGGGGGCATTGCTTATGGCCTTGTAAGCAACTTTCTCTTAGTGCGCCGCGGTGTGTCCGTTCCTGCGACGAACACCCTCTGCCTCTCCGCACGGCGAGTCTTTCAGACACCAAGCTCGCCGTGCGTCCGAGAGCCGCCCTAAGGGTAAGTTGCTTACCTTATTTATTGGATTAGATGAGATATTGGACTACAATCAGGGCGATGGCAATTATGCTTCCAGATTGGAAACCGGCTCCCTGCGCAGAGTGCGGAATGGCGGGGGTGCATCACGGCGTGGAGCGTTGGTCGCTTCGCCTTGATGCATTTTTAGATACTTTCACCAGACCGCTCGATTTTCTTTTTCGGCGGATCATGCCGTGGGTAGATCGGGGGATTAATTTTGGCTTTCCATTGGTAAGCAGAGTTTTAGTGAGTTTGGGATTAGCGACTGAGGTGGAGGATTTGAGTAATCATCCTTCGGAGACGGCCGTCGCGCTTTTTGAAGAAGCCAAGGCGAGGGGAATACGGATGACAGAGATTCGGCTTTTCGGATTGCCGCGGCGGTTGTATCTCGCTCGGTTTCAAAATCGAATATGGACTTTTGGAGGATTGCCTCGACCGGCTCGCGTGCAACCTTCACTTTCGTGGATCGATGATAAGGCAGAAATGAAACGGCGATTTACTCGCGCAGGATTTCCGGTGGCGAAAGGTGGGTTGTGTAAAACAGAAGCGCAGGCCGTAGAAACTTTCCACGCTCTTTCTCGACCTGTGATTGTGAAGCCGCACGAGGGGTCCGGAGGCAGACACACTACGGTGCACATTCAGACCGAGGAAGAATTGCGAAAAGCGTTTTGGAATGCGCGGCAAGTTTCACCCTATACCTTAGTGGAAGAAGAACTCATAGGGCCGGTGTATCGCGCTACGCTCGTAGGGAGGAAGCTCGCGGGAGTGCTGCGGCGCGATCCGCCGTGTGTAGTGGGGGACGGTAGGCGCTCGATTCGCGAACTCGCAGCCGAAGAAAATAAAAATCCGCTTCGGAAAGGCCCGGTCTTTGCCTATATTCAGGTAGACGCGCCCGAGAGTTTACGGGAACTCGCTTGGCAAAAGCTTACGCCGGAGAGCGTCCTTCCGAAAGACGCCAAGGCCTTTTTACATTTCAAAGTGAATTGGGGAGTGGGGGGAACTTCGTGGGATGCGACAGAAGAAACTCATCCTGAAAACCGGAAACTTTTTGAGGCAATAGGGGAATATTTAGGAGATGATATTGCGGGATTGGATTTTATTATCTCGGATATCAGCAAACCCTGGCAGCAAGAAAAATGCGGGATTATCGAATGCAATAGTTTGCCGCTCATAGGGAATCATCATTTTCCTTATAAAGGACCAATACGGAATGTGGCGGGGAAGGTATGGGATATGATTTTCCCGGAGGCTAGAAAATAAAAATCCCCGCATGGCGCGGGGACTTTTTAGTGTCCGCCTTTGATCATGGTTTCATTTTACTCCCTCGTCTTAGGGGCGCAAGAGGGATTTTATGCACAGAATACCTTGACAATTATACACAAGTGTATTACTGCTTGCGCGACTCAAAAACAGTCACGCAGTTTGATAAAAACATATGAAAGAACCGACTTGTATAATTCCAAATTCTATTGCGGGAACAATTGGAGGGCCAAACGAAGGGCCGTTGGCAGTTCTCAAGCGTTGTGGCGGATGGTCCGGCAGTTCTGA
This sequence comes from Candidatus Liptonbacteria bacterium, assembly GCA_016867315.1. Taxonomy (GTDB): domain Bacteria; phylum Patescibacteriota; class Minisyncoccia; order UBA6257; family 2-01-FULL-56-20; genus VGJV01. The sequence goes on along the minus strand of VGJV01000010.1, from coordinate 8,956 downwards.
GCTTGATGAGAGCTCTTTGCCGGTGGTAATCAGCGGAGATCCGGCGCCGAATTTTGTGATGGCGGAGGCGCATCCTCGCGTGATTTCCTACTATGCAAGCATGCTGGTGAACAGCTCGCTTCGATGGATTGAGAAAGTGGATGTTTTCTGCGGCGTTGGCTCGAGCGGGAGGCTGATCGCCTTTTCTTTGGCAACGCTTCTGCCTCGGCGGTACGTCGAGGTAAGGGAGGACATCAATGTTCCAGGAATTTTTTCCTTGAGCCACGACATCAAAAATGGCGAGAATGTCGTAATTGTTCAAGGGGAGATTTCTGAACCGATCACTCAAGTTATCGAGTTAGTGTATTCCAAAGGAGGTAACATCGGGGCGGTGCTCAGCTTATACGATCCGCGCACCGTGCGGCTGAATTTAGATGTGGTGAGCATCGTCCGGAAGGACACATCGGCGCAGTTCTCTCAAAACATCAACCGCGGTATCGAACGGCTGACGGAAAAATAGTTTGGAATAATCTGATCAAGAAATAACAATAAAAGAAGAAAGGAGTTTAAAAAGGGACTGCGTAAGCGGTCCCTTTTGCAATTTTTATATCTGTATTCATAGAGTTCCCGCAATCCCATTCGCGAAGACTCCGGCAGGGCCAGCCAAAACTTATCCACAATGGTTCGAAACTCCGAAAGGTATAATTAAATCATGTTAAAAGGTCGACGTTTGTAATTACTTTTATACAAATGGTCGTACAAGACTGGACAAATTTAGTAGTAGCTTCCTTACAGAATCTTTGGGTAGGAGTGGCAGCATTCCTCCCGACCCTTTTCGGAGCGCTCGTGATCCTCATCGTAGGACTTATCGTGGCCTTCGGAGTGGGAACTGCCGTCGAGAAGATATTCGAAGCGTTGAAGCTTGATTCGTTCCTTTCAAAGTTGGGGCTTGCTCCATTCTTTGAACGGGCGCGCATGAGACTTCGAGCTTCGTATTTTTTGGGTCGGCTCGTGTACTGGTTCCTTATCATTGGATTCCTTCTTGCAGCCTCGGATGTTTTGGGACTTCAAGCGCTTTCGGAATTCTTGAAGGACGTGCTCGGGTATCTCCCGAATGTGATCGTCGCGGTACTCATCATGCTTGCGGCGGTAGTCGTGGCGAATGCGGTGCGGCACTTAGTGGCGGCATCGGTCATGAGCGCCAGACTTCATGCAAGCCGGTTTCTTGGAACGGTGGCATGGTGGTCGGTGATTGTGTTTGGACTCCTTACGGCGCTCGTGCAACTTAATGTGGCAGTGAGCATCGTAAACAGCATCGTTACCGGTTTTATCGCGATGCTTGCTTTGGCTGGAGGCTTGGCTTTCGGCTTGGGCGGGCGTGATTATGCGGCGTACCTCATTAACAAGTTGAGGGACCACACGGAAACGCGATAGACCGCTTTATGGCTTCCTGTGAGGGGAAGTTTTAAAGCGTAAACCCCACCGACAAGGCGGGGTTTGCATTTCTTGCCTTTTTTGATAGAATCTTCCTCATGTTGGTAATTCGCTTACAGCGCATCGGAAAAAAGCATCAGCCGAGCTATCGCATTGCGGTGGCGGAGCGGCGTTCTAAAGTGGGAGCTCCTCCTACGGAGGATCTGGGGTCTTATGAGCCTTCTTCCAAAAAAATAACTGTAAATAAAGAAAGAGTGGCTCATTGGATCAAGGTGGGTGCGCAGCCCAGTGCTACGATCTGGAATCTTTTTGTGAAGGAGAAAGTGGTGGAAGGGAAGCCGCGACCTGTGAAGATAAATAAGCCTAAAACTGCGGAAGGAGCAGCTCCAGCTGCTAGTGAAGCTAAGCCCGCAGAAAAACCCGCTGCCTAAGCGGGTTTTTTGTTGGGAAAGGGGATTGGGATTGACATAATCTCCATTTTGTGTATACTGCAAATACGCTCGGTAATTGATTGGAGCGAAAGGTCGAGAGGAAATTTCTGCTTATCAGTCACATGGAACAGTCAGCTGATCGAGAATTTCTTGAATATTTGGTCAAAGCGTTAGTGGATCATCCTGAAGATGTGAAAGTTGACCGCAAGGTTGACGAGATGGGAGTACTTCTCTCGCTTCGGGTAAATCCGCTCGACATGGGCCAGGTAGTCGGACGCCAGGGTGCAACGGCTAAGGCCATTCGCTCCCTTCTTCGGATTGTGGGCATTAAAAACAATGCTCGCGTGAACCTCAAAATTGAGGAGCCGGAGGGCAGCACGCGACCTCCTCGTGGAAACGGAGAGGGACGGCGCGAAGACCGCGGAGAGAATTACTAGTTTGTTTTTCGAAAGCCCCCGAGTTCGCCGATTGGCGGATCGGGGGCTTTTTGTGTGAAACCGGAATTTCCACGGAGCACCGCAGCTCCCTCGTTCCTGCGACTCGGGGCTCCTTCGCTCTCCGCGCGCAAGTTCCTCGTTTCGACTCGGAACACCAAGCTTGCGCGCGTCCGAGAGCTGCTCCTTTGGGACTTCCGGTTCCCCCCACGTGATCTATTCAAGGTTCAATAAGTTGCATGCCGAGCATTTTTTTGTTATTTTATATCCCGTTATTGGTTATTAGTAATAAGTTATAAGTATTATGGGTCTTACCTATACAGATTTAAAAAAGGGGGTGTTGTTCGTGATGGAGGGGGCGCCCTATGAGGTGCTTGATTCGCATTTCTTGCGGATGCAGCAGCGGAAAGCTGTCGTGCAGACTAAAATCAAGAATTTGGTGACGGGGAAGATCGTGGATCGCAATTTCCAGCCCAGCGATAACTTCGAAGAAGCGGAAATTGAAAAGAAGTCCGCAGTATTTATTTATACCAATCGGGGAGAATATTGGTTTCATGAGGAAGGCAATCCGAAGAATCGGTTCATGTTGAAAGAAGACCTTTTGGGAGAGGCGGCGCAGTTTTTGAAGCCGAATACGCCGGTGGAGACTGTTGTATTTGAAGGGAAAGTGATCACGGTGAAACTTCCCGTGAAGGCGGATTTTAAAGTGGTGGAAGCGCCTCCTTCTATTAAAGGGAACACTGCGCAGGGGGGATCAAAGATGGTTACGCTCGAGGGCGGAGCGAAGCTTGCGGTGCCTCTTTTTGTAAATGAGGGAGATATCGTACGCGTGAATACTGCTACGGGGGAGTATGTGGAGCGAGTGGAGCTCGCTAAATAATTCCGCCGTAGTGTTGCGGCACGAAATTTTGAGGCTTAAAATTTCTCTTGCTCCCGCCGTCGCGGTCCGCACGGCCGCAGCGCCACTGCGGAATTAAATAGCTTTATTGTAAGTAGTTGATTAGAGAATTGATCGGGCGATAAGGCCGATTGCGAGGATTCCGATAAAGTTTGCAAGGAACGAAAGCGGCACGAAGAGTGCCGTTTTGGTTTTAGAAAAGCCTAAGAAGACTAAGCCAAATTCGTCGGGGAGTGGAGAGGCAATAATCGCGGCGCCGGCGAGTGGCGGCACTATTCGTAAAGGCCCTCGAGAGAAAAATCGGCGCAGGTGATTCGTGTGTAAGGCATGGAGGAAGGGAGTGAGATGAGGAGAGAGCGAATCGCGTACGAAGCTGAAGAGAAAATAGTCTCCAAGTACTGCGCCGATGGCACCTACGAAGGCAGTTTCGAGAAGAGAATTGGTTTGAGCGATTTGGCCGAGCGCTACTACTGCGGGGGCAGTGGTAAAAATAGAGGTATAACATAAGCCGGCGAGAAATCCTCCAAGAAGCGCGACGTTGCCGAGTGAATCGAGAATTTTAGGAATGGTTCCTGAATAAGCGAGGAGGATCGCAATAATAAGGCTTAGCGCGAGAATTCCCAAATCGCGGAGGACGAGGTAGGATGGGGGGCGGGACATGATTTTAGTGTACCTCGCGAGCATCCATTTCGCTACCACTCGAACTCCTGGCGTGACTTCTCGTTGGGACTTCAGCCTCGCTCGTCCCTTCGGGACACCGTGCCCGCTCGGCTTCAGACCCGCGCGAAATAGAAACTCGCGAGGTACATTGGTTATTGAGTTGGAATGAAAAAGTATTTGAATAAAAAATTGAAAAAAGTTTTCGTCGCCATGTCGGGAGGTGTTGATTCGAGCGTCGCGGCGTTATTGCTTAAAAAGCAAGGATATGACGTTACCGGATTTTTTATGCGTTGCTATAACTTGGATGGATGTGCAGAGCGAGATGCGGAAGATGCCCGGCGGGTGGCGGGGCATTTGGGAATTCCTTTTTATGTTTGGGATTTTGAAAAGGAATATAAGGAGCGAGTGGTGGAATATATGATTCGAGGGTATGCGGCGGGACTCACGCCCAATCCGGATGTGATGTGTAATCGTGAGATTAAATTCGGATTGTTTTTGGAGCGAGCTCTCAACATGGGAGCGGATTTTGTGGCGACGGGACACTATGTGAAAATCCAAAGTTCAACTATCAAAGGACAAAAAGTCCACAAGCTTTTTCAGGCGAAGGATACTAATAAAGATCAGAGCTATTTTCTTTGGACCCTTACGTCAAAGGACTTAGAGCACTGTCTTTTTCCAATTGGAGAATATGTAAAGCCCGAAGTGCGAAAGATCGCCAAACGGGCGAGGTTGCCTACCGCCGAGAAGAAGGATTCCCAAGGAATTTGTTTTTTGGGAAAGATAACCTTGAAGGATTTTTTGAAGCAACGATTATCTGCAAAACGCGGAGCGATTGTGACATCTACCGGGGTTTATGTCGGAGAACATGATGGAGCTGCATTCTATACCATCGGACAGCGACATGGACTTAAGCTTGGAAGTGTGAATAAGGAATTGGGAATTGTGAAGAAGATGGAAACCAAGCCTTATTATGTGGCGGAGAAGAATATACGAAAAAATACTCTCGTGGTGGCGGAGGGGGAAGATAACCCCGCACTTTATAAGAGAACTCTCTTGTTGGCCGAGGTGAATTGGATTCGCTCAATTGCTTTGGGGCGAAGTCTTTCGGTGCGGGCTCGGGTACGGTATCGGCAGCCGCTCGCGGCGGCAAGAATAATGAATAAAGAATCAGGAATTAGGCGAGGGTCCAAAGGCCTTATTCATACTTCCTCATTCCTCATTCTTAAATTTTTGCGGCCTCAAAAGTTTGTGGCTCCCGGGCAGTCGGCAGTTTTTTATTCCAATAAAGGGGAAATGCTCGGAGGGGGGATAATTACATGTGGGGATTGACCTTATTAGCATTCTCGCGTACAATTCACCCCGTTACTGTCTAGGGATTTTCACCTATGGCTGAAGAAATTAAAGCTCAATATCCGGCTCCGGCCGCGAGTGTAGAACTCGATGAAGCTACCCGCGAAATGATCGACGCGGGCGTGTTTTATGGAAAAAGAAAGAATAAGACGCACCCTCGTATGAAGGGCGCGGTTTTGGCGAATCGGGGAGGCATAGAAATAGTGAATCTCGCGAAGACCAGCGAAGAGCTCGTACGGGCGATGAATTTTTTAAAAGAGAAGACTAACTCCGGTAGTCTTTATTTAGTGGTGGGCACCCAGCCGGCGGCTCAGGAAATTGTGGAGACTTTTTCTAAGACTTTTAAATTTCCGTATGTAGTGAATCGATGGGTGGGAGGAACGCTTACGAATTTTAAAATTATTTCGCAGCGAGTGGATTATATGAAGAAGCTTCGCAGCGGACTTGCGACTGGCGCGTTCGATAAGTACACCAAGAAAGAGCGATTGGGTTTGGAGCGGGAATTAGAACGATTGCTCGAACTCATGGCTGGTTTGGAAGAACTTGTTCGCATTCCCGATGTGCTTATCGTGATCGATCCAGTGGGTCACGAAGCTGCAGTACGAGAAGCTCGTCAGCTTAATGTGCCGATTGTATCTCTCGCGGATACCGATGCAGATCCGGAGTCGATCACGTATGCGGTGCCCGGAAATACTAAAGCCAAGAAGAGTGTGGAATGGTTCTTGGGAAAATTGCAGACAGTGGTAGCAGAGGGAAAAAGTAAGGTGCAGGCTCCCGCATCTGCGGGGTCGGAAGCGCCTTCTGCCGCGGCTGCGTAGTGTGATACAATATCGGAGTCATCGGTTTTTAGAGGTGTTATCGCCTCTCCACCTTAATCATTTCCAAAACTAATGAGCACTGATGTAGTTCAAAAACTTAGAGAGAAAACCGGAGCCGGAGTGATGGATTGCCACCGGGCTTTAAAAGATGCGAATGGCGATTTCGATAAGGCCGTGGCGCTTATCAATGAGCGAGGCCTTACTAAAGTAGAAAAGCGTGCGGGACGAGAGACAGGGGCGGGATTAGTGCACTCGTACGTGCATAATGAAAGAATCGGCGTGCTTCTCCATCTTTCCGCGGAAACGGATTTTGTGGTGCGGTCGGAACCATTCCGTGCGCTTGCCCATGATCTTGCGATGCACATCGCGGCGGCGGGACCGAAAACGGTAGAAGAACTCCTCGCGCAACCTTATGTTCGAGATGAGAAAAAGACCGTAAAGGATATTATCGGGGAAGTGATCGCGAAAGTGGGAGAGAATATTCAAGTTAAAGCTTTCTATAGAATCGAGCTATAATCTACGAAGTTACGAAAATGTACGAAAATACGAAAATGAGTTTTTGTTCTTCGTACTTTCGTAATGATTCGTACTTTTCATAGATATTTTTATGCTTGAATTTGTTTTGGCAAACATTGCGATGCTCTCGGTGGGAATAGTGCTTTACTTAGTGGCACATTCTTTGCCCCGCATCGGCGAGACGCAAACTGAATCTCAAGGTTTTTTGGAGCGTTGGGTGGCTTCGGAATTTCCGGAAAAATTGGACACTGCGTTCAATAGTTTTGCAGGGAAATTTCTGCGGAAACTACGAGTAATTATCCTTAAATTCGATAATGCGGTTTCCGAATCCTTAAAAAAAGTGAAGTCGCAGGATGCTTCAACTAAACCTATCGATTTGTTTGACAAACTTACTGCTCCATCAGACACCAAGCCGGAAGTTGACATTCAGCCGAAAATGGGGGATAAAGAAGGGGCTCCAAGTGAAGTTCAACCAAAGAGCATTGGTAAGAAGAAAAAATAATCTTATGCACGTATTTATCTATACTTTCCCGCTTCAGGGCGGGCACTAACGAGGAGGTTCTTTCGACAACTCATTTTGCGCAGGTGGTAGAGCGGCCAATTACACGACGCTGTAAACGTCGCGCCCTTTCGGGCTACGGGGGTTCGAATCCCTCCCTGCGCACCAAAACTAACTTGTTCGGAAATGACTGCTCCGCACGGCGAGTACGCCGCGCTCCGCAGGGCAAAATCCGCTTTTGTTTTCGCCGTAAAATCCCAGAGTTCTCCCCAATTGATTGAAAGCGTTTTGTCCTTGATTTCGGGGTTAGAGCCGAGAGAACGGAAAAAGTTGCGCCATTCGGCGTAATTTTTTGTTTGCGCCACTTTTTCGGCTTCTTTCAAGGACAAAACGAAACTCCGCAAGGGTTCGAGCCGATTCTTTCCTTGTTGCCCAAAATCTCCCAAACCTTCCTCCAGCTTCGCTTTTTGGCGCAGGAGAGCGTCTTTCTTCGTGAGATACAAGTCGCGTTCAATATCGCCGTCCAAGTAGAGCGACACAAGCCGGTCTAGTTTCTCCTGCGTCTCGGAAAGTTTGGATTTCAGATTTTGGGCAACTTCTCCTCTCGCAGAAATTGTTTCCTTTTCCCATTCATCAATCTGCTTTTCCATTACTTCAATTTCTGCGAGAGGAAGCGACACTGATTGAAGCAGGGTTTGCGCTTGAACGGCGAGCGCGTCTGCGACAAGATACGGCTGGCTACACTTTCCGCTTTTCTTGGTGCAACGATAGTAGGTGTAGTGCGTGCCAAAGCGATTAGTGGCATATTGCGCCGTGATCATATTGCCGCACTCGCCGCACCGCGCAAACTGCGTAAATGGAAAATCGTACTTTTCCTTTTGTTTGCGCGGTCTTTGTTTCGATTTCAATACTTTCTGTACTGTTTCAAACAGTGTCGGGGAAAGAATCGGCTCAAAGTTTCCGTCGTGATACTCGCCATGAAATTTTACAAATCCTAAATATGCTCTGTTGGTGAGCATTTTCACGACGGAAACTTTTGCAAGTGGCGTTCCCTTCTTTTGCGTCAAACCATGTTCCGCCAAAAACTCCGCTAAACCGACAAGCGTATATTTCCCCGTGGCGTATTCCTCAAACGCTCGCTTGATAACTTTGGAATATGTTGGGTGCGGGTCAATGTTCCGCGTTTTGTAATTATTCACATATCCCAAAGGCGCGAGCGTTAGCCATTCGCCACGGCGGAGTTTTTGGCGGACACCGCGCTTCACATTTTCAACAAGGTTGTCCGAGAAATACTTGGATTGTCCGAACGCCACTTGCAACATGAACTTCCCTTGCGGAGTTGGCTCAAACCAAAATTGCGGAAAGCGCAAAGAAGCAATAGCTCCGGTGTCCACAAGATAGATAATTCTGCCACCGTCCACGCTATTGCGGGCGAGACGGTCGGGGTGCCATGCCAAAATGCCAAGCGGCTTTTTACTTGTTTCAATCATAGAAAGCATTTTGGCAAACTCGTCTCGCCCGGGCTTCTTTGCGCTTTTCGCTTCGGTAAATTCTTTTACGATCTCAATGCGTTCTCGCTCGGCAAACTCGCGCAATTCAAAAAGCTGTGCCTCGATAGACATTATTTGTTGGTCATCTTCCTCTGTACTCTTGCGAGCGTAGAGAACGCATTGAGTTTTTGGTTTGAGCTCTTTCATATTGTTATTGGGGCGAACTCTGGGATTTTACGGCGAAAACAAAAGCGGATTTTGCCCTGCGGAGCGCGGCGTACTCGCCGTGCGGAGCAGTCATTTCCGAACAAGTTAGTTTTGGTGCTGTAATTATACACTTTGCGCGAACTTTTTTCGAGCGGAAACTGAAGGGATGAATCAGTCCCGCCACCGCCTCGCAGAGCCTCGGCGGACACCAAAGAAAAATGTTCCTTGCTTTTCGGATTT
>VGJV01000009.1 GCA_016867315.1 Candidatus Liptonbacteria bacterium | reverse complement strand
TTCCGGGAATATATGACACATCAACCGGTCCAGCCACCACTCTTCCGTTTTCGTCGTAGATAGAGATATTAGTCCACCACGGCGTTGCGGAGTTATTCAATACATCCGGAGTGATGTTGAAATCCAAGGCGCTTATCGTTATTGCATCTCCTGTTACGATGGCGTCAAATCCGCCAAAAACTTGCCCTTGTGTACGTCCAACAATATTTTGAGCAGGAACCTGAGGAGAATTGACGACGGTGATGGAGAAGCCGCGACTCGTGTCCCCCGACGGCGAGTAGCTCGCGAGCGTCGTTCGCACGGTCTTACCATTGTCGAATACCACCTCCACCACGCCGCCCTTGAAGTCCTTGAGCGCCGGCTGACCGTAGAGAAGGAGAGTCTGCGCTCCCGCGCCTGGTCCCACCGCAATCGTCTGGTTGTAGTTGTAATTGAGTTGCGCCCCGGTAACCGCATTTCCCTCAATCACCACAATCGGGTAAGGAGTGTTTCCCCGGATCAGCGCATTGCTCGTGGACCACGCCTCAGAAGTGCCATCGTGTGTCACGGTGATTGACTTGATTGCGCCAATTCCCCCGCCGGGCCAGTGAACGCCAATGCCCCACAGCCAGTCGTTCTTGTCGCCCGACGGACCCACGCCACCACGGAACTGCCCCTGCGTACCCGCGTAGTCCTTGTCGGACAAATAGGTTATCGCCGCAGTGACGGAAGGCTCGCCAGATACAGGGGGCGGCGAGGTGGAAACGGGCGGCGCCGTAAAGAGCATATAGCGCAGCATATCCGGGTACCCTGGCACGTTCCCGTCGTTCCCCGCAGTCACGCGCACCGCATCGGTCCTCGTCGTGTATCCGGGCGCGGAAAGTCGCAGAGTATAAGTTCCCGCAGCAATGCCGGAAAATTCATAGAGTGCCGCCGCGCCCTCTTTAAGCACTGAGGGGTATGCCACACCATCCTTTTCCAACACGACGGTTGCAGCCCTTAAATTCAGATTTTCATCCGAAACAACCCAAATGGTGATGCCAGCATTTGCGGACGCCGCGCCTGCCGCCGCTGTCCCCGCCGCGCACCCAAAAAGCTGATTAAGTTTTGCCCGCGTTGCGGGACCCACCACGCCCGTGGGGCTCATGGCTTCTCCTCCCGGCCGCCTCAATACTTCGTTCCTATATTCCCGCTGGAGATCCTTCACCGCTTCCTCGGTACGAGGCCCGAATACTGCTGTGCCAATGTCGCTCGCGGTCAAATCCCCGTACCCGCCCGCAACAAGCATGGAGATAAGTTTTGAAACCTCGGGGCCGCGATCTCCGCGTTGCAGTACTCCCGGCGCGAGCGTCACGCACGAGGATGATTGGGCCGCAGGCGCCGGCGAGTTAGGCAAATTCCCTCCGCCCCCGCCTACTTGCCAAGGTTGTGCAACTGTTCCTTGGCCGGCGCCCGCTTGCCCTGAGCCTGCTTGCGGTGAGCCAGTCGAAGGGCCACCCCCGCCTGTCGAAGCAGTCCCTCCCAACCCCGCGAGCTCCTGTCGCGAATTATTCACTTGCGTTATAAGTGAAGCGATTTGGCCTTCAATATCTGCAGCTTCCTGTTTAGTAAGCTGGTTTTTTACCTGCTCATAATACGTTTGAAGGTCGGCAGCAAGCTGTAAAAGTTGATTAAGTTCAGAGAGTGCGCTCTGGGGAGTCGGAGGAAGAGCTTGAGGGGGAGGGGTTTGAGTTTGAGCAAATGCAGAAACAAGGGAAAAGGAAAGCGCCACCGTGGCGACGAACGCAATTACCGCAATCCTCCCTAATAAGAGATAATTCATAATGCATTAAATATAGCACACCTCCACAAACCACAAACAAGTTACCCCCAAACCGTTTCCTCTGCCATACATATCCAATTCATTTATCCTAAAAATACTCGAGAAAGGAAAAACAATGCCAGGCCCAACGTTGCAAATACAATAGAAATAATCCAAAACCGCATCGTGATTTGGGATTCCGGCCACCCTAATGCCTCAAAGTGATGGTGAATAGGCGACGAATGAAATACTTTCTTATGCCTGAATTTTTTAGAAACAAGCTGAATAATTACGGAAAGTGATTCGATAACGAGAATCACCGCGAAAAAGGGTAAAAGCAATGTGGTGTTGGTGAGCATGGCAATGACCCCAATCACAATTCCTAAAGACATCGAGCCCGTATCTCCCATGAAAAACCGAGCGGGGTAGATGTTGAACCATAAAAATGCCAAAAGCGCTCCGATCATAGCCCCGCCAAATGCCGCGAGATCATACCGCCCAAGCGAAAAGGCCACCGCCGTAAGTGCCACAAAGGCGAAGAGCGCCACTCCTCCCAAAAGGCCGTCCAATCCATCTGTCTCATTCGCTGAAAACGCGGAGGCGATGATGATAAACATGAAAAGCGGAATGTACCACAGCCCGATTGCAAAGCTTCCGAAGAAGGGAATCGTGAGCACATCCCATCCCAGTCGGAAATAAAACCACCATGCCCCCACTGCCGCGAGCGCGGTATACATCACGAGTTTATGCCGTACCTTGAGTCCCCCACCTGCAGCCCCTCCAATTCTGTTCGCTCCGCACCAGTCATCGACGAGGCCCAAAATCGCCGCGATCGCGAGCGCCGCGAGCGGCAAATAGGTCTCTGCTCGATTTAAAAAGTTTAAATATCGCCAAGGGCCATTGAAAAAGAAATCCAAAATCCCGAAGATCGCCGCGAGACTTAACACGGTAGACCAAATAATAATCCCTCCCCCCGTAGGCGTCCCTGCCTTCTTACTATGGAGCTGATTAAACACCGGAGTTTTCTCTCCCGTGCGAATTTGTTTTTCAAACCCCGACCGCTTTAATGCCCGTGCCCAAAACGGAGTAAATACCAAAGCTACCCCGAACGCTAAGGTGGTAATAACAAGCAATCGTACCGCTTCGATAGTAATCATCCCGTTAGAAGCAGACCCCGTGAGAAATCGCGACGCCTTGTTGTAGATTAAGAATAAATTTCGTCATAATTACAAAGTTATTTCTACCGCGGCTTCTAAACGGGATCATGCGTGCGGAGGTAGAGGCGCCGGATCCTCGGGCGGCTTAGCGGCAGCAGCATCCAAATGCACTTTGAATTCCGCATAGCGCGGCAAGGCTTCTCGAGAAGAAGCCCCTAAATGCCGAAGACACTCTTGGGTAATGTCGTAAAGGAAAGAATGGGGCATAAGAGGATCGGGAATTCGCTCGACAAGCCCTCTCACGCGAAGCGTCCGAAGGGTAAACGTGGAATTCACTCCCCGCAAGAAGTCCAACCGGGCACGCGAAATGGGTCCCCCATAGGCAATGAGGGAAAGCGCCTCGAGAGTGGCCGGCGTAAGTTCTTCATGCAATTCTTCTTTAAGAAATGAGAGAAGTAAATCTCCGAATTGAGGCTTGGTAACCAGCTGAATTTCTTCGGGGGTAATAAGAAGAGCGAGCCCTCGTTCTTCGGAAACCAGCTGTGCCTGAAACGCTTTGACCAAATCCTCATATTCCTTGTCATCCTGAATAGCAAGAACATTCTGCACTTTTTTCTTCGAGATCGGCTCCCCGTGGGTAAAAAGAAGTGCCTCAAGACGTGCAATTAATTGAGCATTGATCATTGGTGATTGAATCTACTACTTGCTACATGCTACTCGCTACTTGCTGCGTGGATGCGCCACAATTATATCAGAGAAATTCTCGGTCTGGTCGAGATACACCTTCCCTTCGCGAGCTAAGTGCAGTACTGCGAGAAAAAGGGCTACCACTTCGGCAATCTTCTCCCCACTGACCGCCACCTTAAAGCTCATAGAGCCGCCTTGAGTAAGCCTCGTGAGAACCTCTGCAATCTTCTCTTCGATCGCGATAATCGTTTCTTTGATAGTTTCTGTCTCCCGCGTATAGGTTTCGAGCGAGCGGAGCACTTCGTTCAAGGATTGGAGAAGCGCGTCCGCAGTAAGTCCCACCGACGGATAAAACGCTGCCGCAGTATTTAAAAAATAAGGCCTGCCCCACATTTTCTCTTTTCCCAACCAGGCTAACGCAATTGCTTTTTGGGCCGGCTTCCACAACTTATAGAAAGCGAGGCGCTCTTCGAGCTCATGAATTTCGGCCTCTTCTTCTTGCGTGAGCGTCAAATCCGGAAGCAACACTTTAGACTTGATGAGGATAAGCCGGCTTGCCACTGCCACAAAATCCGCAAGCACGGCCGGAGGCACTTCTTGGAGCGTTTTCAAATATACAAAGAAATCATCGGTAACTTTTGCCAAGCTTACTTCAGTGATTTCGAGCTCCCGCTCCTCTATTAAAGAGAGGAGTTTCGGGAGCGGGCCCGTGAACCGCTCGGTAGTAATTTCATACGGCATATCTCACATAGAATAATGAATTATGACTAATGAATAAAGGGTTGCTTGCTACCCGCCACTCGCTACTTGCTACTTGCTACTTGCTCCTTAATAATTGGTGCATGGCACTCGCCCTCTACCGCAAATACCGCCCCAAACAACTCGGAGAAGTACTGGGGCAAGAAGGAAACATCAATCTGCTTAAAAATGCCGCTCGGGAAGGTCGCCTCGGCCATGCCTACCTTTTCTATGGTCCACGCGGTACGGGGAAAACCACGACTGCCCGTTTGATTGCGAAACTTTTGAATTGCGAACGAAGACGAACCGATACTACCTTCGCCCAAAAAGGCGAACCCTGCAACGACTGTCTAGCCTGCACCGCCGTCGACACTCAATCTTCGTTTGATGTAATCGAAATCGATGCGGCTTCGAATCGGGGCATCGATGAAATCCGGAATCTCAAAGAAAATATCGCGACCGCTCCCGCGCAAGGTACTCACAAGATTTATATCATCGACGAAGCACATATGCTCACGGCTCCAGCCTGGAATGCGCTCTTGAAGACTCTCGAGGAACCGCCTCGTCACGCGGTATTGATCCTCGCGACGACCGAATACGAAAAGTTGCCTCCCACGATTACATCTCGTACGCAACGTTTCCTCTTCAAGAAACTTTCCAAAACCCATCTCATGGAAAAGCTTCGCCAAATCGCGAAACTTGAGAAAATAGACATAGAAGACGAAGCCCTCGAGATAATCGCCGCCGCGGGGGAAGGCTCGGCACGCGACGCGGAGTCACTCCTCGATCAAGCGGCAAGCTGGGGCGAGAAAATCGACGCCTCGATGGTTGAGGAACTCACCGGCCGCGCCGGCATGAAAAAAGTACACGGCTTCGCAGCACACATCTTAAAAAAAGAATTAAATGAAGCCTTAGTCGCCCTCCGAAAACTTGCCGACGAAGGCCACAACATGACGGAATTCACGAAAGAGCTTATCCATTATCTCCGGAAGACCTTGACCCTTGCCTTGAATCCAAATCTTAGAGATGCCTATAAAGCGGACTTTACGGACGAAGAATTGAAGAATGTGTCCTCGCTTGTGCCCCTTATTCAAACTGAAACGTGCATCGCACTCCTTAGAAGTCTCATACGGGGATACAGCGAAATGCGCTACAGTCCGTTTGCCACGATCCCTTTGGAAATTGCGCTTATAGAACAGCTAAGTCCTAAACCTGGCTCCGGATTGAAATAAAAACACCCCGCCTCACCCGGGATGTTTTTGCATGCACATTGAATGCACGTTCTTATTATAGCAAACTGCATTTTCATTGTGAGGTCTAAGAATTTGAGGTAAGCGCATTTAAAAACTGCTTTCGATTGAGTGGAATATTTTTCTCGGTCTCAAAAAGATTATCCAAAACCCAAATAATAAAATGCTTCGGTAGTTTCTTTTGCACGAGAAGGTCTATTCCGCATAAACCAATACCCAAGTAAACACTATGAAGAGCTGCGCAAAGATGCTCATACTCCGATGCTGTGAGCTTTCTCGCTTTGTTATACCCGGCATAAATCGCCCTAGCTTTTTGCATATCAAACTTCCCTCTAAAGGAAAGGAGGAAAAATTTTAGAGTGTACAAAAATTTTCTATTCGGCGGATTGATAAAATGCGAGGAGTGCGGCTCAAATATGACTTCTTGTTTTACGAACAAACATAGTAAAAATGAGATGAACCGCTATTACTATTATCGTTGCACTTCTACCACAAAATTTGATTGGCAATCCTGTTCAGTAAAACAAGTATCCGCCGAACGATTGGAAAATTTTTGTCTGGAAAATTTAGAGCGAATTTCCATAGACAAAAGCTATATTGATAACCTCGTTTTTCGCCTCAATCACGACCAAGAAGCTGGACACCGAGATGGAAACGAACTGACGACTTCATGCTCTAAATTTTCCACCGAAAACCTTTCGGACACTCTAAAATTTTTCATTAACGGACTCAAAACCACTAAAGGGATTGAAAGAAATTTAATAGCCAAAAAAATTCTTTCAAACATCTTTTATTCCCCCGAAAGCATTAAAATCCGTTTCAATTTGGCGAATACCGCGGGCGTTGCCCGCGCAGAAGCGAGGCCAGCCCCGCCAAAGGCGGGGCTGGTTGAGCGAACCCTCTTGTCTCCAAAAAATGAGTTCGTTATGTCAGAAGCTGCTGCCGGGCCTGGATTCGAACCAGGGTGACATGATTCAGAGTCATGTATCCTACCGCTAGATGACCCGGCAATTGCGCCTTTATATTGCCGAAACAAGCTCTATTTTACAAGGCCATGGTATACTTCGAAAGTCGCAAACTAAATGAACTACGCATATGAATTTTTTCGATAAAAAAGGTTGGAATCCCATAAAAGTCTTGAAATCGATATTGATCGGCACAGGTGTGTTAATCGCTCTCGCCATTCTTATTAAACTCGCGAATATTCCTTTGGATAAATTCCAAGGAGGTCTTCCTTTGAATCTTGCATACCCCTCGCCCTCTATGGCGCCAGAATATATGGCACGAGAGAGCTATGACAGCGTTGCCAACCAAAAAGGCCTCTCCATGCGAAACGCCTACCCGATAATTCCTCCGCGTCCGGGCACGACAGGCAGCGACGCCGAATCCTACGAAATCAAAGACTACTACGCGCGAGTAGAAAGCCAGAATATACAAAACACATGCGGCGAAATAAAAGATTGGAAACAGCTGACCTATGCAATCTTTGAAAATGCGAATGAATCCAAAAACCAGTGTTCTTACTCTTTTAAAGTAGAAAACTCCCGAGTAGGAGAAATCCTCGCAAAAGTAAAAGCGTTGAATCCGAAAGATTTGAGCGAGAACACTCAGACGATCAAACAAATGATCCAGGACTTCACGAGCCAGGTAGAAATTTTGGAGAAAAAGCGTAAATCGATTGACCAAACCCTCGACTCTGCCCTTCGCTCCTACGACGAAATCACTGCGCTCGCGACTCGCACACAAAACGCCGAAGCCTTGGCTAAAATCATCGACAGCAAGATCGGTATTATCGAACGCCTCACGCAAGAACGCATTAATATCAACCAGCAACTCGACGAGCTCGCCCGCGCGAAAGAAAACCAGCTCGACCGATTGAAATATACTTATTTCAACGTAAGCGTGTTTGAAAATAAATACTTCGACTTGGAGAGTCTGCAGGATTCCTGGAAAGCGGCAGTGAAAGACTTCGTACAAACCCTGAACCTCGCCCTCCAATCCGTGACGATCGGCCTCCTCGCCTTCCTCGTGTGGCTCCTCCCCTTGGCGATCTACGCGCTTATAGCACTCCTCATTGTGAAATACGCCTGGCGCGCCGTTCGTTACATCTGGACCAAATAAAATCTTTACAGGATTCCCCTATAATGATATTTTCCTTGCGAAAGGAGAACTAGTTTTATGCACCTTGTTAATTGGCAACCCACTCTGCGACAAACCTCCCTCACTACCTGGCTATGCAGCGTGGAAGTCACGCTCACCTGCCCAGTCTGCAAAAGCACGAAGAAATTCAAAACCCCGGAGAAAAACCTTGGGATGACCACCGGATATGTCGCCAAATTTGCCATCGACCATCTAAATACTTTTCAAGGCGATGGCATAGGTCCTTGTGAATTCTGCGGTGTTCTTTCGGTACTCCCTAAAGCTGATGAAGCAAAATTCCGTACTGAACTTCGCACTTCGCTTGAGGAATGGCTCAAAGAACACGCAGGTACTCCAACCGCCGCCGCAGCGTGAGAAATCAAAATCTCAAAGACCACCTAGTAGTTCAACAACGGATTACTAGGTGGTTTTGATTTGTGCGACACAAGCGGTGTACCATAGGAAAGATTAGCGTTCAAGAATATATCTGCATGGCCCTCCTTCGTTCCAAAGAATTACACGAAAAATATCTCGCCTATATAGCCAAAGGTGGACTTTCGAATGGCTGCGTACTCTGCACTAAACCTCCGATAACCGATTTTACTCATTGGAAGATTGTTTTGAACGATTTTCCTTACGATAAGTTTGCCCAAATCCATCATATGATTGTCCCTAGACGGCACATTGCCGAAAACGAACTCTCTGAGGCTGAAAAAGAAGAATTTCAAAGGCTGAAAGCCGGGCATATCAACGAAAATTACGATTTTATGATCGAACCCACGTACAAGTTAAAATCGATTCCTTCGCATTTTCACATTCACTTGTTAGTAATAAAAGATGACCAATAACCTACATGCAGCTCAAAATCCTATCGTGGAATATTTGGGGCGGGCAACATTACCGGGAAATAGTTGAAACCCTGCGCGCCATAAATCCGGACATTCTCGGCTTGCAAGAAGCCATCCAAGACTTAAACGGAAAAAACAATACCGCAGAAATGATCGCCAAGGAATTGGGGTACGAGTGGGCATATCTCCCAAGTTACGAAGTTGAAACTGCGCGGCTCTACACCCTTCTCGAACCAAAGACGGTGCACATCGGGAACGCGGTATTAAGCAAATACAAAATCAAAGAAACGAGAAGCTACCAGCTTTCCGAAATAAAGGAAAGATTTGCGTTGCAAGCAATAATTCCCATTCAAGGAAACGATTACAATATCTTTTCCACACATCTCGTGCATACTCATCAACTACCCTCGGAAATTCAGGATCTCCAAACCCAGAAACTCATTACCTGCTTGCCTAAAGAAAAATCGGTGGTAATGGGCGACTTTAATGCCACTCCGGAAAGCAATTCGTTTAAAATGATGCGCGAAACCATGCGCAATAGCGACGAAACGTTAAAGCCTACATGGAGCGTATATCCCGAAGGGTGCGAGATTTGCACGCCCCAAAGAATCGACACGCGACTCGATTATATATTTACATCTCCGGATATAGCAGCCACTTCTCCCACCGTGCATGATTCCAAAGGAGCGGACCATCTCCCTATTTCAGTAACACTGGAATTACAATAAAGTGACCGAACGTATTTCCACGATTACCGTCTCCTGCCAATGCGGTGTGAAATTATTCAAATATCAGAAAGTCGGCACCGGCCGGTTGATTAAATGCTTTCTCGATCGATTACTCGCGGATTATGTGCAAATTCCTAAAAACATTATGCTCGGCGAACCCATCCGCTGCCCCTCTTGTAAAAACCGCGTGGGCACCACCCAGCGCATCCTTCGGGAGTTTCCCAAATAGTGCTAGGCACGGAACTTATCAGTATGACTTCCCACAATGTAAATTCTTCAAACACTTCAAATTGGCGAAGCTTAATAGGGAGAATACGAGGAATTTTTTCCGGCAAACTCACCTATAGCGCAAACTGGGGAGGAGATGATTTTACCAATGAAAAAGCCCACATCGAATTCTGGGATGCCTTGGACTATATTGGCATCGCCGCCTACTACAATCTCTACGGTCCGAACAGTGTCTCTTCGATGAAGGACCAATGGGATAACTGGAATCGAAGCGACATTGAACCCCTTCACACGCGCTGGGGGAAGCCAATTCTCTTCACCGAAATTGGATATAAGAGTCTGAGTACTGCGAACGAACATCCCTGGATGTGGTGGGAAGGCGGCCACGCAGATGAAGGAGCCCAAGCCCGAATGTACGAAGCGCTCTTCTCCTATTGGAATGAAAAATCCTTTATGCACGGGGTAGCGCTCTGGCACTGGTCAAGTAATCCTACTGCGGGCGGTGGCGGAGACACTGACTACACCCCTCAAAACAAAGCCGCCCAAGCGACCATGACCACCTGGTTCGGAGGCAGCAGCACTCCATCCCCCTCTCCGTCTCCTTCGCCCGAACCGAGTCCAACCCCCTCTCCTTCGCCAAGCCCTAGCCCTTCCCCTTCCCCTTCCCCTTCTCCAAGTCCGACTCCCGGCAACTTGGATATCTGGTGGCCCACCGATCAAGCGAACGTCTCGGGACTGCAGCCTTGGAAAGCGCTCGTCCAAAACCTTTCTGTCGAGAACTACACGATGTACTGGCAGGTAGACGGCGACCGATTAAACGCGATGTTTGATAGCTACGTGGATTGGCCGCATAAAGAAGCCTGGGTGGATGTCTCCGGCTGGAGGTGGCGCGAGAGTGGTCCCTACACCATCAATCTTGTAGCAAAGGACTTCGCCGGCAACACGATCAAAGAACGCTCGGTACAGATCAACATAATCCACTAACGATGAGAAACCAGCGGATATTCGGCGTCAGAACCCCATAAAGGAAGGCAGAATCTCTTTATGAAGCAATGCCATCTGAAGTACGGCCCGCACCGCTTCTTCTCCTTTATTCACGCGCGCCCGTGCTTGTTCTAAATTCCGCACCGTAAGCACCCCAAATCCCACGGGTGCTCCAAACTGAAGCGAGAGGTGCATGAGTCCGTCTGAAACCGCAGAAGCAATATAGGCATCATGCTCCGTCTCTCCCTTCACAATACACCCCAAGGCCACCACCGCCTCGCACCGCCGTTGCTTGAGGAGCATAAGACACCCCAACGGCAGCTCAAAACTCCCAGGCACTCGTATCACTTCTATATTCTCTTTTTTCACTTTGAAGCCTTCGAGGGTTATAAGGGCTCCCTCCAGAAGTTTCTCGGTAATATCCGGGTTATACTCGGATACCGCAATTCCCACGCGAAACCGCGAGGCATCCGCAAACTTGGCTTTTTTATTATTTTTTCTTTGCATGTAAGTAACGAGCGATAATATCCACTTCTAAATTTACCGCATCTCCTTTAGCAAGCTTCCTTAAATTGGTATGGGCGAGCGTATACTCGACAAGCGCAACCTGAAACTCCCCCTGCCCCACCTCCACCACCGTAAGACTTACTCCATTAACGCATATTGAACCCTTGGACGCAATAAACTTCTGGTATTCTCGGGGAAACCCAATATGAAGCACGCGAGACTCTCCTTGCGTCTCCACAGAAAGTATTTCTCCAGTCGCATCCACATGCCCTTGCACCAAATGCCCATGAACACGATCCCCCAATGCCAAAGATCGCTCGAGATTCACTTCTTCTCCCATTTTCCAAAAGGCGGCTGTCGTCTTCCGCAATGTCTCGGGCATATACGTAACCGAAAAAGCTTTTGCCTCCAAACTCGCCACGGTCGAACACACCCCATTCACGCTTACACTTTCTCCCAGTTTGAATTTCCAACCGCGAGGAATCGCGATGTTCACTTCGAGACTCTGTCCCTTTCGCGTCACCCGCTGCACCTTTTCTACTGCGGTTATGATGCCAGTAAACATTTTAATTATTCCTGTTTATCCTCACACCTTAATAGGTGTGAGGATAAACATTTGCGTATCTCCTCTATATCTTTTTTGATCGCCGAAATAAGTTCTTCGTCATTCGCAAAATTCGCAGGCTCCCGCAATTTTTTATACGCCGCAAGGGTCACAAGCTCTCCATAGAGCTCTCCCTGAAAATCCAGCAAGTGAGCCTCTATTACGTCTCGATCCTTCTCCTTATAAAGAGCGGCCGGAAACACCTTGTTCTGCCACGCCGCTTCCCCGGCATAAATCCCAGGCGGAACGGCAGGAGGACACGCCAAATTGGCGGTAGGAAATCCCAATACTCGGCCTCTCTTTTTGCCTTCCTGCACCTTGCCTATTACGAGAAACAGTGGCTCTTTCTGCATTGAAATAGGTTCTACCACTATACATGAAAACGCGTATAGGTATAATCCTCACATGATCAAAGGCATTCTATTCGATATTGATGGGGTACTCATCGATTCCCTCCACGCTAACACCAAATTTTTCCAGGAAATTCTTACACTTTCCGGCTATAGAAAGCCCACTAAAAAAGATATTGCGGCAGCCTTTCACCTTCCCATGTGGAATTTAATCCAAAATCTCACCCTTGAAGAATCCGAAGAAAGGGTTTGGGAAATCTGGAAGTTTGGCCAACGCCATCCGTACCCTCTTCATCTTTTGAAAGCGCCGGTGGGAGCTAATGCCATAGTAAGAGACTTAAACAAAAAATATGACTTAGCACTTGTCTCTAGCCGATCGAAGAGAGGGATAGAATATTACTTTCGCTTTTCTAAATTGAAAAGATATTTTAAAACATTCGTGTGTTACGAAGACACTAAAAATCATAAACCTCACCCCGACCCTCTTTTACTTGCCGCGAAGCGCCTGAACATTAACCCCCACGAATGCGTATATGTCGGCGACTCTCCCACAGACGTGGAGGCAGGTAGGGCCGCCGGTATGAAGACTATCTGGCATGGCAAACGTTCTCCTAAACTGGCAACCGCTGCAACCTCTTCGTTCACCCACATTCCTAAAATTGTGAGCAGGTTGGCGTAGAATTCATCCCGTTAGAGTTAGCCCGCCCCAGGTCCTTCGGACCGCGCGAGCGCGGGCGAGAACTCTAACGGGATTCACGCTTCTTTCACACCTCCACAGGTTTGATTAAAACCATGGCAGGAGCGGCAAATATCACCACGGATCATGATGAGATCCGCCGCTGGGTAGAAGAACGAGGCGGCTTTCCCGCTAAAGTAAAAGGAGCTAAAGGCTCCGGCGAACTGCTCCGTATAGATTTTCCAGGATACGCAGGCAGTGAATCGTTGGAGCGAATTCCGTGGGAAGAATTTTTAGATCAATTCGAAAAAAATGATCTAGCCTTCCTTTACCAGGAAGAAACAGGTGGAGAAACGAGCCGTTTTAATAAACTGGTCTCCCGAGAACGAATAGAAGAACACATGCCCCAAGCCGAGGAAGAGGATGAGGACGATGATAAAGAGGAGGAGCCAATGTAACAAATCCATTCCGGATAATAAAAGGTCGCCACAAATAAATTAAGGCGCATGGCAAAATACGGCAAAAAAAGTCAGGAAAAAGTAAAGCAAACGATGCACGAATATAAACGCGGAAAATTGAAATCCGGCCGCAGTGGAAAAAAAGTAAAGAATCGAAAACAAGCCATCGCTATCGGGCTCTCCAAGGCGAGGAAATCGGGAGCCAAAGTCCCTCCTCCCAAAAAGAGCCGTAAATAATTATTGAACATATGCTCGTTACTATTGCAGTCATTCTTCTTATCGCATGGCTTTTGGGAATCGTAGGAGTATATTCGATCGGCTGGCTCGTCCACCTCTTACTGGTCATCGCCATCATCATGTTCCTGATTCGAATTATTAGAGGTGAAAATCCTATAAAATAGCCTTCACCGTATCCCCACCATCGCCTTGATACTCTAAAACCATGCCAGATCAAAATAAAAATCCAAAAAAGGACGACCAGAAGAAAAAGCAGAACGATCGGGAATGTGAAGGTCAGGGAAAGGAGGGCCAAGAACAAGGCCAAGGAACAGAAGGTGGAAAATCCGATAATACGGATGCTGAGGAGGAGGATGAAAAAGAAGAATAATCAAATAATCTATGCTGGTCACCATCGCTACAATCCTCATTATTCTCTGGGTGCTGGGAGTAGTGAGCGGCTATACCATCAGTAACTTTATCCATATTCTTCTCGTAATCGCGATTGTCCTTTTCCTTGTACGCGTCATACGAGGAGAGAATCCGGTAAAGTAGACAAAACAATCACTCTCGAAAGAGGGTGATTGTTTTTATTTCATCCTGATTAATAGTCGCGAGTACGCCGGCGAGGAAAGCCTCTCTCTCGCCTGTTGGGCGGGCCGCTTCTAAAAGGCCGCCTCCCCCGAGAGGGAAATCGGCGCGGCCGTTCGAATCGGGAATGGGCTTCCACAAAAGCCGGCCGAGGAGTAGAAGGCGCTTGCGGCAATTCCGGCAATTTTGAAACAGGCAAGGTAGATCGAATAAGCCTTTCGATATTTTGCACATCTCTCCGCTCATTCGGTCGGGCAAAAGAAATCGCATGCCCGCTCCCGCCGGCCCGGCCGGTACGCCCAATGCGATGCACATAATCTTCCACATTTTTGGGCAAATCATAATTCACTACGAGCTCGATATTCTGCACATCGATCCCTCGAGCTGCCACGTCCGTCGCCATGAGTATTCGGTATCTCCCCGTTCGAAAGCCCTCAAGCGCCTCCCGTCGCTGCGCCAAAGATCGGTTCGAATGAATTTCCGCCACCGCCTGTCCTAAACTCCGAAGATGTGCGGTCATTCGTTTCACACTCCACTTCATCTGCGCGAATACAATCACCGATCCCCGGTACTCGCCTAAAATTTTCTCGAGGAGGCGCATCTTGGCGTCTTGAGAAACGAAAAACACTTCCTGAGTAACATTCTTCGCCGTCGTTCCGGGCCGTGCGATCTCCACCCGCACCGGCAGCTTCAAATAATGCTTTGCCATAGAAACGATTTCCTCAGGCATCGTAGCCGCAAAAAACATTGTCTGCCGTTCCTCGGGCACCACCGATACGATACGCTTGAGCTGCGGCGCAAATCCCATATCAAGCATGCGATCCGCTTCGTCCAAGACGAGCACCCGCACATTGCGGAAAGAAATTGTCTTCTGCTCAAGGTGATCGATGAGTCTTCCGGGAGTACCCACGACAATCCTCGGCTGCCGCGCGAGGCTTCGAATCTGCCGGCCGATCAACTCTCCTCCTATAAGGGTGGCTACTTTCACTCCTAATGGAGTGACGATCTTACTGAGAGATTCCGCTACTTGGAGTGCAAGCTCCCGGGTGGGCACAATAATAAGCCCGTTCCCTTCCTGCTGGAGCAACTTTTGAATGAGCGGAATTCCAAACGCGAGCGTCTTCCCGGTTCCCGTTTGCGCAATTCCCATCAAGTCCTTTCCTTCGATCGCCACCGGAATCGACTGCGCTTGAATCGGGGTGGGGGTAACAAACTTCAGCCGATCGAGAACTTCAAGAATCCCGGGCGCAATGCCGAGTCCATAAAAGCTTTGTTCGTTCGGAGACATATGGAGAACCCTAGCAGATAATGACCTTTTCTCCTAACTTTCTCCAAATATGCTGAAATCATTATTAATAAAAATGGCTCTGCCCAAGACGCATTAGTCGCATCTTGGGCAGAATTGAAAAGCTATTCACGCATTCCCCTGAAGAAGTGCGGCAAGGAATCGAATTGATTTAAATCGCGGCACTGCTGGGACAATACCTAAAATATCCCACGTCGCAAAGTAAACCTCGCGGAACAGCCGGAACTCTTGTGTCAGTGCCGGAATGTAGCGAAGATGGCGCAGAATTTCTCCTACCAGATGCGCCTCCACCGAAATTGGAGGCCCCTCTTTACGCCGATCTTCATACCTCCGGTAGCGGTAAAAACCTCCCATCATGGGATGCACATTCTCGTGAAGCGCCGACCAACGGTACCAAATGAAGTTTTTGAAAAGCCCCCAGTATCCCCGCTTTCCAACTCTTCGCAAAGAAGCAATCATATGGTCCGGAGTGTAGAATTGTCGCCACGCCGCCTCATATGCTGCCTGCCACTCATCGCGCGACATGCGCGGATGATCTGTCGCTGGCTGAAACGTATCATATCGATTAAAGTCCGCGTCCATCGGCGTTCCATTCATATGTAACCGCGCATGGTCCTCTGAACCAGGCAGCGGAGTAAGCATGAATAAAGACACCTGATCGAACCCGAGCGCGTTAAGCGTGCGTACATCTTCAGCCACGGTCTGAGGCGTGTCATTGGGAAACCCCACAATATAAGTTCCGTGCACCGCAATTCCTACGGAATGGTACGCGGCACAGATCTCTGAATAAGAGCTCACTTGATTTTGCTTTTTTTGAGTGCGATTCAAGGTCTCTTGTCTCACCGACTCCACCCCCATAAAAGTACGAGTGCAGCCGGCGCGCCCCAAAAGCTTCACAAATTGAGGAAGCTTCCAAGCCGCGAGATCGGCTTCGATCATAAAGACAAACTCCAGCCCTTCTTCCTCCCGAAGCGCGATGAGTCCTTCGAGAATTTCCTTCCAATGAGGATTTCTCGCGAAGTTGTCATCGGTGAAGAAAAAGAACGGCGGTGCTTTTCCCTGTATGCACAATGACCGAACGTAGGCAATAATTGCCTTGGGCTCCCGAAAACGCATGATATTGCCCTGTACTCGTATGGAAGTGCAGAAACTGCATTCGAAGGGACAGCCGCGACACGTATCCACGGTAAAACACCGATACATGAACCCTCGGAAGTACTGTACGGGAAATTGAGGAAGCGGCGCAGCATCGATCGCAGGCTTCCCGCCGCGATACAGCAATGCATGATTGCCGGCAAAAATATCGGAGAGCACCTTAGGCCAAATCCCTTCTGCCTCTCCGTGAAAAAGGATGATTCCTTCGTCCATAAGGGCTTGAAGTTCGGGAGGCATAATATACGAACAAGGGATGAGCTCCCCGTTCTTCTTCCGCACATTTCCATCGAGAAGCATGGTGATGCTTCCACTCACATGAAAACCTCCGATGATAATAGTTGCTCCCAATCGCTTGAACTCTCGCGCAAGATCGCAGGCACGCGGAAACATATTCGTTTGTACTCCTACGAACCCCACCACCACCTTCGCATCCGGTGCAGCATATTGCTCCATAATGGCCCGAGGGTCTACTCGTCCTTGACGCGTAGTTTCATCGAAAGCCACTACTTCACAATAGATGTCTTGAAATGCAGGGAAAGTAAACGCGGCTTTGGTGAGACTCCACATCGCCGCGAGACTGTTGCATGGAAGCACTGCCCGGGCGAATTGGATAAGATATCCATCGCGATCGTATTTGGAAGTTTTTACAAGCACCACTACAAGCCTTTTGAGTCTCTCTAGAGTAGCTGTCATTCTATTCCTTTCAATTTTGAGAACACACTCGTGTTCTGTTTTTAAATTTTGCTTAAAAAGATTATCACCTAAATTGCTCCCTCATTGCAATCCCCCAAGGTAAGTTCTATCGTAAATCCTATGGCGAAAACAGTATTAATAAGCGGTGGCACTTCTGGATTAGGTAAGGGCATGGTGCTCCAACTCCTTAAAGAAGGATTTGGTGTTTCGACCTTTTCTAAAGACGGAACCAAATGTCAAACACTCTCCGCCGAATTCAAAGAGTTTGAAAAGAATCTCTTGGTAAGCGCGGGCGACGTGACCAAAGAAGAAGACAATCGCCGCATCGTGGAAGCGACAATACAAAGATTTGGGCGGATAGATATTTTGATTAACAACGCTGGTTACGGCTACTTCCCTGCCGCAGATGCAGTGGAACAGGAAAAATTCGAAGATATGCTCCGAGTAAATGTGGTGGGTATGACGATCCTCACCAAGCACGTCCTTCCTCACATGAAAAAGCAAAAATCCGGCCTCATCATTAATATCTCTTCAATCTCCGGAAAAGTAGGTTTTGGCGGTTCGGAATTCTACAATGCGACCAAATTCGGTGTGATGGGCTACTCGGACGGGCTCCGCCTCGAACTGGAGCCTTTCCACATCAAAGTTTCGACCGTCTGCCCCGGCATGGTGGATACTCCCTTCTTCACACCTGAAGAAATCGAGCGACGCATGAAAACTCGTTGGAATGGGAAGCGTCCGCAAATGCTCGATGCCTCGGACATCGTGCGCGCCATAAGTTTCATCTGCAATCAATCCGAACACTCGAACGTCCAAGATATTCTCGTGATGCCGTTTTAATGGAGGGCGAAATTGATTTATAGAGTTCATCAAAACTTTATAAAGTTTTGATAGGCTTTTCTCAATGTCCCGAAATACAAGAGTAGAGATAGCGCTGCTCACAGTGCTCATAATAGTCGGTGGATTGTTATTGATTTTAAAAAGACCGGACTCCCTGAAAGAAAATGATCTCAAAGTACCTATCTCAACGAATGTATCCGAAGCACCCCCATTCTTACCAGAAATAACGTGGGGAACATTCTGGCAAAAACAGCTCCCTCAAATAGGAATGGTACTCAGAGAAACGTTTAAAGATATTTCAATCGGTATTGCCGGTCCTCCCGCAATACGTGAAGAACGCGATGTCACAAACGACGGCATGCTCGACGCACTTGTCCATATGGGAGTAGGGGGAGCTTACACTGATTATCTCACCCTATTAAAAATCGAGAACGGAAAACCCACCCCTATTCTCTTTAGGGAAAAAACCGGAGAAACGACTCCCAAAATATTTCTTTCGGGAGCCAGTGTCCGGCACGGCTCAGAAGTACGCCTTTCGGAAGAATTTATCTATGAAGTAACCTGGAGTACCTCGGAAAAAAACATGCTAGCGGAATGTGCAAGCAATGCCTACAAACAAAACCGAGATACGGGCATATTCGAGTGGAACGACATAGTGAGCGGCGAAACTACCACTAATTTCTGCGCAGAAATCCAAAAAGAGCTTCGAAACAGCTAGTCCTTATTGGGTAGTGCTCGTAGATACCGGTTTCGTACTCGTAGCTGTGGCCGGGGTACTCGTCGCCGTCTTCTTGAGCTGCAACCTCTGGAGCGTCTCCGCGATTCCCAATTTCCACACTCCATCTTCTTTCACGAACACCGTTTCCGCTGAACTCGTGGCCGCATTCTCTTTAATAGAAATGATAGTCATAACTACAATTCCTCCTTCTTTCACTGCATTCGCCAGCTCAAAATCCTTATACCAAACCGGTTTCCAATTAGGCGAAGAGGCTATCGTACTAAGAGTCTGTTTGCTCAAATATTGTTTTTCCAAAGTCGCATCTTTAGTAGCATTCGCCTTCCGAATTATCTCGAATGTTTCCTTCGCAGCAGTAATATCCGGATCTTCTACGGGCGCCGTCATCGTAGCCACTGCCGCCTGTATTTCTGGCACCTCCGGAACAACCGCCACAGGAGCTTCCTCTACTACCGCCGGAGCGGGAGGCGCGTCCTCCGTAGTAAGAAACCAGTATGCAAGTCCCGCCGAAGCTCCGATAACGAGAAGAAGCAAACCGATCACAAAAGGCGAAGATTTAGGCTTAATGGGAGTTTTTTCTACGGAAGGCTCGGGATTGATGGAAACCATCTCCGGCTGAGCAACACTCCCCATTCCCACCCCGCCTAAATCTTTCTCTACAGGAAGTTGAAGACTGGGATTGGAGCCTAAGTCCGAACCTGTAGAAGTAGATTGGGACGAAATTGCAGCAAAGGGATTGATTTTTGTGATAGAGGCAGGAACGGGGGAAATATCTGAAACCGTAGGTTGAGGCTTCTCCGTTTTAGGAGCAGTGAAATCCGTAGGAGTAATGAGCGTAGGTGAAGCAGCAGCGGGAGAAGTTTCAAGAATTTTGAGAGGTTCAGCAGGAGTAGAAGAAAAAGAAGGAGTGATCGGAGGGGTCGAGGCGGAAGGAATAGCCGGCGCCGCAGGCTGAGGGGCCTGAGGAGCAGAACCTCCTCCCATTACTTCTTCTACGTCTGGAGCCTGCCATCCCGCCTTTAAAAGCGCGGCCTTAACCGCCTCGGGGGCAATCCCTTTACCCAGCTGAGTTTTAACATACGCCCGCAATTGATCAGTTACCATTAGGAAAATTATACCTCCACCGCCAGGCAATGCTACGATAGTTATCAACAGATATGAATATATTTGTACACGCGAAGCCTAATTCTAAAAATCCTGGGGTAGAAAAGCTCGACGAGACCACTACGTAGTGGCAGTGAAAGAACCCGCGAAGGAAAATGAAGCTAATATTGCGATTATGAAGGGCCTTGCAAAGCATCTCGGGATTCCGATCTCTCGCCTCCGCCGTTTCCGCGAGATGCGGCGATGTGAAATCCGCCGCTGTAGGTTTTGTTATCGAAATGGACGGCTACGGTGCCGCTGATCGGGCCGTTACCCTTAAACAAATTCAGCCAGATGGTGGTTTGGTCGAGACGGACGGGAGGTTGAAGGCAAACCCATTCGTAATCGCGGCGCGAGTTGGGCTGTCGCCAGTCATAGACGTAATACCCCTGCGGTGTTCGAACGCGCTGAAAGGACAGTTCGGCCGCGTCGGGAAACGGCTTTACATACAAATCGACGTCCAAAGCTGCATCGGCCGATTCCCAGGCGACGCCGACGAAGAGCGGCGAATTGATGGTCTGAGCCAGATTCCACGCGGGCAATTGCGTTACGACAGCCGGGGCCACCGTTGCGGCCGAACTGCGCGCCGCAGCCTGCCGCGACGCCGTCGGTTTTTCCGGAGCTGCTGTCGATTTCCCGGAAGGAGGCATGTTGGTTCGTGTCGGACCATTGGTCTCTCCGGTTGCCTGCGGCAACCAACGCGGCACCTCTCGCGGAACGGCGGTAAGCATCATTACCTTGGTGTCGTTCGTATTGATTTGAAACTCCCCGATTGGCGGAACGGCTTTCTTCGGCACGAGCGCGAGCACGGAATTGAGGTCGGGGCTGAAGCTTGCGAGCGAACCGCCTTGAAGCCCGCACCAGAGCGCCCAAAATCGGCGGACGCGCCCGGCGTGAAATTCATTCGCCCAAAGCGTTTCGTTCAAATACGCCCAATGAACCAAAGAACCCCGGAGGCGATTTCCCTTGGCCGCTATGCTGAATACGGACTGCTCCGTCGGCGCAGCCAAATGGCCGTCCGACGGAAAAAGGTCCGGCGCCATGTTGAACGCCGGTTCGCGCGGATCGATCCGAAGCGGATTGCCAATCAGGAGAACGACGCGGGACTGAGAAGGCGCCGAGCTCATTTGATCGAGCCACTCGACCGCGCGAACAGCTGCGGTGTTTTTGAATTCGGCAGGCTGGCTGGCACTGATCTGCTGATTGAACCAGCGAACGAGATTCGCCAAGGGTTGTTGGAGCGCCCGCGCTCTCGATGCCGCCGAGTCGTATTTCGCCGCGACACTCGGAACGTCGATATTTGCCACCGTTTCCAGGTTGAAAGCGTCGTAAAGGTCAATACCGCTCCCCGGCGGAGACTGGCTGAGCACGAAGTTTAATACTGCGTCGCGCACGCGCTTATTGTCCGCGACCGAGTAATATGGCGAGAGGCCAACGAGGGTCTTGGCTGGCGGCGTGTCTCCGATACCGGCATGAGCGCAGGGTGAAAAGACGACACATGAGGTGAGGATGATGAGGAGTAGTTTTGATTTCATATACGATTGTTAGTTTTGGAGTTTGTCGGGAAAGTGAGAGTCGCGAGGTCGCGAGCCGCTTCGTTTGCTTCGTTCTCGGCAAGGCGACGGAGGTTGTCTTGCTTCCGTTGGCATTCCTGAACTGCGGTGAGATAGGCAAGACAGGGAGCAAGTTCGACCTCAATGGAGTGCTGCCACTCTTCCAGTCCTCCTTCCGCCTGAGAAAGCTTCTGCCGCCACTCGTCAACCAACCGATCGAGTTCGGCCAATCGTTTGTCGAAGACGCTGCGGTCTTTGTTCAAGCGAACCCGCTGTTGCAGCGTGATCCGCTTCGCGATTGCCATTGCGAATACCACTCCGACAGCCGTCCCGGCGAGAATTTGAAAGATGAGAAGCAGCCGTTTGTCTCCGGACACAGGCGGGGAAGCGCCGGGATTTGTGATGGCCTCGACTACGTTCGTCGCGGATGTTTCCTGCCCGGCGTATGAGGCCGCATAGAGCGCGACAAATGCGATGCCGCTTACCACGCCGACCAACGCAATCGTGATATTCGCGAACCGAGCGACGGAGGCGGACAAGTGCGGGACCCAACATTTGAGCGCGAGAGGCGCGACTGCAAAGAGCGAGCTCAGACTCAGCGCGAGCGGCAGGCTGTGCGTCTCGGCGCGGGCGGCGAACGCGGCGGCGTTTATCCACTCAAACCCAACGAACGCCATGACAATTAAGATAAGTCCCACGACGAAGATACCCTCAAGTCCGGACGGGATTTCAAGGGTGGGCCGAGACTCCGAGATGAAGAGCGGCATCTTCTCCTTCTCTCCTAAAAGAATTGCGCGTTCCTGCTGAAGGGAGAGCAGTCGTTCGCGTGCAATGTCGCGAGCAGTTTCCAATCCCTTTACGACCGCACCGTAACGCGAGAGGAATTGCGAAAGGACATAGCGGCGCACCAAAGCGATTCCTTGCTCGCCTTCGGGGGCAGTCTTCAGCACGACGGCGTTCACTTCGCCGGACGGTATGGCGAATGCGCGAGGAGGAATCTTGTGGCTATTCCGTTCGATCCATTGGGCCGGAATTCTGTGGCCGTTTCCGTTTCCGCTGTTTTTCATAGTCTCTTGGGAAGGGTTTTCATGCAAAAGTGAGGCCCATATCTTGTTCCATCGGTTCGGGCTGTCCTGTTTCGAAGAAATCGCCGAAGTATGCCACGATCATCGCAGCGTCGCGCTTTGAAATCGTTCCAATTACGTATTCCACGCATTCCTTCGCCACAGGGCATGCCGCTGCCATACGCACAGAACCAGGTCGGCGTAAACCGGCCAGTTGCCAATCGGCCACAGGGATTTCATAACGATTGCGAGGATCGTGTTTCGTGAGAGGAAACCCCCACCAATCCAACCCGAAGTCCCGCCAGATCAAAAACGGCCGCCACTTCGATCCACAGCAATTCGAAAAGGGAACCTCCGCATGAACAATGTCGAATGGGCGAGCGGCAATAATTCGCTCTGTATGTAAGGAGCCAAAAGAGTGCGTTAATGCAGGAGAAAAATGCGACCCTTTGACAGAACCGGTAAGAGTATGTGAATTATGAGCAGGGTATGTACTTCCCCCGTTCTGTCCTGTAGAATCGAAAAGCGCGTTGGACCCCATGTTAGTTATGGATAACCGACGTGCAAACCGGTGGTAGACCGTCCTAAGCGGCTACCACCCTTTACTTTCGTCGGGTGGTCGTTCTGTTTTTTCTATCGTCAGTTATCTGTAAATCGCCGAAGAAAGCAAAATGGGCGTAGCCCACATTCGTTTCTGGATTTATCTCGCTAAATGTGCGGAATGTGCGTAGACGGGACCTGTGAAGAAGCCCCTCCCATCTATTCCTGCGTGGAAGGTTTACCGTATCCTCGCTGGATTACTAAAAAGTAAACGAGGGTGGCCGTTGAAGACGCTAGTGGAGCTGCTCAACGAAGATGCCGAGGTGAAGTGCAAACCTGCATGCATTTATGACACTCGCACATTCGAATCTTGGCAAACGCCGGACTTATCTATGCCGTAGCCGCCGCCCTCACGTGGGGACTGGTGTACACCCTCGACCAAAGAGTATTAAAAGAAACCTCCCCTTTCACCCTGGTATTCATCACTGCGGTAATAACCGCGATTATTCTTTTACCCATGGCCTTTTTCCAAAGAGAATCTATCCTCTCCCTTTCTGGAGTCTCAGGCAAAATGTGGGGCTTGTTGTTCCTCTCTTTAATTCTGGGAATTCTTGCGAATTTCTTTATTTTCTCGAGCATCAAAATTCTAGATGCGTCGACTGCCTCTATTTTCGAAATTGCCTATCCTTTCTTTGTGGTCCTCTTCAGTTTCCTCATATATCGCACCGTTCCGAACATCTACTTCTTTATCGGCGCCTTCCTCATCTTCGTAGGTGCAGCAATTATTATTGCGACGAGCTCATGACTTTCGAAAATTTTATAGCCGAAGCCAAGGCTGGAATCACTGCGCTCAATTCCTTCGTCGAAAAACAGGGACTTATAAGGCTCGTCCGGGCAGACCATATCGGCTTCCGCTGCGACTCTCATACCACATTCGAAGCTGTCCGGAGTCTTTTAGAACGCGAAAGCGAATATATCTACCAGTCCATTATCTCCGATCGTCCCATCGCGATAATCAAATTCCGATCCCCGCTCCAAACCAATATCGGTCCGATTGCGTTTCTCGAGCTCGCCGACCAAAAACCGGACGGCAGCCAAAAAAGAGGCTTCGATCATATCGAAATGTATCCTGTGGGAATCTCGTATGATGTCTTAGTAACCAAACTGGAATCTTCCGGAGTAACCATAGAAAAGAAAGTGCGCCCGCATCACACCACCCACGACATTCGCGTGGAAAACTTCATCCCGTTAGAGGCCCCCGCGAAAGCCGGGGCGGATACCACAGGTATCCTGCCTCTAACAGGATTCACCCTCCGGCTCGAATCCGAACCGCTAATCGAAAAAATCAGGCGCGAGGAATTCAAATAAAAACTATTCAGTATCTTCGAAGCCGCAGGTATTGGCGTAGCGTGAGCTTGGCCGAACGGCCTCGAGTGTCTACGCCGGTGCCTGCGGCTTCGAAATCAGCAAGTAGCCTAGTGCCCGAAAAATCCTCGTCCCTCCTTGTCTGGCACGAGATATAAAATAATCCCCTTCGCTTCGCAAAGTTTGATCGTCTCTTCATCCCGCACCGAGCCGCTCGTCGAAAATATCGCGCGAATTCCCCCATCGATTAAGACTTGGGGCGCATCCGGAAACGGGAAAAAGCTGTCGCTGTAAGCTACCGCTCCCATAGTGTCGTGCCCCGATCGTTTCGCTCGCCGCAGGGCAAGCTCCGCCGCTCCCACGCGATCCTGCTGTCCCACTCCATCGCCTAAAAGCTGACCGGCTTTCACGATCGTGATCGTATTGCTGTTCGAGGTAGACCCGACCGCCCACGCAAAAATAAGATCTCGTTCTACCTTCGGCGTTGCCGCAGGACCATACCGCTTCACCCCGTGATCCGCCCCAGCGGATTTTACGGGGTTCAAATTCGGCACGAACGTATAATTCGGTTGCCGCAAGAATCCCCCGCGCACATAGCGAATCCGGGGCTCATTATCTAAAGTTGTTGCTCCCACGGTAAGTAGGGCTTCATTCGCCACAAATCGGCATTTATCTTTCTTCCTTCGTAAAAGCTCGACTGCCTCCGATTCAAACTTCGGAGCAGCAACTGCATCAAGTAATCGCCGAAACCCTTGGGGCATTTTGAAACTCGCGAGCGTCTCTGCCTCCGAAGCTCCTATGGGAAAGTTGGTCATCACCACTCCTCCCATAATCGCGAGCGGATCTCCGGCAATTACATTTTCTAAAACTTGTTTTGAGCTCTCACCATACGCCGCTCCGCACGGATTCCCATGTTTTACAGCCACCGCAATCTTTACCCCGTGATCCGCGGCAGCGGATTTTACGGGGTTCGCCCCAAAATTAACCTCGAGTCCCGCCGCAATATGCGTAAGCGTCTGAAGCAGGCGATCCAAATCTCCGAAATTATTGAAACTCAAAGGCGAACCTTCTATAAGCGTGAATTTCTCGAGGGAAAGCGGATCTGCGCTTCCCGTGGAATATAATGCCGCCGGCGTTTGCCAGCCATTTTCTCCATAGAGGCACTCTGCCGTGCGAGTGCCAGCTATACCCGCATATTTACCTTCTCCTAAATAAGCCGCCGAAGTAAGCACATACTTCGCGACCGTCGCCTCCGCCTTCGCCGCAAGCTCCCGTATGAATTGTTCATCCTTATTCTCATCCTCATTATTTGCCTGCTTCTCTCTAAGCCACTCTATAACCCGCATTCTGTCCGCCGGATCGCAGATCACAATGCGTCCGCCTTTGACTCCCGATCGGAGCATTGTAGGCCCACCAATATCCGTCATCTCGACGACCGCCTCCCGCACACTCCCCTTGGCGATTTCCTCTTCAAGCGGATACATATCGACACACACAAGATCGATATAGGGAATATTGTTCTCTTCGAGCTCCTTCGCATGCTCAGGAGTCCGCTTCGCCAAAAGTCCCGCGTGAATTCCTCGCGATAAGGTCACCACCCTGTGCCCCAAAATTGGTACCCCCACGATGTCAGTCGCATCCACCACCTCCACTCCCGCTCCTTTCAGATGTTTTGCCGTTCCACCCGAAGCGATAATCTCCCACCCCAAAGTTTTGAGGGCCGATGCAAACTCTGTAATTCCTTCTTTATGAAATACCGAAATGAGCGCGGTTTTTTTCTTCATCATCGTCATAACTATCGTTCCACCAATTTATTCGCGAGTCCCGTATACATCGAAGGCGTAAACTGCTTGAGCTCTTTTTTAAGTTTCGGCGACACTTCAAGCGAGTCAATAAACTGATGAATGTCTTTAAGACCCACTTCTTTCCCGCGCGTAAGCGCCTTGAGCTTTTCATAGGGCATAGCGGCTCCCTCCCGCCTCAAAATAGTCTGAATTGCTTCCGTAATCACCTCTGGATGTTTCTCGAGCTCTACTCGTACCTTGGATTCATTCACCGCGATCCGCCCCAGCCCCTCAAGAATATAACGATACGCAACTAAAGAATGAGCAAATGCCGTCCCAAAATTCCGCTCTACTGTGGAATCCGACAAATCTCGCTGCAAGCGTGAAATCGGGAGCTTCGTCGAGAAGAAGCCGCAGAGCGCATTCGCGATTCCCAAATTCCCTTCCGCATTCTCGAATTTAATGGGATTGATCTTGTGCGGCATGGTGGAAGACCCCACTTCTCCCGCGACCGCCTTTTGTCCGATCCATCCGTCGCTGATATAGCGCCACACATCCTGCGTAAAATCGATAAGGATGGTGTTCGCCCTCCGCACTACGTCAAAAAGTTCGGCATACGTATCATGCGGCTCGATTTGGGTCGTAACTACATTAGCCTCGAGAAGAAGCGTTTTATTTTTATTGAGGCCTGTTATGAACTTTTTTGTAAATGCGACCCAATCAATCTTCGGATACGCTGCAACGTGCGCATTATAATTCCCCGAGGCACCGTTCAATTTCACGAGAAATCGGTGCGCCCGGAGCTGTTCGATTTGCCGCCCAAGCCGCGCCGCGAATACCGCGAATTCCTTCCCAAACGTGGTGGGCGTGGCCGGCTGTCCATGGGTCCGCGCAAGCATCGGCAATGCTTTATACTGCGACGCCAGTTTTTGAATCGCCTTCTCTACCTCTTCAAGCGCGGGAAGGATTTCTTCCTGAAGCGCATCCCGAAGCAAAAGCCCGTAGGCCAGATTGTTCACGTCTTCCGACGTAAGCCCGAAGTGAATCCATTCCAGAGCATCTTTAAGAGAAGAGTTTTTCAATTTCTCTTTCAAAAAATATTCCACCGCTTTCATATCGTGATTCGTCGCGGGAATTTTGCCGTACCCCTTCCACTCGATCGCATCGACAACCGCCGCTTCTTTAGTGGAAATTTCCGCCGTTTCGCGAAGCAACGCTACTTCCTTCGCCGAAAAAGCCCGCACCCCGATGTTCTCCGCAGAAAGCGCGAGCACATACTCCACCTCCACCTTGGCCCGATAGTGAATCAAAGCTCCATGCCCGAAAAACTTTGCCAAGGACTCCGTGTGTTTTCTATATCGCCCATCTATCGGGCTGATTGCTTCGAGTGAATCCATAGTTATGAGTTTGATATATTCTATTTTCTACTCTCTATTTTCTAATTTCTGAGTGTTACATATACCGAATAGTCCCCGGCGGCTTTTGGGTTATATCATAGAGCACTCTCGTCACTCCGCGCACCTCATTCACGATGCGATTCGCCACTCGCCCTAAAAATTCTGGTTCGAAAGGGTACCAATCCGCCGTCATGAAATCGGTCGTCGTAATCGCGCGAAGTAAAATCATATATCCATACTCCCGCTCATCGCCTTTGACCCCCACCGCCCGACTCGTATCGAGCGCTGCAAATGCCTCCGTTACTTTGTTATAAAGTCCCGCGTTGCGGATCTCTTCGATAAAAATCGCATCCGCCTCGCGCAAGATCCGCAATCGCTCTTCAGTAACGTCCCCCAAAATCCCGATTGCGAGGCCCGGCCCCGGAAAAGGATGCCGCCAAATAAGCTCGTCAGGCATTCCCAGTTCCTTCCCGATTACCCGCACTTCGTCTTTAAAAAATTCCTTAAGCGGCTCCACCACTCGTCCCTCTTTAATAAGCTCAAGCACTTCAGGTGCCCGATTATGATGCGTTTTGATTGTGTCCGATGGCCCCCGCACGCTCACGCTCTCGATCACATCCGGGTAAAGCGTCCCTTGGCTAAGCATATCCTTCGCATGCACATTCCCCATGAGGATCTCGATGAACTTCCGTCCGATAATTTTTCGCTTAGTCTCCGGCTCCACCACCCCCTCGAGCGGCTTCAAAAACTCTTTCGAGGCATCAACATGCTGGACTGTAAGCCCCAGTTTTTTCAAATTCACCATCACTTCTTTCGCTTCATGCAACCGCAGCACCCCGTTATCGATAAAAATATTTTTGACCTGCTTTGCCGGCAGCGCTTTTTTGAGTAAGAGCGCAAGTACGGTGGAATCCACCCCGCCGGACAAGGCATGCACCACGTGCCGCTTCCCGACTTGCGCACGGATCTCTTGGACCGCCTCGCTTACGAAGTGCTTCGCCGTCCATTGCGCTCTGGCCTTACAAATATTTTTCGCAAAATTCTCTAAAATTTGTGTGCCATATTCCGTATGCCACACCTCCGGATGGAACTGCACACCGTAGATTTTTCGCGCCCGGTCCGCAATCGAAGCATACGGGGAATGAGCGGAAGTCGCTGCCACTTTGAACCCTCGGGGAATTTTCCGCACCGCATCTCCATGACTCATCCACACGATCTGCTTCGGGGGAGTCTTATAAAAAAGATTGTTTTTATTCCCCCTCGGCCTGAGCTCGGGACGAAGGCTTATTCCTTCTTCCTTATTCCGTACATGCAACTCCGCCTTTCCATATTCCCGCCGCTCGCCGCGCTCCACTTTCCCTCCCAAATTGTGTGCGAGAAGTTGTAATCCATAACAAATCCCCAAAATCGGCTTCCCTAAATCGAAGACTTCAGGATTCACCTGCGGCGATCCCTTCGCATACACGCTCGCCGGCCCGCCGGAAAAAATAATTCCTTTGATCGCCGGGTCTGCCATACGCTCGATCGGAGTGTGAAAAGGTACGATCTCCGCATGCACGTTTCTCGCCCGGATTCGCCGCGCGATAAGCTGTGTCACCTGCGATCCGAAGTCCAAAATGAGAATCGTGTCGAACTTCTCTTGCGTCATTGTTTAAGACTCTGAATATTTTTGGCGATTCGCTCCAAGATCGGCATGGTGAAGTCCGCTTCGAATGGCTTTCCTAAAAGCTGTTCATAGATTCGCACATAGCGGCTCGAGAGCTCCGCTACCTTGTCTTTGGGCACCTCCGGCAGCACCTTGTCTTTATAAGGATCGGAGTTCGCCTTAAACCACAACCGTAAAAACTCTTTATCGAAATATTCCGGCTCCTCGCCTTTTGCGAATCGTTCTTCATAACTCCCGAGCTGCCAATATCGCGAAGAGTCGGGCGTGTGAATCTCATCTATTAAAGTAAGCCGTCCCTCCGCATCCAATCCAAACTCATATTTGGTATCGACGAGGATAAGTCCATGGGCTGCTGCCACTTCTTGCCCTCGCGCGAAAAGCGCCAAAGATACTCGCTCGATCTCTTCCCATAATTCTTTTTTGATAATCCCGCGTTCCACGATCTGTTGCGGAGTGATCTGTTCATCATGCACGTCGGACTTCGTGGTGGGAGTGAGCACTGTCCGCTCAAGCTTCTGATTTTTCTTGAGCCCTTCCGGCAGTTTGAAGTTCCCGAAATCCCGCTCGCCGGCTTGATACTTCGTCCAAAGGGAAGTCCCGGTAACTCCCGTAATGTATGCGCGCGGCACGACTTCTACGGGCAGCGTCGTGCATTTCCGCGCCACAACCACATTCGGATCGGGACTCGCGATCAAATGATTTTGAATAATATCCTTGGTCTGCTCAAACCAAAAAGAGGCAATCGCCGTGAGCGTCTGCCCCTTAAAAGGAATCAACGCCAAATTTCTATCAAATGCGGAGTATCGATCCGTCGCAATAAGCACTAATGTGTCCCCCTGGTCATACACATCTCGCACTTTCCCTTGCCGCCGCGCGCCCAATTCCGGAAAATTAGTTTCCTTCAATACAAAATCTAAGTGAGCCGCGATAGCTTCCCTGTCCATAAAAGTTACCTTATCCTATCACTAAATAAAAAAATCCGCACGTTGGCGGTGGAGAGAATAAAACAACCGCTGGCTCATACGAAACCAAGGTTGTTTTACTGAAACGATAGGACCGTCATACAGTCAAGCACGTGGACGCACTGCGTCCAAGCGTACTTCATGGGAAAATTATTTTTAGAAGGGAAAAAGAAACTTAATACAAATGAGCTAAACGCAGAATTGAATAAAATAAAAACTCTAGAAGACTATACTAATTCTATAAAGGAATACGAAAGCACTTTTAATACACTGAATGAATTCATTAACACCGGATTAGGAGAAATAACAAGGTGGCAAAAAATTCAAAACTACCTATTTACTATATTAATAATCCTTCAAGTTGTAACCTTTATGATAGCCATTAAGAGAGAAAATGTGGAGAAAGCCTATCATCATAATAGTTCTGTAATTCGTCCAATACTGAATCGACATCCCCATCTACTTGCTTTCTTAATACTACCAACCCATCTTCATAGAACTTGAATAAGACTTTGTCCCTGGACCTTGCTTCAACATATTCCAGAAGCCAGTTCTTCCTCTCAGTAGATTCTACCCCAAGACCGTTCCTTAGGGGTCTTAATTGATCCGTGTCTAGATAATCTGACTTTGCTTTCTGGATGAAATCAAATACTTCTGTCAGATGAAGTGTCGTTCTTTGAAACCATCCCCCTATAGTTGCCTCTTCTATTTCCACTACAAACAATAGGAAGGAGTATATATAAACATATTTTTCCATATATAAAATAAGAGGCAATATGAGTAGGACATTCCTTGCATCATCAGAACTTATAGGTACAATAGTAGGGGCAGGTTTCCTAGGTATCCCCTATGTTGTTTCTAAGTCAGGATTTACATCGGGCCTGATTCAATTGATAGTTATTGGAATAGTAATCACTCTAACAATGCTTTACCTTGGAGAGATAATTCAAAGGACACAATCATCTCACCAGCTTCCAGGATATGCTGAAAGATATCTTGGCAAGGAAGGAAAGAAATTGATGTCATTTTCAGTAAGTTTTGGCATTTTTTCCGCAATTCTGGCATATCTTATGGCTGAAGGTGAATCTATAAGTCATCTAATCTTCAATTCTTCTCAATACAGCCTATATTGTGCACTTGGATTTTGGTTGCTGCTCTCTATTCTTCTTCTAGGCGGATTGGGCACTTTGAAGAAGGGAGAATCTATAGGAGTAATTCTTCTATTAATCATGACTATCTCCATAACTGTACTGTATTCTTCAAATATCGATTCTTCTAATCTCGCAACTTTCTCTTCAAGCCATTTTTTTGCACCATTAGGAGTGAT
This sequence comes from Candidatus Liptonbacteria bacterium, assembly GCA_016867315.1. Classification (GTDB taxonomy): domain Bacteria; phylum Patescibacteriota; class Minisyncoccia; order UBA6257; family 2-01-FULL-56-20; genus VGJV01. Next base: position 134 of record VGJV01000009.1, on the reverse strand, counting down.
ATTGTTTGCGTTTCTTGCCTTCACTGCAATGCCTGAAGTAAGGTCAATATTGAGTGGAGAAAGAAAAAAAATGAAAAGAGTTATCTTGATTTCGTATTTTACAGCTTTCACAATTTATGTGATTTTCACCATAG
>VGJV01000008.1 GCA_016867315.1 Candidatus Liptonbacteria bacterium | reverse complement strand
AAATCCGAAAAGCAAGGAACATTTTTCTTTGGTGTCCGCCGAGGCTCTGCGAGGCGGTGGCGGGACTGATTCATCCCTTCAGTTTCCGCTCGAAAAAAGTTCGCGCAAAGTGTATAATTACAGCACCTATATAACAAAATCGGATACTCCTAGTGGGTATCCGGTTTTGTTACATGAGGCGAGGCGATTCGAACCCAGCATCACCCCGCGTTGGAGAGCGTGGAGAACCCGAAGGTTCTCCAGATGGGGGTCGGGGTGAGGCGTAGGGTTCTAGGAGCGAAGCGACGGAATCCTCCCTGCGCACATTAAAACCTTGTTTCGGGAGTTCGTATCTCGGAAATAAGAGAGTTTTTGTCATAAATTTGACGATCGTCAACTTTATGACAATTTTAAAGAATCTCGCGTAGACTTCCTTGTTTGGTTATTTCGAAAATTTCTACCCTGTTGCCGAGACCACGCCGAGAAATATCTTCGAGTAATTCCTCCGGGATTTTTATCTTTCCTATCCAGAGACTTTTTTGGAGCAAAGAAAAGCCTAATTCCCGTAACACCCCTCGGAGCCATACTCTTTTTTCTTTTTCCTGTTCAGGGATATCAAAAGCGACCATAATCAGTGTTGTGCTTCTTTCGGTTGGGTATGTTCGGATTATTTCGCGTTCTTTTCTTGCCTCTAATCGTTTGAGGTACGCGAATCCCTGTTTGGTAATGCAAATTTTCCTTTTACCCCTTCTTGTTACTAAGCCATCTTTTTCCAGCCATTGGATCAAGGAATAAAACCTTCTCTTTATTTTTCTTTGTTTTTCACGAATTTGCTCTCGATTTTCACGAGAAGCTATTCGCCATTTTAACTCCCCCCTTCTTTTTCTTATCCTTGGTGTTGCTGCGCCGGGGCCGGAGAGCAGGAATACCTCTAGCAATTCTCCATATTCATTTGCCCTTTCCGCAATCTTTTTAAGCAGTTCTAATGTAAATTGGCCGTGCATACTTTTGATTTTGTCATAAAGTTGACGATCGTCAACTTTATGACATATTTTCCGTTTCAGTGTTTTTGCAAATGACAAAGCCCCGGGAACCGTAAGGGTTCACGCGGGGCTTTGGTTGTTACTGATTTTATCCTTTTGGATTGGGGTCGGCCGTCCAGTCCAGGACGTTCGGGAATACGATCCGAAGATGGTAGATTCCCGCCGGGACGGTCCATGAGCCTCCCGGTGCGCCGAGGGTGTATTCCTGTCCTGGCACGAGGCGGCTTCGGTCGTCGTTCACGGATATGGGGGTGATGTAGAGCATCGCTGGCGCAATTCTCATGTCTTGGCCCCATACAGGAATGGTAAAGTTCACAGTGGTCGTAAGGGGTTCATTCAAGACAAGTTCTGTGAGCGGAAACCGCCCATAGATGTACCCTTCCGAGAAGTAGAACTGGACATCTCCCGCATCGATGATTTCCGGATTTCTGAGAACCCGGATTTCGCTCGAGTTCAGTTTCCCGAGGAGAGCAATTATTTGTTTCCCCGGAAGAAATCCCCCGTTCTCAAAGTTCCAGCCGGACACCTGCCCGGTCATGGAAGCGAGTGCCAGCGTGCCTTGTCCCAGAAGGCTTTGAGGAATCGAGATGGTTGAATAACCGTTTTGGTAAGAGATGGGGAGTGGCTCATCCTTCCAATTTTTTCCCATCCATTTGGCCGCTGTGATGATTCGATAATCTTTCGCCAGGACGGTTTCGGGAAGTCCTATCCAAGGACGAATCTCATCGGTTATTACTCCGGCGAAGTTGATTGGAACGTATCCCCATCCTTCGAGGATTCGCGCGCCGTCTTTATCGAAGAAGGCGAGCTTCACATTCACGTCGTAGCCGCCTCCCGGAAGTTGGATAACTTCCTCTCGAAACTCCACCGACGCGAGCGCGTTTTGGAGTTCCCAAAAAGAACCGGGATGGATGTATCCTCGATTTTTCAAGTCCACGGAGGTAATCCATTGCAACTCCGACGTGAGCACGGAGCGTCCTACAGTCTGAATTTGGACCTGATCCACTTGCTTCAGCAGATAGTCCACCACGCCCTGCCGACCCTTGGCCACAACATCAATGGGGACGAGGGGGCCTGAAGGGGGAGGAGGAGTAGGTTTTTCTCCTGCTCCGAAAACCAACGACACTGACACCGACACTAAATAAAGCCAATATTTTTTTTTCATGTTAATTTTTCTGAGTTTCTGAGGTTTGGGTTTGCGGACGAGTGTGTTCTCCGCTCACATCCAGTTGAGGCCGGATGTGGAAGGTGATAACTTTCACCTTCGGATTCTGCTCTTGCACGACAGCTTGGGTTGAGAGTTGTTGGGTTTCGGAGGTTGTTCCTGCAGTAACGACCGCAGGACCGGACATCTTAGTGAGTTTCCCCATAAGATCGAGCTTGTGCGAGATTACGAACAGAGCCGCAATCGCGCAAATAATCATTTTTTTCATAACGTATTTCAAGCTAAAAAGAGCCTTCTTTTTGAAGTCCCATCGCGGGTTTCAAAGCTCTGATTTTGCTGCGCATATTATGCCAGAAGTTTCTTTTTATGTCAATTTTTGCTTTTGCTTTACGGTGGGTGTATACAAAGTAGGATTTTCCTGAGTAGGGTCAGGAAGATGATGTATGGGCTCACTTAACAACTCAAACCAAACGCAGATTGGAGGTATCATGAGGCGATTATGTTTGATCGCGTTGCTCGGGATTCTTGCGCTCAGCACGGGATGTGCGGCGCTTCGCAACCTTCCTCAAGGGAAGTTTTTCCCTGGGCCAGATGGGGTAGTGGAGGACAAAGTGGCGGTCTATCGAGCGAATTTCTAGATGCCACGAGGTTGAGGAATGGGTAAAAAGGTTCGAGCCATGCGCGTAATTGCCATGGCTCGAGTTGTTTTCAGAATGAATCTTTGATTTTATCTGCCCACTACGACGGTGCTTGAGACTCCGCCGCCTTCGGCGTGCGGGACGATGAGGGTATTGGAATGCAGCCCTCGGATCAGCCATTCCGAAGCGAGCGAAGTGGCGGAGAGAGTGCCTGCGCGGCTTTGGATGTCTCCATGGACGGTGCCTATGAAATAGATCCGGGTGCCTTCGGCGGGAACCGGAATATTTCGAAACACTTCGCGGAGTATTAGCACGTCGTCGCGAAATGGATGCGTGCCTGCCATTCCGTTCATCCGCGGAGTGATTATTTGGCCGTTTACTACCGCAGCCATATTGTCGATTCTCGCCCAGTGGAAACTTTGGAAGTGAAATTCCACCGGGAGAGTAACTTGGCGGGGTTCCACTCCGCCCTTGAGGAATACCGCTCCGATCGTATTGTTGGTACCTCGGCGAATAGTGTGGGAGAGCATAACTGATTCCAGCTCTCCACTTCCTAGTTGCGGAGTTCTTACCAGGGTGTGCGTTACTCCATTGGGCAGTCTTCCCTGAAGAAACACGTTCGTCCCTCGACTAATTCCTAGGAGCGTCAGTTTTATCCACCCTCCGTTGGTCGCAATATTATTCTTCACATCCATAAAGTACTGGATAGGAGTGCTTCCGCTGGGAATCACCGGAAGGGTAATGTCGAGTTGCACGCGCTGGGTTACGACAAGGGTGGTTGTATTCGTGACGAGCGTAGTTCGGGAGCGGTTAGTACCCAAGATGTCGATAAAAAACGGATCGGTTATAGGGGTAAGTGTTACCCCCGTGTTTGGATCGAAGGTGGGTTGAGGAGGAGGAGCGTTGGTAGCCGTGGGATTTGTCACCGTATTTGTCGCGATCACCGCATGAGAGTTGGTGACTGTGATCGGATACGATTCAAACATCCAAGCTTCCCCAAGCAACTTATTGTTACTTAACACCACCACTTTCTCGATGTCTTGCCAGATGCCTTCTACTCCGAAGTGGAGTTCGAGAGGAGGTATCGGCAGGAGGGAGCTTACCGTGATTTCACCGCCTGGGGCCCTTGCGCCTTCCGGCACAAACATCGGAGGTTGATCGGTGCTCGTCAGGGTTACGGTGGCCCCTATCGCAGCATGGTACGGCAGGAGAAGCAGCACTAGCAGTTTAAGATTCGTTTTCATATATAGGTTATTGCAAATGACTGCTCATATGATGGGCACATGAAGATGAATTTTTCAAGAAGGAGGCGAAGAAGTGGTATTATATAGAGGCAATGCAAGAGTATGGGGGAGAAGCGATCGTACTCCGAAAGGAACCGCTCGGTGAGCAGGATAATAGAGTTTCTTTTTTTAGTAAGCGCTTCGGAAAGCTCGTGGCGAAAGCCAAAAGCGCTCGCAAAATCACTTCCAAGCTTTCCGCGCATCTTGAACCTGGGAATATTTCCGAGATCCGGCTCGTGGAGAAGAATGAGGTCTTGATAGTGGATGCACTCAAAAAGACCCGGCTATCCATTCCTCCTTCGGATCTTTATCTTCTGGATCGCTTGTTGGGAGAGGGAGAAGCGGATATTGCCTTGTGGCATGCAGTCCGCGATGGGCAGTTTTCGTGGCAAAGGATTCTCGCTCTTTTAGGATGGGATCCGCAGGAAGCGGCATGCAGCACGTGCAGCGCAATGCCTTGGGGCTTTCACATCCCGCGGCAAGATTTTTTTTGTGTTTCTTGTGCGAGTAATATGCCTCGTCGAGATATTATTAATGTATCAATCGTATGACCAGTACTACGCCTTGGGCGGCAGATGAGCATTTGGGAGCACCTCCGCCCCGTTCCTCAGGCCGTTTCAAGCTTTTCGGGATTCTTGCGTTCTTATTTTTGGCGGGGGTAGGGATATTTTCTTATTTTTTGTTTCGACAACCGGCCGGGGTGAGTGTCTCGGTGGAGTTTGAGACTCCGCCGCAACCGCTTTTAGGAGAGCCATTTCCGCTGTCTTTATCGCTTGCCAATCAATCCGACGGAGTGCTTTACGGAGCAAAGTTCTCGATCATTCTTCCTGAGGATGTGCTTTTTGTGGGGGAATACAGCAGAGAGCGGGTGCATGATGAGGCTTTGGGTTCTCTCGGGCCGGGAAGTGTTACTCAGCGCACGGTAAATGTGGTGGTAGTAGGGCAGCCCCAGGCGGTAAAGCGCGTGCGGGCAAAGTTTGTGTACTCCACCTCTCCCGAGGGACGGGTGCAGTTTGAAAAGGAAGCTGCCGCAGAAATACGAGTCGGAGCTGCCGCATTGGAACTTTCTTTGGAAGCTCCGAAGCAGGTGGTGAACGGAGCTCCTTTTACGGCCACGGTTAAATATAAAAATGCGAGTAAGCAGGAATTTAAAAATGTGCGCGTGGCATTCCGATACCCATCTCTCTTTTCGCTTACCAAAGCTTCACTCGAGTCCGCTACTCGCACTAATGATTCATGGAGTTTGGGAAATCTCCCGGCGGGAACACAAGGGGAAATAACATTTGATGGAGTGGTCGTGGGCGCTGAGGGGTCTTTCTTTACTTTGAATGCAGCAGTGACGGCGGATTATTTAGGAGAATCCCGCGAATTGGCTGTTCAAACTGCATCGCTTGCGATTGCTACTTCGCCCTTATCGGTGGCCATAGGGGTGAGCGGAGTGCAAAATAATGCTGCAAATCCCGGAGAAGTTTTGCAGTATTCCCTTACTTTAAAAAACAATTCTTCCGTGGTATTTCGCGGTATTACGCTCAATGCCAGGTTAATAGGGGCAATGTTCAACTACTCTACTCTTAGGGCTCAGGCTTCTTTCAATTCGCTTACCAATACGCTTACGTGGCTTACCGCGAATACCCCCGAATTACAAAGTTTGAATCCCGGCGAGTCGAAGACGCTTACTTTCGATATTGCGCTTAAAGGTACTTATCCTATCAGCCGCGTAAGTGACAAAAATTACACACTTAAAGTGGAGGCTCGGGCGGAATCTCCTACGGTGCTTCCGGACACTGCCGTGGATACCACTGTTGCAGTCGGGAGCTTTGAGACCAAAGTGGCGGGCAAAATTGCATTACATGCGAAAGCGTTATGGAAAGATGCCGCATGGGGGATTGTGAATAGCGGGCCTTTCCCACCCCGTGTGAATCAACCCACGCAATATACTATCCATTGGATCATTACGAATTATGCGACCGATGCGAGCGGGGTGCGGGTCGAGGCATATCTCCAGTCCGGGGCAAAATTCTTAGGAAAGGCTAAGAGTACCGGAGCTACTCTTCCGCAGTATGACGCCGCTACGGGGAAGGTGGTGTGGGATATTCCCTCCGTGGCCGCAACGCGCGGAGTCGTGGGTGCACCGATCGAAGGAGTTTTTCAGATTGAAGTTATTCCTTCCAGTAATCACTTGGGAGGATATGTACCGATCTTGAGCGAATCTCGATTGCAGGCAAAAGACATTTTTACCGGGATGGCTCTTGAATCTACTGCAGGCGTGCTTCAGACCGATCTTTTGGAAGATCCTACTGTTACGGTGCAGGATAGAAGGGTGCAGCAATAAATAGCGAGTAGCACGTAGATAAAAATGGAAAGATAGCAGAAAATAAAATATATGCTCGAGCAAACTAAAAATTGTCAGAATTGTAAGCAGCCTTTCATAATCGAGGCAGAGGACTTGGCGTTCTATGAGAAGATGAAGGTGCCGCCGCCTACGTTTTGCTGGCTATGCCGGGCGCAACGGCGTATGGCGTTTCGGAACGAAAGAATTCTTTACAAGCGGAAGAGTGATTTTTCAGGCAAGGATATTTTCAGTATGTATTCGCCGGACTCCGGATATAAGGTGTACGAAAAGGATATATGGATTTCCGATCAGTGGGATCCTTTGGATTATGGGCGAGACTATGACTTCAACAAACCTTTTTTTGAGCAGTTTAGCGAACTTCTTCACTCTGTGCCGCTTAAAAATCTAAATTTGGTGAATGAAGTACGTAGCCCTTACAGCAGCAACTTCACGGAACCCAAAAATTGTTATTTGTGTTTCAATGGCAGCCACTCTGAGGATTGTATGTACGGCCATGGCATCACGGAGTGTCGTGACTGCGTGGATGTGTCTCACCTTGGGAAAAGCGAATCGTGTTATGACTCGTTTTGGGTTACTTCCGGAAACCGGAATATCGGCTGCAATAACTGTGAGAATTCGTATACCATGTGGTTCTCGAAAAACTGTTCGGGGTGCTCCGATTGTCTGGGATGCGTGGGACTTCGCAAAAAACAATACTGCATTTGGAATGTGCAATATTCAAAAGAGGAATATCAGCAAAAGCTCAAAGAACTGAATTTAGGATCGCGAGCGCAGTACGAAAAAGTTAAAGCGCAGGCCCGCGAATTTTGGCTGAAATTCCCCAATAAGTTTTTAGAGGGTTTGCATAACCTTCGGGTGAGCGGAAACTATATTGACCAGTCAAAAAACGTCCATAATTCTTTTCTCGTGCGCAGCGGGGAGAATTTGAAATTCTGCCAGTATCTTCAGGAGCTGCCTGGCTGCAAAGATTGTTACGATTGGTCTATTTGGGGAGATAATGGCCAGCTTATGTATGAATGCCATGCATGCGGTCTCGGGACGCAGAATGTTCGCTTTTGCCTTTTTACTCAGGAAGACTCACATGATGTCGAATATTCAGTAATGGTCGCAGGCTCGGGTTATCTTTTCGGGTGCGTGGGAGTGCGGAAGAAACAATACTGTATTTTAAACAAGCAGTATTCAAAAGAGGAGTATGAAAAACTCCGCGCCAAAATAATCGAACAGATGGATCGACAGCCGTACACTGACAAGGCGGGGCGGGTATATAAGTACGGGGAATTTTTCCCTGTGGAGATTAGTCCAGTGGGATATAACGAATCCATGGCGCAGGAATATTTCCCCTTAGGAAAGGAGGAGATAGTTTCCCAAGGATACAACTGGAGAGAGACTGCGGAACGAAATTATAAGGTTACTCTCCAGCCTCGCGAGCTTCCTGATCATATTTCGGAAGTGCAGGATGGGATTACAAACGAGGTGATTGCCTGTGAGCATGAGGGAAAATGCAACCAGCTTTGCACGACGGCATTCCGGATTCTTCCTGATGAACTTACTTTTTATAGAAAACTTGGAGTGCCCCTGCCGCGGCTTTGTCACAATTGCCGAACCTTTGAACGGTTGAAGCAACGGACCGGATTGCAGCTGTATTCCCGACAATGCGACTGTGCGGGAGCGAACTCTAATAATGATGCATATAAAAACTCCGCAGCTCATTCGCATGGAACGGCCGTTTGTCCGAATCAATTTGAGACGGGATACGGGCCGGATCGAAAAGAAATCGTGTATTGTGAGGAATGTTATCAGGCGGAAACCACGTAATAGCTAGAAGATAGAAAGTAGAGAGTAGAAAATAGAATTGAACTTACGAGAAAAATCAGGTATTCTCTAGGGCATAATGGCAATTAAAAAGCCGGCGAACGGGGAGGGATTGATGGAAAAAATAGTGAGCCTTTGCAACCCCGTAAAGTTGCTTCGCAACAACGGGGCAGGGCGGCTTAATTAAAATTCTTATCATGGCTGATGCAATGGAGAAGATAGTGAGTTTGTGCAAGCGCAGGGGATTTATTTTCCCGGGGTCGGAGATTTACGGTGGACTTGCGAATTCGTGGGATTACGGACCGCTTGGAACGGAACTTAAGCGCAACATCGCGGATGCGTGGTGGAAGCGATTTGTGCGTGAGCGGAGCGATATGGTGGGGATCGATGCGGCAATCATTATGAATCCAAAAGTGTGGGAAGCTTCGGGGCATCTTGCGGAGTTTACGGACCCTCTAGTCGAGTGTAAAAAGTGTCACGAACGATTTCGAGCAGATCAGGTTGATATGAAGAAGCCTTGTGGGAACTGCGAAGCAAAAGAAAGTTTTACGGTACCCAAAAACTTCAATTTGATGTTTAAGACTTTTCTCGGCGCAACTGAGGATGCGTCTGCGGTGGCATATCTGCGCGGAGAACTCGCCCAAGCGATGTTTGTGGATTTCAAATTGGTACAGGAAACTTCGCGGCAGCGGATTCCATTCGGGATCGCCCAGCAGGGAAAGTGTTTCCGCAATGAAATCACGCCGGGAAACTTCACGTTCCGGACTCGGGAGTTTAATTTGATGGAGTTCGAATATTTTGTACATCCTCAGGAATGGGAGAAGTGGTTCGAATATTGGTTGGAAGAAATGAAAGCATGGCTCAGATTTTGTGGCGTGAATTCCAAAAACTTGGTATTTCACGAGATACCGGATGGCGATCGCGCGCATTATTCGAGACGAACGATCGATATCGAGTATCACTATCCTTTCGGACAAAAAGAGCTTTACGGCTTGGCGTACCGCACCGACTATGATTTGAAGCGGCACACGGAAAAGAGCGGAGTGGATTTGTCGTATACCGATCCCGATACGAAAGAGAAATATATTCCGCATGTGATCGAACCTACGTTTGGCATCGACCGTACATTGCTTGTTGTCTTACTTGAAGCGTATCGCGAAGAAGGCGAAGGAGAAGAAAGGCGGATGTATTTGAAGCTTCCCGCACTGCTTGCCCCTTATAAAGCTGCCATATTTCCGCTTCTCAAAAATAAACCAGAGTTGGTGGCTAAAGCGGAAGAAGTTTATAAAGCTTTGAAGCAAGACTTTGCGGTGGCATGGGACGATCGAGGGAATATTGGAAAACGATACTATTCGCAGGATGAAATTGGGACACCATACTGCATTACCGTGGACTTCGATACCTTGGAGAAAGGAGATGTGACCGTGCGGGATAGAGACACGGCGAAACAAGAGCGAGTCAAAATTCAAGAGTTAGAAAGTTTTCTTAGAGAGAAAATCAGTAAGACTTAATTTCTAATATCTAATTTCTAACTAAACTCCAATGTACCAAACATTTAGAAATTAGGAATTAGAACTTAGAAATTTTACTATGCACTTCGTCGTTAGAGGAGGAAAACCACTTCGAGGAGAAGTGAAACTTGCGGGGTCGAAGAATGGTGCTACTAATTTGATGGTGGCGACGCTTCTTACTGACGAGCCGTGCACGCTTCATAATTTCCCGGCGATTGGAGACACCGCAATTACCGGGGAGCTTTGCGAGAAAATCGGGAGCACCATTCAAGTTCGCGATGGGGTGGCGACGCTTCATACCCCTACAATCAAACAAAGCCGTGTGACCGAGCTTTCCCGACGTAATCGAATTCCAATTCTCGCGATGGGCCCTCTTTTGGCTCGCGCGGGAGAAGCGGAGGTTCCAATCTTAGGGGGGGATAAAATTGGCCCTCGGCCGGTCGACTTTCACCTCGACGCTCTACGAGCGTTAGGGGCGGAAGTGGAGATTAATAAGGAGAGTTACTTCGCCCGAGCTCCACAAGGGCTTACCGGGGCGGTGATCGATTTGCCCTTCCCCAGTGTGGGAGCTACGGAGACTAGCATCTTGGCGGGAGTACTCGCGAAAGGGGAAACTGTAATTTTAAATGCTGCCCTCGAACCGGAGATTATCAGTATGGTGAAGATGCTTCAGAATATGGGCGCGATCATCGAGCTTGGGGCTAATCGCGATATTTATATCGAGGGAGTCTCCAAATTACGAGGCGTGGTGCATGAAGTAATTTCGGATAGAAACGAGGCAGTTTCTTTCGCCTGTCTCGCGATTGCGACGGGAGGAGAAATTTTTGTGCGAGGAGCGATGCAGGATCATCTGATTACGTTCTTGAATGTGGTCCGGCGGCTGGGAGCGGAGTACAAAATCATTTCTGGAGGAATTACCTTCACTCGGCCAGGCCTTCTTAAGGCAATTTCAGTGAAGACGGGAACATACCCGGGATTCATGACCGATTGGCAGCAGCCTTTGGCGGTGCTTCTTACTCAAACCAATGGAACTTCTCGGATTCACGAGACTATTTGGGAAGACCGGTTTGCGTATGCGGAGGATTTGCGGGCGTTGGGGGCGAATATCCAGGTGAGTATGGAATGTCCGTCGGGGAAAGAGTGCCGCTTCGCCGGGAAGGGATTCAAGCATGTGGCAGAGATTCAAGGCCCCGCAGAACTTAAAGGAGATGGAAAAGCGCTTCGGGTGCGGGATTTGCGCTCAGGAATGATCAATATTATTGCGGCGCTTGTCTCGAAGGGTGAAACGAAAATCGAAGGAGTAGAAGAAATTGATCGCGGGTATGAGAGGATTGACGAGCGGTTGCGGGCACTAGGAGCCGATATTACCAGAGTGAGCTAGATGTTCTAGTGATCTCATTGGTCTACGTGATAACTAAAACGCTGTCGAGGGGTGGCCCGACAGCGTTAAAATTAAGTTTCACCTCCGGTTTTCAGTGTTCGTGATGCGTTTCTTTGCTCTTGCATTTTTTTGATGAATTTTGTATAACCCAGCTTTTATTCTTTTTCCGCACTTACCACAGTCAAAGCAGCAGTGGCAACTTATAAGAGTGCCCGGAGGGTGAGGGTCGTGGCAACTACAGTCACAGACATCTGGGTCTGAGCAGCAGTTAAGCATAAGCCCTCCATTTTAGGTTAAGGTCAAGTTGCTACTTGTGATTCCTAGGATAATCTATTTATCGTTGATTGACCATTAGAGCTTCTGCGCGGTAAAGTGTAAGCGCCTTAAGGCATTATTTTCACATGTTTGTAACTAAAATTGGCATCGACTTAGGAACAGCGAATACGGTCGTATATGTGCCCGGGAAAGGCTTTATCATTAACGAGCCCACGATTGTGGCGCTTTCGAAACCGGATAATACCGTCCTTGCCGTAGGGATCGAGGCTAAGGAGATGATCGGGCGGACCCCTGAAGAGATCGTGGCGTACCGGCCTTTAAAAGAAGGAGTAATCGCCGATTACTACATTACGAAGGCGATGCTCACGTATTTCATCGCGAAGGCTAGAGGGAGATTTAATATTTTTCGGCCGGATGTGGTGGTGTCGGTGCCTGCGGGAATTACCCAGACTGAACGGCGGGCGGTCGTGAACGCGGCGCGGGAAGCCGGAGCGAGGAGTGCTTTCGTCGTGCGGGAACCGGTGCTTGCCGCCTTGGGCGCAGGGATTCCTATCAATGCCCGTTCCGGCAATATGGTTATCAATATGGGAGGCGGTACTTCGGAAGTGGCTGTGATTGCGCTTGGGAACATCGTGTCGTGGACTTCCTTGCGTGTTGCTGGGAATAAATTCGATCAGGCGATCAGCGAATATATCAAAAAGAAATATGCTTTGGCGATCGGGGAGCAAAGTGCCGAGAACGTGAAAATCCAGATTGGGGCGGCGATTCCTTCGAAAAATAAAATGGAATACAACGTGCGCGGGCGGGATCTTTTGAGCGGATTGCCGAAAGATGTCACCGTTACGTCGGATGAAATCGCGGAAGCCTTGAATGCACATCTTTTAGAAATCGCTTCTTCGGTACAGAACGTGTTTAATGACACCCCGCCGGAACTCGTGGCGGATATTATGGAAAAAGGCGTGATTCTCTCGGGAGGGAGCGTGCAGCTCCATCATTTGCCGGAGTTTTTCGAACGATTTCTTGGGGTGCCTGCATATCTCGCCGAGGATCCGCTTTTTTGTGTGGCGCGAGGAACGGGAATAATCTTGAATCACCTCGATACGTATAAACGGACGCTTTTGAATAAGCGTTATGGCCAATAAAATCCTTGGGCATACGGCGGCTATAAAAGTACTGAAGCGGCTCGCTACTGCCCGGGAGTTTGCGCACGGATATCTCTTTTTCGGTCCTGCAGGAGTGGGGAAGCGGCTGATTGCGGAATCCCTCGCGCATTATTCTGAGGGAGGACCCTTCGAACCCGCGACTCGAGTTTTGAATGACGCCCGGATTGTCGAGCCAGACACCGAAGGGAAAATTGGGATCGAGGCCGCGCGAGAGCTTAAAATTTTTCTTTATGCAAAGCCGAATGTAAGTGCCTATCGGCTGGCCATTATCGATGACGCACACCGGATGACGCCCGAGGCTCAGAATGCACTTTTGAAAGTCGCTGAAGAGCCTCCGGCTTCCGGAGTCTTAATCCTCATTACTTCCGACAAGGATGGACTACTCCCCACGCTTCAATCCCGGCTGCATCAGGTATATTTTGGGATGGTTTCGACTTCGCATCTCACAAAATGGCTCAAAGAAGAAAGAGGAATGGGGGACAAGGAGGCACAGGAGGCCAGCCTTAAAGCATTAGGGTCTCCCGCACGAGTCTTGGAAGAGGAGCAGTCCAAAGAAAAGAAAGCGGCTCGGCAGTTTCTTGGGGCAGTGTCTGCCGCACGCAAGGAGTTAGTGAAAAAGATAATCGCGCCAGTGGATTTTAATCTCGTTCGTTTTTTAGATGCATGTATTGAACTCACCGCAGAAGAATTTCTCAAAGGCAAGAGTAATTCTTTATTCTGGCACCGTTTACTCGCGTTGCGGGAGGAGGCTCGGCGTGGTAGTCTGAATCCGCGCCTACAGCTATTAGCTCTCTTTGAGAGCTAAGCAAAGAGCAAATAGCTTATAGCATAGAGTAATAATGAATACCGACGCATTACTTAAGACATTTGAACAGGAACTCCGCGGAGTGAGTGACAAACTCAAAGAAGTGCTGCGATTGATCCGCAGTAACCGGCCTTCCGTGGATTTGGTAGGGGATTTGAAAGTAAATTATTACGATCAGTGGTTTACTATCAAACAGCTGGGGACGCTTAGCGTACTCCCGCCGCGAGGTATTCAGGTTACTTTATGGGACAAAGCCGCCGTGGGTCCCGTTACCAAGGCAATCGAGGAGGCAAAAGCGGGACTCACCGTGTCTTCCGAGGGGCTTACTATCCGAGCGAACCTTTCTGCGCTTTCGAATGAGCGCCGAGAAGAGCTTGCAAAGATCGTAAAAAAAGAGGTGGAAGAAGCTCGAATTCGGGTACGAGCATATCGCGATGAGGCGAATAAAAAGCTCAAAACTGCGGAAACCGAGAGTCAAATCAGTAAGGATGTTGCGTTTAAAACTAAGGAGAAGCTTCAGAAGGTCGTGGAGGACACCAATCGCAACCTGGAAGCTTCATTAGAGGGTAAACTTAAAGAACTCGAAGAATAAGTAGAGAATTTCTAATTCCTAATTTCTAATCAATGCTGATTACAATCATCGTTATAGTGGGGCTTTCTTTGCTTATTGTGGGGCATGAATTGGGGCACTTCGGCGTGGCAAAATTTTTCAAAATGCGCGTGGATGAGTTTGGAATTGGTTTCCCTCCCCGACTTTGGGCAAAGAAAAAAAGAGAGACGGAGTACAGTTTCAACTGGCTGCCGTTTGGGGGATTTGTAAAAATTGCAGGGGAAGATCCGGAGAAAGCAGAAGAGCAAGTAGCGAGTGGCCAAGTGGCAAGTAGCGAGAAAGACTGCCTTTTCTCGTTTCGTCCCGCATGGCAGCGTTTCCTCGTTATTGTGGCGGGAGTGGTGGCGAACTTTATCTTGGGATGGTGGCTGCTTTCCATTGCGCTCATGATCGGTACTCCTTCGGCGGTGGTAGTGGCAGGGGTGGACGCCGGATCGCCTGCCGCTCAAGCGGGAATCGCGGCGGGGGATGTGATCAAGGAATTTCGTACCGCGGAGGAATTTATCAATTATGTAAATCAAAATAAAGGGAAGGCTATCGAGCTCCAGGCTTTGAAAGGAAGCGGGGAGAAAGTCATACGAGTAACCCCGCGAGAAAATCCGCCTCCCGGAGAAGGAGCGATCGGCGTACAACTCGCGGAAGCGGGGGAAGCGCCGCATGGATTTTTCTCCGCATTATGGGAGGGGCTGATGCGCGCCGGGCTCATTATCGGCCTTACATTCCAGGCAGTGTGGGAGATGCTTCGGAGTCTCGTAATGCAAGGATCGGTCTCAGCGGATGTAGTGGGACCACTGGGGATTGTATCGGTGGCACAGCGGACGAGTGAAATAGGCTTCGCATATCTGCTTCAGCTCTTGAGTTTGATCTCCTTAAACCTGGCGGTTATCAACTTGATTCCTTTCCCGGCGCTCGACGGGGGGCGGTTGCTCCTTATTTTCGTAGAAAAGATTAAAGGCTCTCCGATCCCTCGCCGAGTAGAAGGATTTATCAATGGCATAGGATTTGTACTCCTTTTGATTTTGATGGTGGTCGTGACGGTGCGGGATGTGATAAGGCTGTTTTAATAATTTGATAGATAGTTTTGGATTGGTACCCGTAGCGTTCATCTCCCCTTCATTTTCATAGAATTTAATACTCCTAGATAACGAGGGACTCACGCGCGGCGTACTACCGCCAAGCGTATTGGAGGTTTTACACAACGCAGCGTTTGTGAGTTTTTACGTGTTGAAAAGGAGAAAATTCATGAGAAAAACGATTGAACTATCGGTTTGGATGGTATGGATAATCGCGGCAACGAATGTAGGCGCACAAAGTCAGGTCTGTTTGCCTTAGATTAGGTACCGTACGAGACGATGATGACCCCCGAAATGATCCCAGTGGCCGGTGGATGCGTACGTGGCTTAGCCACAGGGATCTGGTGCAACTGTTCCGCAAGAGCATAGACGCCGATGTTAATTATGGTATCTACTACGGCGTATCTGACGATGCTGGGCGTTTTTGGGATATTGCCAACGCGCAGTCGGACCTTGGTTACACGCCAGTTGATGACTCGTCGAAAATTGATTCGCGAAAAGAGGCGCCCCAATAGTATCAGTTGTCGTCGGTTGGCCTATGCGTGGCACCAGGCGCTTTCTAATCGGGGATACCTCGACAGCCAATACCTGTATTCGGCATCTAGAACTCCACGCGCACGGCAAATCCACTGATGTGGACTCTCTGGCTTTGTTCGAAAAAGGAGCGACTGAAGTCGAAATCTCTCCCGAAAGGAAGAGCATCGAACGCGTCGGATTTCCAATAGTCTTGTTTGAAAACCGGGAAAGGGGCGTCGGGGCGGTAAATTGAAATAATAGGTTCGCCCGTGGCATCGCATTTCCGTTTATAAAGATTGTATTCGTTTCGATCTAAAAGCCGCCGGATATAGCGGCACTCCGGGCAACGCGTAGGAGAAGGAACGTCGATTTTTTGGTAGAACGCGAGATCGTCCGGAAATACCGAGAAATCAGTGCTGCACTGGGCGCACTTTTTTGTTTCCATTGCTCAAATTCTATACCAGAATGGTATTTTTTACCCGTCATGAAGAGGTTTTTTGTCAATATTGCAAAGGGGTGGGGGAGTTCTACTATGGATATGCCCACGTACGGGGTGCGGTTATGGTCGTATGCCGCGGGTTAGGTTAATTAATCTTCTGATACAGAGATGATGAGCCATTTTGATCCGCAGCCGCAGAAGCCACAGCAAGGTCCTTCGAAGCCCCAAATCGGTCCTTCGACGCCTTCAATAAAGTAACAATGCTTTTCAAATCCCCCGCGCACGCGGGGGATTTTTATCCCTCACATACACGTATGTGCGGGATTTATTCTTCGAATTCATTTTATTTCCATATTCCTTTCTGTATGCTCAAGCGCATATGCGGAACGCGGTAATAGTCGTAAATCCGCAAAGGAGTCTAATAACGCGTCCACGCATATAAAAATATGTTCAAGCATTTTGATCCAGAGCCCCAGGAGCCCAAAAAACCGGCGCCTCCTTCTGGAGAATAAAACTACAGGTATGAGAGTTTTTAAAGCCCCGCTTTGGCGGGGCTTTGGTTCGCTACTTCTTTTTCCGGAGAGTGTTCGAAAGGGTTTTCTTTCGAAGCCGGATGCTCTGAGGAGTGACTTCTACCAACTCATCATCCCCGATGTATTCAAGCGCTTGTTCCAAGGAAAGCGCGCGGGGAGGAACGAGGTCGTCCGTTACCGCATCGGTTTTGGCCCGGAAGTTGGTAAGTTGTTTCTGCTTGCAGACGTTTACTACCAGATCTTCCGCTTTGGCATTTTCTCCGACCACCTGACCTTCATAGATTTTTGCCCCCGGACCTATAAACATCACCCCGCGTTCTTGAGAGCTTAGAAGCGCATATGCCGTGGAGGTGCCTGGTTCATGCGCGATGAGCGAACCGTGGGGAGTACCCTTGATCTCTTCCCATTTTGGGAAATAGCCTGCGAAAAGAGTATTAATGATGCCGGTGCCTTTGGTTTCGATCAAAAATTCGTTCCGAAAACCGATAAGACCTCTTATGGGAATAAAGAAGTGGAAATGAGCTACGCCGTTTTCCACATTCATGTTCTTCAACTCTCCTTTCCGCTTGCTCATTTTTTCAATCACTATCCCGGAGTAGACTTCCGGCACTTCTACCCATACGTCTTCTGCGGGTTCGAGCGTTTTGCCCTCTTCCTCTTTATAAATTACTTCGGGGCGGGAAACTTGGAGTTCGTATCCTTCCCGGCGCATTTTTTCGATAAGGATAGCCAAGTGAAGTTCGCCGCGGCCGCTCACAATGAATGAATCTGTAGACTGCGTGGGTTCCACGCGGAGTGCGACATCATTATCGAGTTCTTTTTCGAGCCGTTCTTTTAGATTGCGAGAGGTACAAAATTCGCCTTCCGTGCCGGCAAAAGGAGAATCGTTAACCGAAAAAATCATTTTTACGGTAGGTTTTTCAATTGCGATAGGAGGCAAGGGGACCGGATTCGTCGCATCTGCGATCGTGTCTCCAATGTTGATATCGGTGATTCCTGAGATCGCCGCGATGTCTCCGGCTTTTACTTCAGGAGTTTCTTTACGGAGGAGTCCCTGGAAGGTCATGAGGCTTGTGATCGGAGAGGTCTTGGTTTTGCCTTCCCGGCTTACGTGGGTAACTGACTGGCTGCTACGGACTGTTCCTTGATGCACGCGTCCAATACCGATTTTGCCTTTGTAGTTGTCGTACATTACCGATACCACCATCATTTGAAGGGGGCCTTCGGAATTCACCTGAGGAGAAGGAATAGTTTCTAAGATCGTTTGAAAAAGAGGTTCGAGATTCGTCATGCTCTGAAGCTCAGGGGAGCGGCCCGCTTTTCCGAGTTTCGCGGCGGCATACACAATGGGAAATTCAAGCTGGGCATCAGAGGCGCCGAGTTCAATAAAAAGATCGAGGACTTTGTCTACTACATAATTTACGCGTGCGTTCGGTTTATCGATTTTATTTATCACTACAATGATTTTGTGTCCCGCGGCGAGCGCTTTCTTCAATACGAACCGAGTTTGCGGCATCGGGCCCTCCTGGGCATCTACGAGAAGAAGCGCGCCATCTGCCATGTTTAATATGCGCTCTACTTCGCCGCCGAAGTCCGCGTGGCCCGGGGTGTCGATAAGATTGATTTTCGTACCTTTATATTCCACTGCGGCGTTCTTGGAGAAGATCGTAATACCGCGCTCTTTTTCGAGCTCGTTCCAGTCCATGATCATTTCCTGTTCGCCCGCTTTCCCGAGATCCGTTTCAGACTGTTTTAAGATTTCAGTCGTGAGGGTGGATTTCCCGTGGTCTACGTGGGCGATAATCGCTATATTTCGTAGGTTTTGCATGATTAAAATAAAACGATTCCGCTCAAGCGGAACCGAAGCTTACATTGACGTTCTAATTATGGAAGAAGAAAGGAATAAAGTCAATGTGTTCGAACGCTTCATGCGGATTTCATTGTTTGAACGATGTAATATGTATATACAGTTTCTCAGGGTTGCGCCCGTAGGCGGATTGAGCTAGGTTTTTAATAGAATATTTTATGAGAGTACTTATTATCGAAGACGAAGAGAAACTCGCGAAATCCCTTCAGAAGGGCCTCGAAAAGAACGGCTATGCGGCTGATTATCTTTTGGACGGGGAAATGGGAGAGCGGCGGATAGAGATGAATCACGGGGATTATGACGTGGTGGTGCTCGATCTTATGCTTCCGAAGAAAAATGGTTTTGAAGTGTGCCGCGATGCGCGAGCGCGCAACATTACTACCCCTATCCTTATTCTCACTGCGCGGGATGCGATTGATTGGTCGCGCAGGCGGCAAGCATAATGTCCAACCAACCCGTCATCATCAGGCACGGAAACGCGCTATGCACGCTCTACCTCGGCGACAGCGCGGACGTACTGCCGACGCTTGCGCTGGTAGATGCCGTTGTGACCGATCCGCCGTATGGACTGAGCTTCATGGGCAAGGCGTGGGATTACGACGTGCCGAGTATTGATATATGGCGACTGGTTCTAGCGGCGTGCAAGCCGGGGGCTCACCTGCTCTCGTTTGCCGGGACGCGAACGCAGCACCGGATGGCGGTGAACATCGAGGACGCGGGGTTTGAGATTCGCGACATGATCGCGTGGGTGTACGGGTGTTTGAGCGAGGACACGGAATTGCTTATCGATGGGCGGTGGGAGCCGTACCGTAAAGCCATTGACAAGGGTCGCGCATTGTGCTACGATGCAAAGCATGAAACCTTTAATTGGGAACCCATCCAAGAGCTTGTCGAATACGACTACGACGATACCGCCTTTCGTATTCGCGGCGATTACACAGACCAGATCGTCTCCAGAAACCATCGTTGCCTTGTTGAACGAGGCGGAGGCTACGCATTCGCCCTTGCCGAAACACTGGAACGCGAAGCGCGTGTACCCGTTCTGGAAAATGTGCAAGACCTGCTCAAAGCCCTTCCCGTGCCACACGAAGGAACAGGCGGCGCGGAATCAGTATTGCGGGCAGGTGTGCATACCGAAACCGAAGCGAGCGAAGAAACCGCTTGCAGAGCGCAAGGGGCGTATGATTGCCTGCCCGACCTGCGGCAAGGAAACATGGAAACCGGACGCATGGTTGCGGAAGGTCAAGAAGCCGTTCTGTTCGCGGGAATGCAACGGCAAGGTGCGCGGCAAGGAGTGGGCGAAACACGCTCACAAGGGGCGGGCAGCGTGGACGGCGGACAGCATGGCGTCCTACCTGACCAAGATGACCGGGGCGGGGAACCCGGCATGGAAGGGCGGCGTGACATACTTCCGCAAGCACGGCAATTACAAGCCGATCAAGTACGTCCGGTGCCCGGTGGAGTTCCTACCGATGGCGCGGCTGGACGGGTATGTCATGGAGCATCGGCTGTTCGTTGCGCGTGCGCTGGGGCGGTGCCTGCTTCGGTCGGAAGTGGTGCATCATCGGAACCACGACCCGCAGGACAACCGGCTGGAGAACTTGGAACTGTTTGCCAGCAATCAGGCGCACAAACTGTACGAGGCGCGGGGTACACCCGATCCGATCTGGCGCGGGTAGAGCCGTTCCGGAGCAGCGGGCGGCGGTACGTGCCTTGCTCGCCGAATATCAGGCTACTCTTAACCATCGGATGGCCCAACTTCGCGTTATACAGGAGATTCGGCAGGCGGGAACCCAGGCGCTCGGACTTATGGTGCGGCAGCTTATACATGCTTCCTCCACTTCCGACTTTTCGAATGGGGGAATATCGAGCGGGTACTTTTGATGAAGAGGTAGGACATATCTTCATAATAGTTTCATCCTAAATCCACTACTATGTGGCAATGCGTTCAGCACCTCCATGTCCTCACTCGGTGTATCCTTACGGAGGCAGTTCGCATGCAGTGGATCCTCGCATAGTGCTCGCAGAACGTTCTCCTCCGGAGAATAGTTACATATATTAGCTTCCCCAATCGCGGTATGTTAGTGAAAAGCCCCGTTTATCCGGGGCTTTTCGTTGGGTGAGTGATGACCTCACTCCCCCTTTTAAGTTCAGTTTAAGAGAGATGCCGCGATTCTGCCTGAATCGGATATAGAAGTCGAGCCTGAGGAGTGGCAAGATATGTCACTGATATCACTACTGCAAAAGTTAACACAATCCATAGGGTCGGATTTTTGGCATCTGCAGTTGATTTCATAGGAGAGGTGAGTGTTTCAAATAGTACACACCCCTCCTTAATTTATGATGAAGACCCCTTCTCAGTTTTAATTTTGTTTAAAATTTGTTTCAAGTTCTCTAGAGTTTCGGGCATTTTAATAGAAAGGAGGGCAGCGTTGGGATTTAATCTTCGAAGAATTTCTAATTTTTCGTTGCTCTCTTTTTTTTCAAGAAGGTCTATCTTAGAAAGAAAAAGGTATTCGGGTTTATTTTTCAAGGCTTTACTGTAATTTCCGAGCTCCTGGCGGATGGTTTTATAGTCCTTTTCGGGATCCATGGATTCTCCAGAGACAAGATGGAAGAGAATTCCGGTTCTTTCAATGTGACGGAGGAATTTTATACCTAAGCCTTTCCCCCCTGAGGACCCTTCAATAAGGCCCGGAATGTCTGCAAGAATAAGTTCATAATAAGCTCCCAGGTTTGGTTCGAGGGTGGTAAAGGGATAATTCCCGATTTTGCTTTTTGCGTTCGTCAGAGCGTTCAAAAGGCTTGACTTTCCGGCGTTGGGGAAGCCGATCAAGCCTATGTCAGCGATAAGTTTTAATTCAAGCCGGATTTCAAATTCTTCTCCGGGAGTCCCATATTCGAATTCTTTGGGAGAGGTATTCGTCGAAGAGCGGAAATGGAAGTTTCCTCGTCCGCCTTTTCCTCCTTCGGCAAGAAGCATCTTTTCCCCTATTTTTAGGATTTCAACCTGGATTTCGTTTTTGAGATTGTGAATCGTGGTGCCTGCGGGAACTTTTAGAATCAAATCTTCTCCGTCTTGGCCGTCGCGAAATTGGCTGCGGCCAGGTTTGCCATCAGGAGCGGCGAATGCCTTTTTAAAACGAAATTGACGAAGCGCTCCTAGATCAGAGACTCCCTCGGCATATACGTTCCCGCCATTACCTCCGGAGGCGCCGGTGGGGCCTAAGCTCATCATGTTTTTGTTGAACGCCACCCCGCCATTCCCGCCATTCCCGGCTTTTATCCGGATTGTTACATCGTCGATAAGCATAGAGGTATTATAGGCTTTCCAAATCTAAAGTTTGATCGATACGAATCTGCGCTACGAAATCAGGCACGTGGCTTACTAGAATCATTGCGCCTTCGTATTGGTCAAGGGCTCGGGCGATTACGGGGATGTGGCGGAAATTAATATGGTTGGTGGGTTCATCTAATATCAGCAAGCCTGGGCGAAGGAGTGAGAGTGACGCAAATGCTACTAACCCCTTTTGACCTTCGGAAAGAGAGCCAATTTTGATCTTCAGCACTTCCGCATCGAGAAGAAATCCTGCGGCATGTGCGCGGAGTTTTTCTTCGGTTTCGTCGTGCGCAGCGCGTTTTAAGGCCGCGTATACCGTTTCTTCAAAATTTAATGTGGAGAAATCTTGGCGGTAGTAGCCGATGCGTACTCCTGCAGCTACCGATTCTCCTTCGGCGGTTCCGGTGGCAAGCTTTTCGAGCAGTGTCGTTTTGCCGATGCCATTGGGCCCTTGAAGAAGGAGATGTTCATTTTTTTTCAGCTTCACTCCCACTTTTTTCTTTACCGGCTTAGCTCCTTTGAGTACCAATACAGACTTCAGGTTGAGAAGTACGCCACTTAAATCTTTCTGCGCGGGGATTATAAATTGGCGGATAGTTTTATCTTCCCGACGGACATCCACTATTTCTTCTTCAAGGGTTTCTATCTTTTCCCTCATTTTACGTGCGACATCGCGCATGTGGCCTCCTTTTTGAGCAAAGAAGTTGGCTTGTTCCTTCCTATGCGCAATATCTTTTTCGAGGCGAACATTTTTCATTCGTTCGCGTTCGAGCCGAGCTTGGATTTCTTCTACTACGGCAAAATAGTCTCCCGCATATTGTTCGATGGTCTTCGTAAATGTTTCGAGATAGAGCACTCCTTGGGTAAAGGAATTTAAGAAGTGAGCGTCGTGCGAGATTACGAGGCAAGTCTCGGGATATTCCTTGAGGAATTGAGTGAGATGGGCAATGCCTTGTTTGTCCAAATTATTCGTGGGCTCATCAAGAAGGAGAATATCGGGATTCTGAATCAAAGCCTGCGCAAGCAGAAGGCGGGCCTGTTGACCTCCAGAAAATGTGCGCAATGGTCGATCGTGAGCGGCTTTGAGATGCACAATTTCGAGCACTTCCTCAATCTTCGGAGTGAGGTCATAGACTTTTTGAGGAAATACTGACGCGAAAAATTCTTCCACCGTATTCCCGAGTTCCTCGCGAGGAATTACCTGGCGAGCCGTGGCTATTGTTGCTCCTTTTTTGATGGCAATAGCTCCGGATTCGGGTTTCAAGGCGCCGATAATTAGGGAAAATATCGTACTTTTTCCTGCGCCATTCTGGCCCATGAGCGTAACTTTCGAGCCGCGGCGGACCGAAAAATCGGCCTCATGGAGGATGGGTTTGGAGTGCCCGTATTCGAAAGAAACCTTATTAAACCGGATTACAACTTCGTCGTTTCTCATATGTATGCCGCAGAAGGCAGGAGCAGTATACGGCATTACCGCTCCTTGCGCCATTCAGCTTGTCTCGCTATTTAAGATATCGATTGAAAAACTTCACTGTGCGAGCCATGGCGGAGCGAAAATGGATTCCGGCAATATCGTGGTCACCGCCGGGATAAAGATATAGTTCCGTTTCTTTGTTATTCTCTTTTAAACGACGAGCGAGATCCTCGGAAAACTTATAAGAAACCGAAATATCCGCCGTGCCGTGGTGCAGCTGAATCGGGGCCGATAGCTTTTCCAGGAAGTTGGTGGGAGTGATCGCTTTCCAAAAGGGGGAGTCTTGAGTCGGAGACCCGTATTTTTCGATTAAAGGATCCGCGGCTTTTCGCAGGGAATCGTATTCAATTTGGGTTTCGCCTCCATCCGGGCGGGGGAGATGGTACCAGGTGTCAAAAACTTCATCATACGTACCCGTGAGGCCTCCGTATATTACTCCGGCTTTTATTTCGTCAGGCCTTACTACCATTGCGGATACAATCAGATGGCCTCCCATGGAGTGACCCCACATTCCGATTTTATTCGGATTTACGGAAGGATGATTTCTTAAGCTCGCGAGCGCTTCCAGTATGTCTATCGCGTGATTGGGAGAAAAATAAGCAGGTATGGCTTCACCTTCCGATTGATCGTGGCCTCGGTAGTCTATTTTCCAGACGATGTAGCCGTTTTTCGCGAGTCGATCTACATATGAGCCATATCGTTCGAGGGTCCGATACTTATGCGGAGGAATATAGCCATGATTAAAAAGAATCGCAGGAAAGCCTTCGGGAGGACGGGGAGTCGTGGGAATCGTGAGGAGGCCGTACACTTTGAAGCCTTCCGAAATATAAGAAGTAATGAATCTTTGATAATTTTCCCGTGTATCCAGAGTCTTTTCTATTATAATATCGCTTCCCTCATACGTTCTTTTTTCGAGCGATTCTATTGTAAGAGGAGAATCAATCGTCGGAGGGGGGCGGGAGTGCGGCGGAAGCGGGACCTTCGGGTTCTATTATGGAAGGAACGGAAGGGGAGTCTGCGCGATATATCCCTACGAACACTATCGCTGCAGTTGCGGCCCCAAGGAGAATCAGATGCGCTTTTTTCATGAGCTATGCGAATTCCGTTTCTTTACCTGGTTCAAGGATAACGAACGAAATATCGTGACTCGCCAGAATTTCTTTGGGAGCGCGATGTACTACTCCAGGAGCTTTCAAGATGCCGTCGTGCACCGGGAAACAAATTTTAGGGGCTACTTCAATGGCATATTCGATGGCGTCCGCGATTTTGAGCCATGGGCCTGCGACCGGCAAGGCCAAGATTTCTACCTTTTTCGGAGGTTTGGTGAAGGCATCTCCTGGATAAAACAGGCGTTCACCGAAGAAATAGCCGGTATTGTCTGATTGGGAAATAGAAGAATGAATCACCGCATGTTTCATGCCGATGCCTTCTACTTTCATTCCTTTCACTATGGTTTGTTGATCCTCTAAAAGGAGTGCGCTTTCAATTCCTTCGGCAGCGAGAGTTTTTTGATTGGCGGTTTGCGTGTAGATCTTTAATTCTGGATTGTTCGCGATGAGTATTTTTATCGAGTCAATATTCAAATGATCAGCATGTGTGTCGCTTATAAAAAGCGCGTCAAGATTTTTTATCGATTTTATTTCCTCCGTGGTGTATATCCCGGGGTCTGTCAGCACAGCACATTCTCCGTGCTGGATCAAAAGACACGAATGTCCAAGTTTCGTGATTTTCATTCCCTCATTCTAACATAAATGTGTTAAAAGTTCATGGTAAGAGAATTTCATATGCCTTTCACACATTTCAGAGTTCCATATCAATATTGAACTTCAAATGAATCCCGTTATAGACAATCATGTGTCATCGCGGTTCTTATGCCCCTATCTTTTTGCGTGTGGCAGTTTGGATACGGGTCACTGTTATTTTTTAGGGTTTCGCGCGCGGAACCTATTTCTCACGGGATGAAAGCGGCTCAGATAGACAAGTTTGGAAGTGTTGAGGCAGTCTTTATTAATTCCCAGGCTTCGCTGCCTAAAGTGAAGGCGGGGGAGCTTTTAGTGAAAGTATGTGCGGCGGGGGTGAATCCCGTGGATTGGAAGATCCGAGAAGGATTTATTCAACCTCCTTCGGTTTCCTTCCCCCTCACTCTCGGAGGGGATTTCTCTGGGAAAGTAGTCGAAGTCGGAGGAAACGTAGCGGGTTTCGAGGAGGGGGATTTAGTATATGGCACCGCGAGTACGTTGAGCGGCGGATCGGGTGCATTTGCGGAATTTGCAATTGTAAAAAAGCAAAGTGTGGCACATACGTCCCATAATGTGGGGACTCTTCAGGCGGCGGCATTGCCTCTCGCCGGGGTAAGCGCCTACCAGGCTCTTATTGAGCACATCGGAATTTCGCGCGGGCACACGATTCTTGTTCATGGCGGGGCGGGGGGGATCGGGATGTTCGCGATTCAGATCGCAAAGCATATGGGCGTCAAGGTTTTTTCCACGGCGCGCGAGGAAGATTTGGAATTTGTGCAGGGTTTAGGCGCGGATCAAATAATCGATTATGCCAAAACGTCTTTCGACGACCATATTCAGGGAGTAGACGCGGTGCTCGACACTGTCGGCGGCGAAACCTATGCGCGTTCTTTTCGAGTATTGCGCCAGGGAGGGACTTTAGTTTCTTTACTCGAGACACCGGATAAGAAATTAGCTGCTCAATATAAGGTGCACGCGATTAGTCAGTCTACCGAGATTACTGCTGATAAGCTTACTCGCCTCGCCAAATTAGTAGACGCCGGCGCAATCGATATCAAGCTCGACAAAATATTTCCTCTCGATCAGGCGCCCGAGGCGATCGCGCATGTGGAACGAGGGCATAAACAAGGAAAGGTGGTTATTGAGGTTTTTAAAGATAACGAGGATGCGCGTTAAAGTTATTTTCCATAATCGTTTTCGAAAGGGAGGAGCTTCATTTTGGGGTCTCGTTAAGAGTTCGCAAGCAGTTTCGTCTCAGTATGTGACAGACAAAGAAAAGTTCTTTCTTGAGATGTATCAAAATTACGCTGAACCTCTATACCGCTATTTCGTGTTTCGTATTTTTTCGGTATCCCGGGCAGAAGAACTACTCCAAGAGCTTTTCTTAAGATTTTGGCAGGTACTCGAGAAAGGAACTCCTATTGAGCGGCAATCATATCTACCCAGGAGGGAAGTTCGTCATCCTCCGGAGCTTCCATATCGACCTTCCGCCATCGTGTTCGGCGTTCAGTTCGGTCAAAATCGATTCCTCGTCTTTTTGCGATGTGGAAGATTAGCCTTTCAATATGACTTGGTGATTTGATGCGTCCACGTTCGGCGACTTTGTAAAAATGATGGTACGTTTGGTTGCAAACGTCATCTAAATTGTCGCGTCCGACAAAGCAATAGAGATATCCGCGGAGACGTGCACGATAATGGTCCTGAACCAACCGCAACATCGTAAACCAGTCGCGGTCGCGGATAGCACCAAAAATTGCTTCATCTCTGCTCATACATCTGCATCATCTTGGCGGCATGCCACAGCACAGGATCAGCAGAACCAACACTAAGGCTATCGAAAGAACGTTGCACTGATGACAAAGTTTTTTATTTTTAGGAACCGTTTTCCGGTTAAATGTAATCCCCTAGCCTTTCTTCGATCCTTAATACCGCAAGGTCTTACGAAAAGACCCCAGCTAATGCTCTGGGGCCCTAAACATTGGACATTCGTCAATCTCTGAGTGCGCGTCTAGCTCTAGTGATTAACGATCTCTCGGATTTCCTCAGGCGTGAGCCGCTTGTTAATCAAATCGTCCAACTCAGAAGGTCGATTAGGACCCTCCAGTTCAGCCTTTCGTCGAGCAAATTCAACTAGCCTAGCAAATGCGCGCCGTTGGCGAGTCGCTTGCGACTGTATTACTTTGGAAGTGTGGTATTTATGTTGAGGTTTCATTTCGTTTTACATTATTTAGTCTGCATTTCTGCGTCGATATCGTTGGCGGACAATTCCCCCACGTGCTACCGGCACCCGGGGTGAACCGCCAACAGGGGAATCGAGAAGGGGCTGACTCAGCCGGGTTTGTAGATTTGGAGAACTTAAAGGAGCCTGTTTTTTGGCGATGGCAAAGCCAGTAGGGCACGAATTGACACGGTTGTGAGCCCTTGTAGTGGAGACCTACGGGTGAATCCGTCGATTTTCCCGGTCATTCACCCGCCAATTGAGAAGGTTGGGCTAACCGTTGGTCACGGCGGACTCGCTAAAAGAGGAATTGGCGCTGGCGAGCGAGAAAGTTTCGAAGCGATAGCGGAGGCCTGTTGCGATTGGCGATTGCGAGAGAGCGCCAAGGGTTATTGGTTCCGCCACAATTATGAATGCCCAATAATCGGGCTATCCCAGAGGGGTTAAAAGGTATTAAACGGTTGTCAACGAGTGACTTAATGGTAATACAGGCAAGAATTCTGTCAAGGCCTGCCAAGGGTAATTTCTGAACCGCAAATCCTATCGATTTCTTGTCACGCCTCGTTGCGAGCGCCGAATCCATAAAGTGACACAGCATGAAAACACGAACATCGATTAAGAATCTCAGCGGGAATGGAACTGGTCGTGGCGAGGCAGTGGATCTACCAATCACGGGTCCTGAGCCGCACAAACCGAAATTCCTCTCGCCAAACGCTTGGTTCGCGAAACAATTTCCCAAAATTCACGCACAATACGGAAATCCGATCGCTCTGAAACAGAACCGAGACGGCGACTTCGCGGTTGATGACATCTCGGAGGATTTCTTCGCTGCCGCTCTTGGCGAACACGGATGCCCGCGGGCGCTGGTAGTGGCGGAGCGGGCATAAGGCTTACTATCCGATTCATCCTTTCCTCCCTGCGGATTTACGGTCAGAAAGGACGAATCGGATGCGGGTAGTTACGAATGGGAGAGGTGTGGATAAATATATATTGTATATATCCCACTCTTTTATTTATAATATTCTTATGAAACGCAAACTTATCCAGCTTACTCCGAAGCAGGCGAGGTTTTATGAGTCTCTCCAAAAGCTTATGGTTAAGAAAGGAGAATCTCCTACTGTGGCAGAGCTTGTGCGGCTTATGAAATTTTCTTCTCCCCGGGCGGTAACTCAATATTTAGAAGCATTGCAGCGCAAGGGATTGATCGAACGGCAGCGATATGCGCGGCGGGGAATTCGACTGGTAGCTCCGAGGCAGGATGAGCCCATGACGGTGCAGATTCCGGTGATCGCTTCAGTGGGGTGTGATCATGTAAGTGTTTTTGCGCAGAGGAATTTCGGAGATTATGTGTGTGTGGCGACAGAACTACTCCAAGGAAAAAAGCTGGATAACGTGGTGTGTGTCCGGGCAATCGGAGACTCGATGCTCGATGCGGGAATAAAGGAAGGAGATTATGTACTCGTAGAAGTGACAGAGGCTGCCGAAGAAGGAGATTTGGTGGTCGCTATTCTCGACAGCTTTGCGGTTATCAAAAAACTGCAGCTCGCGAATAATGCGGTAATTCTCTCTCCGGTATCTTCTGACCCGCAATATAAGCCTATTATTGTGAGCAAGAATTTCCGTATTTTTGGGAAAGTGATCGATGTGATTCGCATGCAAGCGAAGAGCGGAGAAATCGAGATTGTGCCGCTCGTGGAATCTCCGGAGGAAGTGCGGATGGAGTACCGTTTCGAGTAATGCTTTAATATTATCCGGGCTCATTTCTTCCTCCCTGTAGATTTACGGTTGGAAGAAATAAGCCGGATAAGTTTATATTTTTCTTTCTTGTATTCACCGGGCACTCATATATTCCTGAGTATATTGAAGGCATGCAGCGCGAGCCTTTTATTATTGCCCTCGGCGTTCTTATTTTTGCAGGATTAGTGTTCGCGATCGTATTGCGGCGTGATCCACCGCTTCCTGCGGCGGCGGCTGCGAGAGCCTTCGCGGCGGAGCGTCTCAATATGGAAGAAGGAAAAGTCACGGTAATTTCCGCAGTCTGGCGGGAATGGCCGAATACGTGCTTGGGACTGCCACTCGAAGAGGAAATGTGTGCGGAGGTGATTACTCCAGGATATGAGGTTACTTTACAGTTTGAGGAGCAGGAACATGTTTATCGGACCAATGAGGACGGTTCAGTTATTCGGCAGGAGCGTTAGGTTCCACTTCGTTATGGTGTTCTCATTTAATAATTTGGAGAGTTTATGAAGCTCAGGAGTGGCTCGAATTTCTTTCCAGTTACCTCGCTCGGGGTGGTGTAGGGCTTTCGCAAAGCGATCTCTGAAGAAGCGCGGAGTCGCCAGCGCTTTGTTTACTGTCCACCGGTTCCCGCCGATCGCAAAATAGAGATATCCACCTTCCTTTTCATACATTTCTTTTAAGTCGGTAAGAGCCTCCAGTTTTTGAATTTCTTTTTCCCCTTCGGGAATAATGTCTAAGGCGGTGCTTTGGAGGGGGAGATAATGTACGTGGGAGTGAAATACCGTTTGGCCAAATATTCCATGCTCAAAGCTCGCGCATTCGCCGTATTCTTTGGTTAAAAATATGGAAACTTCGCGATCGAGTTCGGAGAACTCTTCAAAAATTGGTCGTGGGTATTCGCCGATGCAGGAGTAATGCTTTTTAGGAATTATGAGGAGGTGCCCTTCGACAATAGGATTCGCATCGCATACTACCGTAAAGTTTTCCGTTGTTTTGAGACTATACTCAAACGCTTGCGAATGCAGGTCGCAATGCGGGCAATTCTGTTTGATATTTTCTTCGGACCAATCTTCGATCATTAGACTACACTCCAAAGGTTATAAAGTTTGCGCTTTCGTATTTCCGCACGCCCTTTTCGAATATTTTTATAGAGAGTATGAACCACCCCATAGAAAGGGCTCCCGTGAGGATTAATTTGATCCAAGAGAGTTCCTTTAAAATTTCCACGGGAAGTGTTCCTACGAGCAGTGCTGGAATTATGAGGATGAAGAAGAAGCGCAGAAATCCTTGAAAAGCCCCTCCATGAAAAAGAGAGGTAGTGAGGAATAGATCGAATGTCCCTTCTACGACGGCGCGGGCGTCCACGAAAAGAAAGCTTAAAGAGTTCGCAGCGATGGCTACTCCCAAGAAAGTGAGCGTGGTAAATATTATGAGGAGGAACATAAGGGCTATTTGGAGGCCACTCGCATCTGTCAAGAATCCATACAGCGTAAGGCAAATAATCCCAAATACTACATCTCCTAACGTGGAGGCATTGAAAGAGGAGGTGGCTATGCGGAGTAATAGGTTTTTAGGGGAAAGCATAAATCTATCAAAAGAGCCGGAGCTTACATACTCCGGGAGTTTGCGTATTCCATCGCCTATGGAGAATACGAGCCCAAAGCATAACGTACCGAATCCTACGAGGCCTACGATATCTTTAGGCGCCCAGCCATTGATATTTCCCACTGATTGGGTGAATAGAATCCAGAGCAGAGTGAAAGAGGTATTGTTTATGGCCATCCCCACTACATTCATAAGGAAGCTGGCGCGAAGTTCTGCGCTGCTTTGGATATTTTTTATTGTCGCATACCACGCGAAGCGGATTTCTCTTATCACAGAAATCATGGTTCAGTAATTTTTTTATCCTCCATTTACGGATAATTTTTGTTTGGCTTTTTGAAACAAGAAATATGTAAACATTCCGAGTATTGCGATCCAAAAAAGCTGAATTCCTACAAAGCTATACCACTCACGAGTCCAGGAGGGGTACATCGTATGAGTAACGAATTGCGAAGCTCCAAAAGGACTCCATATGGCGAGTTTATACATAATGTCCGGGAATAGGGCGATGGGGAGATAGGAGCCTCCTAAAATCATTACGGATTTGTCCACCATCCAGAATATCGGTCTTATTTCTTCGATCCAAAAAGCCAACATTCCTACGATTGAATAGAGAATGAGAGAAAGTACTATTCCGAGTATGAAGACTGCGGCGAGGGAAAGGGCGAAGGTGAGGTTCATCATGGTATCAGGAATGCCTATGAGAGTAGTGAGGAGTATTGTTCCTATTATTCCAATTACCAAAAAGGAATAGAGTCCACCGCCTAATTGCCACCACGCTCGATACAAAATATATGAGATCGGTTTATTCAAGAGTATCTCCACGGTACCGGAGCGCACATCTTCCATAATTGTTTTACCGATGTCTCGCAGTCTCAGGACTGAAAAAGCGAAGTAGAAAAACATGCTCCAGGCTACAAGCAAAAAAGTGGTGTTCTGAATCGTGCCTTCGCGGAGGTTGAATACGTACCAGTAGAGCAGAAGAAGAATCCCACAGCGGCCTATATTGGCCAGCGTGTCTGCCACAAGCCGGCCAGGATAGTGGATCCTGTCTTTAATTTGAGTAGTAACGATCTTATTTGCGAGTCGGAGTTCTTTCATGAGGGACTTTTTCGTAAATGTGCCTGATTACGGCCTCAAGATCCGCGCTATACACATCGATGTCTTCCACTTCAAAAAGATCCAATAATTTTTTAAGCGATTCCTGAAGCCCGATAGTATTGTTGTCTACTACTACCGTTATTTTATTTTTGTTTTGAGTGAGATAGCGGATTCCCTCCGGAAGGTCGGGGAAGTGCTCGAAAGACTTCTCAGGAATGAGGTCTATATATTTTTCGTATACGAACGTACGGGCAAGTTCTCGAGTAGGAAGGTCTTTGATAATTTTCCCATGATTTATGACGATCGTGCGCGTGCAGAGGGATTCAATATCTCCCACATCATGCGAGGTTAAGAAAATAGTAGTGCTTTCTTCTTTGTTGATGGTGAGGAGTAAATCTCTTAAAGACTTTTTAGCTACCACATCGAGACCAATCGTCGGTTCGTCGAGAAATATGATTTCGGGCTTATGCATGAGCGCGGCGGCTACTTCGGCACGCATGCGTTGTCCCAGGGAAAGTTTTCGTACTGGTTGGTCTACAAACGCGTGTAATTGAAATAGATCGGTAAGTTCTCGAATCCGATTGCGAATATCGCGATTCGGGAGGTCATACATTACTCCAAAGAATTCGAGGGAATCGGTAAGGGGCAAATTAGGCAGGAGCTGAGAGCGTTGACCGAACACGGTGCCTATCTTATAGGCGAGTTTCTTGCGGTCTTTTGCGGGATCGAGCTCTAATACTTTGATTTCGCCCAGGGTCGGGAAAAGGATTCCGGTGAGCATCTTTATCGTGGTTGATTTGCCTGCACCGTTGGGGCCAATAAATGCCACTCGCTCGCCGGGTTTTACTGCGAAGGAGATAGCATCTACGGCGGTGATTTCCCTTGTTTGTGGGAACAAAAGATTCCGGATCCAGTTTGAAGAACTTTCCTTTACGGGGAAAGTAAATTTTTTCGATAACCCGGAGACCCTTATGGCGTCGGGGTTCATTGGAGAATTAACGGGGAGAGAGGCTTTCCCTCATGAATTCTCGATATTGCGCCGGCGATGAGCGGGGCCATCGGGAGTATCGTAATCTTTAAGCGCTTCGTTTTTAGTTTAGGCATGGCGTGGGGAATAGTATTCGTGATAATAAGTTCTTCGATCTCGCTTTCGTCCAGGTTTTTTACGGCATTTCCGGAGAGTACTCCGTGCGTGGCCAGCGCATATATCTTTTTGGCTCCGGCTTGCTTCGCTGCGGCGGCATCGGCGATGAGGGTAGAGCCGGTATCGATCATGTCATCTACAAAGAGCACATTTTTCCCCTCAACCTCCCCGATGATTTTGATGAGTTTTTTGTTTATCTCTCCCGCTTTGGGACGGATTTTCGTAAAAAGCACATAGTCTTCCATCCCGAGCCGTCGCGCATAGGCTTCAGCGCGAGGTCCCCCGCCCTTATCGGGGGAGGCGACTACGAAGGGTTTCGGGATTATTTTCTTAAGATAAGGGACGCTCACGACTGAGGCATAGAGATGGTCTACTACTATTTTATTGTCGAAGAAGCCCATTGTGGGTTCGGAGTGTACGTCGAAAAGGAGAATTCGATCTGCGCCCGAATTTCCCAGCATTTGGATCAATACATGCGAACTGATGGGTACTCGAGGCCGATCTTTCCTGTCCTGGCGGTTGTAGCTTAAATAAGTGGGAACGAGCGTAATGCGGCCGGCAGAGGCTCGGCGTGCAGCGTCGGCTAAGAGAAGCATGTCCATGAGATTCTCAAGCGGGGGATGGGTGCTATTTACTATAAAAACGTCCATTCCGCGCACGTCTTCTTCAATTTGCACCCTTACTTCCCCGTCGGAGTGGCGGGAGACCTCCGCTTTCCCCATGGGAATGCCTAAAATCTTCACAATTTCTTTATTGAGATCGTTTGAAGTCTGACCGGAAAATATTCTTAGTTTCGCCTTCATATCCTAAATAATATCGAAAACGGGTCCTCTGCATTATACATGTAAAATTCATTTAGCCGGAGCCTCTGGAAATAAAGGGTTTCTATGGGTCTAGACAACTTCTCACACTTCCGTAGAATCGGAATTCTATGAAGAATAGATTAACCCCGTTACTCCCTAACTCTGATATTGAGGGATCGGAGTACCGGTCTTACAGTTCAAAATTCAAGTGGATTTTCCCCAAACGCAGTCCGGGAGTAACGGGGTTAATGTATATCGTGGCTTTTTTGGCTGCACTTATATTTGTTCCAGATGCGGCGCTTGCCTGCCCTAATAGCTCGGAGAAGCTCACGAAAACTATAGACTCCTGCGTAGAGTTGATTGCTTACGAAAAATGACGGCGCTTGCCTGGTACCGTTTTGAAGTGCGCGCATATGGTCGCGATGTACTCGCCCCGCATAGACGCGTGCTTCCAAGTCTGCTCTGAATTGCTCCGTATTGAGCTCTATCATATCTGCGTAGAGGTTGAGGCTGTCATCGTCAAGCGCATCTTGATTTGCAAAAAGCATATCGTGCATTTCCCAGAACTTGTCTTCGCCTTGGGCGCCAGCTGCTTCTGCTGCTTCTGCGGCGCGCTCAGCCTCAGGGTGGAGTTCCTCAAGCGGAAAGTGGCGAAAGGCGTAGACAATATCATCTCGATGCGCGGTAACGACGCGTCGCATCACCTCTGCCGCTTTGCGACACTCCGGACTTTCAAAGTCAGCGTATTCCACAATAGAAAGGAGCGCTTCGGGGTTCCCGAGTACATGGTCTTCGGTCGAAACAGGTATCAAAAGTTGCGCCATATACCTTCTGACGTATACGGCAGAGATTTGTTGCACTACCTGCCCGCGAAGGCAGGCGAACTACGAATCTATTAGAAACGTACAAACGTGCTGCAATTACTTTCGGACGAGTTTCAATAGCCTTCCGTTTTGTGCCGGATGGAGCTTCACCGCGCGTATGAACGTATTGATAGATATCTCTCTCCATTTTGGCTGAACAGCGGATGGGTCAACCAAGCGGATGATGTTCCGTGGAGGATATATCCTATCTACGACACATGCATGCCCGTTACGTTTCCGTGTACCGTTCAGAGCATCGCTCGCCAAGATGACGATTAGGTCAGTATCTTCATATAGAGCATCCGAGATGAAGGCCACCAAGTCTGCCTTCGTCCGGAATTCAGTAATCGGGTGAGTGCTCACCGTAATAGGAATCTTTAATTTTCTGAACACTGCATTTATTTCATGTGGCTCCGTATCTATTTGTGTACCGTAACCCGCCTTGGGTCGCTTCCCTGTTCTGACGTTCCAAAACAGACGCTTATGTTTAGCGTCGATAATAAGCCCGAGGTGATGGCCGAGCAGCTCCTGCGGCATGAGCGGTATGCCGAGCCGGTACATGACCATGCTGATGCTGGTCGGCACGCAGCAAGAATTTTGCTGCGTTAAGGGAACATACCTCGTGTCCTTTGGCACAATGTTTTTCATTGCTGTGTCTCCTGAACAAAATCCGAACTTTTTTCCAAAACAATCCGGATGCAGAATGATGCGCGCCTCGTCCGCTCCCTTCGGTCGCGGTACAAAACCAAAAGTTTTCCTTCCTTTCTTAATGTTTTCGGCGGGGGGTGTGGGGGGAGCCGACAAAAAGTGGAAAGGAAATTTTTGGTTTTGGTTCGCCGCTTCAGACTACAAAATGAACATTTGTATTATGTCACTTTGTGATTACTTGAGATTGTTCATTTCTCCGTCCTTGCGGCGAGACGAGGCGCTTCCTCTTCGCGTTTAGTGGTAGCTCTAAACTTCTGTGACTTCGAGACTGGTCGTGGTAACTCAATAAGTGGATTGTGCTAGGCACAACTATTCTTATCGTGCTTGCCCCGCCCGCCCTGTGAGCGCACAAATCCCAGCCGTTTTTAGGAAATATTATAAAACGGCTGGGATCGCTCCCGTGAGGCACGGAGTTACTAAGTGGGGTTATTTAATAATTGTAGATTTATAAGACGTCGCTTCATTCCACCGCGGCTGTGGCCGCCTAGAAGAATATGTTCGTAGCTTCTTTCTCGAAGCATGTATTCCAGCACACTTTGAATATCTTTTAAAAATTGAGAGGTAGTGTACTCGGCGATATCTCCTTCACTTTCCCAGGTGCCCGTGGGATCGAATCGGACCGAGGTGTAACCCTTTTCAGCGAGCGTCTTCGCGAGTTCGATAAGGTGCGGGTATTCCTTTGTATCCAAATATCCCGGGCAGAGAATCGCCAATTTACTTGCCTCGCCGGCAGGCGGGTCCATTTGGCTTTCCGGGTAGTGGACTGCTGCGACCAATTTTTTCCCCAAAGAAGAAGGGATTTGAATTTTTTCGATCATGAAATGTTATACTCACATTAAGCTACCATGTTGGATGCGGTAATATCGAGGATCGCTATAGTCCTTGCGATTGTAGGGATCCTCATTTCTGTGGCCCTTATGATCTGGGCCCGGACTGCCTAATTCGTTTGTTTTATCCTAGCATAAAGAGTCTCGCGTGGGCTCTTGCGTATTTGGCGTATTGGTGGAAAATATGACTATGCCACAAAAAATTTTTGAGATAGTGGGGTTTTTGGTCGCCATTGTATTCTTTATGGTCGGTGGAAATGCTTATGCGGCAACTCCTACTGTTACCCTTACTAATACGACCGGGGATCAGGTGCAATTAGTTATAAACGGAGATCCTAATATGGGTGCGACGCTTCGCTATAACATTGGAGGAGCGTCTGGAGATTCCTTGGCTTCCTTGGGAATCACGGATTCGAATGGAGCGCTTACCACTACTATCAGTTCGATTGCGTACGGGATAAATCCCGCAAGTCAGGTGTATGTACTGGTGAACGGGCAGCAATCTACGACGCAGACGTGGCCGTACGGGGCGAGTACGAATACTACGAACACTTCGGGCAACACAGGAACAGTGAATGCGAGTGCGATCACTTTCAGTCCTTCAATCCTCACCATCAATAAAGGGCAGGCGATAACGGTAAAGCTTTCCGGCGGCAGTGGCTATTATATTTCGGGAACTACGAGTGCATCGGTGGCTACTCAATCAGTGAGTGGCTCCATGCTTACGATCAACGGGCTTTCTGATGGAAGCACAGTTATTTCTCTTTGTTCAGTGACTCCGAACGTGTGCGGTTCTCTCACTGCCGCAGTAGGAAATACGAATGCAACCACTGCCACTACGACCGCGGCCACGGTGACGAATCCCAACATTACTTTCAGTGTCTCGAATCCCACACTTACTGTTGGGCAGACTCTGAATGTCGCGCTTGCTGGAGGCTCGGAGAAGTTTCGATTAGAAAATAGTCCTAATCCTAATCTGGTGCAGGCGAGCGTGGGAAATAATGTTTTATCCCTTACGGCATTAGGGGCGGGTTCTACCTTTGTTACTGTGTGTGATCCCTTGAATTCCAACCGTTGCGGAACCCTCTTCTTCTCTATCACGAACGCTGCTCCTGGAACGACCGTTCAGACTACCTTGCCGGTAACTACTCCGGCTACCACTTCTCCTGCTCCTTCTGCGCCTGCCGCACCGATACTGCAGTCTACGACTACGACAGCGGCGAACATCGCCTCGACTGCGGAAATTTTGGTAGAAATCAAAACCCTTCAAACGAAGCTTACGCAGATGCTTTCTGAATTGCAGGCTATGCAGGGAACTCTCCAGGCGCTGGTTTCGAAGGTCGCGGGAAGTTTGTCTGCGGTAAAGCCATCCACTTCAGCGGCAAGTACTGCGGCAATATCCGGCGGAAAACATAAGTTCAACTCCTCACTTTCGATCGGTTCGAAGGGGGAGGATGTGACTGCGCTTCAGCAGCGGCTTACTGCGGAGGGATATTATTCCGAGGAAGTGACGGGATTCTTCGGTTCTCTTACAAAGCAGGCGGTAATCAAGTATCAAAAGGCGAAAGGCCTCACGCAATCCGGGACTGTTGATGCGAGTACTCGAGCGGCGTTGAACGCTCAATAGATTAATCTCACTTTAATATTCGGTTTGTCATATTCATTCTATGAATAGAAATGTGTGGATTGAAGAGCTTCGGCGGGGGAGACCCAGGCAAAATCTCGATGTTCCGCGGGACTTATTTGGATTTCAGGCTTTTCGGCAAGTTTGGCTGTGAACATATGGTAGTCCAGATCGTGTCCGTTGTTTCGCACCGCAAGAGAGCCGAGATGGTGAAGTTTATTTTCTTCGAGTTCCACTCCGGTTTCTTCTTTGATTTCCCGCGCCATTGCGGCTTGTATTGTTTCCCCAGCGTGAACTTTTCCTGCGGGGAGGCCCCATTTGCCGCCGTGAGTTTTTGACTCTTCGCGGCGGAGGAGTACGAATTTTCCCTCGTGTTCGAGATAGCAACCAACCACATCAATTTCTTTTTTAAAATCAGAAGGAGGAGTTTTGAAAAGCATTAGACAAATTTTCTCTAGAGATTTCCTGTTTCGAATCTCTTATCAAGCGGCCATCTGCGTCTCTTTCCATGAGATTCACCCAGAAATGGGTTATTGTAGCCGCCCACATGCGTTGCGGGTTTGCGCCCGTGTAATAATCAATCGTAATAGGTTTCTTATTGAAGCGGGCGCGGGCAACGTTGTGGGCTTCAAGCGCGCTTGCGAGTTTTCCACCTTCGAGGATATGAGCATTTTCGGCCGCCATGTAGAGCCCTCCTCGTTCATCAAAGATCGTCGCAAAAATTTTTCCGGTGTGGAGCGCGTTTTGAGAATGGAGCGAATCCGGGTGCGAGCCCCAATAAAAATATTTAAGTTTAGGATCTGGAATAAAGAATAAAGGAGAGTTCAGTGGACTACCATCGGCGTTCACGGTAGCCATCGCGGCAAATCGGATCGTGCGCAAGAGTTCTTTTGCCACAGCTATTCGGTTGTTGAGATTATTGTCCATTCTTAAAACGATCCCGTTTCCACTTTCCCGGCGCGTTCGTAGTTCGCAAAAATAACTCCCTTTGGAGAAACTTTGCTATCAGTCAATGTGAATGCCGCGGGAATCGTACCTTCGGCAAATAAGCGTTTACCGGAACCCAGCGTGATTGGGAAAATTTTCAGGCAAAGTTTATCGACGAGGTCGTTCTTCAGAAGAGTTTGAATCAAGTTGCCGCTTCCCCAAACCTGCAGGTCGCGATCGTTCGTGCTTTTAAGTTTCCTCACTTCCTCGGCAACATTTCCGGTAAGGAGTACAGAATTTTCCCAGCTGAGCTTCAGCGAAGCATCGTGAGACGCAACATACTTCTTCACATCGTTTATTCCGGGCCAATCTTGAGCATGGTGCGGCCAATAGCTTGAAAATATTTCGTATGTCTTTCGGCCCAGAAGCAGGTCGGCTCGTTCCAAAGGCATTTGTTCTTCCATAGCTTTACCCGCAAATTCGTCGAAGTAGGGAACAGTCCAACCCCCATATTTGAAACCATCTGAAGTATCCTCTTCTGGACCCCCTGGCGCTTGCATTACTCCATCTAACGTTATGAATTCGAGCACGATTAGTTTTCTCATGAAGTTTATTTTAGCATTACGCTTCCAAAAAAGAGCGGAAAACGCTATACTCGGCACTGCATAGTGTTCTTAAGTGTGCTGTGCTGGGGGATCGTCTAACGGTAGGACATCGCCCTTTGGAGGCGAGTATCGGGGTTCGAATCCCTGTCCCCCAGCTCAACACATTTCACTCCTTTGTTTCCAGTATATTTATTTCAAAAATAGAGTGGTTACTATCGGTATAAGCAAAAGGGAAAATGCCGTGCTTAATACCACGGTGGTAGCGATTTTTTCGGGGTAGACATTCAGCTGGGTCGCATATACTACGGTGTTCGTGCCTAAGGGCATTATGGAGAGGAGCAGAAAGACTTTGTGGATCAGGGGATCGTATATATGGAAGAAATTAGTATCAAGCGCTATGACAAGAAGGATAAGCGCCGGCCACACAATGAATTTGGCGAAAAAAGGAACGGAAAAGAATTTCCAGTCCCATTTATATTTTTTGATGTCGGCCAGAGCGACTCCTAAAATCAACATTCCGAGGATTGTGAAAGCCCCGCGGAAGTAGCCGGTGGCGGTGGAATATATTTCACCCAAAGGGATTTGTGCCAAACTCACTACTACTCCGAGGAGAAATGCATAGACTGTCGGGAGCGTTGCCGTCCGGAAGAATGCGGTTTTCAAATCGAGATTGCCGCGCGCTACGGTGTAGTAGCCGATCGTATCACTGAAGAGGATCGCTCCAAAGGCTACGAAGGTGCGCTCAAATGTCGGGAGAGAAAGGATGGCCCTGTATTATCGATAAAGGTGTCGTGGAGGGAATACCCTTTTTGAAAATGGTTCGGATTTCTGGACAAAAATTGACACTAC
>VGJV01000007.1 GCA_016867315.1 Candidatus Liptonbacteria bacterium | reverse complement strand
AATTCCTTCCCCCCAACCCCCTTCCTTTTTGCCCGCCCGAGCGTTCAATTTCTGCCGCGCGAAGCGCGGCAATCATTCCAGTATTTTCTGTTCAAAAAAGGTTCGAGCGGCGTTCAGCAATTGCGACAAAATGATTTCAAGGATTCCCAGTGGGTCCCATCATGTATAATTTTTAAAAATGAACTTCTTCAAGGTTAAGTCCCAGTTTCTTCTAGTACTCCCAATAATGATTGTGGTTACCGCTTCATTCATCTTGTTCGATCTTATACTGCCGTCTCCTACAACAACCTCTCAAGTATACTCTCAGCTTAAAGGAGGCTTAACTCCTGTGGAGGGTAGATATTACAAAACTGAAAAAAGATTTTTTGAAGTTATACTTCCGGAGGGATGGAAAGCCCAAAAAAGCGAGGTTGAAAATGCATCCATTATAGTGGCAAATCCGCTTGATGGTTCGAGGGAGTTTAAGATATTGGCAGCAAATATCATCGATAAGGAAGAGCTTAAATTAACTCAAGAGGAACTTTATAAAAAAACACTTCGAAGCGTTGAAGGTAAGCTCGAAAAGAGTTTAGGGATTAAACCCCTTCTCGCGACGGAAAAAAATCTTGTAATTAATTCCTATTCGGTTAACTTTGCTCGATTTGAATATCCCGACCAAGAATATGGCTTAGATTTCTATTTTATAAAACAGGGGAATAGAGTTTTCTCAATTTTATTCAACTTCTTGAAATGGCAAGAAGCCGATGCAACAATAGTATCCTCTACTCTCGATTCATTTAGAATACTTTGAAATTATACCGCACTAAGAAACTCAAATTTCCACGGCCACCGATCTGCATAGATTTCGACGGTGTGATTCACGCGTACCGTAAAGGCTTTGATGATGGAAGTATCTACGATATCCCGGTCAAAGGCGCACGCGAAGCAATGGCAGCCTTAAAGAAGAAATATTACGTGCAAGTGTGTTCCTCGCGCACGCGTACTCGCGCGGGAAAAGTTGCAGTGGAGGCCTATTTGAAGAAATACAAAATTCCATTTGACGTAGTAACGAGCTATAAACCCCCCGCAAAGTTTTATATCGACGACCGCGCTTTGCGGTTCGAGAATTGGAAACAAACCTTAAAAGCGGTAGATCTCTAAACAGTGAGCGCAGGAGTTGCGGCGGAAGCTTCTTCGCGAGGAGTTTCATCCGCAAACCGAATGGGGCGAAGCAAGAACCACGCCGCTGCCGTGAAAAGCGCGGAGACAATGATCAAAGGCTGGAGTCCGATAATTTCAAAGAGATATCCGCCCAGAGCCGAGGAGCCCACTAAGCCGATGTTCCAAAATGCGGTGAGTGTCGCGAAGACCGTGCCCTCACTGTACCGCGGGCAAGCGATCGCCGCGGCATTGAGCATCACAAGGAATGTAATCGCCCCGACTGCCCCCAAGAGTGCTGCGGAGAAAATATAAATCCATCGCCCGATTTCAGGATGGGTTTGGATATAAGGTAAGAAGTAAATCAGCTCAAAGAGCGTCGCAATCACCCCAATGAGAATCGCGAACTTTACGAGGGGGCGCGTGCGAAGTTTATTTCCAAATTTGCCATAAAGAATTGCGCCTAGTGCTGCGAAAGCGGCTCCGATCGAAGCGGTGAGTCCAAAAAACATCGGGTCAAATTTCAGAGTGTCGACCGCGTAATAAAAGAAGGGAGCGCCGAAGGAAGGACTAAACGCCACGAAGAAAAGGAAAAAGGCGAGTATCCATAATTGTCTGTCGCGCGCCGCTTCGCGAAGTGCACTCAAAGAAATTCGAGCGTGAGCGGTAGTATCGGAAACTCGTGACTCTCGAAGAAAAAGAAGTACGATCCCGAGAATAAGAAGAGGGAAGAGCGCGTTCATAGTAAATGTTTGCCGCGTGCTCCAATTCTCAGCCACCCATCCACCTGCATATCCAGTGACGATCGCCGCAATGTACACTGCAGCCCACTGTACGGATTGAAATCGTGCGGTGAGATTCAAGGGCTTGCCCGTCTCGACCATCAGTGCATCGCAGAGCACGTCCATGAAGGCATACGAGATAGAGGAGAGAGTGAAGAGCATGAGAAGCGTTCCGGCGCTGTACTGTTCTATTTGACCCAACGTGAACCACACGATCGCGGCCCCCAACGTGGTAAGGATGAGATAGGACTTTCGCCGATAGCCGAAGAGCGGAAAGATGTCCGAAATAATTCCCCAAAGAGGTTTTAATGCCCACCCTAATATAGTGAGCGCGCCGAAATACGACGCCTGCGAAGCAGTCATCTGAAGAGTTTCTTTAAGAAGGTAATTTATGCTGAGTCCCGGAAGGGCGGCGAGTCCATTCGGAGAAAGAAAATAGATGAGTGCAAAGATGGAAGAAAGCTTCCAAATTTGACTACGAGTCTGAGTGCCGGAATTCATTGATTTTATTATACCTAATCAGGGGTTGACATCCTCTAAAGCCCGCGTACAATACTACTCACGAATGAGGTTCATAAAAAAGCTTAACCAATCGAGCGGCTGATGCCTTTTTTTGGCGTGAGTCAACGAGCCGCTCTGAAGCGGCTTTTTTAATCGAGAGAAGGATGGGAGTTTGAAATAAGAATACCGGGTCCTCGCCTCGCGGATCGCACGCGATGGGCGGGGGCAAAATAATTCAATGTGTGTGTAGAGCATGCACATGTTGAATACGTAAGTCAGTATTGGGATGGTTGGT
Organism: Candidatus Liptonbacteria bacterium; assembly: GCA_016867315.1. GTDB lineage: Bacteria > Patescibacteriota > Minisyncoccia > UBA6257 > 2-01-FULL-56-20 > VGJV01. The sequence continues at coordinate 40,311 of VGJV01000007.1, read as the reverse complement.
CGGCCCAGGCGAAAGCTTGGGAAGTCCAGCGCAGAATGAGCTATAAGGGCGAATGGTGGATGCCTAGACATCAAAAGGCGACGAAGGACGCAGCATAGCGGCGATACGTCTCGGGGAGGTGCGTAGCAACCGACGATCCGGGAATTTCCGAATGGGGAAACCTAGTTGAGTAACCCTCAACTGTCCGTGAGCAATCATGGACGTGCACCCGCTGAAGTGAAACATCTCAGTAAGCGGAGGAATAAAGAACAACCGTATATTCCCTTAGTAGCGGCGAGCGAAAAGGGAAGAGCCTAAACTTTTTATTCGCAAGAATAAGAAGGGTCATAAGAGTGAAACGCTGTTTTGCAAATCGCAAGGCACCCAAAGTGCAGTGCGATTTGCGAGATAAGGAGAAGTTACAAATTCATTGGTTAGTCGAATCTCGCTGGAAAGCGGAGCCAAAGACGGTGATAGCCCCGTAGGCGAAAACTGATGAACTTCTTAGTTTCATGTCTTGTATCTCACCAATTTCACGAATTTGGCGACGCGAATTTTGAGCAGATTCGCGGCGCGAAGAGCGATGTGTACCTTGACGGTACTCGAGCGATGAGCAACAAAGAAGCTGGTCAAAATTCGCTTGCCCTGAAGGGAAAGCGGGAAAATGGCCGATTTCTTCGTTAATCCTCCTCGACGTACTCTCCGAGTACGTCTTCGTCCTCGCGCCTCGAACTCGTCTCATTTTCCCGCTTTCAAATTTCGCGATATTGGTGAGATACAAGACCATCTTGAGTACTTCGAGGTCAAGTAGCCCCGAAGGAAGTTGCGAGTACTATCTCGTAAGGCTAAATACTTTTGATGATCGATAGTGAACAAGTACCGTGAGGGAAAGGTTAAAAGCAGGCCGGTGAGGCCGTTGAAATAGAACCTGAAACCATTTGCTTACAAGGAACTGAAGGGCGCAAGCCTGACAGTGTGCCTATTGAAGAATGATCCAACGACTTATTGTGTGTTGCTTGTCTAAGTCGCTATAAGCGACGGAGGCATAGGGAAACCGAGTCTTAATAGGGCGTAGCATCAATGAACTTTGCGCCTCGCGCGCAGAGTTCACTGATTGCGGGCAGCACATAATAGACCCGAAGCCGGAAGAGCTTGCCTTGGCCAGGGTGAACCCTCGCGAAAGCGAGGGGGAGGCCCGAACTGGTTGGTTGTGCAAAACCTTCGGATGAGCCGAGGTAAGGAGTGAAAAGCTAATCGATTTCGGTAATAGCTGGTTCTCTCCGAAATATATTTTCGTATAGCGGTATACGTAGCCCTGGGGGTAGAGCACTGGATGATCTGTAAAGGCCGAAAGGCCGACAGATCAATCAAACTCCGAATACCAGGAGCGCAAGTATACTAGTTAGAATGTGGGGGCTAAGCTCCATGTTCGCAAGGGGAACAGCCCAGATCACTAGCTAAGGTCCCTAAATACGTGCTCAGTGTTAAAGGTAGTCTTCTGCCAGAGACAGATAGGAGGTTGGCTTAGAGGTAGCCATCCTTTAAAGAGTGTGTAACAACTCACTATTCGATGGCAGGGGGCGCCGAAAATGTACCGGGGCTCAAGCACGTTACCGAAGCTGTGGGTTCGTCGGCATTAGCCGGCGAGCGGTAGGAGAGCATTCTCTGCGCACTGAAGGTCGACCCGCGAGGGCGACTGGAGTGCAGAGAAGAGAAAATGTTGGAATGAGTAGCCACAATCCCAATGCGAAATTGGAACCCCAAAAATCCAAGGTTTCCGTGGCACTGGCAATCAACCACGGGTTAGGCGGCCCTAAGGCAATGGTGAAAACCGCAGCCGATGGACAGACGGTTAATATTCCGTCCCAGCCGTGTGTGTTAAGTAGGGGGACGAAGGAGATAAGATTCTGTGTCTTATTGGTTTGGCATCCGTGGCGCGCATGCGTAGCGGGAACGCGAGGAATTTACCTCGTGAACAGAATCGAATGGCCTTCCTAGAAAAGCCCTATGTATTACACATGGTTTCCGTACCGTAAACCGACACAGGTGGGTGAGGCGAGAAGCCTAAGGGGAACGAGTGACCTGCCGCTAAGGAACTAGGCAAAAAAGCGGCCGTAAGTTCGCGATAAGGCCTGACCACCGCAAGGTGGTCTGCAATGAAAGTCTCTCTGGCGACTGTTTACCAAAAACACAGCTCCCTGCGAACTCGCAAGAGGATGTATAGGGGGTGACACCTGACCGATGCGAGAAGGTTAATCTTGCCGGTCGTATGTCCGCAAGGATGTACGGCTGAGCGAGCGAAGCCCTCGTCAATGTCAGCGATAACTATAATCGTTCTAAGGTAGCGCAATTCCTTTTCGGGTAAGTTCCGAAGCGCACGAAAGGTGTAACGACTGGAGAACTGTCTCAGCGGCATGCTCGGCGAAAATGCGATTCCCGTGAAGACGCGGGATACCTGCAGCAAGACGAAAAGACCCCGGAAGCTTTACTGCAGCCTGGTATTGGCATTAGGGGTTTAATGCGTAGCGTAGTGGGGAGCCTTTGAAGCTCTGTTTTCGGACAGGGTGGAGGCGCCAATGAAACACCCATCTTTGAATCTTTAATGTCTAACCTCGACGGCAAAAACGTCATGGAACAGTGCTTGGTAGGCAGTTTAAATGGGGCGTTTTCCTCCCAAAGAGTAACGGAGGAGTTTATTAAGGTCGGCTTAGCCCGGATGGAAATCGGGCAGGACGTGTAAACGCACAAGCCGGCTTAACTGCAAGACCTACAAGTCGCGCAGACGCGAAAGCGGAAGTTAGTGACCCGACGGCACTTCATAGAAAGGCCGGAGACAACGGATAAAAGCTACTCCGGGGATAACAGGCTGGTGTTGTCCGAGAGTTCCTATCGACGACAACGCTCGGCACCTCGATGTCGGCTCGCCCTAGCGCGGGGGTGGAGAAGCTCCCAAGCGTTTGGCTGTTCGCCAATTAAAAGGGCACGTGAGCTGGGTTCAGACCGTAGAGTTCATGATCATGAAGTATGCATCGTGGATTGTACGGTCTGAATCCGAGAAGGACATCAAATCACGGCGGCTCTTTATAGAAATATAAAGAAGCACAATCGACTCATATCGGTGGAGTCCAAGCATGGAATGATAACCTGTCATATGCTAGGATAATACCGAGGGAAGTCTACAATGCGCAGGTTAAACGAAATGATGGCGGCATATGTTGCCGGTTTCCTCGATGGAGACGGCAGTATTTATGTACGTCTGAAACCGAATACACAATATCGATATGGATTTCAAATTGCTCCAAACATTGTTTTTTATCAATCGCAAAAAGAAATTAGATTTCTCGAGCGGATAAAAGAAGAAATTGGAGCAGGATACATAAGAAAACGCAATGACGGTATTGCCGAATTTACTATCGGTGATACTCAAACAATGCGCGATCTTATTTCTCAGATTCATCCCTATCTGATATTCAAGAGAGAACAAGCTTCTCTCCTGATTCAAATTCTCGATCAAAAAGAAAAAGTTTCTTCTAAGGAAGAATTTTTGAAACTAGCAGCACTCATTGATCGGTACAAAGAATTAAATTATTCGAAGAAAAGAAGAATAACGGCATTAAGTGTTCTTGCTTCGTTTAACAGTGCGAAACGTATGACCCCGTAGAGACTACACGTCGATTATCTTCATCCGTAACTGCGGAAAAGATAAAGGTATAGTCCAATGCACGCAGTAATGCGTGGAAACATGCGTGAGACAGGTCGGTCTCTATCTGTTGCAGGCGTTATACACTTGAGGGGAGTTGGCCCTAGTACGAGAGGACCGGGCTGAACGTACCTCTGGTCTACCAGCTTTGGCACCCGCTGAAGCGCTGGGTAGCTATGTACGGAAGGGATAAGTGCTGAAAGCATCTAAGCACGAAGCCTACCCCAAGATTAGGTGATGGGTCCGTGGAAGACTACCACGTTGATAGGCTCTAGATGTAAGATCCGCAAGGATTTGAGTCGAGGAGTACTAATGACCTGCTCATGCTGCGCTGGATTAGCACCAGCCATCCCAATACTGACTTACACTAGATTTTGTTGCGCTCTGCGCATACAAAATCTTTGCCTCGCCGAAGCTCTCTACGAGCGAAGGCGGGCTATGCTTCGCCATAGTTCCGATAGGAACAACGGCGCGCTGTGCCATGCGATTTCAAGTGTTGCGAAATTTGAATGTCGGTGTTTTGTTGCGACGTGCTCCACCTCTTCCCATTCCGAACAGAGAAGTGAAAGCGTCGTAATCCGATGATACTTGTCCCTTCGGGGATCGGGAAAGTAGGATATGCCGACATTCAAGTTCCGCAGCTTTTTTGTTATATACTTCAGATATGGCATTTAACAATTACAGATACAGATTGGAGGTGAAGACGATTGAAAAGAACCTTTTTAAAACCAATACCCCCAAGAAAACGCAAAACGAAATTACAGCGCGGATGGGCATACGTACAATGCAGCTTCGCTTTTTTGATAGCGAGCATATGGTCGCTCTGCACATACGATGTTCCAGGCACTGCATTCGTCTGCATTGGTCACGACTTACGTGTGGAGGTAATAATTCTATGAACTCTACATCCGAACCAGTGATAAAGGCTCCTGCGGAGATGGAGCCCAAGGCGAAATGTGGTCTCTGCGGAAAAGTGTTTTCCCTCTCCGACATTCTAGGAAATAAGTTGCCAGAGCACACCCGCACTGGAGGAGAGAAATGTCCTAATTCAGAGACAGGCGAATATTACTCGTGCTAACACATCGGCTGCCGCACGCAATAGCGTCCGGCAGCCGAACCATTTATAATCCCTATATGCGTCGTCTCTCCAAACAACTCCTCTACGGTCTTCTCTACCTCGTAATCTTTATCGGCATTCCGGTAGGAATGTATTTTGGATTTTTAAAACCTGCCCCGACGTGTTTCGACGGCATCCAAAATGGAAAAGAGCAGGGGATTGATTGCGGAGGTGCGTGCGCCGAAGTGTGCATTCCTCCCACCTTGAAACCCATCGAGGCTCTAAATGGATTGAAACAAATTCCGATCGATGCGGAGCGCACCACGCTCTTCGCGGAAGTGGTGAACGCGAATCCCGATTTCGCGGCGTGGAACTTTGGGTATGTGCTCACGCTCGAAGATGGTTCTTCCACCAAACAATTCCAAGGCAACTCCTACATTTATGGCGGAGAGATAAAAACCCTCGCGTTTCCAAATCTGGCAGTGGGAAATATTACGGGAGCAAAGATCGAATTCCAAAATCCTCAATGGCTTCCAGCGGAAGCTTGGAAGCGTCCGATGCTCCGCGTGCAAAACGCTTCGACAAAAAGAGAAGAAGGGAAGCTCCTGGTAGAAGGGGAATTGCTAAATGACGATGCGAAGGCGTTTAAAGCGGTAGAAGTGGTGTCTATTTTCCTAGGTCAATTCGGAGAAATTGTAGGCGTTTCGAAGACGGAGATTGCGGAGGTGGCGCCCTCGGTATATCGTGCGTTTAGCGTGTACCACCCGGACATCCCGGATGTAGATGTAAGTAAGACGCTCGTGGAATTGCACGCGTTTCGCGAGTAGGCAGGTAAGCCATGAAAATTCTGGATTTGGGGTTATTTGTGCCCTTGGGCCTCCTCCTTCTCGGAGGTTTTTTAGCCATCTCAAGCATCTCTTCGCAGTTGGCCCTACTGCAACTTACCTGGTTGGGAATTGGCACGGTAATTTTTGCCTTCTTTCTCTTCTTTGATTGGCGAGCGGTTTTTAACTATCGCTGGGTAATTCCCTCGCTCTACGGAATAGGGGTATTGCTCCTTGTATATGTGACGTTCTTCGGTCCGGTGGTGCGTCAAACTCGAAGCTGGCTGGTTTTAGGTCCGGTAAACTTCCAGCCCGTGGAACTTATGAAGATTGCCTTGATTCTTCTTTTCGCAAGCTATTTCAGTAGGCGGCACGTAGGAGTCGCGCGGTGGAGTACGATCGCAATCTCTTTTGTGCTCTTCGCAATTCCCGCGGGCCTTGTCGCGATGCAGCCCGATTTGGGATCGGGATTTATTCTTGCGACAATCTGGTTCGGCTTTCTTCTTTTCGCCGGGCTTCCGTTGCGCCGGATACTCCTCGCCCTGCTCATATTTTTAGTGGTGGGCGTATATGGCTGGTCGAACGTTTTGAAAGATTATCAGCGGGAGCGTATCACAAATGTTTTTTACCCGGAGCGAAATGTGCTGGGATTGAACTATAGCGTGAATCAATCGAAGATTGCGATTGGTTCCGCTGGTTTTTGGGGAAAGGGATATGGACAGGGAACGCAAACTCAGTTGGGATTTCTTACGGAGCCCGCAAGCGACTTTGTGCTCGCCGCCTTTATAGAAGAGTGGGGGATAGCGGGAGGCCTACTCTTGCTCGCCGCGTTCGTATTTCTTGAACTTTGGATTATTCGAGTCGGCCTTGTGGCGGACAGAAACTTCGAAACGTTCGTCTGTATTGGGGTGGCCTCAATGTTCGCCATGCAATTTCTCGTAAATGTGGGCTCGACGTTGGGGATAATGCCCGTGGTGGGGCTCACGTTTCCTTTTGTAAGTTATGGGGGATCGAGTTTAGTTGCGAATTTCGTGTTGATTGCTATTGTAAACTCGATACGAATGCGTTCATGAGTCCCTCACTTAAGAAGGAGTTTTGGAATGAATGATGATACAGATTAGCAAGATTTATAAAGGTCTCAATGTTATTTATAAAAATAAGAGCGCATAAACGCTCCTTTTTAAGTGAGGGATGAGATTAGAGATGGTGTATTTGAAAGACAAGCGAGTGCAGGGGGGATTAGTCGCCGCCGGAGCGTTCGCGGCGCTTATTTTTGTTTGGGGATTGATGCCCTTGTCGTGGGGAGAAGTGCCCGTACGCACTTTTAAAGTGGAACGAGGCGCAGGTTTCAGAGAAATAGTAGATCAGTTGCGAGACGAAGGACTTATCCGCTCTTCGCTGGTTCTTAAGGTGTATGGGCTTCTGCGAGGTGCTGCGCCTCTTCTGAAGCCAGGTCTCTACGAACTGACTCCTTCGATGAGCGCGCCGAGTATTTTAAAAACGCTCGCGGAAGGGGCGCTTCGGGAAGTGCAGGTAGTAATTCCGGAAGGGAGTTCTATATATGAAGTCGATCGGGCCCTTGCAGCGAGCGGAGTAGCGGGGGAAGGAGAGCTTCTCGCGTACGCCGCGTCGCGGCGCATTGAGGGCTACCTTTTTCCAGATACATATAATTTTTTTCTGGGATCTTCGATAGAAGAAGTGGTGGATAGATTACTCGAAAACTTCAATCTCAAGGCGCGGCCTCTTCTTGATAAAGACCCCCGGCGCTTCGCGGAGAATCTCATTCTCGCTTCCTTGCTAGAAAAAGAAGTGCCTGAATATGAAGATCAGCGGGTGGTAGCGGGAGTGCTTAAAAAGCGACTTGAGGCGGGAATGCCGCTTCAAGTGGATGCGACTATCTGCTATATCAAAAAAATGAAGGCGGGAACTCCCACGGAATGTTACCCGCTTTCGCCGCTTGACTTCACAGTCCCTTCCCCCTACAATACGTACCTGCGCGTGGGACTTCCTCCTCAGCCCATCGGAAGCCCCGGAATACGTGCGATTTCGGCAGTTCTTGCTCCTTATCCATCGCGATATTGGTACTACCTGAGCGATCCGAAGACGGGAAAAACTATTTTTAGTGAAACCCTTGACGAGCAAGAGCAAAATCGGGTTAAATACCTAAAGGTGAAACGATAGGAAGAAACCCCTTGCGGGGGTAGGCTTCCTTTATGCGCGTTACATATCGTTTTAATTTAAATATTAATTAATTTTATATGTTTAGCAGAACTCATTTTCGTATTATTTCCGTCCGCGATATGAGCTCTTTTATTTTTAAATCAAGAAACGACGACGCAGCGGTATGTCGATACCGCAAGGAGGAGTGCCGCAGAGATAATATAAAAGAGCCATATCCTGCGGTTGCGGCTGATTGCTCCGGCCGCGGCGTTGCTCCTCGCAGCTGTACAAAGTACTAACCTACTCGTTGCGCCTTGCGTATGCGGAGCAATCTACACGCAACGCGAACGAAAGATAATACAAAAATGAGTTCAAAACTTCCCACGAAAGATTTCTCTCGTTCGAAGCCGCTCGTCTCTCCAGTGAATTTGAATGAGGTCCAGCTGAACTCTTATCGCTGGTTCCTCGACAAGGCATTAGACGAACTTTTCAAAGAAGTTTCTCCCATATTGGATCACACCGGAAAAGAGCTCTCGCTCTCATTCGAAGGCTATCGGTTTGATGAGCCGAAGTATGACGAAGCCACCGCCCGGTATAAAGACGCCTCCTACGAGGCGGCTTTGCGCGTAAAGGTATCCTTGGAGCAGCTCAAAACCAAGCAGAAAGAAATTCAAGAAATTTATTTTGGGGACTTCCCGGTCATGACGAACCGGGGGACGTTCATTATTAACGGCGTAGAGCGGGTGGTAGTCTCACAGCTTATTCGTTCAGCCGGAGTGTACTTTACGGCAGTGCCCTGGCGCGGAAGAAATCTTTTTGGCGCGAAAATCATTCCGAACCGCGGTGCATGGCTCGAATTTGAAACCGACATCGACGGAGTGATTGGGGTGAAGATTGACCGCCACCGAAAGACTCCGGTGACGGATCTTTTGCGTGTCTTCGGCATGACAAACGAGGAGATGATGAAAACCTTCGCAGATGTAGACACGGGTACGACGCGCTACCTGGAAAGCACGTTGAAGAAAGATATTGCGAAAGACAAAGACGAATCTTACTTGGAAATTTATCGCCGGCTTCGCCCTGGAGATCCTGCGACTCCGCAAACTGCGAAGGGTCTGGTGGATGGGCTCTTCCAGCGTTTTGACCGCTATGACTTGGGAGAAGTGGGACGGTTCAAGATGAATCAGCGTTTGGCATTGCCTAAAGAAAATACGAATCGCTTGCTCGAGGTGAAAGATGTGGTGGCGATCTTAAAAGAGATCATTACCCTAAACAACACCTTGGACGCGGAACCGGATGATATCGATCACCTTGGAAACCGCCGTCTCAAAGCGGTAGGAGAACTCTTGCAGGGCCGTCTCCGCATTGGGCTCGCGCGGTTGAAGCGTATCGTCCAAGATCGAATGTCTACGCAAGCCCGAGAAGGATTGCTTCCGGCCCAGCTCATAAACTTCCGTCCGATTGTAGCGGTAGTCAAGGAATTTTTTGCCTCCTCCCAACTCTCGCAGTTCATGGATCAGGTGAATCCGTTGGCCGAACTTGAACACAAGCGTCGTATATCTGCCTTAGGTCCCGGAGGACTCACGCGGGAACGCGCGAGCTTCGAAGTGCGAGATGTGCACCGCTCGCACTATGGCCGAATATGCCCGATTCAAACTCCGGAAGGTGCAAACATCGGACTTATAAATTATTTGGCGAGTTTCTCTCGGATTAATGAATTCGGTTTTCTTGAAGCCCCGTACATCCGAGTGAAGAATGGCAAGGTAACGGGAGAAGTGGTGTGGCTCGATGCCTTGGAAGAGGAGCGTTACAAAATTACGCACGCCGGAGTGCCTAAGGAGAAAGACGGAAAAATTGCAGTACCGCTCGTGGAGGCTCGCGTAAAAGGCGCCCCCGGCACGGTCTCGGCTGAAGAGGTGGATTTTATCGATGTAGCCCCGCACGAATTTATCAGTGTGGCGACCTCACTCATTCCATTCTTGCAGCACGATGACGCGAACCGGGCACTCATGGGTTCGAACATGCAACGGCAGGCGGTAGGTTCTGTACGTCCTCAAGCCCCCTATGTCGGCACCGGAGAAGAGGAGCGGGTAGCGCAACACTCGGGATATGTGGTGGTGGCGGAAGATGACGGAAAGGTGGTGGAAGCCGACGCGACGCACATTAAGGTGAAATATAAAGAAGGGAATACTACGAACTACACGCTCCAGAAGTTTAAACGTTCAAACCAATTCACGTGCATCTCGCAGCGGCCGCTCGTCACGAGTGGTGTGACAATCAAGAAGGGAGATATCCTCGCAGACGGACCCTCGACCGAAAATGGAGTGCTTGCCTTGGGGCAAAACCTCCTTGTAGCCTTCATGCTTTGGGAAGGAGCGAACTTCGAAGACGCCATTATCATTTCTGAACGTGTTGTTCAAAACGACAACTTTTCCTCTATTCACATAGAGGATTACTACTGCGATGTGCGTGATACGAAGCTTGGCCCGGAACTCACGACGCCTGACATCCCGAACGTATCTGAAGAAAAACTCCGCAATTTGGATGAAGAAGGAATTGTGCGCGTAGGAGCGGAGGTAAAAGCAGGCGATATTCTCGTAGGCAAAATCTCTCCTAAGGGAGAAGCCGAACTCACTGCGGAAGAGCGGTTGCTTCGCGCGATCTTCGGAGAAAAAGCCCGAGATGTGAAAGACACTTCACTCACGCTGCCGCACGGAAAGCGGGGCCGCGTGGTAAACATCAAAGTATTTGACCGAGAACAGGGGGATAAGCTTGAGCCCGGCATTATTAGGCGGATTCAGGTGGAAGTAGCGCAGCTTCGGAAGGTACAAGCGGGAGATAAGCTTGCGGGGCGGCACGGAAACAAGGGAGTTATATCGCAAGTCCGGGCGGTGGAAGACATGCCGTACTTACCCGACGGCACGCCCGTAGACATCATATTGAACCCGTTAGGTGTGGCATCGCGTATGAACTTGGGACAAGTGCTTGAAACGCACCTTGGGTTGGCAGCCTCGAAGCTCGGCTACCGAGCAGTGACCCCGGGACTCGACTCCGCCTCCGAAGAAATGATTCGGGCGGAACTTAAAGCGGCGGGATTGCCCGAAGATGGAAAGAGTGTGCTCTATGACGGCCGTACCGGAATGCCTTTTGAGAACCGGGTGAACGTGGGGACGGTGTACATGCTCAAACTGAACCACCTCGTAGAAGACAAGGCGCACGTTCGCTCGATCGGGCCATACTCCTTGATTACGCAACAGCCTTTAGGAGGTAAGGCGCAATTTGGAGGTCAGCGGTTCGGAGAAATGGAAGTATGGGCCTTGGAGGGGTATGGAGCCAAACATGTGCTCCAAGAAATGCTCACGATCAAATCCGACGACGTAGTGGGTCGGGCTGCAGCCTATGAATCGATTATTCGAGGCGAAACTATTAAAGGCCCCAACATCCCGGCATCTTTTAATGTGTTGGTAAACGAATTGAAATCGCTTGGTTTCAACGTAGAGCCCCTCTACGACGAAGAAGAGGGAGCTGCACCAGCGGCGGAAAACGGCCGCGCGCCGCGTCGGGAAAATTTCACCGCGTTGCGCATCAGCGTAGCCTCTGAGGAAAACATTTTGGATTGGTCGCACGGAGAGGTAACGAAGCCTGAAACGATCAACTATCGAACGCAGCGCCCCGAAAAGGATGGGCTCTTCTCTGAACGGATTTTCGGTCCGACGAAAGATTACGAATGTTACTGCGGCAAATATCGCCGAATCCGATATAAGGGAGTGGTATGTGATAAGTGTGGCGTAGAAGTCACGCGGTCTTCTGTGCGCCGTGAGCGCATTGGGCACATCTCGCTTGCCGTACCCGTGGCGCATATTTGGTTCTTGAAGAGCGTCCCGTCCCGGTTGAGTCTTATTTTGGACGTTTCTTCGGTGAAACTCGAACGTGTAGTCTATTACTCGGCCTACATCGTGACCGATGTGGACTCAGAGAAGAAGCAGGAAGCGTTGATGGAACTCGAGCGGGAATTGAAGGGGAAGCTCAAGGTGGTATCGAAGGACAAAGAAGTGAAAAGGGAGGTGACTTCTGCTGCGGCGGAGGTGCGTGAAACCTTGGAGAGCCTTCGCGTAGGCCAAGTCCTTTCCGAAGCCGAATATTTCAACCTTGCTCGTTCGTTCGGAGGAGTGTTCACGGCCGGCACCGGCGCCGCCGCGATCCGCAGAATTTTGGAGCGAATGGATCTTCGCAAGGAAACTCAAGCCGTAGAAAAGGACATCGAACTTTCAAAGGGAAAAGTGGCGGATTTGAAACAGCTTCGCCGTTTGAAGATGCTGAAGTCGATGTCGAAGAACAACATTCGGCCCGAATGGATGATTATGACCACCTTGCCGGTGTTGCCTCCGGATTTGCGTCCGATGGTGGCTTTGGATGGTGGCCGGTATGCGACCTCCGACTTGAATGATTTGTATCGGCGCGTCATCAACCGCAATAACCGGTTGAAAAAACTTTTGGAAATCAAAGCTCCGGACGTGATCGTCCAGAATGAAAAGCGCATGCTCCAAGAAGCGGTAGATGCGTTGATCGATAACTCGGCTCGCTTCGGCACGCAACAGCTCTCGGCCCAGCGTCGTCCACTCCGCTCTTTGGCGGACATGCTCAAAGGGAAACAGGGCCGCTTCCGTCAGAACCTCTTGGGTAAACGGGTAGACTACTCGGGCCGCTCCGTGATCGTAGTGGGTCCGAAGCTCAAACTCGACCAATGTGGTTTGCCGAAGCGGATGGCGTTGGAATTGTTCCGCCCATTCGTAGTCTCGGAGATTGTCCGCAAAGGCCTCGCGCACAATATTCGCGGTGCGTCCCGTGTGATTGAAGAAGGAGGGGATGAGGTATGGGTAATTCTCGAAGAAATTATTAAGACCCGCTACGTGCTTCTGAACCGTGCACCTACTCTGCACCGTCTCTCGGTTCAGGCGTTCCGCCCGATGTTAGTAGAAGGGTTGGCAATCCAATTGCCGCCGCTCGTGTGTGTGGCCTTTAACGCTGACTTCGACGGTGACCAGATGGCCGTTCACCTGCCGCTCTCCGATGTTGCTCAACAAGAAGCGAAAGAAGTGATGTCCGCCGCGCGGAACCTTTTGAAGCCGGCGACGGGAGAACTCATCGTGAACCCGACTCAAGATATGGTACTCGGAATGTACTACCTCTCTCGGCCGGATCCGGACTTTAAAGGCACGCCGAAGACGGTTATTGATATTAAAGAAGCGCTTCTGGCGTATGACGCGGGCGTGATTACGCTTCACACCCCGATCGTTGTAAACGGACTCGAAACCACCTTGGGCCGCCTTATCTTGAACGAGGCGCTCCATGGCACGGTGCCCTATGTGAATGAAACTTTGAACAAAAAGAAACTATCTCACCTTATCGAGGCGGTATTGAACGCGCACGGCATGGAAGTGGCGCGCGAAGTGCTTGACCGGGTGAAACTCCTTGGATTCGAAATGGCGATGCGCTCCGGAGTCACGTGGGCGATGTCTGACCTTATTATTCCTAAAGAAAAAGCCGAAGTGCTTGCGCGCTCCGAAGCGTCAGTGGCAAGAATTCGTGAACAATATCAGGAAGGGTTGCTCACTGCCGCGGAACGCCGCGCTCGCGTGATCAGCGTGTGGGAAGCCGCCAAAGCTGAAATTGCGAAGCTCGTATCGGTAGTGCTCCCGAAGAACAACCCCATCTATCAAATCGTAGATTCCGGTTCCCGTGGTTCCTGGTCTCAGCCGATTCAGATGATGGGTATGAAAGGATTGGTGCAAAACCCGAAAGGAGAAATTATCGAATTGCCTTTGAAATCTTCTTTGAAAGAAGGTCTCTCCGTGCTCGAATACTTCATCTCTACGCACGGTGCTCGTAAGGGAACGACTGACACCGCCTTAAAAACTGCGCAAGCAGGATATCTTACGCGGCGGCTTGTGGATGTGTCTCAAGACATCACGGTGGCGGAGTCTGACTGCCGCACGAAAGAAGGAATCGAAATCCGCCGCTCGGATGGCAAAGAATTCAACTTGGCATTCGGCACGCGCCTCTTCTCTCGAACGGTATTGGAAGACGTAAAAGTGGGCCGCCGGGTAGTGGTGAAGGCGGGAGACATCGTGGATCGCGCTGCCTCCGACTTGATCGAAAAATCCGAAGTGGATGTGGTTAAAGTCCGCTCGCCAATTTCTTGTAAGACGCTCTACGGTGTATGTGCGAAGTGTTATGGATATGACTTGGGAGATAACAAACCTGTACAGATGGGAGCGGCAGTGGGAGTAGTAGCCGCCCAATCCATTGGTGAACCTGGTACGCAGCTCACCATGCGTACCTTCCACACGGGAGGTGTGGCCGGAGTAGACATCACGCACGGTCTGCCTCGTATCGAAGAGATTTTTGAAGCCCGACCTCCGAAGGGGCGAGCAATCCTTGCGCCGGCAGATGGAATTGTGACGAAGATCGAAGAGCGCGGAGCCCTGAAAGTAATTTCCTTGAAGGTGGAAGGAAAGAAGAAGGAAGCGGAACTTTCCGTGCCTCGCAGCGCCCTTATTTATATAGAAACTGGGAAGGAGGTGAAGCGGGGAGACAAGCTCTCAGAAGGAAACATCGACCTTCGTGAACTTTTGGAATTGAGGGGCATCAGCGAAGTAGAACGCTACATTGCGAGCGAAGTGCAGCAAATCTATCTTTCGGAAGGTGCCTATATCAATAACAAGCATATCGAAGTAATCGTGCGTCAGATGTTCTCGCGGGTACGCATCAAAGATGCGGGAGATGCGCCGGACTTTGTAGCCGGAGAAATCATCGAGAAGCCCCGCTTCCTCGAAGTGAATCGCGAGTTGAAACGCGCAGGCCGCGCTACCGCGAAAGCCGAACAGATCCTTATGGGTATTACGCAAATTTCCCTTACGACCGAAAGTTTCCTCTCCGCGGCATCTTTCCAAGACACTGCTCGGGTGCTCGTCCGGGCGGCCATCGAAGGCCGCGTCGATCGCCTCCGCGGCTTGAAGGAAAACGTGATCATCGGGCGTCTTATTCCGGTAGGGAAGGGAGGTCCGGAACTTGAACCTTTAGAAGACGAAGAAATGGAAGAAATTCCTGCGACGGGAGCAGCTCCCGAAATTGGAGAAGCTAAGCCTGCCGCTGAAGCTGGCTCTCCGAAAGAAGAAAAAGAAAGCGAAGAATAGTTGACGCGCCTACGATATTCAAGTAACCTTTCTGGACAACAATGCAGGAACAAGACCAAGAATTAAGGGAATACGAACTCGCCTTTCTCGTTCGTGAGGAGGCCGAAGTTAAAGACGTTGCCACGCGTGCGGCGCAGTATGGCAGGGTGACGAATCCCGGTTTAGTAAAAAAGCTCTCGTTAGCTTATCCAATCAAAAAAGTCACCTCGGGATATTTTGGCTTTCTCCGGCTGGAGGCAATGCCGGAGGCAATTGTGCGTCTCGAAAAAGATTTTGAGATCTGGCAGCAAATTCTGCGCTTTCTCGTAATTCGACTGTATGGCGAAAAAGCCGAAGGCGCCCCGGAAGGGGGAGAAAAGCCAAAGCGCGGATCTCGTTCTGCGCCTCGTACCGAAGCTGCTCCCGGAGGCTCGCTCACGAACGAAGCATTAGAGAAGAAGATCGAAGAGATCCTTCAATAGTTGTGAGCGCCTAAGGGGTGGAGTATAGTAAAAACACCCATGAATTTGAATAAAGTGTTCCTCATTGGTCGTCTCACGGCCGATCCTCAGCTCCGGACTACTCCAGGAGGAGCTTCTGTCACAAGTTTTAGTATTGCGACGAACCGAATGTGGACCGATAAGGCCGGAGGAAAACAGAACGAAACCGAATTTCATAATATCGTCGCGTGGGGGCGAAGTGCGGAGATTGCCAGTCAATATTTGAAGAAGGGGAGCATTGCGTTTGTAGAAGGAAGACTTCAAACGCGTTCCTGGCAGGACAAGCAGGGTCAAACGCGCAAATCCACGGAAATCATTTTAGAGCGTCTCCAGCTCGGCCCTCGCGGAATGGGCGGAGGGGACTCTCCTATGGGAGGCGGAAGGCCCGCAGGCACGCCCCAGACTGAACCGGAGCCCGCTCCCACGGAAGAGATTCCTTCCATTAACCTCGATGAACCCGAAGGAGGTATAAAAAAAGAAGATCTACCGTTTTAGAAAGTAGAAAATAGAGAGTAGAAAGTAGTAGTGGACAGATTAAAATTCGTATGCTATTCTATTTTCTAATTTCTAGATTCTACCTTCTGCCCCAACATGGCTAAGAAAATCAAAACAACTTTGAAGTTACAGCTCGACGCTGGCAAAGCAAATCCTGCGCCTCCAGTGGGAACGGCCCTCGGTCCGCATGGCATTAACATCGCGGAATTCTGCAAACAGTTCAACGACAAAACGAAAGAAATGATGGGAGACGTAGTGCCTGCGGAAATCACGATCTACGAAGACCGGAGTTTCACTTTTATTTTGAAAACTCCTCCAGCCTCGGCGCTCTTGAAGAAAGCCGCGAAGGTAGAGAAGGGCGCGGCAGATCCCCTGAAGGCGAAAGTGGGGAAGGTCACGAAAGCACAGGTACGCGAAATCGCCGAAAAGAAAATGCCGGACTTGAATGCCCGCGATCTGGACGCTGCGGAGAAAATCATCCGTGGTACCGCTCGCTCGATGGGCATTGAGGTGGTAGAATAGAAGTAATGGAGAATCAAGGATCAGTTCCGATTCCGATGAATCCAACACCTGCTTTGCCATCGGCAGGGGCTCTATTGGGAGAAGCCATATCACTCTACAAAATCCGTTGGGGGGTTCTGTTCCCCATTGGTCTTCTTTTGTTCCTTGTGTAAATAGGAGTTCCGATCGGCAGTAAGTACGCTCCTGTCCCTGGTTCACTTTCCCCATTAGTCTATGGACTGCTTCTGCTTTTTCTTACCCTTTGGGTTGAACTTGCTTTGTTTTACGGAGTCAGTGATTCCAATATCAATCTTGGAAGAACTCTTCAGAAGGGACTAGCCCACATTTTTCCTTTCTTGGGCATTGCCATCGTGCTTTCTTTGACGATCATGGGAGGACTTGTGTTGCTAGTGGTTCCAGGAATTATTCTCGGAGTCTCGCTTAGTCTTTCGCTTTTTGCATTTGTAACAGAAGATGCGCGAGGTATGGAAGCGCTGCTTAAAAGCAGAGAGTATGTAAAAGGTTACTGGGGGCAAGTAGCATGGCGCATTTTCTTTATTGCGGCACTGACATGGATTATCGGATTTGTGCTCGCATCCTCCGCCGTGGTATTCACGGCGCTATCTAAAACTCCACTGGTGATTACCGGAGGAGTTGTGGGATTTTTGAAGGCTATAGTAATTACTCCAATCTGGGCTGCCTATATGTTCTTGGTATACCAGCACCTTAGAGCTTTAAAAGGAGCAGTAACTCCTGATACTAAAGCAAGAAAAAAATTTAGTGCGTTAGGTATTTTGGGAATCCTCGGAGTTGTTGGCATTATTCTTATACTCTTCGTACGTGCCAGTAACCCCTCTCAACTACTTGGAATGGCGCGCGATAGCACGCGAGTAAACAATATAACTACCTTAAAATCCCTAATCACTCTGTACCTCGCCGATGTGAGCAATCCTTCACTGTGTCCCGAGAAGGGAAAAATCTTCAGCTCTCTCGAGGGGAGTACCGCAATAGATGGAACCGGCTGGCTCCCGATAAACTTCACCGCAATACGGGGAGGTTCGCCACTTTCAGAACTTCCGCTCGATCCTCTGCAAATGATAAAGATGAAAAATTCGAGCGGATACTATTATAGCTACGCATGTGATCCTCAGAGCCAAACTTTTGAGCTGAACGCGCGGATGGAGGACGAGAGATTCAATAAGGGAGGCGCTAGGGACGTTGTTTCGACTGATCTCGGCGATAATCCGAATATATATGAAGTGGGAACTGATTTGAAACTTCTATACTAAACTATAAACCGCCCGAAAGGCGGTTTTGAGTTGTGACTCTTCACGCTATAATTTCTCCATCATGCCGGGAAAGTTTATTGTAATCGAAGGCACGGACGGTAGCGGAAAAACCGAGCAGTTCAAACGACTCACAGAGCGGCTGGAGCAGTCGGGCCAAAAAGTAGCCCGCTTCGATTTCCCTCAATACGGAAAGCCCTCTGCGTTTTTCGCGGAAAGCTATTTAAACGGCAAATTCGGTACTGCGGAAGCGGTAGGCCCTTATCGCGCCTCGCTTTTTTATGCACTCGATCGATATGAAGCTTCCTTTGCGCTGCGCGCGGCCCTGGAAGAGGGGAGCATTGCAGTTTCGAACCGTTATGTAGGTTCGAATCTCGCGCATCAAGGCGGGAAATTCCAAACCTCTGAAGAAAGGAAAAAGTTTTTCGAATGGGACTATGAGGTGGAGTATGAAATGCTCAAAATTCCGAAGCCGGATGTGAGCATCGTACTTCACGTCCCCGCCGAAGTAGCCCAAGAGCTTGTGGGTAAAAAAACCGAGCGGGCGTATTTGCACGGCAAAACGCACGACATTCATGAAGCCGACCTGGCACATTTGAAGCGCGCAGAGGAAGTGTATCTGGAGATAGTAAAGCTTTTCCCGGCGGATTTCCGCCTCATAAAGTGTGTAGAAAATGGTAAGCTGCTTCCTATAGAAGCAATCCATGAAAAGGTTTGGAAAATGGTGAGTGGTGAACTGGGGATTTAGTTAGAAATTAGTAATTAGGAATTAGAAATTTTGCCATGAAATATCGTTCCGAAGACATATTTACGCCGCAGGGAATCTTGGAAGAAGTAGAGCATAATCCGAATTTGGATCTGCTCATGAATATCTTTAATATCCCGCGGGCTTTTGGTGTGAGCGGGTTTGGCGGCAACTGGAATGTAGGCATGCATTCAGTGGCCTCGGCCTTTATCGCGCTCTACTGGGCGAAGTTTAATAAGTTCGATGAGGCGAAGACGAATAAGCTCGCTGCCCGAGCCCTGCTGCATGATCTCCATGAAGCCGTGACCGGAGATATCCTTCCTATGTTCAAAACCAAAACTTCCAAAGCCCGTCTCAAGGAGATTCAAAAAAATATTGTGACGGCACTGAATATGAAAGAGGAAGAGGATATGGAAATAGATTTAAAAATTGTAGACCTGGTAGCTTTCTATTATGAGATCCGGCAAGTTTCTCCAAACATTTTGCATCCGCGAAAACTAAAGCTCGCGCATACGATGGCCGAGCGCCAGCTCGCGATTCTTGTGGACTATGCGAAAGAAAATAAGATCAAAAAAAGCAAAATTCAGCAATTCCTTCAGTTTTTGAACATTTGAAGGTAAAGTAGAGGAAATCCAATGGAATATAAACCTACGATTGGGCTCGAGATTCACGCGGAATTGAAGACGCGGACTAAAATGTTCTGCGATTCCTTGAACGACGCGGATGAAAAGAAGGCTAATAAAAACGTGTGCCCGGTATGTTTAGGGCAGCCCGGCGCGCTTCCCACAATCAACAAGGAAGCGATCAAGCATGTGATTCGAGTAGGTCTTGCGTTGGGCGGGAAAATAAATCCGGTCACGAAATTCGACCGCAAAAACTATTTTTATCCGGACTTACCGAAGGGTTATCAAATTTCTCAATATGACCAGCCACTCGTGATTGGCGGAAATCTTTTGGGAGTACGCTTGCGCCGCATTCATCTTGAAGAAGATACGGGGACGCTCGTGCATGCGGGGGAGAGTTCACTCGTAGATTTCAATCGAGGCGGTGTACCGCTCATGGAACTCGTAACAGAGCCGGATATTACGAGCGCGGAACAAGCTGCCGAATTTGGAAAAGAACTGCAGCTCATCCTGCGGTATTTAGGAGTCTCCGATGCGGATATGGAGAAGGGGCACATGCGTTTGGAAGCAAATGTGAGTTTAAATATGGGCACCAAAGTAGAACTTAAAAACATCAACTCCTTTCGGGCAATGAAAGATGCCGTGACCTACGAATTGGCGCGCCAAGAAGAGCTTCTTCGCGCGGGCAAAAAAGTTTCCCAGGAAACTCGCGGATGGGACGAAGCGAATCAAAAAACGGTAAGTCAGCGTTCTAAAGAAGAAGCGCATGATTATCGTTATTTCCCCGAGCCGGATTTGCCTCCATTCAGTACCGAAATCTTCGAACCGGAATTCTTGGCGAGGGAATTGCCCGAATTGCCGCAGGCAAAACGAACGCGGTTTGCGAAAGAATATGATCTCGAGGCGAAACAGGTGGAGCTGCTTGTTTCCGAGCCTGCGTTCGCTTCCTACTTTGAGGAGGCGGCGAGTGAACTCAAGGCGCAGCTACCAGCTACTCGCTACTCGCTACTCGCTAATTATTTGCTTTCTGATGTCCGGGGAATGTTGGGGGAGCAGCCGCTTAAAGATTCGAAATTGAATCCGGAGCATTTGGCACATCTCGTATTCCTTTTAAATCAATCCAAGATCACAAGTCGTCAGGCCAAAGATATGCTGGCTAAAATGCTCGAAAAGGATGCCGATCCCGAAACGATTTTGAAAGACGAAAGCCAATATGCCATCTCGGATACAGGAGAATTGGAAAAAATAGTTGGAGAGATAGTAGAAGAAACTCCCCAGGCGGTGGCAGATTACAAAAAAGGTAAAGCCCAGAGCCTGCAATTCCTGATTGGAAAAGCGATGGGGCGTCTGAAGGGAAGAGGAAATCCAGAAATTCTAAAAAAGCTTATTTTAGAGGCGCTTTCCAAATAGAAGTTCCCGACGTGCTATTGTGTGATTAGATCCTTATAAATTTCACAAGGATTGCGGAACGTCCGACCGCGACTTCGGACACAAAAGGAGCTGTGTATGAAACAATGGTTACAGCTCCTGCGAGCTGCTATTAGTCCAAAACGTGTCTGGCAAGGCCCCTTGGTGGAATCTGCCCGATCAATTTTAAAACCGGAGCGAGTACTCTCCGCAAAACAAGCCGCGATAGTGTGGAGAATGGAGGCTCCTCCTCCAGAAAAGATCATGCTGCGCTACACCCGGGCCACGCTCATAAACTGCGCTACAGAAAATCGCACGCGGGAGTATATGTGGTATCTTGTATGGCTATTCGGTTTTTCGCTTCGAGCCCAACGCGCTCGGACAGGGGAATTTCGCTTCAAATCTCCCTGTTTCGATCTCGAGCAGGACTGGTGGCTTGACCCTTCAGAAAACTTTTGGGCAAACCGATATTTCCCTGAGGGTTATTATCTCATAGATCTTTCCGGGAAAGGGGAAGACATGCCGCATGATGCGCAGGAAGAAAAGATTAAAGCGTTAGGAGTAGTGAAGCGAGCGCGGAGTGCAATGGTAACGGAAAGTGCGATCGGATTAAGAGAAGATCGAAAAACCTCTCTCCTCGGAAATTGGTATCACGTGGGAGAAAGAGATCCCCAAGGAAAACTGGTAATATGCGGAAAATTCAATGGGAGAAAAGGTTTTTGGATAGAACGGGAAGATCCTCAAAACCATGACCCTAATCTGAGAGTCTGCCTTTAGAGAGTGGGAATTCTAATTCAAGAGAACTGCCTGCGCGTGAGCGTAGGCAGTTTTCCTTTTTTGATCCAGTGCACATTCGGAGTTTTTCTAAACCACGTCATCTGCCGGCGGGCATAATGCCACGTGTTTAATTTAATCTGCCGAATTGCTTCTTGGAGTGAAATTTTCCCGTCGAGGTAGTCAACAAGTTCCCGGTAGCCAATCGCATCCAAAGCTTTTACTTTTCCATATTGTTCATATAACTCCTCTGTTTCTTCGACGAGGCCGTCACTGATCATTTGGTCCACGCGCTTCTCGATTCTTTTCCGAAGTGCAGCAGGAGCAGGCGTAAGCCCTAGTATCTTCGCTTCAAAAAGAGGGGATTGCTTCTTGCGCTGGGCAGTGAAAGGTTTTCCCGTGGCAAGAGTAACTTCGAGCGCCCGGATAACGCGCCGGGGATTTTTAGGGTCGACGATATACGCAGCCTCGGGATCAAGCGCCACCAGTTTCTTGAATACGTGTTCCAAGTCTTTCTTCTCGACCTCCTTCTCGAGTTTCCGGCGGAGCTTTTCGTCTGCTACTACTTTGGGAATATCTAAATTTTCCACCACGGCCCGCACATAAAGCCCCGTACCTCCTACGAGAATTGGGAGCTTTCCACGTTTCAGAATTCCGCGAATCGCCTTAATCGCATCGCGCTTATACTCCGCTACCGCATAATCCTCATTCGGATTCTTGATATCAATCAGGTGATGCGGTATCCCTTCTGAGATATAAAGATTTTTTTGAGATTTGGCATTTGGATTTTGGATTTTACCCCTAAAACCCTGCAGGGGCTTAGCGGTTCCTATATCCATTCCTATATAAATTTGTCGAGAATCTGCCGATACGATCTCCCCTTTAAGTTTCTTAGCAAGACGAATAGAAAGTGCAGTCTTGCCGCTCGCGGTCGGGCCCACGATTACCAAAACTTTTGGAAGAGACTTGTTCATAAAAAAACTCCTCGCGAAGGCGGGGGAAGGAGCACTAGATGATCTTTTTTATGATCTCCTCGCGAACTTTTTGAGCCAGAGTCTCCAGTTTCATTTCTCCTTCTTGGCCGCGTTTGTAGTGCCGCACACTGACACTCTCATTCGTAACTTCTTTATCGCCCACGACAAGGATGTAGGGAATCTTCATCATTTCCGCTTCGCGAATGCGTTTCCCCAAGGTTTCGTCCGCATGCTTCATCTCCACGCGCACTCCTTCTTTTTGGAGCGTGTCGCGGACTTTCGCGCCATACGCGATGAACTTGTCGCTCACGGGAATCACGGCCGCTTGCACGGGGGAGAGCCACAAAGGGAATGCACCCGCAAAGTGTTCGATGAGTACTGATAGGAATCGTTCGGTGGAACCCATGATAGCAGCGTGGAGCATCGCGATCCGTTCCTCCTCGCTTTTTTCGTTGATGCAGGAGAGATTGAACCGTTCCGGCATGTTCATGTCGAGTTGGATGGTGGCTACCTGCCACTCGCGCCCAATAGAATCCTTCGCGATAAAGTCCACCTTCGGCCCATAGAAGGCCGCTTCCCCGAGGGCGACAGTAGCCTCCGCGCCTTTTTCCTTCACAAGTTTTTGGAGCTCGGCCTCTGCGCTCTTCCAGACTTTAGGAGTTCCTAGATACTTTTCGGGATGCTTCGGATCATGGAAAGAGAGCCGAATGCGGAGTTCGGGAAACCCGCAGCCCCGATAAAACTCCGTGATGATATCCCAAATCTTACCCATTTCTTCCACGGCTTGAGACTGACGGCAAAATACATGCGCATCATCCTGCGTGATTGAACGCACGCGGGAGAGGCCGGCCAGCTCTCCAGTTTGTTCGTCACGGTATACCATCGTGGTGTTTGCATAACG
Organism: Candidatus Liptonbacteria bacterium; assembly: GCA_016867315.1. Lineage (GTDB taxonomy): Bacteria > Patescibacteriota > Minisyncoccia > UBA6257 > 2-01-FULL-56-20 > VGJV01. The sequence goes on along the minus strand of VGJV01000007.1, from coordinate 17,210 downwards.
TTGGGGAAGTTCCCGGTAGCTCCATTTTCGCCGCGCATAAATTTGGGTGTGATGCGGACAGTTCATGGGCTTCATCGCGAACTCGTGTCCTTCTCGGGTTTTGATGCGGAAAAGTTCATCTTTGAACTTATCCCAGTGTCCGCTCCGCTCGTAAAGGTCTTTCTTGGTGATGTGGGGAATCTCCACTTTTTCATACCCTCGCGCTCTACGCAGTTCCCACACGAAGTTGTCGAGAAGTTCCCGAAGGATCATGCCGCGCGGAGTCCACAAAGGAAGTCCCGCTCCTACAAGTTCCGAGAAGGTGAAAAGATCGAGTGCGGGACCCAATTTTTTATGATCGCGCCGTATCGCTTCTTCTCGCTGCTTCAAATAAGCTTCAAGTTCTTCTTTAGTATTGAATGCCAGCCCATAGATGCGGGTGAGCATTTTGTTTTTTTCGTCCCCGCGCCAGTAGGCCCCCGCCACGCGATCGAGTTTGAAACTTTTTGGATCAATCTCGCTCGGGGGAGTGGAGTGGCCGCCTTTGCAGAGATCCACAAACCCGCCGCAAATATAGAATGTGAGCGTCTTTTTCTCCTTCGCGAATTCTTTCGCCAGCTCCATCTTATACTTGTTCCAAGAGAACTCTTTTTTAACCTGAGCCAGGGTCACCTCCTTTTTGGTCCATTCCGCCCACTGCGGCAAAAGTTCCCGCATCTTTTTTTCAATCGCGGGGAGGTCATTGTCAGAAATTGGCTTGGGCAATTCGAAATCTTGGTAAAAGCCGTTTTCTACAGCCGGCCCGATTGCGTTCTGTGCGTCGGGGTAAAGCTCGCGCACCGCCGCTGCGAGAAGATGTGCCAAAGAATGGCGAATCGTATCAATGTTTTTTTCTCCCGACTTCATGCGCTCAATAATAGCAGGTTTTGATAGGAAGAGAGTATTGACTTTTCGCACTCTTAATGCATAACGTTCAACACTTTGACAAACAATCAACCAAGGATTCATATGTCTCGTCGACGACAACGCACCGATAGGTTTGCAGATCACCGCTACTTCAAGTTGCCCTGGATTATTGGAATTCAGGTCACTCTGGAGGATTTACGATTTCTTCTCGTAATCGCAAAGACTCTCAAGCGTCCAATGACGCTAGAGATGGCAGTTGATCTCCTTGCGCATCGAAAGTTTGAGTAGTCCAAGATGCCCACAAATTTGAGGCGCGTTTCCGAAATGAGACGCGCCTCTGAATTTTCCAAGGGATTCACGATTTTTAAAGGTTGGAGTACTATGTAGCCAATGCTCGATATAAAGCTTTTACGCGAAAATCCGGAGTTGGTGAAAAAGGGAATTACGGCTAAAAAAGCCGATCCCGGCTTAGTAGATCAATTCTTGAAAATTGACGCGGAATGGCGCGCAGCGACCGTTCAGCTTGAAAGTCATCGCGCAGAACAGAAAAAACTGTCTCAAGAACGAAAAATTGAAGAAGCGAAGCAAAATAGAGAGAAAATAAAACAGGCCGAAGAAGAGCTCAAAACTCTCGAAGAAAAGCGAAGTGAGCTTTGGATGCGAATTCCTAATATTCCATCGGAAGATACTCCAGTCGGGAAAGATGAGGGTGAAAATAAGGTCCTTCGAAAATGGGGCGAGCCGAGAAAATTTGATTTCCCCGTAAAGGATTATATGGCGATCGGCGAAGCGTTCGATTTGATCGACACCGAAACCGCGGCGAAGGTGTCGGGCGCGCGGTTCGGGTATTTGAAGGGGGAGGCGGCGATGCTTGAGTTCGCGCTTATTCAATTCGGGCTGAGCGTGCTCACGAACGAAAAGATTTTAAAGAAAATCGCGGCGAAAGTTCAAAAAGGATACAGTGCAAAGCCATTTGTGCCGGTGATTCCTCCCGTGATGATCCGCCCGGAAGTGATGCAAAAAATGGCGCGGCTCGAACCCAAGGAGGAGCGGTATTATATCCCAACGGACGATGTTTATCTCGTGGGCTCTGCAGAACACACATTAGGCCCTCTCCACATAGGAGAAACGATCCCCGAAGAAGAATTTCCAATTCGTTATGTGGGATTTTCCACGGCCTTCCGCCGCGAAGCGGGTTCATATGGAAAAGATACGAAAGGCATTCTCCGCGTGCATCAATTCGATAAATTGGAGATAGAAAGTTTCACCACTTCAGAAAATTCCAGGAAGGAGCAGGATTTCATCGTGGCGATCCAGGAATATTGTATGCAGCAGCTCGAACTTCCTTATGAAGTGATGCAGATTTGTACGGGGGATATGGGAGGCCCCGATATCCGGCAGATCGACATTAACACGTGGTTGCCTTCAGAAAGTAAATATCGTGAAACCCACACATCAGACTTTATGGGAGATTATCAATCTCGCCGATTGAATACAAAAATCCGACGGAAAGACGCGACCGAATTTGTGCATATGAATGACGCGACAGTCTTTTCGCAACGCCCCATCCTCGCAATTCTCGAAAATTATCAACGTAAAGATGGAAAAGTGGAGATTCCCAAGGTGCTTCAGAAATATGTAGGAAAGAAAATTATCGGCTAATGGATACCCAAGGCCTTCGCACATGGATCGAAATCGATACGCGCGCGGCAAAACAGAATTATCAAGCCTTCCGGAAACTTATAAAGCCGCGTGTGAAACTTTGGGCGGTCGTAAAATCGAACGCGTATGGGCACAATTTAGTGCTCTTTTCGAAGTTGATGGCGACCTTTGGGGTAGATGGCTTATGTGTAGATTCCATCGTGGAGGCTAATCGCTTACGAGAAGAGGGAATCGAAAAGCCCATATTAGTGTTGGGGCCGACCCTTCCTGCGCGGCTTAAAGATGCCGTAAAGAATAATATTACGCTAAGTGTTTCGAACTTCGAGGCATTGAAAGCGCTCGCCGAAAGTAAAGAAAAGCCTGAGTTTCACTTGAAGATCGACACGGGTTTCCATCGCCAAGGCTTTTATCTCGAAGATGTCCCGAAAGTAATTAAAATTATTAGTAATTCGAAATTAGAAATTAGAAATTGCTTTAGGGGTGTCTTCACCCACCTCGCCGCCGCTAAGGACGTGACGTACCCTCTCTACACTGAACGCCAAATCGAGAATTTCAAAAAGGCCTTAAATCTTTTTACTACAGGGGGATACCCACATCTTCTTGCGCATGCGGCAGCGACGGGGGGGACAAGTCTAAGTCCAAAATATCACTTTGATGCAGTGCGGGTGGGAATGGGGTTGTATGGGTTTCATGCTTCCCCCGAACTTGAAATGCAGCTTCCACAGGTAGAGCTTGCCCCTGTGCTTCAATGGAAGACGGTAATAAGTGAAGTGAAAAAATTCGAAGAAGGGGACTATATTGGGTACGACATCACGGAGCGGATGCGATACCCAGGAAAACTTGCCATTTTGCCCATAGGGTACTGGCATGGATTCCCAAGGGCTCTCTCGAGTGTAGGCTCCGTGCTCATCAAAGGAAAATTTGCGAAGGTGTTGGGCCGGGTTTCCATGGACATGACTGCAGTGGATGTGACAGAAATTACTTGCCGCCCAGGAGATATAGTCACGCTTCTCGGAAGAGAGAAGGGAAAGGAAATCCGAGCGCAAGAAGTGGGTCGTACGATCGGTACGACGCAATATGAATTGCTTACGCGCTTGAATCCTTTAATGGAACGGATATTAGTATAATTTCTAAATCCTAATATCTAATTTCTAACTAAATCCCAATGTGCAAATCCCCAATTAGAAATTAGGTTAATTAGAAATTAGAAATTTCCCATGAAGGTCTCTTCTTATCTTTCCGAAGGGGAAAAGCTCAAACGTTCTGAGCGCCGACGGTTGGTAGGAATATGTGGCGTGGGAATAGGGGGCCTGGTGCTCATTGGGGCAGCATGGATGGTGCGATACGCGCCCCTTTTTAATGTAAAAAATGTAATAGTGGAAGGAAATCAGCGCCTAAAGGCAGAAGAGGTACTCGCCGTGGCGCAAGGAATTGCACTCCAAAGTTCGGTGGGAAAATTACTGGGAATAGAACGCCTTTTTGCCTGGCCAGAGAATAAATATGCGAACCTCGCGCTCCTTCCGGCGGTCGCGGAACTTTCTATTTCGAAGAGCTTCCGTGCTCAAGAGGTAAAACTGCAAGTGAAGGAAAGAGAAGCAATAGGAATTTGGTGCGTGATGTCTTCTCTTACCTCCTGCTGGTGGTTTGATAAAGAAGGGATTCTTTTTGCGCGAGCCTTGGATGGCGAAGGAGGACTTTTGAAAACGGTACACGATTACTCCGGTCGTCCCTTAGGAATCGGAAACCCGGTGCTCGATGCAAAAGTTATGGAAAATTTATTAGAGATATTCACCGCCCTTCGGGCGAGTGGGGCCACGCTCCAAGAAGTAAAATTGGGCGATGTGGCGAATGAGGAGGTGGAGGTGATCACGCACAAAGGCCCGCGATTTTATTTTAGCCTCCGATTCCCATTGCGGGAGGCCGTGCAGGTGGTGCGTGATATATTCTCAAACTCCGGAAAGTTTCCTCCTTTAGGAAAGATTGAATACGTAGATATGAGAGTGGAAAACCGAGTGTACTACAAATAACCACTAAAGTTTATATACGAATATCGAAGTGCCCACCCGGAAATCGGGTGTGGGAATATTTCCCATGCCCGGTTTTGGAGGCCGGAAGTTCGTAAGCCAGCGGTACTCGTCTTCCGGGTTTCGGGTAAATCCTTTAACAGTGGGTTGAATAGCGCTCTGGAGAGTATTCACTGAAACCGCCAGCCATCGAATCTCTTCGGTGGTAGGCGTGCCCTTGGAGGAAGCCCACACTACCGCCCGTTCTCCCAGATAATAACGTGGATTTCCGCCTCCGAAATGGTCTATGGCGATTTTTTCTATATTATTCCCAGGATCATTGTCGCTGTTTCTCTTTTGAATCCAGGCTTGTAATCGAAGCCAATCCTGCCCCCAATCATAATTAGAATCTGTGACATAGCGGTAGCCGTTCCATGTGCCCCCGGCAATTTGATTGAAGTAGGAAAGAAAATAAGGCCCCGCCAGCGCAGTTTCGGTAATAAGCCACATTCCTAAGAAAAGAGCGAAGGTCCATTGAAGTGTTGCATGGCTCGTGCGAGAGAAAGATTCCGGAGCATTCCTCGCGCTAATCAGCCCTCCTTCGAGCCATTGTCTCCATATCCACGCAGCCGCGAGGTATATGAAGGGAAGTGCGGGAATAATATGACGAAGCCCAATATTTAGATTACTGCGCAAACTCCATCCCAGGTAAATTCCTGCAAAAAGCAGGAAGGCACATACTTCAAAATTATTCGCGGCAAATTTGTGGAACCTGCGCCAATAAGGCAAATTACGGAAGAAAAGGAAAAGAATTCCCACCAATGCAGCAAGTACAAAGAGAAACGAGGGCAAGGGTTCCTTAAGTGCGAAGACGAGTGGGAAGTAGAGTGGAGTGCCGCTCGAAGAAACTCCTCCTAAAAAATAATTGGTGTTCGTCCCGCCCTCCCGCTGCATGACCATAAGCAGCCCCAGGGAGTATTGCGCGAGTGGACGAGTGAAGGGATTCTTAGTGGCGGCGATAGTCGCTTCCGCAATGCAACGCATTGGCTTACAGATCGTCCCTGCGGCTGGAGGCCCCCCTTCGAAGGAAGAGAGGAGATATGCAGTGTCTGCCTGTTGGCGAGCCTCCGGATAGCGCAACGTAAAAACGGCATAGACGGGATACACGACAAAAGCATATGCCGCAAAAGTTATGAGTAGGGTAGGCCCTACTCTATTTTTTACTGCGGTAAGGAGTGCTCGACTCCAGGTGGGAGAAGCGATCCAGGCGGAAAAAAGAGAGAGAAGGAAAAAGTATGGCAACAGGAACACGGTAGAAAACTTAATAAGGAGCGCAATCCCCAGAGCGACACTCGCCGCAAACAGTCGATCTTGAGAAGGAGCTTTGAGAAATCGAAGAAAATAAAATGTGGCGAGAATCACTCCAAAAGCTGCCGCCACATCAGTAGTTACATAATGTCCATGTCCCAAGATAGTGGGAGAGAGGGCAAAAAGAGCAGCAGGAATAAGTGCCCACCAACTGCCGAGGTTTTCTCGGCCCAGCCGGTAAAGAAAAAATATTGCAAGGAGTGTGAGAAGTATAGATCCTAATCGGGAGAGTGGAATAAGAAGGTTGGCATCATTCCCCACTTGAAAAAGAAATTCGTCCCCCACTGTCCATTGACTATTAATTTCTTCTTGCCAAGAGGGCCGATCGTCTGGAAATGCGGGACGTAAAAACCCTAAAGGGAATGCCGACAGTGCCTTGAGGAGGGGAGGGTGCTCCGGATTTAAACGGTAATCCAATCTATAAAGGTATGCATATCCCGCAGGAATATGGGCCTGTTCGTCTACGATAAGGGCGTCAGTAAAAGCTCCCCACAGGAGAAGGCCGAGTGCTGCAGCAAGTAAAAAGCCCAAAATATAGTAAGGCAGAGTAAAACGAGAAAAAGTCATATTATATGTACTATACCGTAAGGAAGTCTGTATGGCTCTCTGATGAATTTTTGGCGATTCTCGAGTATTGTTCTTGAAGAGCCAAAAGGCTCCTCTCTATGAAAAAAATCGCCGTTCCCACCATTATAATAGGAATTCTCGTCGCGGTTATTTGGGTGGCGGGTTCCTTGGGGAGAGCTTCCTCCTCTCTCGAAAAAGGCGCAGTCCACATGAAAAAGGGAGTGGAGAACCTAAAGTCGCTCAATAGCATACAAGCAGGGGAGAATTTTACTAAGGCGGAGGAAGCAGCGAAGGGCATAGAGCAAAATCTCAAAGCCGCCCAACTATTCTTCTCCGGAGCGCCAAGCATATTCAAAGGAGTTTTTGCGCTGGCCGGCTCAGGTATTGCCCTCGCCGGAGAATTAGAATATATCGAAGTGCATGCCCTTGAGGCGCTTGCGGCGGGGAATATCCAAGAAATTCTCGCGCGTCTCCGAAACATCCAAAAAGCTTTAGGAAAGGCGAATGAAGAAACGCGGGCGGTCACCTCTGGGGTGCAAAATTTAGGAGGAGTATTTCCTGAGTTAATAACTCCGTTTGCATTCGATATTGAAGCTGCAGAGAAATTCTTACAAGACGGTTTAGCATGGCTGGATGCGAAAAAAGGCAGGCGATTTGCAATTCTTTTTCAAAACCCGGGAGAGATGCGGCCCGCAGGGGGATTTCTCGGTAGCTTCGCCGAAATATATATCAAAGATGGAATCGTAAGCTCTACTATTCGAGATATTCTCGAAGCAGATAGGGAATTTGAAAGAAACATTGTACCCCCGCGGCCGCTTCAGGGGATTATGCGCCGATGGAAAGCGGCGGATGCAAACTGGTTTTTCGATTTCCCTACTTCTGCGGCGCATGTAGCCGAGTTTCTTGAAGGTTCTCGCCTATATAAAAATGAAGTCAAAACCTTCGATAGCATAATTGCCATATCTCCTCGGCCTATCGAAGATATTTTGAGATATGTAGGACCTCTGGAGATTAAAGAGTTGGGAAGTGTGCGCGCAGAGAACTTTTTGGAAGTACTGCAAAAAAGTGTTCAGGAAAAGCAGGCGCGGGGAGAGGTCGCGCCCAAGGAGGGGCTGAATTTTTTATGGAAAGAGATTTTTTCCCGTCTCGAAGCCTTGGAAGAGGAGGATAGGGAAAGTGTATTAAAACTCCTCCGAAGCTGGATTCTCGATAAGGATATTATGGTCTATATGAAAGATTCTGTGCTCCAAGCGGGAATCGAACAATATGGAATAGGAGGAGAAGTATTTGAACTCCCTCCGGATTTCGAAGGAGATTATCTTGCGATTGTAGATGCGAATGTGGAAGGCGGGAAAACTGATCGTTATGTACGTACAAAAGTTATCTGGGAAAGTCAGATTGGAAATGATGGGATAACTCGAAATCAGTTGATGCTCGTGCGAAAACATGAGGGCGATAAAAGTACATATGAATGGAATCGACTTCCCAACACTGATTTTCTCCAAATTATCACCCCGCCTCAGTCCCGTCTTGTAGATTTCTCTGGAGGAGAGGCGATAACGTTGCCCTCCACGGATCGATATGCGAAAGGCTTCGCCCGCGATCCGCTTTTAGAGGACTTGGAGCGTTCTAAAGAAAAAGTCCCCGGGTTCCTGAATATTGAAACTCATCGCGAGGCAGGGAAGAGGACATGGAGTACATATTTGAAAACTCCGTTAAGAGGAGAGAAAGGAATATCTTTGAGTTATGAACATCAACTATTGGCAACTCCGCAAGCGGGCACGAAATATACATTTGTATTTGAGAAGCAGGCAGGCACTGAAAGAGAATATGAATTCACGATCGTGGCTCCAACGGGCCTCCGTTTTAAGGAAACCAAGCTGCCCGTTTGGTCTCTCGCAACTACTACGCTCCCAGGCAGACTGATAGTGAACCTAAGTCTAGAGCCCGACGCTTCCTTTTCTCAGCCGTAAAAGGTATTCTTCTCGCGCATGGATAATCACATCCGAAACTTCGTTATTATCGCCCATATCGATTCCGGAAAATCCACTCTGGCAGATCGTCTTCTAGAGACGACCGGCACAATCACGGCGCGGGAAATGCAGCCGCAATATTTGGATCAGCTGGAACTCGAGCGGGAACGAGGGATCACGATCAAAATGGCTCCCGTAAGAATGCAGTATGAGCATAAGAATAAGGATGATAATACTCATACTCATGCTCAATTAAATTCAAAGTATACTTTGAATTTAATTGATACTCCCGGCCACTCGGATTTCTCGTACGAAGTTTCGAGAGCCCTCGCGGCGGTCGAAGGCGCGATCCTTCTCGTAGATGGCACGAAAGGCATCCAGGCGCAAACGCTCGCCAATTTGCGAGCCGCGCGCCGAGCAAATCTGAAAATTATTGGAGCGGTAAATAAAATTGATGTGCAAGGCGCAGGTATTGAAGAGATAGTAGCTTCAGTGGGCGCACTCTTAGATACTCCGAAAGAAAATATTCTCCGGGTCTCTGCGAAGACCGGAGCGGGAGTCGAGGCCATTCTCGAAAAAGTAGTGAAACAGGTGCCTCCGCCGAAGCCGCTCCATGCCGCTCCGAATATAAGTCGAGCGCTCATCTTCGACTCCTTATATGACGATCACAAAGGAATTGTGGCGTATGTGAGGCTCACCGAAGGGGAACTTAAAGCAGGAGACGAAATTCATTTTGCGGCGACAGGCGCGAAAATCCGAATTAAAGAAGTGGGCTATTTCGCTCCTAGATTTGCCCCAGCGGGAATTTTAAAAGAGGGAGAGATAGGCTACATCGCGACGGGACAGAAAGATCCTTCGAAGGTAAAAATTGGAGATACTATTGTAGGGATTCCGGTAAATGCGTCTGCGTCGAACGTGAAAGATTATGTATTGGAAGGATATCGCGAGCCGCAGCCCGTGGTGTTCTTATCGTTTTATCCCGACGGAGAAACTCAATTTGAGGACTTAGAGCGGGCTCTTTCGAGATTAAAGCTTACCGATCCGGCATTGTCCTTCGAACCGGATTCAAACGAAGCCTTGGGTCGGGGGTTTAAAGTGGGCTTCTTGGGGCAACTCCATTTCGAAATCGCTTCGAGCCGTCTCGAGCGGGAATTCAATTTATCATTTTTGACGAGTTTCCCTTCCGTGGCGTATCGAATAGAAGAAAAAGGCAAGACGTGGCGAGTAACACAGGCGCAGGATTTTCCTCCTAACCCCGACAAGGTATGGGAGCCTATTATTGAACTCGAGATCGTGGTGCCTCCCTCGTATCTGAATCAAGTGCTCACGATGCAGCAGTCCTTTGAACTCTCCGTGGAAGAGATCAAAAACTTCGGAGCGCATCTCGCGCTTCGCGCCCGCATGCCGCTTCGGGAGCTCATTCGGGATTTTGATGATCGCCTAAAATCCGCTTCCGCGGGCTTCGCTTCTTTCAGTTATGAAATTGTAGATGAAGCGGCCGCGGATGTGACAAAGGTGGAGATATTGCTGGCGGGGGAGGGAGTACCTGCGCTCACCCGGATCGTGCCCACGGGAAGTATGGAGCGGGAAGCTCGCCTGATGGTGGAACGCCTGAAAGAAATTCTTCCCAAGCAACAATTCGCCCAAGCAATTCAAGCGCAGGCGGGAGGAAGAATTATCGCTCGCGAAACTATTCCTGCCATGAAAAAACTGCTCGGCAATTTCGGCAAAACCGGGGGAGATCGCACGCGGAAAATGAAATTGTGGAAAAAGCAAAAAGAAGGAAAAAAGAAGCTCGAAAGTATGGCTCGGGTAAAGCTCGCCCCCGAAGTGTTCAGAGAAATCCTTAAGAAATAAGTTAGGAATTAGTAATTAGAAATTAGAAATTGTAGCATGAGGGTATGCGTCTCGCAGCCATTTTCGCCTTATTCTTGGTTCTCGTCGTGATGGGAATCGAAATCGCGCGTTTTATGAGGGAGGGAAATCAGCTGAGTCGGGAATTGCAAGGGGTGGAAAATAAATTAGAAGAAGCTCAAAAAGAAACCGCTTCCATTGAGGCTAATGTGAAGTATTTTAGTCGGCCGGAAAATTTAGAAAAGGAGATGAGAGCCCGCTTTAACTATCGAGGAGCGGATGAGAAGCTGCTGATCCTTGTGCCGAGCAAAGCCTCGAGCGCCAGTTCGGAATAAGCATTACGTCCATGAAACGCTACGGAATATTTCTTTGTATCATCGCGATCACTATAGGCTTAGCCTTTTTGGTGAGAGAGGGCTATTACCCGGTCGCATGGGTGGGAGGAGAACTCTTGTCTGCGCGGGAATTCTCAAGCCAGTTTCGTGCGGCTAAAAAATATTTTATAAATGCGGCGCAGGTATATGGCGCGACGAGCACGCCTTCTACGGCAGGCCTCGAAGGGGCAGTGCTCGAAGGACTCATCGAAACTTCGCTGATTCGAGCCGAGGTGAAAAAAGAAATAGGGGACGGAGCGAAAGATCTTATTGAGGAGCGGGTAGAAGTCTTCGCGAAAGACGAAGAATTGATCGAAGCGGCAAAAATTATATACGGAGTAAGTCCGGAGGAATTTCGTGCGATGGTATTGGTGCCTCAGGTGGAGCGGGAAATACTCGCTGGTCGGCTGTATCTTAGGGGATTGGAATTCTCGGAATGGCTGGACCGTGCGAAGCGAGAAGCAAGCATCATAATGCTTACTCCAGGATTTGAATGGACCGGAAAGGAGATTAAAAAGAACCCTTAAGGGGGGCGTGTTGACGCGGGCGAGAAGAGGGCGCAATATGAAAATTTAGCCCTCTCTTAATGAATAAAGAGGAAATGCTCGCGGAGCTCATAGCTCGCAAATATCTACAGACCCCCTCCCTGGTGAGAGCTTTCGAACGAGTAGATAGAAAAGACTTTGTTCCCCCTGCGTTCAGTAGGGAGGCATATGAGAACTACCCTCTGCCCATAGGCTTTGGGCAAGCTCTTTCGTCCCCCACGACGGTCGCATTTATGTTGGAGTTATTGATGCCCCAGCCGGGAGAAAGGATATTGGAAATCGGGGCGGGGTCAGGCTGGCAGACTGCGTTGTTGGGTTATATTGCGAGCGAAGGTATAAAAAAAGTTTCTCGAGTTCCACTTGTGGTGGGTATGGAACGACTCCTGGCATTAAGTGAAATCGCCGAAGCCAATATCAAAAAATATGGTTTCAAAGAAAAAGGGATTGCGAAGATTGTATCGGGAGATGGTATGAAGGGGTGTAAGTCTCATGCGCCCTTCGACAAGATCATTTCCGCGGCTACGGGCGAAACCATTCCCATAGCGTGGAAAGAGCAGCTCCGAGTAGGAGGAAGGATTGTAGCCCCGGTAGGCACGACGATCGAGGTGCACGACAAGCTTTCCACGGGAGACTACAATACGCGGATTTATCACGGGTTTAATTTTGTTCCGCTGGTGGGAGACGAAGGAGGGGATGGAGATAGTAGTTAATGTGCGCGTGCGGGAGCGGGATAAGTTCTCGTCCATTGTTCAAGCGCAGCGCGATTACAATGGCGTAATCCCGCCTCCTGGCGGGAGGAATCGTGTCTGTGAGCGGGATAAGGGAATCGAACCCTCGTCTCAACCTTGGGAAGGTCGCGTACTGCCACTGTACTAATCCCGCATTGTCCTCCAAGGCTTTAGCGAAGGAGGGCCTTCGCTCGCCATAGCAAGCTTCGTCCCACATGTGCGGGACCCACTCGCGACGGTGAGTTACAAACTCCTAGATTCTAGCTTCTAGATTCTAGATTCTCAAGTTGCATCCCTGCTCCATACTAGCCTAGAATAGGTGTACTTATGCCTGGAGGAACACCGGTGGAACTGATAAAAGAACGTCTCGATATCGTTGATTTTTTGCGAGGATATCTGATTCTCCAGCCCGCCGGAAAAAATTTCAAAGCAATCTGTCCGTTCCATAAGGAACGCACGCCCTCTTTCATGGTCTCTCCCGACCGGCAGAGTTGGCACTGTTTCGGATGTGCCTTGGGGGGAGATGCCTTCGCCTTTCTCATGCGCTACGAGAATATCGAGTTCGGTGAGGCCCTCCGAGTGCTCGCCGAGAAAACAGGTGTGGAATTGAAGCGTTTGAATCCCACGGAATACAAACTCTCGGGCGCGCTCTATGACGTAAATACCGCCGCCAAAGATTTTTGGAAAAAAGAACTTTCTACGAACGCCGTCGCGAAAAAGTATTTAGAGGAAAGAAAACTGGCTCCGAATACGATAGAGCATTTCGAAATTGGCTGGGCGCCTCCCGGCCCCGAATCCCTCACGCTCCATTTAATTAAGGCGGGTTATAGTTCTGAAGAAATTATTCAGGCAGGCCTGGCCTTCCGCACGGATAGGGGGATGGTGATCGACCGCTTCCGCAGCCGAGTAATGTTTCCCATTCATAATCACTTCGGCAAAGTGGCGGGATTCACAGGCCGCATCTTGCCTGGCGCGGTACTCTCGAGCGGCGAGGAACCGGCCAAATATGTGAATACCCCCGAAACCCCTATTTTTCAAAAATCGAAACTTCTCTATGGTTTCTGGACCACCAAAAATTCCATTCGCGAAGCGAAGAGTGCATTTATTGTAGAGGGCCAAATGGATTGTCTGATGTCCTGGCAGGCAGGAGTAACGAATGTGGTGGCGAGTTCCGGGACAGCCTTGACCGGAGAGCATTTGAAAACATTGCGCCGGGTAGCGGAGGAAGTAGTCTTTTCTTTCGATAACGATGAAGCAGGTTGGGCGGCAGGGGAGCGGGCGATAGATTTGGCTCAAGTGGAAGACTTCCATGTGAAAGTGGTCACTTTGGAGGGAGTGAAAGATCCTGCCGAAGCGGCGGCTGCAGATCCGGAAAAACTCCATGCGGCTGTGAAAAATTCGCAGCCTGTGGCGATGTTTTATTTTGAAAAATATCTCAAAGGAGTTTCGGATTTTTCGGATAGAGAGGGACTCATGCGGCTTCGGGCGGTGCTTCGAAAAATTGGAAATATCGCGAGCGCGGTGCATCGCGACTTTTGGTTCAAAGAACTTTCTCGGCGTACTGCCATAGAAGAGAGAGTGCTCCGAGAAGAAGCAGAGAAGGTAGCTTCTGCCCCGCTCAATACTCCGGCAAAAGAAGAAGAGGCTCAGCCTAGGCAGGTAAGGAGCCGCCTCGAACTTTTGAGCGAGCAAATTCTTGCCTTTGCCGCGGCGAAAGGGGATTTCTCACTGGCAGAAAACTGTGTGGAATTCTTCTCTCCGCTCTATCGGAGAGGTTTCGAACTTTTGAAAACAGGCAAAAAGACGAGCGGAGACCCGGAGGTGGATTCGGTGCTCGATGGGATTTTCTTCCGTGCGGAAGCGACGAGCGGAGAGGATTTTGAATCTTTAAAAGGGGAGATAAGAAAAGAATTCTTTAAAAGACGCCGCGAAGCGCTTATCCGGGCAGTACGCCTCGCGGAGTCTCGCGGAGATGAGAAGGGAATTGAGTCTGCGCTCAAGGAATTACAGGAGATACCCAACATATCTTAACGGCACTTTCATATTATTCCGCGTTGGCTTATAATCGGGAATATTCTTCCCGCCCAAGTTCTGTGCGGGAATCCCGTCTAAGGCGGGAGAGTAAACTCTAATTTCTATGGCCAAAAAGAAAGTGCAGAAACCTAAAAAGAAAGCAAAGGCGCCGGCACGAAGTAAGCCGTCCAAAAAGCCTGCCAAGCCTAAAAAGGGAGAGGGCAAAAAGAAGCTCGACGAAACTGCCCTCCAGGAACTGGTAGAACGCGGTCGCCCGCGGGGTTTTGTGACGGATAATGAAATCCTCTATCACTTCCCGACGATCGAGCAGGACCTGTCTTTCCTCGAAGAAATTTATGACCGCTTGGAAAAAGCCGGAATCAAAGTGGTGGAAACCGGCGGGCTTATTGATATCTCGAAAGGAGAAGTAACAAAAAAAGAATTGGAAGAAGCGACCGCCTTCGAGGGGGAAGTGCCCGACGCGGTGCAGATGTATTTGAAGGAAATAGGAAAAACTCCGCTCCTTACCAAGGAAGAAGAGCGCGAGCTCGCGAAGCGTGTGGAGAAAGGAGACGAAGAAGCGCGGCAGAAGCTCATGAAAGCGAACCTCCGGCTCGTGGTCTCTATCGCCAAGCGCTACATCAACCGCACGCCGCATCTCTCGATCCTCGACCTGATTCAAGAGGGGAACATCGGACTCTCCCGCGCCGTCGAAAAGTTCGATTACCGCAAAGGCTTCAAATTCTCGACCTACGCCACCTGGTGGATTCGGCAGGCGATCACGCGTGCTTTGGCGGACCAATCCCGCACGGTGCGTATTCCGGTGCACATGGTGGAAACGATCTCAAAGTATACTCAGATGCGCCGCCAACTCATTCAGGAATTAGGCCGTGAACCTTTAGCGGAAGAAATTGCCGCCGAAATGGGCATGGATGTGGAGAAAATCCGCCACATTCAAAAAATTTCGCAGGAAGTGCTCTCGATTGAGACGCCCATCGGCGATGAAGAAGATTCCACACTCTCTGATTTTATTCCCGACGAAAAGAATGCGACTCCTGCTCAACTTACCGCCCGCGCGCTGCTTCGCGATCTCATCAAGGATATTTTGGTAGACCTCACCGAACGGGAACAGAAAATTTTAAAGATGCGCTTCGGCTTGGAGGACGGCGTAACGCACACCTTGGAAGAAGTAGGGAAGGCCTTCGGGGTCACCCGTGAACGTATTCGGCAGATTGAAGCCAAAGCCCTCGAAAAAATCCGCGACCACGACAAAGCGAAAGCCCTCGAAGGATTCAAGGATATCACCTAGAAATTGCAAACCCCTGATCTCCATCAGGGGTTTGGGTTGGACGTCAGTTATCCGAGAAATCCTCGATTCCCGGTGCCCAGAGTCTTAAGGAATCTCTTCCTTTGAATCCGAGCGCGATCAAATGTTCGGCCGCTGCCTTGCGCAGACAGTCGTCACAAACATTGAATTCGAGGAAGTGGCCGTCGTCGGGATCAAAGACCCGAGACCCGTAGTGGCCGGGCGTAGTGCATGCGACACCACAGTCCGGTTGATTCCCTTCGCCTACTTCCGGGACTGCATGCTCAAGCTTTTTATGGCAGATAATGCAGGGAAGTGTGCCGAGGGGTGAATTGTTGCTGGTGAGAGTATTTTTTTGGTTCATACCTCTACTTTTCAGTTGTTTTTCTCCATTCAATACAGAACCTCTCTTCAACCCAAGAAAGATAGGACAGTATGAAACTGAAACCCATGCGATTCAATGTGAAGACCTCCAGCCGAGATCTCCGTTGTTTTGAGATTGAGCCCCACCTCGTGAGTACTCCAGAGGATTTTTTTCTGGACCCAAAACTATTTTATGCTCCGTTCCCGCAAGGAATTCCTGCGCTTCCACATCATGAAATGGAAATCCTCGTGCCCTCAAAAGACTTTCTCCTCCCATTCAAAGGCCAGCACATTGTGCACGTGCACTATTCGGAAAGAACGGGAGCTCCCTTCGTATGTTGGACAGGGAGACTAAAAGATCTCGCCGAGGCTCGGCTCATGCTCGAATTATGGACCGTAGGAGCCGCGGCGAGTATCAGGTACGGGAGAGATTTGCTCGGAGGGGTTTTTGGCGGAGAGTGCGGCGGCACAGACCGAAAAAAGTTCTTCCGAATCATGAAAGAGCGATTCGAAACAGAGCTTCTCTCGGATGAAGTCACCGACGAACACTTCTGGGCAACGAATGTTTGAAAGGAATCATGAGAATTAATGAATACAGTCTCGATCCAGGCGAGGTAGACGAAGTGGAAAGAATTCTTACGCGCGCTCGAGAACTTTCTCGTGCCTGCAAGCCACATCTACGAAAGAGAAAATGTGCGTACGGAATGTCGGGAGTGGTGGGGATCGCGATCCTTGGCATGCTCCTGCTCGGCACCACAGGCACTCTTCCAGTGGAACGGCATATTCTATGGAATCTCCTCATGGGGTTCACTGCCATTCTCGCGTTCGTGGCTTTCACCTGTTGGGCTCAAGCAAGCGCCCGAATATGGAAAATAGAGAAAGAAATCGACTAGTTGAGTGGGGAACTTAAAGAGGTTGGTTCTCCCGAAGCGATTCTCCAACTTGCCGGAGACGACGAAAAGAGAGCCAGAGCCCTTCGATTTCTCGTTATGGATTAATGCAATCGGCAGGGGAGTTGCCTTACAAAATTCCCAACAACAAAAGAGCACCATTTGGTGCTTCTTTTATTTTTAATATTAACTCGCGATTTCGAACCGTTTAAAGCCATCGAGGGTATTGGTTGGAATGCCGATCATCAACTCACCAGTGCGATTGTTAACGGTGTCAACGCGGTGATGCGGTACGACGGGCTTGGTAACCGCCTGAGTATTGTCGAGAACGGCTTCGAGCGCCGCTTTATTCTTGATCGCGGACCGCCGCTCTCACAAGTGCTGGCCGAAACCGACGCGGCTGGAAACATTCTCGCGCATTACGTTTACGGGCTCGGATTGGTCGAGCGCATCGCTGCCGACAACACAAGTGCCACATACCATTTTAATCTTGTTGGAACAACGCTGGCGCTTACCGATGCGAACGGAGCGGTCACTGACGCCTACTCCTACGATGCGGCTTTCGCTTCTCGTAGCAGTAAAAGCAATTTATGTTACAACTTTCGCCTGTCAGCTTAACGATTATTGAAACCGCGCGAGATTCATCGGCTGAATCCAGCGAAAGGAACAGCGGCGAAAA
>VGJV01000006.1 GCA_016867315.1 Candidatus Liptonbacteria bacterium | reverse complement strand
ATCGTTATGAATGCAGCTGTCGCGGCTCTCGCAGTTGCGAAGGTTCCGGTGTTTGTGTTATCGCTTGTTTCGCCGCCAGCTGAAAGAATGAGCTGGTTGTCGTTGTGCGAACCGATATATGCGGCGTCATTGCCCTGATAGCCGCCAACACGGATATCTGGGTACCACACCGTTGCGAGAGGACGGCTGGTGGTGAGAGGATGCGACGGCCCCGTCGTCCCGATGCCGACGTTGCCGCTCACGTACGCGCTTCCATACACCGAAAGCGGCTGCGGAATCGCGTCTTTCGTGGTAGTCGCAATCGCGAGCGAACCGCGAAATGCAAATGGGCCGTTGAAGCCCTTGTCGTCAAAAATACCCGAGCGGAGCAGTGTGGGGCTAATATTCCCCCCTAAGAAGTCCATGGCGTTCATGGAGCCTTTTACGAACGCGGGACCCCAGACCGTAAGACCACGATGATAGGTGGAGTTCGGCGGCTTGTCGAATGGCACGTTATAGGTGGGGTCCGTACCGGTGTTCGCTCCTCCCATAATTACCGCGCCGTCGTTCCGGATTGAGAACACCGGCGGACATTGGCTCTGCCCTCCCGGACAAGGACTGTTTACTACCTTGAAGGCATACTCGCTTTGGGGACTTGAAGAACTCGTCCAGAGCGAAGAAGAGGTGATGATGATAAATCTTGCATCTTGGAATGGTGTGGAGGTGCCGATGGCAAACCGGCTGCTGCTATAGCTGAAGGCGCCGGGGCCAATACCGGGAGCGTTTTTGGGACCATCAAACGCCTGCGCCGAAGGCGCAGCGGCAAAGGCCGCAAGGATGAGAATGAGAAATGAGAATGAGGAACAGTGATAACGCGAGAAAAGGAATTTAACAAGCCTAATACACTTTCCCTCAAGCGCGGATTTGAGATGATTATTCAATTGCACGGAGTTGTATTCTTATTATACAGAGTTATCTTGACATCGAACTGTGGATAACGCGTATTACATTCATACAACAAAATGAGGGAGGTTATGAGGAGAGACGGGTCAGGTGCATTACAAAAGCATGAAGCCGCTTCGCAAGGCTTTCCCCCTCTCTTAAAGCCACTTCGTGTTCTTCTGAACTTATATATCCATCCGATAATGCACAATCAAGACAAGCAATAACCTCATCCAGCGAGCAGTGTGCACGGTTGATGTATACGCGAGTGTCTTTCTTTGTTATTTTATTCGCACCCTCGGCAATCGCCAGCACGATTGAATTCAAGGCTCTTTTAGTTTGATCGCTAAGCGCAAATAACTCTTCTTTTGGATATTTCTTGAGTAATTTCAGAATCTTTTTTCGAAACTCAAGCGAATCTTTATATACGTCCCAGTCCCGAAAGTAAAAGCCGTATTTGTCTCTCATTTCTTACCTTCCTTCATTCTCATTCTCATACTCATTCTCTTATTTCTTCGGTGCCACAATGATGTGTCCCTTCGGTCCTTTTTGGGGACCGCCGCAGCTTCCGCAATAGAATAGAAAATCGCTGGCGCTCGTCGCAGTGAAGGCTAGGGGCATTTTTTTCCCTTTCACGAGCGGGAAATTATATCCCAATTCCGGCTGAGTAAATTCGTAATCTTTGTCTGTGGCCGTAATATTCACGCGCACTGAATCTCCCTGGTTCACGATTACCGTATTGGGTACGAAGGCGTCCCCCTCCACTTTCATGTCGAATACTCGGAAATTACCCGCCGCGGCAGCGTCTCTTGCGACCTCGGTCGAAATTTGAGGGACTGCCACGTTTGCAGGCGCATTCTTAGCTCCCACTTCAGGCACCACTACGTTCACCGGCGCAGCTTGGCGCGTCCCCGACGAGGTAGGGGCGGATACCGGGGTGCCGGGTTTTGCTTCGGGAGTTCCCGAGGTCTTCAACATCACGGCGGCTATTCCCACTACTGCAACTATCACGATTCCCACGATCGCAATAACGAGGGCGGTTTTGTTGCTCATATCATTAGTGTATCACATCCAACTTATGACTTATGACTGATAACGCATGACTAGAACAGTGCTCAACAAAAAATCCGCCCGCATTACACGGACGGATTTTACTCACTACTTCTTGGTTCCGTTTGAGGGCTGCTGCTCTTGCTGGGGCGGAACCTGACCTTGGGGCGGAGTCTGTTGTTGTATCGAAGACGGATTGTCTATCGCCTTCGCCACTTGGCTGTCAGACTTGATCGGCGCCCAGAAAAGGATCTGCTTCGGGTTCAGGTATACATCCCCCGCCGGTCCCCAGAATACAGACGTAAATGGGGCGAGTCCCAACTGAGGCTGGTTGTCCTGTCCTACGCTACGCTGCAAGAACCAGGCGTGCGTAAGTTTGGGCCATGGGAACCAGGAAAGCTTGCCGAAATAAACGTCACCCGTTACCAGGAATACTGCGGTGTACCCCGAAGCGTCTTTTTTAGCGGAAAGGAGAGAACCTGCCCATACCCCCAAAAGCACAAGGACCAACACCAATACCCCAAGAAATATTTTAAATCGTCGCGTCATGGATTTGCGCGTTTCAAATTGGTAATTGCGGAGCGGTTGCTCCGGTTCGACTTTTGGTTCTTCAGGGATTCTGTATCTTGGCATAAATTTCTAATTTCTAATTGATCTAATTTCTAACTAATTCCCAATGTTCAAACCTCAATTTCTAGGAATTAGAAATTAGTAATTAGGAATTTTATTGATTATTGTTTTGGACTCGTAACTATTATGTGACCTTTGGGACCTTCTTCCGGTCCCCCACAGAGCGTGCAATAAAAGAGAAAATCTCCCTGACCTGCGGCGCTGAATCCCAACGTCTTCTTTACTCCCTTGGGAAGCTGGAGCTTAAACCCATAATCCGCCTGCGTGACATCATATTCTTTATCTACGGCCAGAAATTCGATCTTTACCGCATCTCCCTGCTTTACGATCACCGTGTCGGGAATAAATTTATTCTTTTCTACTTTTATCTCATAACTCCGAAACGTGGAGGTATTCGCTACATCTCCAGGGCCAGTCGTTTTGGGAATCGCGACATTTGCCGCTGCTCCCGTCGTTTTCTCATCGGGCACCACTATATTTTGAGGAGCGGCGGTGCGAGTCGATTCTCCCAGCGGCAATTGCTTTTCCGGCGGAATTACTTTTCCTGCTCCGACCGGCGAAGGCGAAGCGGGACGCTTCGAGGCGGCGAGAAAGGCAATTCCCGTGAGTACTACGATTCCCACCACTCCGGCGACCAGCACTTTTTTGTTCTCCACAACATTATCTTATTCTGTGGCGAAGTCACACGCAAATTGAAGTTGTACACAATGAGAAGAATGTCTTTGATTTATGACTAATGACTGATAACAAATAACCTATAACTTATGACGCACGACTTAGGACTGCTGGATAGACTTTTTAAATCCACCTAACTGGCGAGAAATACTACTTAGTCTTCTAAAGAGTATTTGGAACCGTTCGGGAGATAAAAATTTCCCTTTCATAAGAGTATCTAAAGCAGCCACCGTTTCATTAATGGAACCGATAGCAATATCAAAAAATCTATTTAATTCTTTGTCCGTATTTCTACCACTCCCTTCCGCAATATTCAGCACAATCGACAAGGCAGCGCGCACTATTTGGCTTCCTAAGGTAAATCTCAATGATTGTGGTAAGTCTTCAACAACCTTCAAAACTTCTAAAAATACGGACTGCGCATCTTTATAAACTTCCCATTCGAGAAAACGAAAGAGTTTTTGATGCTCCTTGTCATCAGTCATAAGTTATAGGTCATTAGTCGTCAGTAGATGGTTCTCCACGCATAGGAGTCGGCCGCGCTTTTGGCGCATACCTCTACCGAATCCTTCACTCCTCCGGACGCTTGTGTTACCCAAAACGTACCCCGCTGGTCCGCGTCACACGTAGGTTTCGAAGTGGTCGTGTTCAAGCGCACTCCCCCATTCACCTCCAGGGTTTGGCCGGGGTTCGATACTCCCACGCCCACATTCGCACCGCTGAAGTAAATAATATTATTGACTGAGCGCCATATTTGCGAAGTTACCCCCACATCGTAGAGGGCAGTCGAGGAAGGAATGAGGTTCGAATCGAAGGTCGCCGCATTCACCCGCGCCACGGCGGTGTTCAAGGTTTCGGAAAAACGCTCCTGAGCGTTCACGGTGTTATAGGCAATCGTGAAGGATACGCTCACCGAGTCCGAGGCCCGCGCATGCTCCCGCTTCGTAAACGAGATGTTTGAGACGGTAACTTTGCTCGAAGTAAGGGCGACGGGAGTCCCGCTGTCCGTTTCCTTGAGGTAGAGCACCCCGGCAGACGCGTAAATATAGAGAGGATCGGAAGACGTGGCGGCCATGCGAAGCTTCAGAGTGCTCGTCGCGGCATTGCCATCAAGCTCTATCAAGCTCGATTGTTCCACATAATACTGAACGGTCTGAAGGACGAATTGGCTTTGCTGGTTTACTTCAGCCGCGGCCGATTGCCGGACATGCACTCGCGTGATTGAAACCAAGATCGTGATGAACGCCACCACGATGAGCGTCAAAATCCCGGCGAAAATGATCAACTCAAAAATTGTAAAACCTTTTTGAGAGCGAGTAGCAAGTAGCGAGTAGCGAGTAGCAGAATGCAAGCGAGTAGCGAGTAGCAAGTAGCAAGTAGCGAAGAAGTGCTTCATCGAGTTCATTTTATCACATTACTTTCTAAGA
Source organism: Candidatus Liptonbacteria bacterium (assembly GCA_016867315.1). GTDB lineage: Bacteria > Patescibacteriota > Minisyncoccia > UBA6257 > 2-01-FULL-56-20 > VGJV01. Next base: position 38,415 of record VGJV01000006.1, on the reverse strand, counting down.
CTTCGATGTTTTTATTCAACATTTTCATAATTTCTTCCAATTCTATTACCAACTCCTCGTATTCCGCCGGAGTGATGTATCCCAAATCATGACCTATTTCCAATTGAGTCTCGAGTTCTGCGCCAGACCCATATGCTATCCGCAAAAATTGAGCTTTTTCCTTTTTAGATTTTCTCCTAAAACCTTCGGCAATGCCCGATGGAATAGAAACGCCTGCGCGGCGCATCTGACTCGTCAGTCCATAGAGTTCATGAGGAGGAAACTTTTCTGTAATTTTATACACTCGCACGGCATATCTTTTGGATTTTTGCCACACACCTAAATCACGATAGGACTGAATACTTCCATTCATTTCCTCATTGTAGCTTTTATTTTGCTACTTGCTACTCGCTACCTGCTACTTGCTCGTGTCTTTGGCGTCACCACAAACCGTCGCTGCGCTCCTGGAGAACCCTCGGTTCTCCACATCCGCCAGCTGGCGGACTTTCCTACACGGGGGAAGCCTCCCGCCCTCCCCCGACCCCGTCGCCTACGCTCCTTGAAACCCCTCGGTTTCAACAATACTTCCGCTACGGGGAAACTCCCGTTTCCCCGACCCCTTTCCCGATTTTTTTAAATCCCTTTCGCGTTTTTGGAGTAATCCAAAAACCTAGTCTCCACTTCCCGCCCAGCATGAGACGGGTTTGAGCTTCCAAGCCAGGCAATGCGCCGAAAAAGATGAGCGTGATGGGTAAAAGGAGCCACTCTAGAATGTATACGAATGCGTGGCGGCGCCGGAACCACGACGGGCGTGGGGGCAAAAGTGCCAAAGCAATTTCTGCAGCGGTGATAACTCCGATCATGGCCATAATCATAATCACTCGCGTAACACCACCGATGTTATAAGAAAAGAGCGATGAGCGAAATTCTTCCCCACCTATGAGAGAAGGCATCCACCCTAAGAAAAAGAGAATGAACGCATTAGTGGACCAGGAATGAAAGCCTTCGAGAGTAAGGAACGCCCAGTACCGCTTCTTTTCTTTGGGGATCAGATGATCCTTTTTAAAACCATGCAAGAGATAGGGCACATTCTCTACTCCCCACCCCCAGCGACGCTGTTGCCGATAAATATTTTTAAGCGTCCCCCAGAAGGTAGGGGCTACGTTCGCATCCATTCTCACAGGGAATGCCAAAGGTTCTACCCGAAAATTCCCGTGATAATGGAGAAAGGCCTGCCAAAAAATGCGCGAATCTTCGGAGACCACATCGCGATGCCAAAATCCTACGTCATTCAATACTTTCAAGGGCACCGATTGAGAAGAAAAAGTGGTGAGACGCTCGGGCCGCGCCTGCTGCATCATCTGCCAAAAGGTCGCCGAGAATGTCACGATGCGCGCAAGGAGGGGCGCTTCATAAATGTTATTCGTAAAGAGCGGAATAGGCTGATAAATCGCATGGAGCGGGTCTGGGGTTGTGAGATACGCATGCGTGAGGCGGGCAAAATACTGAGGAGGGGCTTGGGTGTCGATGTCGAAGGCGGACACCAACACATTCTCGTATGAGAATGTGTTGGTAGGATGAGAGCGGGAAGATAAAGGATGAGAATGAGAATTATGCTCATACTCATTCTTATTCTCGCGCCGTATAAGCGGATCAATCAATTCTTCTTTGGCGCGCTGGGTGGCCCAGGCAATATTTGCGCCTTTTCCGGGAATTTCTCCGGGGAGGCCTTCAGGATGGGTCGTTATAAGAAAACCGCCGAAAGAATTGCCGAATTCTTGCCGGATTTTTTCCACAACCCTCTCCGCTTCTTTTCCGGCTCGGGCCTCCGTCGCGAGCACCACCAAAAAATGTTCTTTGGGATACTCAGCGCGGGCGAGACTCGCAAAGCTTTCTCTTACTACCTCGTACGGTTCTTTATACATGGGGAAGAGAACGAGATGGCGTACTCTTGACCAATGACTAATGACTGATGACTGATGACTGTTTCTTTGGTCATATGTCATTTTGTCATGAGTCATAAGTTCTAGTTCCTTGAGCCAGTTCACCTTGAGGTTCGCTTTCATTTTTTTGAAAGCCGCCCGCATGTGAATGGATAGATAAATGGATTTAAGGAGCCAATAGACACCGAAAAGAACGACAAAAATCCCCACCGCTTGGGGGGCAAATCGAGAACCGATAAGAAGCAGGAGGATGGTTCCCCAGGCTAACGCGCCGGGGAGGAATTCGTAAAGGCGATATGGGGACGAGCGAGTAGCGGGTAGCATGTAGCAAGTAGCATGAAACAGGAGGGCACAAAACACAAGGATAATTTTTATCCTCCGCCTGCTACTCGCTACGTGCTACTTGCTATTTAGAAGCTTCCCATAAAGAGGAGGTGATCCAAGGAGAACGCTCCTCCGCCGAGCACTGTAAAAAGTACTGCGGCGCCCAAGAGCATAAGATCGAGCTCCCAACCTCCCACCAACTTTTGGCCGTTTTTAATCTTCCAAATCGTCGCTACGATGAACTGCACTACGAGAAGTGCTGCAATGAGTTGAGTGTAGAAACCAGCCATCAAAGCAATTCCTCCGAAGAATTCGAGGATTGCCACGATCGGACCCAATACATTCCCCGGCTTGAACCCCATAGCTTCGAAGTTCCGCGCAGTTTCTTCCCAATTCCTAATCTTCGGCCAGCCGTGGACTACGATAATCGCTCCAAAAAACACTCTCAAAATAAGAATCCCCCAATCGCTCCAAATATAGAGAAGAGGAAACATATGTTTAAATTACTAATTTCTAATTGACCTAATTTCTAATTGAATCCCCAATTCCTAGTCTCTCTTGGGAATTAGTAATTAGATATTAGGAATTTTATCCTAAGGACCTTTGGGATGAGTATAGCATACCACAGCGAGTAGCGAGTAGCAGGTAGCGAGTAGAAAACTTCCTCGGTAACGGCATCAGCTTTTTTCAGAGGAAACGTACTTGCTATTAAAAGAAGCAACAAACTCGCTTGTGCTCTCTTAAGACGGTTAATCGCCTTTAGAAAGTTAGGGGCGCATTTCATGTCATTAGAACATTTTGTAACGTTTCAGTTACCAACTCGACTCGACCAATATTCAAAGAGTTCCCGGAGTCGGCTTCCGCTATGTTTCTTGGCGGCAAATCCGTACGCCAGTGTCACTGCAATGCGGACCGGATTGAGTGGAACAAGCCCAAAACCAACCAACACCGGTTGCCCATAATCCGCAAATTTCTTGTCCTTCAATGGCTGTTCCCATTTTAGCGACGGGTGAGTTCGCCGCAGCACCTGGCTGAAATACATACCGATATCCATCGCTAATGAAAAAGTGCTGTTCGTCAATTCCGCATCGGGAATGTCAATCGGATAAGGCGAGCGAGTCGCAAGATCTTGTTGCTCTCCCACTGTTCGTGGTCGTGTTTCGACTTGGCCGAGGAACCACGTTCCAAGAATATCGAGCGACTGCGGCGTTTGGTCGGCAACCCAAGTTTCAAATCCGGGTGTCTGCGTAACCACTTCTTCTAACATCCCGATTCTGGTTGGCATGATATCACAAAACCATTGAAAGTAAGCATTGAGTTCATGCCGAGACATCTCTCGATACTTAAGCGAGAATGGCGGCTTTATAGTGGTGTATGCCATAGCTATTCGTGAATTATAACCGAGATTCCACCCTCCTCCAATGCTCGTCGCAGCGGCTCCGAAGGCCCTACTAAACCCGTGTCTGGGCTTCGAAAGAAGTGCCACGTCGCTCCTTCGATCTGGCCTGAGTTGACTAACTCCAAGTCTTTCTCGATCTGTTTACGTAAGGCGTATTTAGTTGTTGCTTCCTAACACTCGCGCTCCAAAAAATGGGCGCGACCTCCGACAGTGCAAATCCTAATGCTTTATTAGACAATAAAGCTTGCGAAAATGGGCTTAAACCCGTAAAATAAGCGGGCATTATAGGGCCTCATCGTCTAATGGCTAGGACATGCCCCTTTCACGGGCAAAATAGGGGTTCGATCCCCCTTGGGGCTACGAGTTAACTGTCTTGCGAGGAGTGATATTCTCTTGCAAAAATTCTTCAATTCGCAACACAAATTCTTCTTTCCTTCTTGAGTGGCTCTCCGCGATTACCACCGCAAATTCATATAATATTTCATTCGATATTTTGAGCCATTTTCGGTTCACAAAAAGAAAAGTAAGGAGTGTCATTACTGCAATTCTTTTGTTTCCATTCTTGAAAGGATGATTTTTAATCAGGAGATAAAAAAGAATCGCTGCCTTGCCCACTAATTTTTTATAGAGCGGTTTTTTGTGAAATGTTTGAAAAGGGGCGGCAATACAACTTTCAAGCACGTTTGGATACCTAGGACCGAAATCGGGAATAGGTTCATTCCATGTCATCAGTTCTTTCGCCAGCCCAAAAGCTATATACTCCACCTCCTTCAGAGATAACCTCTTGATGATCATTCTCTTCCTAATTTTTTAAACGCTTCCCCGTACTCCCGCACCGCTTTTTGGATAGCCTTATCAATTTCTTTTTTGCTTTCCTCCCCTATTACTTCCCCGAGAGCCTTGAGCACCTCTTCTTTAGGTACTACATAATTACGCCCCACTTTCATGGCTTTTATCTGGCCTTTTTTTATTTTTTTTTGCACTGCTATTCTGCTTACTTTAAGAATTTTGGAAACCTCGATTGTAGAGAGAAAATCATTCATTTTTATAGGTTAACATATGATAACCCATGAAACAACCCGTTTAAAAAGACAAACCCGACTTTGCAAGAGAAAATTCTTGTTATTGTCAGGTTATTCCCGCCATTCTCCTTGGATTTCGCAAAGTTCTTGGAACAACTTACGCTTTTGGGCGTGGAACGCAATGCTTGTATAAGCGAAAAAACCCTTGTATAACCCCGATAGTGAAAATTTGACTTCCTCTCCTATTTATCATGTTATTTTTAAAAACAAAATTGGTTTTATAAGGTAAAAGACAGAGAATGAAAAAAGGGCGGTTTTACTGGTCAAATTTCTACTACGGGGTATAATAAGGGCGTTTCAAAAATAAATGCAAACTTTATTGGATTTCATCCCTCGGGCCTATGCCGCCTCGAAAACTACCGAGGAAACTCACGCCGCACCCGGGATTTCCGGAGCCACTACGACCGCTCCTGTTGCCCACTCCGAGGCCCCCGGCATCCACATTTCCATCAAGGCAGAAGAGCTTTTCCGGATCGGTGATTTTCCCGTGACCAACGGGCTTTTTCTTTCTTTAATTATCCTTGTATTCATGGGAGGCGGGGCGATGCTCCTCGGCCGAAAGCTTTCGCTCATCCCGGGCAAACTCCAAAACGCGGCGGAGGCAATCCTCGGCGGGACGCTTTCCGTGATGGACAACATCTTGGGTTCGCGCCGGCAGTCGGAGCGATACTTACCTCTCATCGGTACAATCTTCTTTGTAGTGCTTTTCTCGAACTGGTTGGGGTTATTCCCCGGCGTAGGTTCGATTATGTTGTATGAAGGGAATCCGCCAACTGGCGGAGCTCCTCTCTTTCGTGCACCTTCGAGTGATTTGAATTTCACCTTAGCACTCGCGATCGTCACCGTGATCGCCACGAACATTTTGGGGGCGGTCGCGATCGGCATCGGCCCGCATATCGGAAAGTTTTTGAATTTCCGTTCTCCTATTGGGTTTTTCGTCGGAATCCTTGAATTTGTTTCAGAATGTGCGAGAATAATCTCGTTTTCCTTCCGTCTTTTCGGGAATATTTTCGCGGGAGAAGTGCTCCTCGTCGTCATTTCCTTCCTCCTCCCCTACCTTGTCCCTCTTCCTTTCTATTTCCTGGAGGTATTCGTGGGATTTATCCAGGCCTTCATCTTTGCCATGCTCGCGTTGGTATTTATCGGCATGGCGGTGCAGGAGCATGAGGCGGCGCACTGATGCAGAAAATAGAGAGTAGAATGAATACCCTTATAAAACAAATACAATAAACAAAGGTCAAACAATTAATTCATACAACACCATGGAATTAGAAGCAGTAAAACTTTGGGCAATGGGTATCGCGATGCTTGCAATGATCGGGCCCGCGATCGGCATCGGCCTCATTGGCGCGAAATCTACGGAAGCGATGGGTCGGAACCCGGAAGCCACCCCGAAGATCCAGACGGGGATGATCCTTTCGATTGCCTTCACCGAAGCTATCGCCATCTACGTGCTCGTGGTCGCGCTCATAATCAAATTCGTGTAAGGACAGAAAGTAGAAAATAGAAAGTAGAAAATTGAAGTAGGTTCACATGAATGAATTACTCTCACAATTAGGAATTGATTGGAGGCTCCTCCTCTCGCAGGCGGTGAATTTTGGATTACTTGTGATTATCCTCACCTTCTTCGCCTATAAACCTCTTCTTCGCCTCATGAAAGAGCGAGAGAGGAAGATTAAGGAGGGGCTCGCAAAAGCCGAAGAAGCCGAGGCGCAGCTTAAAGAAGCGCACACGCTGAAGATTCAAAAACTCAAAGAAGCCGACGCGGAGGCACTCACCGTGCTCCAGCAGGCGGACGCTCGGGCAAAAGCCTTCGAATTGAAGTGTGTCGAGACCGCCAAACAAAAGGAAGCCGAGCTCGTAGCAAATGCGGAGCGCTTGGCCAAGGCGGAACAGGAAAAAGTGGAGCAGGAAATGCGCCGGGAAGCGGTGACTCTCGTCAAAGAGGCGCTGGTGAAAACTGTGGAGTTGAATCCCAAGGCCGTGGATGAGGCACTCATCACGCGCGCAGTAGAACAAGTCGCGCGCGCGAACAAATAACTTATGACCTATGACAAATGACCTGTGCTTAGTTATAAGTCATTAGTCATTAGTTACACTCATGAAATACACTCCCCTACACTACGCTAAAGCCTTTCGTGCGGCAGTCGCAGCACATCCTCACGACAAAGAGAAGCTCGTAAAAAATTTGGCGAAGCTTATCGCAAAAAATGGCGATGCCGCCCATGCCTCGAAGATTCTCACCGCGACCGAAAAACTTCTTCGGACGGTGACAGGAGCGAGGAGCATTACCTTCGTTACCGCCCGTCCCTCGTCCGCGCCGCTTATGAAGACCTTTCATAAGCTCCTCAAGACTCACGACATCGTGCGGGAAACAACTGATCCTGCACTTATCGGCGGCGTAAAGATTCTTATAGACGACGAATTACAGTTCGATGCGTCGCTCCGCCGAAAACTTGGCAATCTTTTCGGCGACTTATGACTTATAACTTATGACAAATACGTTATAGGTTATCAGTCATAGGTCATTAGTCATTTAGTTAACACCATGTCATACGAAATAATCGAAAAACTAAAAAAAGAAATTGAAGGATTTAAAGAGAAGTCCGAATGGGAGTCCGTCGGGCGCGTCACCGAAGCAGGAGATGGCATCGTAAAACTCGTGGGCCTCAAAAACGCGCTGAGCCAGGAGCTTTTGACGATTGAAACGGATGAGGGACCGCGCCGGGCAATTGCCTTAAACCTTGAAGAAGAAACGGTGGGAGCTTTGCTTTTGGACGAAGCGGAAGCAGTCAAAACCGGAGACACCGTGAAAGGCACGGGGGAAGTGCTCTCTATAGAAGTAGGCCCTGCGCTCGTGGGCCGCGTGATCGACCCTCTGGGAGCGCCCTTAGACGGGAAGGGGCCGATATTTTCCGCCAAAGGCGGATCCGCCTCCGGCGGAAAAGAATCCGAATCAGTACGATATCTCCTTGAGAATAAAGCGCCCGGAGTGCTCGAACGGGAGCCGGTAGACACTCCTCTTCACACAGGGATTACCGCGATCGATTCCATGATTCCTATTGGCCGCGGCCAACGGGAGCTCATCATTGGCGACCGGCAAACCGGAAAAACCGCGATTGCCCTCGACGCGATTTTGAACCAGAAAAAAGATGGATCGCGCAAAACTCCCATCTGTATTTACGTCGCAATCGGGCAGAAGGAAGCGAAAATCGCAAGAATCGTCTCTCTCCTCGAAGAGAAGGGGGCAATGAAATACACCGTGGTCGTTTCCGCTTCGGGCTCTTCTCCCGCTTCGGCGTGGTACCTCGCTCCTTTCGCGGGTTGTGCCGTCGGAGAATACTTCCGCGATCGCGGGCAGGATGCGCTCGTCGTGTACGACGATCTCTCGAAACATGCATGGGGGTACCGACAAGTATCTCTGCTTCTCCGCCGCCCGCCGGGTCGAGAAGCGTACCCCGGAGATATCTTTTATCTCCATTCCCGCTTGCTTGAACGGGCAGCACGTCTCTCCAAAGAAAAAGGCGGAGGATCTTTGACCGCCTTGCCCATCATCGAAACGCAACTCGGCGACATCAGCGCCTATATCCCTACGAACGTAATCTCCATCACGGACGGACAGATCTTCCTTGAATCTCCCCTCTTCCACCAGGGAATACGCCCCGCGGTAAACGTGGGACTCTCGGTGTCCCGGGTAGGATCCGCCGCCCAAACTAAAGCCATGAAAAAAGCGGTGAGCGGTTTGAAGCTCACGCTTTCCCAGTTCCGCGAACTTCAGGCGTTCGTGCAGTTCGCCTCGGACGTGGATGAAGCCACTCGTGCGAAGATCCGCCGCGGACAAATCATCACGGAGGCATTGAAGCAGGACGATCAACAACCGATTTCTTTCGAGAAACAGGTGGTTCTTCTCTACGCGGCGCTCAAGAACACTTTCGACGCCCTGCCGGTAGAAAAAGTACGCGCTGCGAAAGATTCATTCCTGGACATGGTAGAGAAGCTTCACGAAGAAGATATCCTTAAGCCCATTCGTGAATCGAACGACATCAAGCCCGAGATTGAGGAACGCATTAAAAAGGTGATGGAAAACTTTAAAGAGAGCGCTCAAGCATGAGAATGAGAATAAGAATGACATCATACTCATACTCATCTCTCATTCTTTAATACGATGTTTCAGTTCATCAAACAACGGATGAAGGGAGCGCAGAACATCTCCCAAATCACGAAGGCCATGGAACTGGTGGCCGCCACGAAGATGCGGCGGAGCCAGGAAATCGCCCTTCGTTCGCGGCCCTATGCGTATGCGGCGCTCGATCTTCTTCGCACGCTCGCTACACTTGAGGAAACCGATAAAACCCCTCCTCTTCTTCAGAAACGATTACCTGCGCGAACCGCGGTCGTCCTCGTGACTTCCGACAAGGGACTCGCAGGGTCCTTTAACAGCAGCGTCCTCCGCCGCTTCGATCAATTCGCCAAGAAGGAAGGCGTCACTCCACAGAATCAGAATTATCTTTTTGTGGCCGTAGGTAAGAAAGCGCACGCGCATCTCGAAAAGCAGGGTTTTGCAGTACTTGAATCTTTTGTTCGCGCGGGAGACTACACCACCCCCGACCAAGTGAGCCCCATCGCTTCTGTTTTGGAACGGCAGTACGTTGCGGGAGCTATCGATCGAGCGATTGTCTTCTCTACCCACTTTCGCACCGCGCTCACCCAGGAAGTCATCGAACGGGAAATCTTACCCATCGAGCCTGCGGCGCTTACCGATCTTATTAACGAGATTGTGCCGGAGACGGGAAGGTTCTCGGAATTGAGAATTGAGAATAGTGAATTGAGCAAGGAAGCTCCGAAAAGCTTCCTGATCGAGCCAACGCCCGAGCGCGTGCTCGGCGCCATCGCGTCGCACCTTCTTCATATGCAGGTGTATCACCTCTTTATGGAAGCCAATGCCTCGGAACATGCGGCTCGCCGCATGGCAATGAAGAACGCTTCGGAAAATGCCACGGAGCTTGTGCAAACCCTCACCATCACGTATAACAAACTGCGTCAGGCCGCGATCACCAAAGAAATCACGGAAATCGTTGCGGGCGCAGAGGCACTCAAAAACTAATAACTAATGACTCATAACCTATGACAAAATACAATATTCAAATAATGGTCGGCTGTTATTAGTTATAAGTTATTAGTCATAAGTCAATTACCATGAAAAAAGGAAAAATAGTACAAATCATTGGGCCCGTGGTGGATGTGGAGTTTAGCGCGGAGGAAAAATTACCTCCAATCTACAACGCGCTCGAAGTTAAATCTAAAAACAGAACAGTAGTGCTCGAGATTATGCGGCACCTTGAACCAGGGAAAGTGCGCACAATTTCCCTAGAGTCCACTGACGGATTGGAACGAGGCGCGGAGGTAACAGACACTGGTTCTATGATCACCGTACCGGTGGGTCCGGATGTATTGGGAAATCTTTTCGACGTACTGGGCCGCCCGCTAGGAACTCCGACGGACACATTCGCGAAGCGCGGCGCGCAGGGCAAAAAACTTCCCATTCACCGCCACGCTCCTCCCCTTTCCGAACAATCCACGAAAGCGGAAGTGTTTGAGACGGGCGTAAAAGTAATAGACCTTATCGCCCCCTTCATCAAGGGAGGAAAGGTGGGACTTTTCGGAGGTGCAGGTGTAGGGAAAACCGTACTTTTGAAAGAACTTATTCGAAACGTAGCCGAGGTTACGAAGGGGGCTTCGGTATTTGCCGGAGTCGGAGAACGCACCCGGGAAGGGACCGATCTTTTCCTTGAGATGAAGGAATCGAACGTGCTCGACAAGACCGCCATGGTCTACGGACAAATGAACGAAGTGCCCGGAGCTCGCGCCCGAGTCGCGCTTTCCGCTCTCACGATGGCCGAGTATTTCCGCGACGAGGAACACAAAGACGTGCTGCTCTTCATCGACAATATTTTCCGATTCTCTCAGGCGGGACTCGAGGTATCGACGCTTTTGGGCCGAATGCCCTCGGCCGTGGGATACCAGCCTACCTTAGCATCGGAGATGGCAGAACTTCAGGAACGGATTACTTCGACTACAAAAGGGTCAATCACCTCGGTACAAGCTATTTACGTGCCGGCCGACGACATCACTGACCCTGCGCCTGCTACGACCTTCAGTCACCTCGACTCCACAATCGTGTTGGCTCGGGCGCTCACGGAAATCGGAATTTATCCTGCGGTGGACCCGCTTGCCTCGGCATCGAGCGCACTGGACCCGAAGATCGTAGGCCGCGAACACTACGAAGTAGCAAGAGAAGTACAGCGAACGCTCCAGCGCTATAAGGAACTTCAAGACATCATCGCTATTCTCGGTATCGAAGAACTTTCGGACGCGGACCGGAAAACCGTAGACCGTGCGAGAAAGGTTCAGCGATTCCTTTCGCAGCCCTTCTTTGTGAGTGAAGTCTTCAATGCGATTCCCGGGCAGTATGTTCGCCGCGAGGATACCATCAAAGGATTCAAGGAGATTCTCGAAGGCCGGCACGATGCGCTTCCCGAAGACAGCTTCTATATGAAAGGCACGATCGAAGATGTAACAAAGACCACGTAATAATGAGTATGAGAATGAGTATGATATCCGCTCATTCTCATTCTTATTCTCATCCTGATGAAACTTAGCATCTATTCGCTTAAACAAGTGCTTTTCGAAGGAGAAGCGGAATCGGTGAATTGTGCCACCGAAGGGGGCGAAATCACGGTACTCGATAATCATGAGCCGCTTATTGCGACGCTTACGCCGGGCACTATCACGGTCAAGGATGCGGCGGGAAAAGAGCACTTCATCCCCGCGGGCGCAGGTTTTTTGGAAGTAACGGCGGAGAATGCGACGAAGATTTTGGCGGATGAAGTGGACACGGAAAATAGAAAATAGAGAGTAGAAAATAGAAGCCTGCATGCATTTTGAATCATTCTACTTTCTACATTTCTAATTTCTATTTTCTTATATGTTGATTCTCGGCATTGAAACCAGCTGCGACGAGACTTCGCTGGCGCTCGTAGAAGCAGAAGGAGGGCTTACGAAGCCCCGGTTTCGAGTCTTGAAGAATCTCGTTTCCTCTCAAATCAAAGTCCATGAGCCATTTGGCGGCGTAGTTCCTAACTTGGCCAAAAGAGAACATCTTAAAAATCTTCCAATACTCTATCGGAAGATTTTTGGCGAATTGGGAATTGGGAATTGGGAATTGGGAAAGAAATCCGACTCAATTCTCAATTCTAAATTCAATATTCTCGACGTAGATCTCATCGCGGTGACCGTCGGCCCCGGACTCGAACCCGCTTTGTGGACAGGAATCACTTTCGCTGAAGATTTGCAAGAAAAGCTCAAAATCCAAAATCCAAATATCAAACTTATTGGAGCAAACCATCTTGAAGGGCACCTCTACAGTTTTCTTCTTTCAAAGAAAAAGAATGCTTCCCACTTCTCACTTCCTACTTCCAAACTCTTCCCGGCCATTTCGCTCATTGTAAGCGGCGGACACACTATCCTTTTGCATGTGAAAAACTTAAAGGCCTGGAAGAAGCTGGGCGAGACGCGCGATGATGCGGTGGGAGAAGCATTCGATAAAGTCGCGCGACTTTTAAAACTCCCCTACCCCGGCGGCCCTCAAATCGAGAAACTTTCCAAAGAAGGCAATGCGAAGGCCGTAGAATTCCCGCGGCCGATGCTCCATCAGAAAAATTATGATTTCAGCTTCTCGGGGCTGAAGACTTCCGTCCTTTACTTTTTGAAAGAACAAAAAGTAAAGGGAATTGAGAATAGTGCATTGGGAATTGGGAATGAATCCGACTCAATTCGCAATTCTCAATTCACAATTCAGGATGTGAGTGCAGGTTTCCAGGCCGCTGCCATAGAAGTGCTCGTCAAAAAAACCATCCGGGCCGCACAAGAATTCGGGGCGAAATCGGTGATGCTCTCTGGCGGCGTCGCGGCAAATAAAACCCTCCGTAAAGCGCTCGAGAAAGAAGCGAAAAAAATCGGCGCGAAGTTTTTTGCGCCGGAACCCGAGTACAATACCGACAATGCCGCGATGATCGCGGTGGCCGGATATATGGCACATCTCCGCAAGAAAAAGTTTAAGTTGGCAGCGAAAGGGAGTTTGAATATCTAGGTTAAGAAATTTTTGACCCAGGAATCTTCGCGAAGACCCCTGGGTCGTTTTGTTGTGTAACTCCCCCGCCTAGGCGCTAGGAGAGTAACTGGCCGGCCGCTCAGAAAGAGCGGAGAATAGCTTTGTCACCACTGTCCCTGGTGGGCTTCCCTTCTCAAGCCATTCTGATCCCGTCAGGAAATCCCCTGCCACCGCCACCAGAAAAGGCACCCGTTTAGGTGCCCGCGGCGCGTGGTTTTCAACTTCCACAATTGCCATAGCTGGGATGTCCTGACCTACTTCGTCGGAAGTGGAAAAAGTTCCATCCGACATCCTTATTCGCCGTGCCATTGCCATATAATAGTGTCTGTCTATCGGGACAGATTTCCGACCACTCGGCGTGGCAACCAGCTCATACCTTCTCTCATGAGCTCGAGGGTTGCTTCGATTCGTGAGGAATCTGGGCTTCAAGGCATGCTCGTCTGGCCTGTGCATCGTTATCAAGGAACACACTCGCGTCCCTAGATATTCCAGAACAATAGGTTCCAGAATTGGAACCAAAATACCACAGTTCCTCTTACTTTTCAAATCTCTCAAATGTGTCGAAATTTAGCATAGGGCGATGTGGTAAAATTGACCTGCATGAGCCAAGAATTGGATCCGCGATACGACCATAACGCGATTGAAGATTCCATTTATAAAAAATGGGAAAAATCCGGATTTTTTAATCCGGACAACTTGCCTTTCGGCAAGAGCAAAGAGCAAAGAGCAAAGAGCAAAGCTAAGAAGAGTAAGAAGCAACCCGCTATTAGCTCTACGCCATTTGCTATTATCATGCCTCCCCCGAATGCGAATGGCTCGCTGCACTTAGGGCATGCGGTATTTGTGACACTTCAAGACCTTATGATCCGCTATGCGCGCATGAAAGGCAAAAAGGCCTTATGGCTTCCCGGCGCGGATCACGCGGGATTCGAGACACAGGTCGTGTTCAATAAAAAACTGGAGAAAGAAGGGAAAAACTGGTTCACGATGGACCGCGAAGCCCTTTATCGCGCGATTTGGGAGTTTACTCAGGAAAACAAAAAGATTATGGAAGGGCAACTCCGGAAGTTGGGAGCGTCCTGCGATTGGAGCCGCGAGAAATTCACGCTTGATCCGGATATCGTGAAAATCGTCTACAACACCTTCGAACGGCTCTATAAAGATGGGCTGGTGGTTCGGGATGAAGCGCTCGTCAATTGGTGCCCCAAACATCAGACTTCTCTCTCTGATCTCGAGATAAAAGATGAGGAACGTGCCGAACCTTTCTATTATTTCTATTATGGCCCTTTTACTATTGGCACGTCGCGGCCCGAGACTAAGTTCGGAGATAAATATGTGGTAATGCACCCCGATGATCCTCGCTACAAGGAATATAAAGATGGAGAACAGTTGCACCTTGAGTGGATCAATGGCCCTATCACCGCAACTATTTTAAAAGACAACGCGGTGGACATGGATTTCGGGAGCGGGGTGATGACTATTACGCCTTGGCATGATCCGGTGGACTTTGAGATGGCTTCCCGACGCGGACTCGACAAGGAGCAGGTTATCGATGAGTATGGGAAACTGCTTCCTATCGCGGGAGAGTTTACCGGAATGAAAATTACCGAAGCTCGCCTCAAGATCGTGGAGAAGCTGCGTTCGAAGGGACTTCTCGCCCGCATAGACGAGAACTATAAACACGTCGTGCGTACCTGCTATAAGTGCAACACGACGATCGAACCTCAAATCAAAAAACAGTGGTTCGTGCGAGTGAATAAAGAAGTGGGAAGTGGGAAGTGGGAAGCAAACAAATCTCTCGCGGGAATGGCCATCGAGGCGGCCAAATCAGGGAAGATAAAATTTTTTCCGGCGCATGCGAAAAAAATCTATCTCCATTGGCTCCTGAATATCCGCGATTGGAACATCTCCCGACAAATCGTATGGGGAATCCGCATTCCCGCGTGGTTCTGCGCTACCTGCAGCGAACCTAAGGTAAATATCACTCCACACGCGAAATGGTTCTTTGTACGCCACGCGTCGACCGATTGGAATGAGGACGTGAGGAGCATCGGCCAAGCCGATCCCCCACTCTCGGAACAGGGCCGCGCGGAAGCCAAGCGAATGGCGGAAAACTTCAAAGGCAATAACGTAGATCTCATCATCACCTCCGACTTGAAGCGGGCGCGACAGACCGCCGAAATGATTGCGGAGGTCACCGGGGCGGAAATAATCGTAGACCGAAAATTACGGGAACGGCACCTGGGGATCACTCAAGGCATGCCCAAAACGGAGCGTAATAAACTTTATGGAGATTTACTTTATTCCTATGACGGCACGCCTCCGGGAGGAGAAAGTTTTAAAGATGTAGAAGAGCGCGTCTGGACCAGTTTCAAACAATACCGCGCACTCTATCGCAAAAAGAATGTGGTCATTATCACGCATGGCGGGCCTATCCGTATGATCCTTAAACAAATCAAACAGTGGGATATGACACAAATGCTTGCGAACGAAGCGGGAGCTTCGGGCGTCATACAGCTTGATGTCGCCGATCCGTGTAAGACATGCAAAAGCGATCTCTTCGAACAGGACCCGGATGTGTTCGACACCTGGTTTTCGTCCGGCCAATGGCCCTTTGCGACTCTTATGACCGGCAAGAAAAAAGATCTTTCTACTTTTTACCCGACCAATGTGATGGAAACGGGGCACGATATCCTTTTCTTCTGGGTGGCAAGAATGATCATGCTGGGGCTTTACCGCATGAAGGAAGTTCCTTTCCATACGGTGTATCTCCATGGACTCGTACGCGATAAGGATAGACAGAAAATGTCTAAATCCAAAGGCAATGTGATCGATCCCTTGGGAATGGCCTCGGAATACGGGACTGATGCGGTGCGCATGGCCCTTACGGTCGGCAATATGCCCGGACAGGACTCGACTATTTCCGAAGACAAGATTCGGGGTTACCGCAACTTTGCCACGAAAGTATGGAACATAGCCCGTTTCGTTCTCATGCATCGGAACGAAACGGAAAGTTCAAAGTTCAAAGTTCAAATTTCCAAATTACGACCAGCACTTACTGCGACGGATAAAAAGTTCTTGAAAGAAGCGAAACGAATAAAGGCGGAAGTAGGACGACATATCGAAAAATTCGAATTTCATTTGGCGGCGGAGAAAGCGTACCACTATATCTGGCACACCTTTGCCGACAAAATTATCGAACATTATAAACCGGCCCTCAAAGTACTTATGCCTATCTCCCCTTCTCCAGAACCTACTGCATCGCAAGCGTCTTCTCCTACTCCTATTAAAGTTTCCGCTCGTGCCCTTCAAAAAGGAATAGTGGCGCAACATGTGCTCCAATCAATTTTGGAAGATTCGCTTACCATGCTTCATCCCTTTATGCCGTTCCTTACTGAGGCCATCCATGAAAAAATCGCTTCCGAGGAACTACTCATCGTGAAGCAATGGTGATCTTGGCTATTCTTTTAGGCTTACTCCCCGGAATCATATGGCTTCTTTTTTATTTGCGGGAAGACTTCCATCCCGAACCGAAACGTTTGCTTTTCTACACCTTTCTCGCGGGAGCTTCTTTTTCCATCTTTGCCCTTGCAGCCCAGCTCATTCTTGACTACTTTTTCCCCGGGCTCGGCATCAGCACTCGCAATCCCACTCCCTTTGCCCTTGTCCTTCTCGCCGGAATCGAAGAAGTGGTGAAGTTTGCCGCGGCCTATGCGGCAATCCATAAAAATCCCGAATTCGATGAGCCGGTGGATGCGATGATTTATATGGTGGTAGCTGCGCTGGGATTTGCTACCGTAGAGAATATCGGGGCGGTCTCCGGCCTCTCGTATCACGTGGTGTTCTTCGGGAACGTATTTGAGACTCTTTCGCTGCGGTTTGTAGGCGCCACCCTCATCCACACCCTAGCTTCAGCCATCGTAGGATACTTCTGGGCCGTAAGTATCCGAGATTTCAATCTTCACCGCTTCGTAGTATGGGGATTGCTCCTCGCCACAATATTGCATGCCTGTTTTAACTACCTTATACTTTCTTATGAAAGTTATGCGTATCCGATTCTTTTAATGCTCGCCGCTGGATTTTTTGTACTGAACGATTTCGAGAAACTCAATAAAAAAACGTTATAACCATGCCTGAAGAATTAGACACACAAGAAGGAGCGGATATGGAGATTCCTCAAGAGGACTCTTCCGCAGAGGGCGTAAACATCGCATTCACGAAGGCGGGAACCGGAGCCTCTCGCGCCAAGGAGCGCATAGAGGAAGATGAACCGGAGGGGCAGCTTACCATCGATGTGTACCAAACTTCTTCGGAGATTGTGATCGAATCCACCATTGCGGGAGTAAAGCCGGAAGAAGTAGACATCGACGTCACGAGTGATTCCGTCACAATCCGAGGCACACGCCGGCGAGAGAAGGAAATCAAAGACGAAGATTATATCTACAGGGAATGTTATTGGGGTAGATTTTCCCGTTCCGTGATTCTTCCTCAGGAAATAAACCCGGACGAAGCAGAGGTGTCATTCAAAAACGGCATCCTTTCCATCCATCTCCCCAAGCTTGTACGGAAGCGCTCGAAAAAGCTCAAAATAAAGGCGGATTAAGATTTTCTCCCGGGGTTGCAAATCCCCTAGAAAACGGGTAGAATATTCCCGCTTAGACATTTATCCATAAATCCCATGCGGCAATGCGCAATATGTGAAAAAGGCTCGGTAATCCGCGGAAAACGGCTCCTTCTTCGTGGGCACTATAACCCCGTTTCTCGAAGCCGAAAGTATCCTAACTTGCAATGGGCGCGCGTAGCGGGCGTCCGGAAGCGCATTTGCGTGGCGTGCCTCAAGACCCTCCATAAAAAGCGAGTAGCGAGTAGCACGTAGCGAGTAATAGAAAATGGAACCCTCAAAAGGGTTTTATTTTTTGTCTCATGGTGGTAGAATCGAGACGCTCCATTCGGGCCGGAAGCAGAGCTTCGACCCGGGCATTCGGGCCGTAGTATACCGGTAGTACGAGCGCATGGGGTGCGTTTAGACCGGGTTCGATTCCCGGCGGCCCGACATTAACACAAAGACCAACCGTAAAGGCTGGTCTTTGTGTTAACTGACGCAAGGGAATCGAACGAGCGGATGGGGTCGGGAAACCGCGATCGGTTTCCAAATTTAACTTTCCAGTTCCCACCCCGCAATTTCTTTGAGGTATTTTAAAATCGCATCACTTGCCACTGCGAGGGCTTGGGTTTTATTTCCTGCTTTATATGCATGCACGAGCCCTATCACATATCCATTCCAAATTACGGGCGAGCCTGAGCGGCCTCCCGAAATTTCCATGTTGATATCGAGCGTAAAAGGCACATCCCTGAACGCCCTATCCCCTGTTCTTATCTTTTCCAATTGCCCCACGGCTCCCAGCATATAGATCGAAGAGAATAGTTCATTTAAGGCCGCGGTAACATCCCCTGGCGCACCATACGAGAATACTTGTTGGCCCACCTTTACATTATTTTTCGTAGGCAGTAGTTCGGCGTAGGGAAAAGCGGAAGGCACGGCATATACCCCGAATGTTTTCGCGTCTTCAGATAACCCGGTGATTTTTAAAATCGTGAAATCTCCATAAAGCCTTTCTCTTTCGCTCCAGCCGTTCCACGAAGGTTCATACAGGGGCTCTGCCGTAAAGCTCAATATTGGAATTCGTATAGTAGGGTTGATCGCTTGGATTTGGGGGGCCGTAGGAAGCACGATATCCTTCGGGACATCTCCCACCACACATTCACTACTTTTGCTCGTGATCGTGAATTGTATTTCTCCGTACCCTACCGTAGTAGTGGCTTTCTCAATGTAAGTTCCCCCCACATGTTTATTGGTGAGTATATAACCACGCTTGTCGATAATCACTCCGGTTCCCCGGCCGTATCCCTCTTCTTTTACCGGAGTAAATTCAGGATCTGAAGAGGTATATTCCTGAGTAACCTTACACAAAATCCCTACGAGGACTCCGGCTGGAAAAATTTTAGGAGTAATAGGCACGACAGTCACTGTAGTCGTCGCCGGCAAAGAAGAAGTCGAGGCTGAAGAGGCGGTTTTGGCCGGGATAGGAACTATTTGAGGAAGTGTGGAGGTGGGTGGAGCTGGGGGGAGATTTGAAGCAGGCGAAAGTTTGGGAGAAGGAGGCTTGGGAACTATCGGAATGGAAATAGTAGATGTAGGTGTATCTGTACTTATGGGCGCGCTTGAGGTTTCCAAAAATATTTGGGTTTGCACGGGTTTTGCTACCGGAGCTCCCTTAGGCAGCTGCTTCAAAGCTAAATACGTGCCTATGCCCGCAAGGATCGCGCCTATGAGTCCCAGCACTATTTGTATGTATCCGCTTCGTCCCGACATGGTCCGAACAATACCATTTTTCTTTAAATATTCAATGGAGCATCGCGACTAAGTAAGGCTACAATTTAGTCATGCGCCACATACGGGCATTCATACTGCTTATAATTCTCCTCGTGGGAGGTTACATTCTTTTGACTTCCTCTTCCGAAACTCCTTCGCTCATTACCGAAAATGAAAACTTCATCGAGGAGCAGATCCAAGGAATGTCTCTCGATCAGAAAATCGGGCAGCTTTTGATCGTAGGCTTCGAAAACCCTCACCTCGACAATCATATTCGAGAGATGATTACGCGCCGCTACATTGGAGGCGTGAATCTTCTCGCTCGAAACGTGCAGGACAAAACTCAAATTACCAATCTTATCCGCAACCTTAAAATACTTAACATCTCGCGATCTCCAATTCCTCTTCTTATCGCCGCAGATCAAGAAGGAGGGTCCATCGTGCGGTTTAATTTCATGAAAGAACTCACTCCCCAATCCAAAATCACCAATGCCACGAGCGCAGAGCGCGTGGCTTATATTCGCGGAGGGGAACTCAAAGAAATTGGAGTGAATATGAATTTCGCCCCGCTCGCAGATTATGTAACCAGCACTAAAGCCTATCTCTGGCCGCGAGTTTTTCATGGTACTCCTTCCCAGATAACGGAATGGACCGAGGCCATGCTCCAAGGCTATTCCCGCGCAGGAGTGATACCTGTGCTCAAACACTTTCCCGGTTACGGAAATGTTACTCCCGATCCGCATGCCACAAGCACCCTCCTTAATTTATCCGATACAGCCCTCGAGATCCACCTCTCCCCTTTTCGAGAGCTTATTCGAACAGGCGATGTACCCGCCCTTATGACCGCGCATATAATTATTCCGCGGGTGGATTCTCGCCCCGCTACTTTTTCTTCGCGATTTATGGAAATACTTCGCAATGAGTGGAAATTCGAAGGAGTGATCATTACCGATGATCTCGAAATGGGCTCAACTGGCTTCTCTGAAGGTGATGCTGCTCTTGAGGCCCTCAAAGCCGGAGGGGATATGCTCATTCTCACCAAGACCCCCGCCAAACAAATTGCGGCATTTGAGAGGCTAAAAACCGCCGTGATCGAAGGCGACATCAGTGAAGCTCGGCTTAATATGTCTCTTCGGAGAATTCTTAAGCTCAAAGCAAATCTATGAACTCCCCTATCTTAGGGATGGCAATAGGAGGGCTCACGAGGAAATGGGGCATTACAGAAGCAGTCCGCTTGGTGCGGGAAGCAGGATACAATGCCATCGAACTTAGCCCCAAGCATAACGTGCAAGTTTTAAGAGAATTGGCCGCAGCAGAATTGGATACATTTTCTTATGTGAGTATTCATGCCCCTATTCTGCCTTATGGAAATAATGCAGCCACCAGGGAAGTGTTTGAGGAATTTGCGAAATTTCATGCGCGGCGCCCGATCAAACTTGCGGTATTTCATCCGGACCCTGTAGAAGATTTTGATGTATTTCGCTCGGTACCTTTCCCGGTAGCTTTTGAGAATATGGATTGGCGTAAAACTTCTCACCGCACCGTGGAGGATATGCAGAAGGTCATGACGCACGATCCTCACTTTAAGTTCGTGCTAGATGTGAATCATATTTATACAAACGACAAGACGATGGCGTTGGCTCAAGAGTTTCTCGAAGCTCTCCACCCGCGGCTCGCGGAGGTGCACTTGAGCGGCTTTACTACAATTCATGATCCCCTCTACCACACCAAGCAGGATTTTCTTATCACTTTAGTAAAGGACCTTTCGCAACCCATCATTCTCGAAGGCGTAGGAGAAAAAGAAGAGCTCCGTCCCGAGCGCGAATATGTGCTACAGTTACTGGGATGAATCCCGTTAGAGACACCAAATTAAGATAACTATGTTTATATTTTTCTTTTCCATATCAAAAAAGTTTATGAGTACCAGCCGTCGTTATTACGGTTCCGCGATCGGAACCTGTCTCTAACGGGATGGATCTTACTCAAAAAAAATGCGTAGCGTGCGAAGGCGGGATTCCACCTTTAAATGAGCGACAAGTGGAACGATATCATGCAGAAACCCCCGAGTGGACGGTTATCGAGAATAAAAAGATAGTACGGACCTTCACCTTCAAGGATTTTGCTCACGCTATGCAATTCGTAAATAAAGTGGCGGCGCTTGCCGAAGAAGAAGGACACCACCCGGATATCTCGATTTCCTGGAACAAAGTAGCCCTTTCGCTTACCACGCATGCCCTTAAGGGCCTTTCGGAGAATGACTTTATTTTGGCCGCAAAAATCAATATGCTATAAAAAACCCAAGCGCAAGCTTGGATTCTTTATATCCCGCCCGATCGATAGCCCGGCATTGTACCAGGTGGTGGAGCTCGGAGTATGCCCACGGGCATAATCGCTACTGCCCCTCCAGATCGAATTGTTTTGATCGAGCATCGTAAGCGGGACACTTATACTATACACCTTCAATAAGAAATTTCTATGAACATCCACACTCGTCGCCGGCTTTTTTATGGGTTTTGCATAGCTTTTCTCGTGATCGGCACGAGTACCGTCCTTTATACCCAAGGATGGCGGGTAGATTTTGCGAATTGGAGTATTAAAAAGGTGGGGGGCATCTTCGTCCGCAGCTTCCCGCGAGAAGCCTCTATTTTTCTCGATGGTATATCCATTGGAAATGCTTCCTGGTTTTTGAGAAATGGCACCTTTATCAATAATCTCTTTCCCAAGACCTATGAACTTACTCTAGAAGCTCCGGGTTTTCGCTCCTGGACTCGGCACATACCCGTAGCGCCTGCCTTTGTGTATGAGATCTCAAATGCGGTCCTCGTACCTTCTCTCCCCCTTATCCCTCCTTCGTCCACTCTTCCCATATCCCTCCCGAGATCTTTTGCCCCTTCCTTTCCTTCGCACATTGCTACCTCGTCTCGATTTACTGCCGAAATCAAGAATAACGCGAGAAGCAGTTCTACTGTTCTTATTTCGGAAATCACTTCCCCTACCTCTTCCATCGAACTTATTTTTTCCCATCCCCTCTTTCATGTCCAATGGAGCGGCCGAGGCACGCTGGGTATTCTCGAACAAAGCGGAGCTCTTTGGGAATATGATCTTACTTCCAAAACTCAGGAAAAAATTGCAGATGATGTCCGGTACTTTGCATGGAACACAGACGGCACAAAAATTGCTGCACTCGAACAGCGCTCTTTTGAAGTGTTCGATAGACTGAATCCCCAAGAGGGATACCGAAGATTCAATATCCCGGCCATTCAGGAGGCGGAGCGCGTTTTGTGGTACAAAGACGATCTGCATCTTTTTCTTATATTTCCCTCCCGCACCTTATTCCTGGATTTAAATGATGCAAATCTCGAGAATCTCACGGAGGTGGTGTCTACTCACAAGGTTTTTTATAATCCCAACCTTAATATTCTTTACTACCAAGATTCCGCCACTAGCACGATCCAAGCTCTCCAATTTCCAAGATAGTTTCAATACTTTTTATTTCTCCCCCGCTGCATTTGACAAGCCTACTTTAGTATACTAAAGTAGGCTTATGTGGCAGACAAACAAAGAAAAGCAGCTCTTGCGCGCCATGGTAGCGCTTCGGAACGAAGCAGAGGCGGCTCGATTTTTGCGCGATCTTATGACTCAATCCGAGATCGAAGAATTTGCAAATCGCCTCCAAGCCGCGGAGATGCTCTCCGATGGCCGATCCTATACTGACGTACAGAAAGCCACGGGACTGAGCTCTACGACCATCGCCCGCGTATCGAAATGGCTCCAGGGCGGCGAAGGCGGATATCGAGCAATTCTCAATCAACTGCATCATGGCTCCCCTATTTCCCAAGTAAGGAGAGGGTTGCCTTAACGCATTTCATGCATGCAGATAACCCCCTCCTTGGTTGGAGGGGGTTTTATTTCGCCTACCTACGTAAGTGGCGAACTGCAGTTATTTCACAAGTTAATATGAGAAAGCAAGAGCTGTACAATTACTTCACCAAAGGGATTCTAGGAGGTCCGATACTTATTGGGACAGAGGTAGAAACTCATTTCGTGGATGCTCACGGTGATCCAATTTCTCTTACCACTTCACAAAAAATGTTCCGCATCCTCGTAGATCGGGGATGGAATATTTCTGCTACAAAAGGCAATATCATCACAGAGTTAAAAACAAAAACAGAGCGATACAAGATACTCTATGAACTGGGACGGCAGAACCTCGAACTCTCAGTAGCCCCAATGCCAGAGGACATATGGAGAACGACTTGCTTCGGTCTCGAAGAGCTTTATATTGCCGCTGCCGAATGTCATGCATCTCCTTTTTTCGGGCCAATTCTTGAAACCGATGAGGAGCTGCTTGTTATTCCTGACGAACGGGATGCATCGTGGCTCGCGCTCGATGGCAGAGAAGCCTTGAATCTGCTCGCCAGAACCGCTTCGGTCCAGTTTTCTATTGATACTTGGGGGCCGAATCATGCGATTCAGATTATGAAACGTCTCGCGAGCGTGCGGTCTCAACTGCTCATCAAAAATCCTTATCCGCAAGAGGAGCTTTGGCGAAAGTATATAGCTTCTTCACATGCAGGGTACCGACCCGATCGTTATGGCGTCCACGTACCTGATTCAATGGAACACTATGTCGAGCTACTTGCTCAACACGATGTCGTGGTGCATGGGAAACTTATTCCTTTTTCAGAAGCAGAACAGAATATCGATCTTTTTTTAAGATCGGTCTGGTGGAACTTCCGCCTGCGCCGCTGGAATCATCGTCTTTGCATCGAAGTACGCACATTCGCGCGAAGAAGTGATGAGCAAGGCTCGCATGATCTCGAAAACCTCATTTCTTCTCTTCAATCGTGCTATATGGTCTCAGAAGGCCATTGTTGACATCCGGGCTTCTTTGGACTACGGTAATACCACAATGCAATATTCGTTCTCTTGCGTTTCGAAAAAAAGCAAACAACTTCTCCGCGAGAAGGTGTTTGCTTACTCCACGAACTAAAATCAAGCTAAGCAAATAGAGCAGTACAAGAACCACCTTCCCGCGAAGGTGGTTTTCTTTTGCCCGATTGGGTACCTGACTCCTCTATTGCTTCGGAATCAATGCAGCAGTCAGTTCCCCAAGGGGTGAGGAACTGAAGCACATTCACAACTAAACACCCCTAGAAAGACTCATATGAAAGCATTCGATGCACGCAGAAGGCGGTTATGGTGCCATGGCCCCAAGCCAGAGTACGAAATGGACGAAGATTGGGCGGATCAATGGTACGTGAGCGCGCGGACTATCGCGCTCGTGCGGCCGAGGAGAGATCTTATAATTCTCCCGGGCGGTAATGAGCAAACCAAAGAATTCTTCGCCTTTTGCGCGAAGACGCTCCAATTCGATCCAGCGCAGGTGATCTGGACTTCGGGACAAAGTTATCTCTTGGATAAAGACATTGCTCAAGAAGTCTTGTTTCAGATTCGAGGCACATTGCATGGAGGCAACTGGGAGATTATCCCCTATTCCGTTACGCACCCATTCTCGGAGTGGACGAGCTCGCTTCAATTTCCCATTTTCGGGGACGACGAAGGGTGGGTGGCACGATATAGCGATAAAAGTATTCTGCACCCTCACGCTCGAAGAGCACTCCGGCACACACCTCCATTAGGAGCGTTAATCCCGAGCTTACGCATCCCACGGGGCTATGCATGCGAGACTCGAGAAGACTTGCTTGAAGCCCGGCGTTTTCTTGAGCAGGATGGAATTTCCGAGTTTATTATCAAACCCGCACGCGGCACTACTGGAGAAGGGATCAAATTCGTGGGACTAGAGGAGTCTTTCGAGACATACCGTTTTCCCATGGGTTCCGTGGTGCTTGAAGAGCGTCTTCCGATCGACACCGATGCAGCGGGACGCCCTATCTCTCCGAGTATTCACTATTTCGGGGAAGCATTAGCCGAAAATGTTACTGATCAACTCTTCGGCGATGGAGTGGCCCATGAAGGGAATCTGGTCCCCTCGGGAACAAGCGCTGCATTCCAACAGGAACTTCGGGATATGGCTCAATGTGTGCTCAGCCATTTGAAACCAAAGGGCCCCGGAGGATTCGACTTCCTTTCAGTCGGAGGAAAGCCGGTACTTATCGATCCGAATGTAGGACGATTCACGGGAGCGCATCCCGCCCTTATTTTCCGAAATCTCTATGCCCCAGGAGCTTCTTTCCAATGCTGGAAAGTGAAGCCTAAAGGAACAGTGTGGGGATTTTGGGAAACGCTTCGGCGAAAGGGCCTCAGTTTTAACACTCACTCCCAAAAAGGAGTGTTTCCGCTCTGCTATCTGCCCGAAATGTGGGGAATGCTCGCCGCCTTCGGAGAGACCCGTGAAGCAGTGATGCACCTCAGAGACGAAACCATGGGATGCTTTTAAGCGCACCCCAGCAATCCCGATCGAGGAGTGGAACCCCACTCCTCTTTCTTTTTGCTTAAATTCCCAGGATAATAACGCCATGTGTAGAATATTCGCAGCTTTAGGAACTGATGATGCCACCCTTCAATCAGCACTTACTCAATTCGGAAACCTCGCGGAAGTCGGGAAGGTTCGCTTGGGCTCCCCTCCGGGGCACAAGGACGGCTGGGGGCTCGCGAGTTATACAAACGGCCTGCCTGTTCTTTTGGATAAAGAACCCGCTTCTGCCGCAAAGAATCCCGGATTCGAGGCGATAGCCCAAAAACTCGTAGAAGCGAAGCCTGACCTCACAATGGGGCACCTCCGAAAAGCTTCGGTAGGCAGCCTTGCCTTAGAAAATACGCAGCCATATTCCTTCGAGAATCTTACCTTCTGCCACAACGGGACAATCCAAAACTTTGAGAAGATTTCTCTTAATTCGGAGTCTTTTAAACTTCGGAAAGGAACAAGTGATTCCGAATGGCTATTTCTCCGGCTTCGGGAATTGTTTCTTCAAAATCCCTCAAAGAGTTTAGAGCAACTCCTCAAAGAAGTGCGCGGACTCGATTATTCCGCGTTCATAATCCTCTTCTCCAATGGCAAAACTCTTTGGGCGCTTCGGGAAGTAAACGAAGAGGAATCCTCCATAAAAAAAGAAGGGGCGCTTGATAGTTACTACACGCTCTTCTTAGGGATCGTCGGGAAAGGCGCCGTGCTTATCTGCTCGGAGAAGCTTGACCTTCCCGGAGTTATATGGACCCCTCTCCATAATCATGAGCTTGCGGAAATCGAACTGGGCACTCGCACTATTTCTCGATCGATGGTGTGACATCTCGCGCGGAGAGCCTACTTTATTACACTAAAGTATGCAGTGATAGGGTTTCCCACGTTGCTGCTTCCTACACGGGGGTCGCTGCTCCACAGTGGACCAAATGAAAAACCCCTTTCGGGGTTTTTCATTAACGCTTAGCCCACTGAGGAGCCCTTCGGGCTTTCTTCAAACCATATTTCTTTCTTTCCACCATTCTCGAATCTCGAGTAAGGAAACCGAAGGCGCGGAGCTGGAGCTTCATTTCCGGAGTTTGCATCACGATCGCACGAGCGATTCCGTGGCGGATAGCTTCGGCCTGGGACATGAGTCCCCCGCCCGAAACTTTCGCACTTATTTCTACCTTATCCTTAAGCTTCAAACGTTCGAGTGGAGCTTCGAGCATAAGACGCAAACGGGAAAGCTGGAAATATTCTTCCACTTTCTGATCATTTACCGTGATATCCCCTTTGCCTTTCATGAGTCGCACGCGCGCCACCGAAGTTTTCCGGCGACCCACTGCTTCTGTATATTTATTTTTAGTTTCAGACATGTTTCAAAAGCTATTTTTCTTCGACCACAATCAAATTCGCGAGCCGTTTCGCATTCAAGAAATTTTTAGGCAACATCCGGCGTACCGCTTCGCGAAGCACCCGTTCGGGACTCTTCTCCCACATTTGCGCGAGCGTAAACTCCCGCAAGTGCCCCATGTATCCCGTGTGCCGGTAATACATCTTCTCTTCCATTTTTTTCGGAGTAAGGTCCAAACCCTTCAAATTTTTCACAATTACACGCGTGTTTCCCACCTGATTCGGAGTGTACGTCGTAGCTTTTTTCCCTTGAAGCATTACTGCGATATCCGAAGCTAACCGGCCGAGGCGTTTGCCTTCGGCATCTACGTGATATTCCATAGGGGCGGCTTTGGTTTTGGGAGTATTCGCCATGGTTATACAAATTCAATTACCGCGAGGCGACTGCCATCCCGCTTTCTCGTTTTCGCAAGCTTCGTGATTCGCAAATAACCACCGTTTCGCTCTTTGTATTTCGTTCCCAAATCTGCGATGAGCTTTTGCACTACCGTTTTATTCTGCACGCGACTCAAAAGGAGCCGGCGCGAGGCGAGATCCCCCGTTTTTCCGATCGTCACCAATTTTTCTACTACGGGACGAATCGCTTTCGCCCGAGTCTCCGTCGTTTCGATCTTTCCCGCGCGGATTAAGTCATTCGCCAGATTGCGAATGAAAGAGATTCTCCGGCCGCGGAGGCGATGAAACTTTTTACCTTTCTTTAAGTGACGCATGGGAATGCAGGATGATCATGAGAATAAGTATGAGAGTTACTCATTCTCATGCTCATGCTTATTTTTATTCAGTATCTTCTTTTTTCTTTGCTTTCTTCTTCGTGCCCTTTTCCTTATCTTCGACTTCCGGGGCTTCGAAGGATTGCACCGCTACGAGACTTCCCGCTTTTTCGAAGTGATCCTTCACCAGACTAAAGCTTTGCAAGAGGGCTTGCGACGGCGAAATAGAACCATCCGTCTCGATCTCCAAGTGAAGCTTGTTGTAGTCAGTCCGCTCTCCTACGCGCATGTTTTCTACGGTGTAGTTCACGCGCGTCACAGGAGTGAAGAGGGCGTCCACCGCGATGGTACCGATCGGAAGCCGTCCCTGCGCTTTCCTCGATTCTACGGGCGAATATCCCATCCCCCGCTCTACCTTAAGCTCAATATCAAACTCAGCGTCTTTCGAAGTAAAATGCGCGATCACTTCTTCCGGGTTCATAAGTTCCACTTCGGCATCCGCTTCGATATCCGCCGCAGTTACCACCCTTTCCCCTTTTGCCTTCAAAAGCAATACATGAGGTTCCGTGGCGTGCATCCGGAAGCGGAGCCGCTTAAAGTTCAGAAGTAATTCCATTAAATCCTCCTTTACTCCAGGAAGCGTCGAAAATTCGTGCGGAGCATTTTTTACTTTAAATTCCGTTACCGCCGCACCTTCCAGAGAAGACAAAAGCGCGCGACGAAGCGCGTTTCCTACGGTGAGCCCATATCCTGCAAAAAGGCCTTCGATCTCAAATACCCCCTTCTTCGATTCCTCAGAGACGGTTTTTACCGTAATCGCTCCAGTAAACATTGATGCGTCCATGAAATTTAATACTTATAACTAATAACGACTTTTGGGATAATGTATGAATTTATATCATATACCGCAGGTTTTGTCATTAGTTATATGTTATTTGTTTTATTTACTAAAGGCTTCGACTAATAGCTTTACTTCGAATGGAGGTTCGATGTCCTTGGGAATCGAGAGCACCTTGGCTTCAAGCTTTTCTTTGTCCAATGCGATCCAGGACGGAATCTCGCGCTTCCATTGCGGATCTCGGAGATGCTTGAAGCTTTGCTTTGCTTTTGAGGCTTCCTTTACCGAGATCACCTCTCCTGCTTTTATAAGATACCCCGGAGAGCGCACAATCCGTCCGTTTACCATCACATGCCCATGGATCAGGAACTGGCGACCCATGCTGCGCGATTCCGCGATTCCTGCCCGGAAGAGCACATTGTCCAAGCGGCGCTCGAGCAGTTCGAGAATCTTTTCGGCTGTGGAACCCCGCGCCCGCCGTGCATCTTCGAACAACGTCCGCAAATTTCGCTCATCAATCCCATAGCTCAATTTGAATTTCTGCTTTTCTTTAAGCTGAAGCCCAAACTCAGAAAGCGCCTTGGGGTGTTTCTTCGAAGGCCCGTGTTGGCCAGGCTTATAGGGTTTCCGCATCAACGCCGCCTTAGGCGTTGCGCCTCGATAGGCCTTGAGTTGGAGATACTCTCCCAGAGAACGCTCCTTTTTTTCTTTTGGACCACGGATGGACATGGGATTACAAAATTTCTAATTCCTAATTACTAATTTCTAAACGCGGCGAACTTTGGGGGGACGAGGGCCGTTGTGAGGCACCGGAGTTACATCCTTAATCGACGTGATGTTACAACCATGATTGATAAGAGAGCGCACCGCTGAATCTCGGCCGGAACCCGCTCCCTTGACCACGATCTCCAGCGACGCGGGCCAGGCGGATTTTAATTTTTCTCCGAGCGCCGCGATTACCTTAGAAGAAGCGAAGGGGGTAGCTTTCTTAGGACCTGAGAAACCCAGAGAGCCCGCCGAGGCCCAAGCCAACACATTCCCCGAGGCGTCGGTTACCGTGATCGTCGTATTGTTGTACGACGCGTTGATGTAAACCCGACCGCGCTCGATGCCTTTCACTTTCTTTTCCGCCTTGACCGCAGGAGATGCTTCCGTCGCAGAGACAGTCCCTTCTCCGGTCGCGGGTTTTACTACTTCATCCGTAGCTTTAGCTGTAACTTTGGTCTTACCCATGGATTACTTCAATTCTACTTTTCTCTTACCACTGCCCGCCGTTTTACGAACATTGCCGCGTACCGTTCGAGAATTCGTTTTTGTGCGCTGTCCCCTCGCCGGAAGCCGGCGCGCATGTCTCGAACCGCGATAGGTTTTCAAATCTTTCAAACGCTCAATATTCCGGCGGACCAGCTGACGAAGCTCTCCTTCAAGCACATAGTGCTTTTCGGCGAAGGTCTGAATTTTGTTTACTTCTTCCGCAGAAAGATCTTTCGCACGCTTATTTAAATCTACTCCCACCTCGGTCAAAATACGCCGAGACGCAGAGCGGCCGATGCCGCGCAAATACATGAGCGCGATTTCAATTCGCTTGTTGTCTGGAATGTTTACACCGATGATACGCATGAATAATTTCTAATTCCTAATTACTAATTTCTAAAAATAGTTAACCTTGGCGCTGCTTATGCTTTGGGTTGGTGCAGATAATATAAAGCTTACCGCGGCGTTTGGCTACCCGGCACTTGCTGCAAATCTTTTTTACTGAACTCCTTACTTTCATAATATTTATATCCTTCGCACAATTCTTCCCCTTCGGCCATCGGGCCCCATTTCTATAAGCACCTTGTCCCCCGGCAGTACTCGGATGCGATGCAGCTTCATTTTTCCCGCAAGGTGTGCAAGCACGACGTTGTCTGGGTCAGCCTTTAATTCAACACGAAACGTGAGGCCTGGTAGCGCCTCACGTACTATTCCTTCCACTGCCTGGTTCTCCATCGAAGCTATAGAAATTGAGGAAAAAGCCGCTTTTTCGCAGCAGGAATATTCTAGAGGATTACCGATAATAACGCAAGTTTCCCTTAGAATATGGCCTTTATTCCACTTTTACGACTATCCGAGAAGCGTCCGCGGGCACTCTTTTTATCCAAAACGGCCATAAAGAAACCTTCCCTTCCGCTAACCCGGAGATGCGTCCGATCGCCGATTGTGCGCTTTCTACCGAAAGATTTTTAATGGAATCCTTGAATGTTTCGGGGGCAAAAACGGTCGTGAGCACCGCATTTATATCTGCGCTAAACGTATTGCGTTTGGCGGCAATATCAAGATTTATTGACTTCGCAGTGAATTCAAAAGAACGGAACGTAAGCGGTGCTCCTCCCCGCTCCGTTGCGGCATACTGCCTCACAAGCTCCACTAAATCTTCTTCGCGGAACCCCACTGCCGAAAGCGTGGCTTCTCCGAAGACATTGAAGTTGCCCTGCGCGTCTGTTTTCTCATTTACTACTACTCTTTTTAAAATAAAACTCATAGCCCCCTCCGGAACATGGAAACCACTGGGTTTCGTTGCTATGAAAAGACTTTCAAGACTGCCTTTCAATATTTCCACAGTTTTCGTTTTCGCTGCTGCGATATCTCGTTCGGTGGCTACTTTTTTCGCTCCAATAAATCCACCCTTCGCGCCCTCGGAGAGTACTCCGTAAAAACCATCATATTTCGGAGTGCCTTTGAATGCGGGAATAGTAAGCCGAGAAACTGGTCCTATATTGTAGGAGGGTCCGGCCTTCTCCGCAATCACTGTAGCCGTAATGCTCGCAGGAGTAATGGCTCCGTCTTTTACGGTGGCGCCGGGTACTGTCACCCGTTCTTTAAGACGAAAGATTTTTCCGTCCGAAGTCGTAAAGCGAGTCGTCGCCACAAGCGCCTGCGCGGTAGAACTATACGCGTTATAAATCGTGATTGTGCCCTGAGCAGACTCTTCTACATTTTGCACGCCGGCGGCTGGGAATGTTTGAGTGATATTGCGATCGAGCGAGAAGGCTTCCGCAGGGAGAATTTTCTGCGCTGCGTTAGGCTTTGAAACCGTCGCATCGGCGACAAAGTTGCTCTTCAAACTCCAGGGGTATTCTTCCAGGCGAACTGTCACTTCTGCTCTCCCCCAAAATGCCCCTACCGCCCAAATTCCTGCTGCCCCCACTGCGACCATTCCCCCCACTGCCCAGATAGTCCATCTCGATTTTCGGCTTCCTCGGCGATGAGGTTTCACTTCTTCCTCTTCCCTTACCGGCGCAAGAAAAATCTCCTGAGGCTTTTCTTCTGGCAACACTTCTTCTTCCTTTACCGCCGCTTTCCGTCCTCGCGAAGATTTGGTCTTAGCTTCCTTGAAGTGACGCGCTGCTATTTCTACCGGCGAAGCCTTAGTGCGAGGCACGATATCTTGCAGTCCCGGTCTTCCTAAAAAGGGATGGTCCGAAGTTAACCCAGCCACTTTGGCGTAGGCTAATACTTCTTCGTCCACTGATTCCACGGCGAGCTTCTTTCCGGCGGCTTCCGCTTCTCTATTTAAAATATGAAAATTATTGAGAGAGGTACCAACTTTAGAGTTTTTGGGAATCACGAGCGTAATGTCCTTGTCTAATGTGCCCAACATTTTCCGCACCACTGCGGAAGTCGTGTCGTCTTTATTGACGATGATTTTTTTCATCCGTTAGAAGCAGATCGCCTTAGAAATTTTTATAGACATCAACCTTTGGAAATACATTATCTTCTTTTTATATTTTTCGGCAATCATGACGTTTGTTAAATTTCTAAACGGGACAGATCGCGATCAACGACCGCAAAAAATATCCGACATGAAAAACCTTTTTATTTAAGTTCGAAATTTTACCTCGAGAAAGCACGCGATCGCGGCTTCTAATGGGATTCATATTCTTAATTGTACGATAATCCTTCCTGAAGGAAAAATGAGGGTTTATCCACTATTCAATAACTCCTCGGATTCTTCGTATGCCCGCCGCTACTGCTTCTTCTTTCTTTATTTTGAATTTCCCTATTACTCCCGTATGCGCAACGTGCGGTCCGCCACAAAACTCAATGGAGAAAGCCTTTTCGAATTGAGGGTGTTCGGGGGTAGCGGACTTCGGTCCTATCGAATACACCGAGACACGCTCAGGATACTTCGCACCAAATTCGTGCTCCGCGTGGAGCTTCTCCGCCTCTTCTCGCGCTAATTCACTCCGCAAGACAGGCAGATCTTCCCCGATTTTTTCGTTCACGATAGCCTCCACCCTTTTGATCTGCTCCGGTGTAAGTTTTTCGTTCCAGGAAAAATCAATCCGCAAACGCTCCTGGGTGATGTTCGACCCCCGCTGCTTTACCGTGGGACCCAAAACCATTTGCAGAGCTTTGAGTAAAAGATGATGGGCGGTGTGCAGACGCGTAGTTTGCTCCGAAGAATCCGCGAGCCCGCCTTTGAAGGTGCCCGCCGAAGCAGTGCGGGAAAGCTCTTGGTGCTTTTTCATTTCCGCTTTGAATTCTTCATCGTTTACGGCGAGTCCGCGTTCCTTTGATAATTCCAGCGTGACTTCAAAGGGAAATCCATACGTAGAGAAAAGGAGAAAAGCATCTCTTCCGGAAATCGTTTTGCCCTGAGAAATTTTTTCGAACTCCCGCAACCCTTCTTTCAGGGTTTTTCGGAATTTTTCTTCCTCTTTGGCCACTTCTTTTTGGATGGTTCCCCGCATGGCATAGGTTTCGGGGTATGCATCGGCGTATGACTCAAGCGCAGCATCTACCAACATTTCCAATCCGGCGCTTACTCCTAATTGATCCGCATATCGCACCGCCCGGCGCAGAAGCCGTCGCACGAAATAACCTCGTTCGGTATTCGAAGGCAAAACTCCATCGCCAATCAGGAAAGAAGCAGCTTTTATGTGATCCGCCACAATGCGAAAGGCGGGAGCGTTCGACTCATAAGTTTTTCCCGAGAGTTCTTCGAGCTTGTTCAAAATCGAGAGATGGCACACCGCGAGTACGTCCGGGATATTTGCCGCGGCGCTCATAATGCGTTCGAGTCCACCTCCAAAATCCACATTCTTTTTAGGCAGTGGCACGAAGGAGCCATCGGGCTGTTTTAGATACTCCATAAACACGCTGTTTCCGATTTCCAAAAACCGGCCGCAATCACAATTCGGGTGACAATGTTTCCCAAATTTGGGGTCATGTGGAGTCCCGAAGTCATAAAAGACTTCCGAGTCTGGACCGCCGGGTTCACCGGCCGGCATGTTCTCGGGCGCACCCGCCCGACTCCACCAATTTTTCTTCGCGTCATAATAAAATATCCGTTCGCTTCCTTTCATTCCCCGCGCATAACCTTCGGCTTCCGAACCTAGCAGAGCCACTTCAGCCTCGATCCCCTGTTCCTTAAAAAGCTGCTTCCAAATCTCGGCGGAGTCCGTGTCGCGCGGCAATTTATTTTTTTCGTCTCCAATAAAGGCGGTTACATACAAGCGTTTTGGATCCAGGCCAATTTCTTTTGTTAGGAATTCAAAAAACCAGGGAAGCTGCTCTTGCTTGAAGTAATCTCCTAAGGACCAGTTCCCCAGCATTTCGAAAAAGGTGGTATGTCGGTTATCTCCCACTTCTTCGATGTCTACCGTACGAAAAGATTTTTGAGAGTCCGTGATGCGCGTACCTAAGGGGTGCGGCGCCCCCAAAAGATATCCGATCATGGGCTGCATGCCGCTCCCGGTAAAAAGCGTCGTGGAATCGTTTTGCGGCACGAGTGGTGCCGAAGGCACGACCACATGGCCGCGCGCTTTAAAGAATTCCAAGTATTTTTGCCTTACTTCCCCAGAAGTCATTACCCCACAAATTAACACGCCAAAATCAAAATAAAAAGCGAAGCTGTTGACTGCTTTCGCCTGAATTTCAGGCAAGCTTTAAACGTGAAAGCGGCCAGTCCAATTGTGGTAGGACTGGCCGCTCGCATGTTGCTTTCGATTTGTTATTCGATCTTGGTGAGGTGCAACCCCAACCCACCGTACACGCAGGTGCGATTGCGCACTTGTGCGGTGACCGTCTCCTCACCATCACCTGAATCGTTGCTGCCAACAAGGATCAAGGCGTTCGGGTACGTCGTTGCATCGAACGACATGCCCACGGTCACCCTGATGTCCTCTCCATCCCTAAGGGTTCTCCATAAGGGACCTGGAACCGTCAGATTCACAGGCGGTTGGAGGAAAAATTCGTCTGGTTTGTTGGCGAATATTCCGAAGGCCAGTGAGTGACTTCAGTACGGCAGCGGCGGAGCAGTTTAGAAAATCCGGCGCGACATCCGCACCATACAATAGCGTCTTCCCGACAAATCCGCTGATCTCAAATCGATTCATCAGCAATGCTGACCTGAATGTCGCCATGTTTTCGGGGCCGATAATTCGATTCAGAATGCGGATGAACGTGCCCTTGCCGCCTCCGGGAGTGCCAATAAGAAACAGAATCACTTGGGCGAGATTGACGCCGATCAATGCCTGGCCGCACCAACGCTGCAGCAACTCCAAATCTTCTTCATCCAAAGCCGGCCGCATCAACTGATCCAGAAACCGCGGGCAAGTTGCTTCCGGATCGTACGCGATACCTAATTTGTTACGCCGACGGAATGCCGGGCTAAATGGCAGCAGTTTGAAATCTGACAGTCGGAGCATCCCATTTGTGCACGGTAAAAAATCCACGAGGTTGGCATCAAAAAACATGCCCGGAACCTCCAGGACACCCTTGGCTCGCTTAATAACCCCGGCGAGCGACGCGGTTTTGGAGAACCGATACGCGAGCTTCGTCACGTCTACCCCCCCGTCGTAATTCTCGCAGCACTCGCGGAGCATCTTGCTCAGCCGAAACAGCAGCGATGCTTCTGTTTGCGCCCTGTAGTGACCCTCCGAGGGGTCGTAAGTATAAAAACGATTCTCGTCGCCCACAAATACGGTCGGCATTTCGGGGAATCCATCCTCGCCAAGGACGCCGGCAAAGAAATCCTCCGAGATATCATCAACCGCCACGTCACCGTCCCGACCCTGCTTCAGCGCCATCGGATCGCCATCGGATTTCCGTATTTCGCGTGGATTTTCGGAAAATGCTTTGCGAACCACGAATTGGGCGATAGGAATTTAGCCTTTGTTTTCTCGGGGGAAGTCTCTGCGAGTTCGCGCGTGTGATCAAAACCATCGCCATTCCCAGTTGGATGCTCAGTTGACGTTTGCGTTTTCATGTTGTCTTCACATTATTAGTTCGATCCTCGCGACGGGAAGTAACGGCTAAAACGCCTGAAATTGAGAAAGCCGTCCGCAGGCCAGAACAAAGGGTTGTACTAGTCTGTCTCGGTTATGCTGGCGTCAGGGCACCGGGTTCAGTGCTTGAGTTTCTACGAATAATTACGCCCGTGCCCGGCGCAAAAATTAGGTCATCCCCAGCATCTCGCTGACTCTCTCCATATTTTTCCCATCTGCCGGCAAAAAAGAAATACGTTGCCGACGCAGACTTGTTCTTGCCTATGGCTTGATTGTCAAAGACGAGCAGTTCATCGGCTCGTTGGAAGCGGCTCATGCTCGGTCGAATTGCGCCGCTCTCGACCAAACCAGACTGATTCAGTGATTGTGCTGCGGGCCGAGGCAACGCCACTGGATTATCCTGTCTGCCCGCCGAGCGAGATCGGAGTCTGATCGCCCACTTGGATGAGATTACGTCGCCGAAGCACGTCAACGATGTGTCTGTGCTCAGATTATGCCGAACGATAAAGTAAGTATCGGGCCAGAGGATGTCGTCATCCTTGTTTCCAGTTACGCCATACTGTCGCCAGTTTCCCATAAAAAAGTAGGTTCTTGCAGCGCTTAGATTGATCCCCGTTCCGCTGAAAAGAAACACTTCGGTTCTCCGAGTGAACTGGGACGTTGATGCATGCACTCCAATACCACCCGGAAAGATCGTGCCTAGCGTCCAAAATGGAACGACCGCGACCCGATCAAGAGCGTTAAGGCCGTCCAGTGTCTCATCCTGCAAATCGAGTGTCAAGCTGTTCTCTGTGTTGTCCGTGATCTTGTAAAAGAATCCCTCCTTCGCCCCGCTCCGAATCGAAAGATAGTAAGTGTTTGTCTGAGTGTCCGAGGCAAAGACCCACTGACCCAAAGTCCATGCGGGAGCGCCCTTGATTGTCACGACATTGTTTGCGACCGAAACCACCAAGCCAGCGGCTGCATCCGGTCGCGCAAACGGGATGGAAACCCGCGTCTCGGAGTTTCCAAACAGGCGCTGGTTGAACGACCCGGATAATTTGCTCAGAACGTCTGGGTGGCCATTTCCAAGGACTCGGAGGCGATGAATTGAAGTGGTCAAGCTTGGCGCGACTGTGTCGATAGCCTCCAGGTGAGTCCCGGTGCCCGGAACCTTGTCAAAACTTGTTTGCCAGCTTCCACTCGGGAAATTGGGATTGCGTTCTAGACGATATTCTTTTCCAGCAACCGAAGCAAATTGGGTTTTTAATCCGATCGGTGTTACCGCAGTCGGAGTCATTCGCAGGGCACTAGCAGAGTTTCGTGGGTCGGTCCCGGCCAAGAATTCCTGCAAGTTGCGGGAGAGAAAGGATGGCCCTGTATTATCGATAAAGGTGTCGTGGAGGGAATACC
The DNA here is from genome assembly GCA_016867315.1 of Candidatus Liptonbacteria bacterium. Taxonomy (GTDB): domain Bacteria; phylum Patescibacteriota; class Minisyncoccia; order UBA6257; family 2-01-FULL-56-20; genus VGJV01. Next base: position 1,118 of record VGJV01000006.1, on the reverse strand, counting down.
CTTTTTGAAAATGGTTCGGATTTCTGGACAAAAATTGACACTACCTACGCGCCCTGATCGAGATACCGTCAGAAGACGCATTAAGTGGCTTTCAGATGTTGCTTGCGCCCTGGATCGATTGCACAACCGGGGTTTTGTGCATCGCGACGTGTATCATGAAAACATCCTCGTCTCTGACGATGGGGCGTGTGTCATTGACCTAGGATTTGCCCGCTCAATAGATATTCCTTCTGGGCCACGAACTCGCGGCCCCGAAGTGCATTGGCCTCCTGACTACCTGGATGATTTTTCTGCTGCGGGGCCTCCCGCTGATATCTACAGTCTCGGCGTTCTGCTCCATAGAACGCTTACCGGTGACATGCCGCGAATTCAATCGGCGGAGAAGCTTGCTTCTATGGTCGCCCCAAAAATGACAGACTTGATCTTAGGCTGCTTGTCGCCAATTCCAAAAGCCAGACCTGATGCCAAGACTGTGGCTGAACTACTTGGTCAAGCCGACGGGCAGATTGACTCATTTGTTAATTTCTAGTTAGAATAGAGGTTCTAAAATGCCAAAGGTAATAAAGAAAAAAGTGCTAGTATATTGTGTCCACAATAACCGTCTTTTGGTGTTTCGTCATCTTGACTACTCGTGGGAACAAGTGGGAGTCCAGGTTCCAGCTGGAAGTATTCGAGACGGGGAAACTCCTGAGCAAGCAGCGCTAAGGGAACTACGCGAAGAGACAGGCTACGACACTTTTGAGGTGGAAGGCTTTTTGGGAACTACTTTATACGACATTTCACCATACCGCGCCGAACTTCAGGAGCGTTATTTTTATACCGCTCGACCTACGAAAGAGCTTCCCGAAAGATGGGAGTGCAAGGAAGACCACGATGGAAAGCAAGCCCCCACTAGATTCGAGTGCTTTTGGATTCCAATCGAAGGTGCTCATGTCCTTCAGGCCGGGCAAAGCTCGATGCTTTGGCGGCTCGCTGATAAATGAGGAAGGATTTTTCGCCGCTGTTCCTTTCGCTGGATTCAGCCGATGAATCTCGCGCGGTTTCAATAATCGTTAAGCTGACAGGCGAAAGTTGTAACATAAATTGCTTTTACTGCTACGAGAAGCGAAAGCCGCATC
>VGJV01000005.1 GCA_016867315.1 Candidatus Liptonbacteria bacterium | reverse complement strand
TTACTCCCGGCATGGGATACAGAATTGCGACGGTTATCGCCACTGCGGGAGTGGATTCTGATCAAGTTGCGAGCGATATAATCGCCGGAAAAGCACAAGGAGACGAAAGTGATAGGACATTCACCATTGCCGCACCGGGCGGAGCTTCCGGAGATGCGCCCGATTTGGTAATAGAGGGCATGTACCAGAATGAAAAGGCGGTGAGTGTGGGCCAGAAAACCCGCATTGTCTTCACGATTGCAAATCGCGGGACCGGCTCTCGCACAGTGTCCTCGGCTTACAGTTACCTTGATCAAAGCGGTGGATTTTCCTACTTAGTCCCATTTTCCGAGGGAAATACTTGTGCGGGCGAGCCGTCGCTTGCTCCCGGCACTTCCTGTTTATCAGTGTCTGATTTCATATTCTCGACACCTGGTGTAAAGACTTTGAAGGTGAAAGTGGACCCCTTAAATAAGATTGCAGAATCTCGGGAGGATAACAATGAAGCCTCGCTTGCCATAACAGTAGGTTCTGCGGGCACTGGGACATCAACCTCAACTCCTTCGATCACCGTCCTTTCGCCGAATGAGGGTGGGCAGTATCGGAAAGCAGGGCCGAGTAATTCTTCGGATACACTTTCTTATCGGGTGTCTATCAAGAACCCCGGTGTAGGAAAATATTGGGTGTATCTTACTATTCGCAACGATGCAACGTGGCGTTCCGGCTATTTCGAGAAAGTGAGTGGGGCAGAAGGAGATTTTTCCTTTATGAACCCTTACGAATTTTCGGGTACTACTGAATTTAGTACTGATACTGCTACGGGGGAGTATTACTTGCTCGCAGAGTGGACGGATCAGAACGGATCAGTGATTGCTCGTGATTTTAGCGATCGTCCATTCACGATCACTGGGGCTACCGCGGGGAATCGATTACCACAATTTGTTTCTATCAGCGGACCCACTTCTTTAGCGGTCGGACAGGTCGGAACATGGCAAGTATCTGGTTTGGATTTCGATGGGACCTCGCTCACGTATGGCGCCTATTGGGGGGATGGCACCACTCCGAGCGTAGGGACCGGCAATGCGACTTCTCTTGGAGGAACGACTTCCGCTCAGTTCACTCATTCCTATTCGGCTCCGGGCACATATACCCTTAAGTTTGGTTTAGAAGATCCGAATGGGGGTACTCGAGCTGAGACCAGACCCGTTACCGTAACTGGCCCCGGAAGTAATAGCCAGCCCTCGATCACCGTCCTCTTGCCGAACGGAGGGGAAACCATCGCACCGAGCGCTTCGTCGCCGACGCTTCTCGTCCGATGGAGCAACTCCACAGGGCTCACGGCTGAGAATTCGCGCGTGACCATTAACTTCTGCACGGTGGGCGACCAGACCACGCAATGCCCTGCTTCTGGGGCGACGAATGTCGCGGGGGGATTGCCGAATACGGGCGAGTACCGCGCCACCGTGTGGTCTGCCGGCTCCGCTACCCCTCCGGGAAGGTACGTGGTGAACGTTATCGCAACCCGTTCAGATGGCACGACAGTTACTGATTATAGCGACGCGCCGTTCACCATCACCAGCACCGCGGGCCAGCCGACGTCGCCGACGATTACCTCTGGGTCGGCGGCAACGGGCCGCGACGACCAGCGGCTTTCGCCGCCGTACCGGCCGCTTGGGGCGACTCCTTCGACTGGCGGTGGTGAGGGCGGTGGCGGCGGTACCGCTACGAAACATTCTTCTGTGGTAGAGCCCACTTCAGTGAGTGTCACCATTCCTGTGGGAGTTCCTTATCGGCTTGGCTTGGTGGGTAATCCGGCATTTGGATTCTCGGGATCTTTTAACTGGGCACTTTCTTCTGGGTCTCTCCCGCCCGGAATCAATCTTACTAAAATTGGAGCGTTTACGGGCCAACTTGGCGGGACTCCTACCCAAGCTGGCGTGTATCGGGCTTCGATTCGGGCAAGTGATGCCTTGAATACTGCGCTTAGCGTGGAGGTGCCGGTAACAATTACGGTAACTGCGTCGACTGGAACTTCCTCGAGTGGCACCACGCATTCTACCGGCGCGGTGTATCCCCAAGGAACCGCGCAGCCGTCTACTGGAATAACTCGTCCCTCGACGGGAATCACTTATCCCACGGGTAGTGTTACTTACCCTTCCACAAGTACAAATTATCCGGCTACTGGGACTGGAGCAATTAAACCTCCAACAGGAGCTACTTACCCCACTACGAGTGGTACCCCTGGTGCTGGAGTGATGTACCCCACAAGCGGGACAACGTATCCTTCCATAGGTAGTACATATCCCTCGACAGGTATGACCTATCCATCTACAGGAACAACATATCCTTCGACTGGAACTATTTACCCTTCAACGAGCGGAGTTACTTACCCCTCCGGAGGGGCGACTTATCCCTCTACTGGCGGGGTGACCTACCCTTCGGCAGGAACTACCTATCCGTCCACGGGGACTACTCGGCCGTCGACTGGAATAACTTATCCCCCAGCCGGGACAACATATCCTTCTACGGGTACTACATATCCCTCGACTGGCACGACGTATCCTTCCACTGGCGGCCCTACTTACCCCTCCGGAGGAACCACTTACCCTTCTACAGGGACAACCTATCCTTCGACTGGCCCGACGGCTGCGTATGTTTGCGGGGGCCTTATTTATGGAACTTGCCCTGCGGGACAGGCTTGTGCCTTGAATTCTTCCACGGTGCGATATGAATGTAAGAACGGAGTCACGTATCCCTCTTCCGGTGTTACCTATCCAACCGGTGGAACCACGTATCCTTCGACGGAAACTACTTACCCCTCAACCGGGACTACTTACCCCTCAACGGGAGCGACTTATCCTTCAAGCGGTACTCCTTACTCTTCTATAGGAGTTTCCTATCCATCTAGCGGAGGAGTGTCATATCCTTCTACTGGAAGCGTGACTTATCCGTCGACAGGAACCACATATCCGTCAATTAGTACTAAATACCCGTCTCCCGGAACGACGTATCCTTCGGCTGGCGGAGTTACGTATCCCTCTTCTGGGGGAGTCACGTATCCCGCAGGCGGAGTAACATATCCGTCTACCACTGGATATTCCGCATCAGGAGTGCCGGTGGCTCTTAAATCCAACGGCTTGCGTTTCAGTGCGACAGTAATTTCTGGAAATCCAATTACGCTTACGTGGGAGTCCACCGGGGCAAATTATTGTTCTTCGAATTGGACGAGTTCTTCTCTCCCCACTTCGGGGATTTATACGAGTGCTCCGCTTTATGCCAATATGGTGTTTACCCTGAAGTGTTTTGATTCTTATGGGACGATGACTGGTTCGGATTCGATAAGTGTGATTGTGGAGGGGAGTGCGTATCCTTCTACGAGCGGAACCACCTACCCGTCCACGAGTGGCATCACATATCCATCTTCGGGAGGAGTCACGTATCCCTCGACGGGAACCACCTATCCTTCTTCGGGAGTTGCCTATCCATCAAGCGGAGCAACATACCCGTCTACGGGAACCACATATCCTTCCACGGGAGTGACATATCCTTCTTCGGGAGTAACGTATCCATCGGGTGGCACCACGTATCCTTCCACGAACGGGTATCCTTCTACCTATGACTACCGCAGTTCTCAATTAGGAAATATGCTCCACGCTTTGCAGACGCTTATTCAGTCAATCGGGGAGCTGGCGCGTTAGCGTGGGGTGAGAGAAGTTTCCATCCGATATAAATAGAAGCCACTATGTAAGAGCCCGTAAGAGGCGAAATTACGGTTGGGGTGAGTATAAGCAGGCTGGAGACAAGGATTATGGAGAGCGGGGAAAAAATTAAAAGCAGGAGCGGGAATATCCACATTGTGTACCAAGGCAGAAACCAAGGAGTTCCAAAAATAAAAATCCCGAGAAAAGGAAAGGAATAAGCAAGGAGAGAATTATCTTTTTTTAAGTACCAGCACATCAGGAATATTCCCACGAGCAGACCCAGCAAGCGGATCGCAGAAGTGTCGAAGTTCAACGTGGTAGCAATTGCCATGGTGGGGAACAGCGAAAAAGGGATCGAGCCTAGTTCCAGTAAAGCATTTCTCATTCCGCCTCCGAGCACCGTTTCAAATCCCCCAAAAGGAGCGTAGAGGAGGATGCCCATTCCTAACGCGAGCAATACTATTCCTCCAAGCCTCACTGCTTTTTCCCGCAAAGAAAATGTTGATTTCCATAATAAGTAAAAGAGAGGAATTGGTAGGAGAAAAAGAGAGGTGTATTTCGCGAATCCTCCGACAAGCAATACTCCGGCACTTGCGCCATATTTCTTTTCCTTGAAGAAAAGATAGCTTACAAGAATCGAGAGCAGGATCAGGGCGTCGCTATGCGCGTCGGTGATCAGGGTTTGGAGTATGAAGGGATTCCAGGCGAGAAGGAGGAGCAGAATATTTTGCATTTGGGGGGAGAGACGATGGATGTGCATGATGCGGCGCAATACAATTCCGATGCACAAGAATATCGCCAGCATGACGAGTTTTATGAAAAATAGGGAACCGGCAAAAGACTTGCCGACATATATTGCTCCGGCCACGAGGTATACCCATAGCGGGCCGTATATCATGGGGGAATCTTTGAAATCCAAAAACGGAGCAAGCCAAGGATCACCACTGAGCATATTGGGAGTGGTGAGATAAGGATTCAGGTTGCTCATAACCCATCCTTTGGTAAGCAGCATGCTCCAATAGATATCTTGGATGGTGGGATTGGAGAGTGCCGCAATGCCCGCAAAAAGAAGGCCGAATAGCATTATCCAGAGCAAAAAAGTTTTAGGAGGCAACTCTTTTGTTTTCTGTATCACTATCCAGAGCCAGAGCGTTAAGGCGGAGAAGAGCGAAGGGAAAAAGTAATTAGTAAGGTAGCCGTTCCATTCGCCGCCGCTGGCTTCGAAGCGCAGCGGATTTAATAGAAGTCCTTTGGCTGCAAATCCTACTGCAAAACATATTCCTGTGCCGAGGAGCCATCCCAAGCCTTTGCGAGAAGCGGGAAAGAGATCGGCTTTTAGTTGTGCTTTTATTATCTTCATGCATTTAGCTGCAGCTTACTTTCCAATTTTTTTCGGAAGCGCAACCGCCAAGGAGCGACAATGCCTTCCATCATGATCTCGCCGCTCATTTTAGAGACTCCGTTTTGCCGTTCTCTAAATATTATCGGAATCTCGACAATTCTCGCGCCCCGCGCATGCGCAAGCCACTTCGCTTCTATTTGAAACGCATATCCTTCATGCGAAAATCCATTCGTTACAATTTGCTCGAGTATATTGCGACGATAGGCGACAAACCCCGTGGTGAGGTCGTGTATAGGAAGGCCAGTGATGGTTCTCGCGTATATATTCGCATATTTGCTCAACATCCGTCTTTTCCAATTCCAGTTTTCTGTGCGGCCGTGTGCGGCATATCGTGATCCAATTACCACGTCATTGCCCCTGTTTATTTCTTCCAGGAATGAGGTAATTGCTTCGGGATCGTGTGAGAAATCTGCGTCCATTGTAATCACGCATTGTACGGTGGGGTCCTGTAAAAGGGTTTGAAATGCGGCAAGATAGGCAGAGGCCAGGCCTATTTTGGAGGGGCGGGAGAGCAGAATGATCCCTTGATATTGCGCCTGTAGATTTTTTATTTCTTCCCCCGTCCCATCCGGAGAATTATCGTCAACGATCAAAATGGTTAAGGAAGGGTAGAGCTTCTTAATCAATGGAAGTAGGATGCCTACACTTTCCCTTTCGTTGTATGTTGGGATGGCGAGGACGCTTTTTCCCCCCTTGGGCATTGTTGCAGTATAGCAGGTTTGGGGATATTTACTGGCAGGAACATGGTATAGTTTTTACACTATGAACCATTTTTATTTAGGGAGGATTGCGGTAACCGCGTTCGTCGTCGCAGGGGCATTTTTTCTTATCTTGCCTTCGAGTATATTTGCACAAACTGCAGGATTGCCTTCGGATATAGGGGCTTTGCAAATCCTCCTTCAGAGTCTTCAAAGGCAAGTGCAGGAACTTAATCAGCGGCTTCTTAAAACTCAGCCTCAAGGAGGAGCTGCATTTTGTCATGTTTGGGGAAAAAACTTTGGGATCGAAAGTTCGAATGTTGGAGCAGATACAAAGGCCTTAGTAAGAGCACTTATCGCGGAAAAGATTTTTGCTTCAAGCACTATTCTTACTCCTGGGACGGAAGAGTATATATACACTGAAACCGTTGCGGCGGGGGTGACCTCCTTTCAGGAAAAGTATGCCTCGGAGATTCTTGCTCCCGCAGGGTTGGGAAGGGGAACGGGATATGTGGGAGCAAAGACGCGTGCAAAGTTGCATCAGTTATATGGTTGCGCGAATCAGCCGGGGAGTCAGGCGACCAGCTCCCTGTCTTCTTCCCCGGGAACTTCAAGCTCCTCTCGAGTTTCGTCGCAGAGTCCGTTCCCGGGAGTGCTTTATCCTGCCGCGCCACCTGCGCCACCAGAATCTCCCGGAGTGCTTTATCTAGGGACTTCCCAAGATACTTCCACATCCTCCGGAAATTCTCTGGGTTCGGGAGGCGTAGCTCCTGCCCTTGCGCGAGACCTTTTGGCTAAAAAGGCGGTGAACGAAACATTTCCTGCTCCAATAGGGACTCCCAATCTTCCTCTCGGCAAATTCAGATTGGAGAATTTTGTGGGGCAGCCAGTCGTCGTGAATTCTATCGCCATTCGCATAGGGGAGAACGCATCAGAATTTCAAGATTTGCAAGTTTTAGTCGATGGGCAGAGTTTCGGAGCTAAGTATGCTTCTCTCCAGGGAGGGGAATCATATTCCTTTTCGGGAGTAGTTCCCGTTGTTATTAATCATGGGGGGGCCGCAAATGTGGTAGTGACCGCCACCGTTCGATCAGGCGCAGTATTAGGGGGGAAGTTTGCTCCCACTACCCTTGCGGGTTGTGTTGCCTCGAATAAAGTATCGCTCCAAACCATAGGGTGTTCTCCGACGGCAGGCCAAGATGTGTGGGTGATGGCTTCGCTTCCTATTCCCGAGCTTCTCGCAATAGAACCTGCTTCCGGTTCAGTAGGAGCGCGACTTACGCTTCGAGGAAATAACTTTTCGAGGGATATTGCAATACCGACTCGGGTTTTATTTGTGGGGAATGGGCTGTCGAAGATGGAACTGGCTTCGGGAAGGGATGGGAGTTCGGTGGTAGTCGCAGTCCCTGCCGGACTTACGTCAGGAGCATATGAGATTTTTGTAGATTCCTGGGCGGCCGAATCTTCAAACAGTAAAACTTTTATTGTCACGGCTGCCAGTGCAACGTCTACAACCCAAGGAGTAACTTCCGGAGGGAGTATTTTCCCGGGAGTCCTTTATCCCTCTCAGTAAAGGCTTGGGCTTGACCGGAGCGTCCTAACCCCCAATGCTGCGAAAAGCGGTATTGGGGGCTTGTGCCATTTGAACTTTGAGATAAGCTATTCACATGCGGCAATCCCAATTATTTACGAAGACGAGCAGAAATTTCCCTAAAGACGAGACAGCATTGAATGCGCAGCTTCTGATCCGGGGAGGGTTTGTGAATAAGCTTATGGCAGGGGTGTATTCTTTTCTTCCTTTGGGACTCAGAGTGCTTCAAAAAATCGAGCATATTGTGCGAGAAGAGATGCAGGCGATCGGAGGGGAAGAGGTTTCTTTACCCGTCTTGCATCCCAAAGCGAACTGGATGGAGACTGGGCGATTCGAAACCTATGACACTCTTTTCCGATTCACGAGTCATTATTCCAAAAATGACTATGTGCTCGGGCCCACGCATGAAGAAGTGATTTCCCCGCTCGCCAAACAATTTATTCTTTCCTACCAGGATTTGCCCCGGTACGTGTTCCAAATTCAGTCGAAGTTTCGAGATGAGAAGCGAGCGAAGTCGGGGTTGCTCCGAGGCCGGGAGTTCTTGATGAAAGATTTATATTCATTCCACCGGGATGATGCGGATTTGGATGCGTACTATGAAAAAGTACAAGAGGCGTATGGGCGCGTGTTCGAACGGGTGGGACTCGGGGAGGACACCGTACTTACCTTTGCTTCGGGAGGCACTTTTTCCAAATACTCCCATGAATTTCAAACACTTATTCCGGCGGGGGAGGATATTATTTATCTTTGCGAACAATGCCGCGTGGCGGTGAATAAGGAAATAATAGAGGAGCAGAATACGTGTCCTAAGTGCGGAGCGGAGAAACTTGCCGAAGCACGAGGCGCCGAAGTGGGAAATATTTTCAAATTGAAGACTAAATATTCGGCCCCTTTCGAATTCAAGTTCAAAGATGAAAAGGGAGCTTCACACGAGGTGGTGATGGGATGCTATGGGATAGGTATTTCACGACTTATGGGGGTTATTGTGGAGCGTTTTCATGATGAAAAAGGCGTACTCTGGCCTGCGTCAGTCGCGCCTTTCACGGTGCATCTTCTCGAGCTGAACGGCGCTTCGGGGACGGAGCTCGCCCATACTTTGGAGAAGAGGGGAATTAGTGTACTCTATGACGAGACCGATCGGGGAGCCGGAGAAAAGTTCACTGATGCGGATCTTTTGGGAATGCCTTGGCGTGCAGTCGTAAGTCCCAAAACGAAAGGTAAGATAGAGCTCAAGGCTCGCAATTCGGAAAAAGCAGAACTGATTAGCGAGAAGGAGCTTATCACAAAACTTTCAATTTCTAATTCCTAATTACTAGCTAAATTCCGATGTACAAATCCCAATTAGAAATTAGAGCAATTAGCAATTAGTAATTTTATGTCTGCTTTCGATTATATTTTTAGCGATGTGGGAATAGATTTGGGGACCGCGAATTCCTTAGTGTACTTGGGGCGGAAGGGACTCACGGTGAACGAACCATCGGTGGCAGCGGTGAATAGTAAGACCGGACAAATTTTAGCAGTAGGAGAAGAAGCGAAAAAAATGACGGGGAGAACCCCGGCGCATATCAATGTGGTGCGACCTCTCGTAAACGGGGTGGTATCTGATTTCGAAATGACCGAAGAAATGCTTCGGCAGTTTTTGAAACGCGCGGCGCGAACCCCGCTCTTGGGGTTCCGGCGCGGAGTACTTGCGATTCCGAATGGGGTAACCGAAGTGGAGCGGAAGTCCGTTGAGGACGCTGCTAAGAATGCGGGATGCAGCAAGGTGTATTTAGTAGAAGCGCCCGTAGCGGCAGCGCTGGGAGCGCGGTTGCCCATTCTCTCGCCTACGGCGAGTCTCATTGTGGATATCGGGGGAGGGACGACCGATATCGCGGTGATTTCTATGGGTGGAATTGTAGTTGCGAAGACTTTACGGACCGCAGGGGACAAATTGAATGAAGATATTGTTCGGTTTGTGCGCGAGGAATTCCGATTGGCAATCGGAGAGCCCACGGCAGAGCATCTGAAGATCGCTGCCGGTTCGGCGGTGCCTGTAGACGGACGCATCGAGGTTTCGATTCGAGGACGCGATTACACTACCGGTTTGCCTCGAGAAGTTACCGTGAAAAACGCTCAAGTGCGGCAGGCAATACAAAAATCACTTCGTACGATCGTAGATTCCATTCATGAAGTAGTGGAGCTCACCCCTCCGGAACTTGTGGGAGATATGCTCGCCCAGGGAATTGTCCTTTGCGGAGGAGGAGCTATGCTTCGGGGAATCGAGGAGCTTATTGAACGCGAAACTGCGGTAAAGGTATCGGTCGCGGAAGAGCCTTTGACGTGTGTGGCGAGAGGTTTGGGGCAAATTGTGGATGACTTTGCTGGATACCGTACACTTCTCGATAATCCTTTGAAGCCGCTGGAGATCAAGCTTTAACCATTAGCACTTCGCCATTAGAACGTAGAGAAATTCGGGTTTTAGTGCCTAAGTCCTAGTGGCTAACGAACATGGTGCAAAAATATACTTTAGGAATACTTACTTTGTTTATACTCGGATTGGCTACTGTAGAGCCCCAGACAGCGTTTACCTTGCGGCGAGGGTTGCAGGGAAGTGCGAGTGAAACGGGGGAGGGCGCGGCTCAGGTTCTCGTGTTGGAGACTCAGCTCGCTCGGGACGCCCTTATCCTCGAACAGCTGGCGAGCTCGACCCTTTTGGGCACAGTGGCAGAGGTATATTCGGAATATCCATTCGGCTTAAAAAGCGAGCTTTTAGTAAATGTGGGCAAGGAAAAGGGAGTGCTCGTGGGGCAGCCGGTATTGTTTCGTGGCATATTTATTGGGCGTGTTACGAAAGTTTTTCCCCATTTTTCTCTTGTAGAAACTCTTTTTGATGTTCGCACGAAATACCCCGTGCGTGTGGGAAAAAAAGGAGTAGATGCACTCCTCGTGGGAGGCGGAGAACCGCGTCTTACGCTTGTCTCAAATGATGCGGTGTTTGAACCGGGGGAGGCAGTGTATGCCGCTATACCTTCTCTGCCTTACGGGATGCCTATAGGCGCGGTAGGGACAATGAGCGTAGCGCGAGACGGACTTTTTAAAGAGGCTCAGATGATTTTTCCTTTTAATCCCACGGAGGTGCGAGTGCTTCGGATTCGTACGGATTGGGATCCTGCGCTACATAAGACAGAATCATGAGACTTGTAGGCGGGGGAATTATTTTTCTTTTTGCTTTACTCATACAGCTTAAGTTTGGGAGAGTGGGGTTCGGTTTAGAGAATTTTCTCCTTCTTTCTCTTGTCGCTCTTGCTACGGTGCTTCGTACTCGGGAGCTGCTCTTCTTCATTCTGCTTTCCATTTGGTTCTTGAATTGGCAGCCTAGCATAAGCGGAGAGCTGGTTGCGCTAGTCGCAATTCCTTTCGGGGTGCATGTACTCAAAGATATTTTCCCCGGTTCTGCTTTTTTCGGATGCGTGTTGGCAGCGGGCCTTGGGGTGGGACTGTGGTATGTCCTTGCTTACGCCCGGGTAATATTGGAGTTTCCGTTTGTCTTTGTGGGGGAAATTATTTTGGGGATTTTGTGGAGCTTCCCTTTTTTCGTTGCGGTGCAATTTTTACGGCCCGCAGAGTAAAATTGAGCTATGGTATGGAGACGTTTTAGAAAAAGAGAAGGAGCGGCGCCTGCATTTGAAGAGGCTGTGGCAGAAGTGGAAAGTCATGAGGTAGAAACTGTTGAGTTGCCTTTGGGGAATAGGCCTCTTTTTTATATATGGTTCGTGGTTTTGGGGCTCGCCCTTCTTTTCGTTTGGCAGATTCTTGCGCTTGGCTGGGGGAAAGGAGAGGTTTATGCGGCCCGGGCGCGCGCGAATTTGGAGCAGATTAAAAAAACCCCGCCACTTCGGGGGGTCATTACTGATCGATTTGGGACCGTGCTTGCAGAGAATTCCATTGTGCCATATGTATTTCTCGAGGTGGGAAAATTTTTTAAAAAGGAAGAGCTTCAGCAGCCTACGCTCGACGCTTTGGAGCTTATCGGTATTCCTCAAGAGGAAGTTTGGAAGTGGATCAAAGAAGTGGATGCGGATCGCGTAGGGGAGCGCATTCCTATTCCTATTGAAGTGAATGATCGAATTCTTGTGATGCTCAAAGGACTTGAGCTTCCCACAATTCTTGTAGAGGACGGCGTGCGGCGAGTGTACAAAAAAGGCAAAGCGTTCGCGCATGTCTTGGGATATGTGGGATTTCCCGGAGCTGCAGATTTACGCGAGGACCCCACTTTGAGTTCCGGAGAATTGATCGGAAAAGATGGCGTCGAGCGCTTTTATAATAAAAAGCTGCGTGGTGGCGCGGGTCTTACGCTCGTAAAGCGTGATGCATGGGGAAACATATTAGATACCACCGAATCTCGAGCGCCTTCGCGCGGTGAAACTTTGAAGCTTACGATTGACGCAGAGCTTCAGTCTTATTTTTATGAGCGGCTTACGAAGGCACTCCACTCTTTGGGCCGAAAAGTAGGCGTGGGAATTGCGATGGACCCTAAGACCGGAGAAGTTTTGGCGCTCGTACAAGAACCCTCGTATGACAACAATATTCTTTCGGGACCTGGGCACGCCGAAGAAAAAAAGGAAATACTCAATTCTTCCTCAAAACCGCTCTTTAACCGGGCGGTTTCAGGCGCATATAGCCCCGGATCTACTGTAAAGCCTCTTGTGGGCATCGCTGCCCTCCATGAGGGGGTGATCAATCCCGCGAAAGAGATTTTTGCGCCTGGGTACCTCGATATCCCGAACCCCTTCGATCCTTCGAAGCCTACTCGGTATAACGATTGGCGCTATCACGGGTATGTGAATCTCGCCAAAGCCATCGCCTATTCGAGTGACGTGTATTTCTATGAGGTGGGAGGCGGAGCTCCGGGGCCGGGGGGCCAGAAAGGAATCGGGATCGAGCGTTTGCGAGAATGGTGGAAGAAATTCAGTCTAGGAGCTCGGACGGGGATTGACTTGCCGGGAGAAGTAGAAGGATTTTTGCCTTCGATAGAATGGAAGCAAAAAAGAGATAAAAAACCCTGGCTTTTGGGAGATACCTATAACGTGTCGATAGGCCAGGGGGATTTACTCACGACCCCCATCCAACTTCTCGTATCCTTGAATATTATCGCTACGGATGGAAAAGTGCTGCAGCCGGTTGTTGCAATGGATGCGCCTCACCCGAGAGTACTTGGCGATTTTTCGGATCTTCAATGGGAAATAAACGAGGTGGAAAAAGGAATGCAGCTTGCGATTACCGACCCTAAGGCTACGATTTATGCGTTGAAGGATATGCCTTTTAGTATTGCGGCGAAGACGGGAAGTGCGCAGATATATAACAACAAAAAAGTGAATGCGTTTTTCCTCGGGTATGCGCCCGTCGAGGACCCGCAGCTTATCGTGATGGTTTTGATCGAAGATGCGAAAGACGGGAGTTTAAACACGATCCCTGTGGGAGGGGATGTTTTGAAGTGGTACTATGAGAATCGTATACAGAAGCAAGAAGCAGGAAGTATGAATTAGGCCTGATTCATAATTCCTAATTCCTTATTCCAATGAATTCCGAAACCAAACAATGCAAAAGTTGCGGGTCGGAATTCATTATCGAGCCGGATGATTTTGCATTTTATGAAACTATTCATGTGCCACCGCCTACGTGGTGCCCGCAATGCCGGCTTACGCGCCGGCTTTCCTGGCAGGGATATCGAATTTTCTATAAGCGCAAATGTGATTTTACCGGAGAGATGCTTTTTACCACTCATCATCCCGAAGCGCCCCACAAAATGTACCGGCAGGATATATGGTGGTCGGATACATGGGATCCGAAGAGCTATGGGAGAGACGTAGATTTTTCAAGACCATTTTTGGAGCAGTTCCAAGAATTGCTTCAGGAAGTGCCGTTACCGAATCTTTATACGGCCTATTCTACGCTGCAGAATAGCGATTATTGTAATGCGGCGTCAGGACTCAAAAATTGTTACTTATGTTTCCGTATTACCGGAGGAGAAAATAACGCCTATTTGAGTACGATTCTCGAGGCCAAAGATTCACTCGATTGTTCTTTTGCGAACTCGATAGAGTCGTGTTACGGCTCGGTGAGAATTAACAAGTGTTACCAGGCATTTTTTTCGGATAACTGCGATAGCTGTCACAATATTTGGTTTTCTAAGGATCTCTCAGGTTGTTCGGATTGTATTGGCTGTATCAATCTTCGAAGCAAGCAATACTGCATATTTAATGAACAAAAGACCAAGGAAGAATATGAACAATTTAAAACTCAATTAGATCTTGGCTCTTCGCAAAAGGTAAAAGAATTTGCCGAAAAGGCGGAAGTCTTTTTCTTAAAGCACCCGCGTAGGAATTTCCATGGGCTCAAAAATGTGAATGTTTCCGGAGATTATATTTTCAATTCGAAAAATGTTCGGGAGTCTTTTATGTTGGGGAACGGGGAAAATTTATGCTACTGCCAATTCTTAAAAAACGGGCCGGCGAGGAATTCTTATGATTGGTCTTTTTTTGGTGATAACGGGGAATGGGTATATGAGTCCGCGTGGGTGGGGCTTACCACTTCGCAGGTGCGGTTTTCGGCTTGGAATTATGGGTCCAGGGATATCGAATATTGTTTTGGGTGCATGAATTCCGGGAATCTTTTCGGGTGCGTGGGACTCCGGGGCGGGACGGAATATTGCATTTTGAACAAGCAATATTCACAAGAGGAATATCTGAAGCTGGTGGATCACATTAAAAAACAGATGATGGAAGTGCCGTACCGGGACAGCATGGGGCGCGAATACCGATACGGCGAAATGCTGCCGGCCGAGATGAGTCCGTGGACTTATAACGAAGCTACGGTGTGCGAATGGTTTCCTAAATCCAAAGAAGAGGCTACGAAAGACGGTTTTCTATGGCGCGATCCGGATGCGCGAGAGTATCGTGAGGCGACGGTAGAGCTTCCCGAACACATCAAAGATATTCCGGATACGATTACTAAAGAGATTTTGAAATGCGTTTCCTGCGGGAAAAACTATCAGATTATCCCTATGGAATTGCAGTTCTTAAAGCGGTTCGGATTGCCGGTTCCACGAGAATGTCCTTTATGTCGGGATCGTGCCCGGATCAAACAGTTAAATCCAATTCATATTTATGATCGCACATGTGCGAAGTGTGGGGCGGCTATGCAGACTTCGTATGCGCCGGAGCGGCCAGAGATTGTATACTGCGAAGCATGCTACCAAAAAGAAGTTCTGTGATAGTGAGCATGCGGAGTCTCGTCGTAGCTTTAGCGAAGGAGGATAAAATTGTTACCAGCAAGAAGTTAACTAGAAAATAGAAATTAGAAATATAGAAAATAGAATGGCATAATGAGGGCGGGTCGATTCCACTTTCTACTCACTATTTCCTACTTTCTATGAGTGAACTTCGCCAAGATTTAGTTTCCGGAGATTGGATCATTATGGCGCCCGAACGAGGAAAGCGCCCGCATGACTTTTTGCCTAAAAAGAAGAAGCGTGTCGTATCTCCGAAGGCTACGTGTCCCTTTGAAGATCTCGAGGCTTCTGGAAATTGGCCATTGCGCGCCCAATATCCCGCGAAAGGACCGTGGCAGATCGCGGTAATACGGAACAAATATCCGGCGCTTAAAAGAGAAGATTGGTGTGCTATGGAGATGCGCAACGGGCCTTATTCGTATCTTGAAGGAATCGGGCATCATGATCTTGTGATTACCAAGGATCATACGAAGAATTTAGCAGAGCTTTCGATTTCCGAAGCGGTAAATCTTTTTCTCATGATGCAGAAAATGTACCGCCGATTTGCGAAGGATGGATGCTCGCGCTATGTATCCACTTTCGCGAACTGGGGACCTTCGGCCGGAGCATCGCTTTATCACCCGCATTATCAGATTTTGGCGCTACCGATTGTTCCTCCAGATGTGACTCATTCTTTGGAGGGTTCCAAGGAATATTTTGCGAAACGGCATCGGTGTGTGCATTGCGACATGCTTCTTTTTGAATGGGAAGCGGGGACTCGCGTGATAGAGGGTAATGAGCAGGCAATCGGAGTGGCGCCTTTCGTGTCCCGGCAGCCCTTCGAGGTACGAGTGTATCCCACCCAGCATGTGTCACGGTTTGAGGAGGCGAGTATTAAGGACATCAAAGGAGCCGTAGAAGTGCTCCAGGGAGTGCTTCGCCGCATGAAGCAAAATTTGAATGATCCAGATTTCAATTTTTTCATTCACACGGCTCCGCTTGAGGCTAAAGAACAACATGGTCATTATCACTGGCATATTGAAATTTTCCCAAAGATTTCGATTCCGGCTGGATTCGAATTGAGCACCGGGGTGGATGTGAATGTGGTGCTTCCGGAAGAGGGAGCAGCGTTCCTTCGTGGGGAGCGTAAATCTTCGCGCGCAAAAGATGTTTAGAAATACCGGAAATTGGGTTATGAGGCATAGGCTTGCGACCGTATTACTCGTCCTTTCGTTTCTTTTGGTGTTCGTGGGAATGGGGTGGGCGTATATGGTCCTTCGAGATATTTCCCAGCCGCTTATCATTCACTTTACCGAAAAGACAGGGATAACGGAGGTGGGAACGCTTGGATATATTCTTATGAATGGAGGGTTTTGGGTGCTATTTCTTCTTGTAAATAGCGCGATTGCAGCGGCGCTCCTTGATCGGAAGCATTATCTGGGGATGTTTCTCGTAGGAAGCACGTTTTTCTTCGCTATCTTGATTTTCATTTGGTTTGCGGCTATCATACATGTCAACTGAAATGGATAAATTCGCAGTCATAGAAACCCCGTACAAATCCCTGCGGGATTCTACGGGGCAAGCCGGCTTAATTTTTACTAAATACCATGACTAAATTTGCTGTAATTGAGACTGGTGGAAAACAATACAAAGTTTCTGCGGGAGAAAAGCTGAAGGTAGAAAAGCTTAACGCGGAAGCGGGAGCTTCGGTTACCTTCGACAAAGTATTACTTACTGCGGATGGAGAGGCGGTGCAGATCGGAGCGCCCTATGTATCAGGAGCTTCGGTAGAAGGAAAAGTAGTACGGCAGGCACGGGACAAGAAGAAAATCGTATTCAAATATCACTCGAAGACGAGACAGAAGAAGAAAAAGGGACACCGACAGTCGTTTACGGAGGTGGAAATTACGAAAATTTAAAAAAGAATTTGCCCATGTGTAAGCATGGGCTTTTTCGTTGAAAACAACCTATCGCAGGGGGAGGCAATTCCTTGCTGCACCTTTTGTGAGAACCGTGCATGACCAGGGTACTCCACAATACTGTAGAAGGAAGACCCCTCCTCCCTGCGAAAAATGAGCGAGGTACTTATCAAAAAGCTTTTACAGTATCCTCGTTGCCGAATGAACTCCGGGTGAATTGACTACTTTTTATGTCGTTCAAGGGCGAGAGTAATGATTTTGTCGAGAAAGTCAGGGAAGCTCCACCCGAGAGCTTTGGCTTCTTTGGGGGCGAGGCTTGCTTCGGTCATGCCGGGAATCGTGTTGATTTCGAGAAAGTGTAAGTTGCTTTCTTTGTCGAGAATAAAGTCCGACCGAGTCAAGCCATCGCAACCTAAAAGTACATGCACTTTTTTTGCAACTTCTTGGACGGCGCGCGTGATTGATTCATCCACGGGAGCGGGACAGATTTCTTGTGTTTCCTGGGAGGTGTATTTTGCTTCGTAATCAAAAAACTTATTGGGAGAGACAATTTCAATTGGAGGAAGGGCAAGGATTTCCGTGCGGCCGCTATTGCCCATCACTCCGCAAGTAAGTTCTCGGCCAGCTATGTATTTTTGAACGATTGCTTCGCCGCCTTCGCTTAAGGCCTTTTCGAGAGCTTTCTCCAAATCGGACTCTTTCTCGACTATAGTCACTCCTACAGAAGACCCGGATTCGTTTGGTTTTACCACGACAGGATAACCAAAATCCGGTTTTATTTTTGAGTTGTGTGCCACGATGAATGGGGGGACTTTTAGATCTGCAAGTGCAGCCAGTTCATTTGTTTTCGCTTTGTTCATGGCGGTGGCGCTCGCCATAACTCCCGAGCCGGTGTAGGGGATCCCGAGAAGTTCAAGAATTGATTGGATTTTTCCATCCTCCCCGAAATAACCATGTAAGGCCAAAAACGCTACATCTACCCCGCGCAAGTCGCTTTGAGCAATCGCCGTGTTTCCTGGAAGAATCGATAGGGTCTTTTCTCCGCTGTTTATTTCTTTCGAGTCGGAGGAAAGCAGCCAGCGCCCGTCTTTCGCGATCTCAATCAAAGAGACTTCGTATTTTTCGGAGGTGAGCGATCGGGCGATTTGGGCGCCGGATTTTAAAGAGACTTCTCTTTCGCTCGAAAAACCTCCGCAGATAAGCGCTACTTTTATTTTTTTCATTGGATGGTAAAAGTCTTGGCGTTTGCGGGGATTGTAGCACGATCAGCAGGAAGGAGATAATGGATATTTTTCTCTTTCTGTTTTTCTGGGGTGAAAGAATCGGTAATAAACATGACGGTTTGGGCGGGCATAGGGATTCCGCGCACGTCCACGCCTCCCGCTTCGACGACCACATATTTCGGAGTTTCCTGGGGAAGTTTATTGATTGCGCGTCCGATTGAGACGTAATCTGCCATGAATGCTCCTAATACATCAGAGCTTTTTCCCCAGAGCTCGAAATATACAAAATATGATTGAGCGATGAGGACAATCAAAACCATGGTAGCGAGGCTTTGAAGAAACAGTCGCGGGGCATAGCGTGCAACCGCGTTGTATGCTGCAATGCCTCCTACTGCGGCAAGTATGATGACGGGCGGGATCATGAGGATCGCACGAAGCGCATGCGGAATTCCTTCGTTGGAGATCACTACTGGCAGTGCCGTGAGAATTAGCCAGAAGAATAAGAATGCAAATGAAAAGTTCTCTCGCGGGTTTTTGAGGAGATGTATGAGTCCTGTGATGATGCCCACCATAAAGAAAATTCCTACCGGCCAGAAAAGTTGTGGTTCGCCCGCGTAATTATGCCGTGAGTTTCCATCGCCCTTGAAGTTGAACATACCTGCGGTCTTCAGGATATTTACTCCGAAATCCTGAAGAGGAGTTGCGGAAGAAAAAATTGAGACTTGGGTGGTGCGGCCAAGGAAATCGGCGGGGTTTTGAAGGTAATGGAGGCCTAGGGGTAGGGCGACGAGGAGGGTAGTGAGTAGCATGTAGTATGTAGCGAGTAGCACTTGCTTTCGGTTTTCTTTGTCGAGCCACCAGAACCAGAGGATGAGTGCGAGTATAAGGATGGGGGTAATACGATACGCGATGTAGGTGTACATACCGGCGCCAAAGAGCGCGCCGGAGCATATGGCGAGTAGCGAGTAGCGAGTAGCCTTATTTCCATGAAATGCGCGGAGAAGGAAAAACACCGCCCAAACTAGGAAGAAGGGAGCGAGGATCGCGCGGAAGCCGATGCGGGAAAAGATGATGTGCCAAACGCTGGTGGCGAGCAGGAAGGAAGAAAATAAGCCGATGTGGATAAAGAAGAGTTCTTTGGCGAGAAAGAAAATACCTAATACGGTGAGTGTCCCGAAAATAGCACTGGGTAGGCGCAGCACCCAGGGTTCATTCGTATTAAAGAAGTCTAGGAAGGCGGCTTGTATATTTATGAAAAGGCCTTCGCGGCCGTTGTTTTCTGGGTAATAGACTTTGAGCTGGCCGGTTTGGAGCGCTTCAAGCGCGTTGTTGCCGTTCATCGCCTCGTCGGGATACAAGCCTGGGGGCGTGTTAGGGAGGTCGTAAGCCCTAAAAAAAGCGGCGAGTCCTAAAATAAGGAGAAGAATGAGAAGGGTTCGGCGGGACATGAATTTATTGTACTCTGGTTGCTGAAAGATCCGGAATAGAAAATAATAAGTTTCAATGAACGCGGAAACGCGATCGTGCCAAAACTGTAAGGCTCAATTTACCATTGAGGCCGAGGATTTGAATTTTTATGAAAAAGTTAAGGTGCCCTTGCCGACATTTTGTTCGAAATGCCGCACTATTCGGCGAATGCTTTTCAGGAACGAGTGTATTTGGTATCGCCGAAAGTGCGATGCGACTGGAAAAGAGGTTCTTTCTATGTATGCGCCGGAGCGGCCCTATAAAGTTTATGTAAATGAATATTGGAAAAGTGATGCGTGGGATCCTATGCAATATGGAGTGGATCCGGATTTTTCTAAGCCCTTTTTTTCGCAGATCAAGGAATTATTATCGGCTGTTCCGCATCCTAATCTCATACAAAAGAATTTAGTAAATAGCGATTACGCGAATTACGCAGTGGATTTAAAAAACTGCTATTTCATAGGCGGCGCTACGCAGTCTGAAGATTGCGCATATATGTTTGGAGGAGCTCCCCGTAGCCGTCAGTGTTTCGATACATTCCAGTCACGCGACATGGAATATTCGTACGAAGTCGTTGATGCGGAAAAATGCAATGGAGTCCGGTTTGTGCAGAATTGTGTAGCGTGCAGCGATTCGACTTTTTTATATGACTGTCGGAATTGCAGCTCTTGTGTCGGGTGCGTAGGATTGCGGAATAAGTCCTTTTGTATTTTCAATAAGCAATATTCCAAAGAAGAATATTTAAAAGAGCTGGAACGTTTGAAATTAGGAAGCGCAAATGGACTTCGCGCGGTACGGGAGAAATTTGAAGCATTGAAACTTTCCACTCCTCGGAAATTTGCAACAATTCTCAAGTCAGAAAATGTGAAGGGTGATGACATATTGAATGCTCGCAATTGTTCCGATTGCTTTAGTATTTGGAACGATATTGAAAATGTGCGTCATACCTACCGTTCGTTTGATAGGGTCAAAGATGGTTCTGATGGCTTCGTGGTTTGGAACAATTCAGAGCTTTTTCTCGACGTATTTAGCGTTTCTGGGCAGAGGGTATTTTATTCCGCGCTTATTTGGGGAGGATTTGATATTCAATATTCCTACAATTGTTTCGACTGTAATAATATCTTTGGATGTGTGGGACTTCGTAACAAATCGTATTGCATATTGAATAAACAATATTCAGAGGTGGATTATAAAGCGCTTGTGCCGAAAATAATTGAGCATATGAAAACAATGCCCTACGTTGATGCTCGAGGATTAAAATATGGATACGGGGAGTTCTTTCCCGCAGAATTTTCTCCTTTTGCATACAACGAATCGGCTGCGCAAGACTTTTTCCCAAAGACTAAGGAGGAGGCGTTAGCGGAAGGATTCACGTGGTACGAGAGCGGGCGGAAAGTTTATCAGATTACAAAGAAA
Source organism: Candidatus Liptonbacteria bacterium (assembly GCA_016867315.1). Lineage (GTDB taxonomy): Bacteria > Patescibacteriota > Minisyncoccia > UBA6257 > 2-01-FULL-56-20 > VGJV01. The sequence continues at coordinate 34,134 of VGJV01000005.1, read as the reverse complement.
ATTGGGGAAGTTCCCGATGATATTTCTGACGTTTCCGATTCGATTCTCCAGGAGGTAATCGAATGTGCTCATCAGGGCAAATGCAGTGATTATTGTTCGACTGCATTTCGGATTATTCCGCAGGAGCTTCAATTCTTAAAGAAATTCAATTTGCCATTGCCGCGTTTGTGTCCGATATGCCGTCGGGGAGAGCGAATTCGTTCAAGAAACCCTCTGCGACTTTGGAGGCGAAAGTGTTCGTGCGCAGGAGGCCAGTCTGCAAATGGGGTTTATAAAAATACTGCCGTACACTCGCACGGGGATGCTCCATGCGTTAACGAGTTCGAAACGTCTTATGCATCTGAACGAAAAGAAATCGTATATTGCGAGCAGTGTTATAACGCGGAAATAGTTTAGGGCAGAATCTAGAAGCTAGAATTTAGAATCTAGAATATGAAACCGGAAAAAAGAATTTGCAAAGAATGCAGCGTGGAATTCCCGATTGAGGCGGACGATATCGGATTTTACGAAAAGTTCAACGTTCCTGCGCCCGTGCGTTGTCCGGAGTGCCGCTTACGGCGGCGGGCAGCGTGGCGGAATGAGCGGGTGCTTTATCGCCGGAACTGCGACCTTTGCGGGAAGAGCACGGTGACAATCTATTCGCCCAACAAGCCTTATAAAGTTTATTGTCCGCCGTGCTGGTGGTCGGATAAGTGGAGCGCGTTAGATCATGGGCAGGACTTTGATTTTTCGAGGTCTTTCTTTGAACAATTTAAAGAGCTGCAACTCAAGGTGCCCCGCATTGCGCTTCTCACGAAGAACAGCGTGAATTCCGATTACACCAACCATGCGGCGGATAACAAGAATTGTTATTTAAGCTTTGGAGTTTTTGATTCGGAGAATGTTTTGTATTCCACGAACACTTTCCCGGGGCGCGATTCTATGGATTGCTACCGCATCGAGTATGGCAATGAGCTTATGTATGAGTGTATCAATGCATATCGCTCATACGAATGTCAGTACTCGATATTCATCTGGGATTGTGCGAATTGTTTGTATTGCTATGACTGTAAGGGGTGTTCAAATTGTTTCCTTTCTTCGAACTTGAGAAATAAGCAGTATCATATTTTGAATCAGCCATATACGAAGGAAGAGTATATGGAGAAAATGAAAGAGTTTCAGCTGAGTTCCTATAAAGAGAGGGAGAAACTTTATGATGCGTTTCTTGAAATGATTTCGTCGAAGGCTTTGCACCGATTTGGCGTTATCGAGAAATCAAACGATGTTTCGGGAAACGTCATTTTCAATTCCAAGAACGGGCATACTATGTTCGATGCTGAGCGGATGCAGGATTCAAAGAACATCATTGTGGCAGTGGATGCGAAAGATACCATGGACTGTTATCACTTCGGATTTTCGTGTGAGTTGCTTTATGAGTGTCATGCATTGGTTCGCTGTTATGACGTGATGTTTACTCATTTAAGCTATGACAATTCTCATCTCCAATACTGCGATTCATGCCACAATTCCGAAAATCTTTTTGGGTGTGTGGGACTCAAATCGGGGAAATACAGCATTTTGAATAAGCGGTATGACGAGAAGGAATTCGCCACGCTCAAAGAGAAGATCATCGACCATATGAAAAAGACGGGGGAATATGGAGAATTTTTCCCTCCCGGGCTTAGTCCTTTCGGATATAACGAAACCCAGGGGCATATCTATATGCCGATTTCTCGGAAGGAGGCTCAAGGGCGCGGGTATAAGTGGGAAGAAGTAGTTTCAGGTACATTCGGAAAAGAAACTCTTTCTTCGGAAAAAATTCCCGATCGTATTGAGGATGTAGGCGATTCAATAGTAAAAGAAGCGCTCGCGTGCGTGCAATGCAAAAGAAATTACAACATTATTCAGCCAGAGTTGGAATTGTACCGTCGGTTCAAGGTCCCGATTCCTCGACTATGTCCCGAATGCCGTTACCGACGTCGGTTGGCGTTGCGGTTGCCGAGGAAGCTTTGGCGCCGGAAATGTATGTGTAGTGGAGCTGTTTCGGAAAATAATAATTGGAAAAACACCGGAAAGCATTTCCACGGAACGGAACATTGTCCGAATGAATTCGATACGTCGTATGCGCCCGATCGGAAAGAAACGGTGTTTTGCGAAGAGTGTTATCAACGAGAAGTGGCCTAGAAATTAGAAAATAGAAAGTAGAAAATAGAATGAATTCAGAAAGCAGGAATTGTCAGTCATGTAAAAAACAGTTCACGATTGAATCGGAGGATTTTGATTTTTACGAAAAGATAAAAGTGCCGCCGCCGACGTGGTGTCCGCAATGCCGGATGATTCGTCGAATGTCTTGGAGAAATACCTGGCATCTTTTTAAGAAACAGGATTTGAAAACCGGAGAGCAGATTTTTTCCGCTTTCCCGCCGGAATCCCCCGTTTCTGTTTATGAAAAAGACTTTTGGTATTCAGACGGGTGGGACCCTTTGGAATACGGGAGAGATATTGATTGGAAGCGGCCGTTTATGGAGCAAATTTATGAACTTATGCAGGCTATTCCTTTTCCCGCACATTCTGTTCAAAGCGTAGTGAACTCGGAATACTGCACCAACGCTTCATATATCAAGAATTGCTATTTCGCGCGGGCAGTCGCAAAAACCGAAGATTCGGCATATTTGATTTGGGATGGAGGCTCAAAGAATTGTATGGACAGTCATATGACCGATGCCTGTGAATTCGGGTATGGAAATGTGAATGCTTCGCGTTGTTACAAAACTTTCTTTTCGGTAAATTGCGAGGACTGTCAGGACGTTCTTTTTTCGAAAGATTGCGTGGGTTGCTCAAATTGCGTGGGATGCGTGGGGTTGCGGAGCAAGTCATATTGCATTTTCAATGTGCCTTATACGAAAGAGGAATATGCCGTAAAGGTAAAAGAGCTGAATTTGGGATCGTGGAAAGCTTTTCAAAATTTACGCGAACAGGCGGAAGAGCAGTGGCTCACATTCCCGGTGAAATTCATGCATGGCCTTCAGAATGTAAATGTGAGCGGAGACTATATTTATAATTCCAAAAATGCGAAGCACTGCTGGCGCGTGAAGGGTATTGAGGATTCTAAATTTTGCCTCAATCTGCTTTCGGGGCCCGTGAAGGACTGTTACGATTATTCCAACTGGGGAGCCGGCTCGGAGCTTATCTACGAGGGGTTGGTGTGCGGAGATCAAACGTATAATGTCCGGTTTTCGTGGAATTGTTTCGGCGGATGTAAAAATGTGCAATATTCGATTTTTTGTCCCGCATCGATGGATGTCTTCGGATGTGTGAGCCTTCGCAAGAAGCAGTACTGTATTTTGAACAAGCAATATTCAAAGGAAGAGTACGAATCGCTGGTTCCCAAGATTATGAAACATATGACCGATGTTCCGTATTGCGACCGTATGGGGAGAATTTATAAATACGGCGAATTTTTCCCCTCGGAACTTTCTCCTTTTTCCTACAACATTACCGAGGCGCATGAAATATCTCCTAAAACTCGCGAGCAGGTCAAAGCCGAGGGGCTTATGTGGAGAGAAGAAGAAAAAAGAAATTACACCGCGACTATTAAGGCGGAGCAGTTACCTGACCGAGTGGAGGAGGCGAGCGAAGAAATTCTTAAGGAAGTTATCGGGTGTGCGCATGGCGGGGAATGCGAGGAGGAATGTACTTTGGCGTTTCGAATTGTTCCCCAGGAACTAGCTTTTTTGAAGCGATTTAATCTTCCTTTGCCCCGTATGTGTCCCAATTGCCGCCATTATGGCCGTTTGGAAAAAAGGAATTTGCCCCAATTCTTTAGGCGACAATGCCAATGCGCGGGCGCGCAATCGGAAACGAAGGTATATGCCAATTCCGTTCGTCATAGTCATGGTGATAGTCATTGTCCTGTGCAATTTGAGACCTCCTACGCGCCGGAACGCCCAGAAATTGTCTATTGCGAGGCTTGTTACCAAGCAGAAGTGGTATGAAATCCTTGAATTGAGAATTGAGAATTTAGAATTGAGGAGTGATTCACAATTCACTATTCACAATTCCAAATTCAATAGTGTTAGAATGAAGTAGTGGAAACGCTTATCCTCGGAACTTTTTCTGTAATTGCGACGGCGTTAGGGTTTTATCTCATCATCGATGCCCTTCGAGCATGGAGACTTCGGAGTCCTTGGAAACTCTTTTTAATTTCTACTAAAGAAGAAGATGCCGCGGCGGAGATCGCTATAGCCGAGAAGCTCATTCGGACGCTTGCGGGTTTCCAAAAACCTTTCCTGCTGGAAGTCGCCGTGCCGCATGTGGGCGATCGGATTCATTTTTATGTGGGGGTACGGACCGAAGTAGGCGGGAAAGCCCTAAAAGTACTGCGTGCGCTTTTTGGGAAGTTTTGCGTGGAGGAGATCCACGAGAATCACATCATATTTTATCCGCATGGAGTGGCGATGGGAGCGTATCTCACTCAAAAAGAACATCCGGCGTTGCCGATTCCCACGTATGGAGAACTGGGGGCGGATATGTTTAAAGATGTGCTTCTCGCTTTGCGAGAGGTGGCGGCGATCGGGGAAGGAATAGCGGTGCAGTTTGTAGTCCAGCCTAAACGATTGAGCGAATCTCGGGTTTCCGTACGCAGTTCGGAAAATTCGAACGTCACGCATGTGAAACTGGGAGAACCGCTCCTTGAGGCGAATGCTCGCGTCGTGGTCTCCGCGGGTTCCGAATTTCGAGCTCGCGGTATTTTGGACGAAGTTCTTTCGAGCTTCGAGAAATTTAAAGGGCAGGGAAGGAATGCGTTAAAACGGGTGACGTTGCGGAATCCCAAGGGACTTCTCGGGGAATATCTCAATCGAGAATTTAAGGCGCGGCATGTGTTGGTGTTTACTTCTGAAGAGCTCGCGAATCTGTATCACTGTTCTACTTTTCCGCGGCACGATGCTATATTGGAAATAGCAGGGGCACAAGGGGAAAACTTCATATTCCCGGCACGAGGAACTGTTCGCTCCCAAGCGAGATAGGGTACAAGGGAATCCATACGTTCCAAGTGCGAGGATTTTTCTTCTAAATAAGGAGGGGAACGGTCTCATAAGCCGTTCCACTTTTTTCTATTAGAAGAATTATTCAAACCTGCAGGACGCCGTATTCCATTTTTTCTCCCCTATTTTTACGAGTACATATGGCTGCATGTCATCCAAACAGCTGTTTGGACAAACGTAGTTTTTCCCCATCGTTTGTTTTTCGTATATTGCGATTTTGTTTTCCAGGGGTTTGAAAATCAGATTTTGATTAGGAGTCGTACTCTCGAAAGTTTGGACCGTATTAAAAGTGCCCTGTTCTATCTTTAAAAGTAGAGCTTTCCCGTTTGCATGTCCGAAACCATTGATCAATCCATATATTCCAGAGAAGACGTAATCGGTGCTTTTGCAGGAATATATGGCAATATCTCCTCCATCCTCTCCGAATTCTCCGGCTAGTTGGCGGGGAAAACTGATGGCATTTCGGATGTCCGGAGTACTTGGCGTGCGGAGATTTCCCTGTGCGTCGAAAACTTTGAGAAATACATGATAGAAACCTCCTGCATGGGGAATTCCTTCGGCTTCTATTACATAGAGCGTTTCCTTTTCCTCATTATCTAAAAAATTTCCTTGAAAGGTTTTCTTGAGTTCCATTTTAACTCCTAGCGTGGTGAGTTCAGCGAGTTCTTTGGCAGAGGCATTTGGAAACATTTGCCGAGTGATGTTGGCAGAGAGGCCTTCAATGGTGAGGGAGCTGGAAGTGCTCACGGCGCTTTGTGCGGGGGGAAGCGGAAGATCAGCGGCCGAAGGTGAGGTGGTGGGCTGGGGCTTTGGGAAGAAATACACAATTCCTACTAGGAGAACCGCCACCCCTATTACTCCCAGGACAACATCTTTCTGGAATTTGTTCATGTATTGAAGCATATCATCCCAACCGGTCGTTTTGGATGAAGATTTTGAGGCCCTTGAACCAGATTTTTAATGCCCGAAATAGGGACATTATCGAAAGGAGATAATTCAATTCCACAAGGCCTTTGAGTACCCAGCCGAAAAATCCCCGGATGATGACCGGGCCAATTTTCGCGAGCGCGAATTTACCCCCGATCGGCACGACGTATGGAAAATCTCCCGGGACGTATTTGCATAATTCATGATTCCTAATTCCTGATTCTTTCTGCTGTATTTCTTCAAAAATATTGTTGGCGGCGACGGTGCCTTGATCAATCGCCGCGCGCGCGATGCCCGGAATGGGTTTTTGGGTGCGAGGATCGATAAAGCACACTGCATCGCCTATGCCGTAGATTTTGGAGTGAAGAATGGAATTGGTGAGCGCTTTGCATTCCATGGTGTCATTTACGAGCGGCCGACCGCGCGGATCGAGTTCGAGCGGTAGTTCCCTGAGTAGAGAAGAGCCTTTCACTCCACCCGTCCAGAGACAGACGTCATAGGGTAAATTTCTGCCGCTTCCGAGTACTACAGTTTCCTTATCTACGGAAGTGATTTTTTCATTTGTGAGGATTTCTACTCCTAGATTTTTGAGCCTTATGGTGGTTTGGTCCACCACTCGAGCATCAAATCCCGGGAGCACTGTGGGCGCGCCTTCGACGAGAATCACTTCCAAACTGCACGCCTGCAATTCTTTTTCCAATTCGCCGCACCATGCTTTGAATTCGCCGGCGATTTCTACTCCCGATGGCCCTGCGCCGCCTACTATGATCCTTATTATTTTTTGGCCTTCCATGGCGAGCATCCATACCTTATCTCGGATCTTCATGGCATCGATAAAGGTTTTTAACGGGAGGGCATGGTCTTTGAGGCCGGGAATATCGAAGTAATTGGTTTCCGCGCCCAAGGCGAGGAGGAGGTGTTCGAAGGGGAGTTCGTCGATATCTCCAAAGCGAATTACGCCTTTTTCAGCATCGATTTCTTTGATTTCTTTCGCAAGAAAAGTAACGGGAAGGGATTTCACGAGTGAACGAATGGGATAGGTCGCCACGCTCAGAAGTTCGCACGCATTCGCGGTTTCTTTGGAGGTCGTCGCGATTTCGTAGAGAAGCGGAGTATAGGTTTGATATTCGCTCCGGTCGACGAGAATCACTTCGTAGCGGTCAGTAAGACGGGCTTTGCGGAGTTTTTTCGCAAGCAGTTCCGCAGCGCGAAGGCCGCCGAAGCCGGCGCCCAACACTACGACGTTTTTCTTCCCCGACATGTCTTCTATTATACCTTGCTATAATAGAAGCATTGAGATGATCAGGTTTTTGAGTAAAACTCCAAAGGGGAAGTTGAGCGGAGTCGCGCTGTTGCGGCTCGATTTTAATACTGAAGATGATTGGCGATTGCAGGCGGCACTTCCCACGGTGCGCTTACTCCAAAGCGTGGCTAATTCGGTCGTGGTCGTGAGTCACAAGGGGAGGCCCTTGGGACGAGAGATGGAATGGAGCCTGGCGAAAGATGCGTTGCGACTCACGCGACTGCTTCATAAATCCGTGCAGTTTATTCCTCATTTTCGATTTGAGGAAATTAAAAGCGAAATTCATCGAACTTCGAAAGGTGCGATATTTTTGCTCGAGAATATCCGGTTTTTGAAGGAGGAGATGACGCCCGAACCGGAGCTTGCGCGGAAGCTTGCCTCGCTCGCGGATTATTTTGTAAACGACGCGTTTGCGGTCTCGCATCGGGAAGAAGATTCGGTGACCGGGGTCGAAGAGTTTTTGCCGAGTTATGCCGGCCTGGGATTGGAGGAGGAGATTGCAACTCTCGAGCGAGTATCCGTGAAACCGAAGAAGCCCTTGGTGGTAATTTTGGGCGGCGGCAAAGCGGAAGATAAGCTCGGAGTAATACAGGCACTCAAAACTAAAGCAGACGCTTTTCTTTTGGGTGGGGCGGCGGCGAATACAATCTTGGCGCTCCGTGGCATCGATGTGGGAAATTCGAAACGGGATGAAAATCCAAAAGACAAAAAGGCGCTTCAGGTAGTTGCCAAAATGCGAAAAGTGATCGCGCCGCTTGATTGGAAGGTGAAAGACGGCGCGATTTTGGATATTGGGCCGAAGGCGGTAGAGGAATTTGCGGACTACATCAGCGAAGCCAAGACTATTCTTTGGAGCGGACCGATGGGGCGCATCGAAGAAAAGCCATTCGACGAAGGGAATCTCGCGATTGTGAAGGCAGTGGTCGCGAATAAAAAAGCACTTTCAGTGACGGGTGGGGGAGAAACGGTCATGTTTTTGAAGAAGCATAAGCTCGACAAAAAATTCGGATTTATCTCGACGGGCGGCGGCGCGATGCTCGAGTTTTTGGCTGGAAAGAAACTGCCGGGCATAGAAGCACTTAAAAACACTCGAAGAAGTAGAGGCAATTGAAAAACTGATTTTCCTTATTTTCTTATTCGCGCGAATAAGAAAATAAGGAATTGTAGTGGTCGAGAAATGCTACAATAAAAACTAATGAAGCGGCTCGAAAGGGTTTTTAAGGGACTTGCGAACCGTCGTCGACTCGCGATTATTCAGATGCTTTCGAAACGAGAGGAGGCATCAGTGGCGGATATCGCGGAGCATATTTCGCTTTCCTTCACTTCTACTTCTAAACATCTCGGTCTTTTGCATAGGATTGATGTGGTGGATAAGCGTCAAGACGGGCTCACTGTATATTACCGTTTGAGCAACCCTTTGCCTCAGGTAGTCTCGCTTGTTTCTTCTCACATTGCTAATTCGCGCGAATAGGAAAATACCATGACTGAATCCAAGGATCCGGCGGGACATATCAAGTTAGCAGTAAGCGATCTTAAAAAGAGCGCGCCGTTTTATGCCGCGCTTTTTGGGAAGCTTGGGTACGCGCAGGTGCTGGATGAGGTGGATTGCGTGGGTTTCAAAACTCCCGAAGGGTTCGGGATTTGGATCGAGCAAGCGGAAGTGAAAAATCATCCCTATGCATTTGGAGCACCGGGGCTACATCATTTCTGTTTTAAGGCAAAGTCGCCTCAAGAAGTGGATGACGTGCATGCGTTCCTCGTAGAAAGGGGAGTTTTCATTTTTGATCCGCCTGCAAAATACCCTGAATATACTGAGAGTTACTACGCCGTGTTTTTTGCCGATCCGGATGGCATAAAGCTCGAGTTGGCGTATTACTAAATCGGTGACTTATATTAGGCTATTTTCTTATTCGCGCGAATAAGAAAATAGTGGAAGAAAAACAAGAAATGGGAGTATAGTAATGGGAATAGAAATGAATACAGAAACTAAACAATGTCAGGCGTGTAAAACCGAGTTTTCGATCGAGCCGGAGGACTTTGCTTTTTTTGAAAGGCTTAAGGTCCCGGCGCCTACGTTTTGTCCTTCTTGTCGACTGCAGCGGAGACTTACTTGGAGAAATGAAAGGAGTTTATTCCGGCGGGTGTGCGCGAAATGCAATAAGTCGCTTATCTCCGTGTTTTCTTCGGATAAACCTTTTCCGGTCTATTGCAGTGATTGTTACCATGGAGATTCGTGGGATCCGCTTTCATACGGCAGAGAGGTAGATTTTTCCCGGCCGTTTCTTACTCAATTTCGCGAGCTTCAAATTATGGTGCCGCGCCAATATGCGCTCGTGTTCAATAATGTGAACTCGGAGTATGTGAATGGCGCGGGATACAATAAGAATTGTTATCTCACGTTTGTGAGTGATAATGACGAAGATTGTGCGTATCTTTATAACTCGCACCTTTCCAGAAACTCAGTTGATCTTATGCATTCGCGGGAGTGTGAATGGTCGGTGGAGCTCACGAATTATCAAAAGGTTTCTCGCTCTGCATTTTGCTCGGACTGTAAAGATTCTTATAACCTTTTTCTTTCCCGAGATTGTTCTGGATGTCACGATTGCGTAGCTTCAGTGGGATTGCGCAATAAGTCCTACTGCATCTTTAATAAGCAATATTCCAAAGAAGAGTATGAACAGAGAATAAAAGAACTAAAGCTCGATTCGCACGCGGGATTCGAGAAGCTTCAATGGGAATTTTTAGGGTTTTGTCTTACTTTTCCGGTAAAGTATTACCACGGGATTTCGAATGTGCGGACTACAGGGGATGACATAAGCTTTTCCAAAAATTCTTCTGACTGTTTTTCCTCCCGGGAGCTCGAGGATTGCAAGTTTTTGATTCATGGCAATAAGGCCAGGGATTGCGAGGATGTGTGGGTAGCAGTCGAAAAAAGCGAACTTTGTTACGATAGCATCGGTTGTTTTCAGGGGTATCATTTGGTGAGTACTCATCTTGGTTGGTTGGATGCACACTCCTCTTATATCGATGCGTGTGAGGGATCATCGAATCTTTTTGGCTGTGTAGGGTTGCGGCAAAAAGAATATTGTATTTTGAACAAGCAATATTCGAAGGAATCCTTCGAAACGTTGCGCGCAAAGATAATCGAGCATATGAACGCAATGCCTTATCGGGATCAACAGGGCAAGGAATACCGCTACGGAGACTTTTTCCCCGCCGAACTTTCTCCTTATTCCTACAATCAAACGGTGGCTCAAGAAGTTTTTCCTCTTACTAAGGAAAGCGCGGTGCATCAAGGGTTTTCTTGGAGAGATCCCGAGGCGCGTCAGTATACAATCACACTCGCTTCCTCAAATATCCCTGATCGGATCACTGATGTTCCGGAGAGTGTTACCGGCGAGGTTATCGAATGTGCTCATGCGGGGAAGTGCGAGGAACAGTGCTCTACTGCTTTCAAGGTCATCCCTCTCGAGATGCAACTATACAGGACGCTTTCTCTTCCCTTACCTCGCCTTTGTTCCAATTGCCGCCATTATCAAAGAACAAAACATCGGAATCCTTTGAAGCTTTGGAAGCGGGAATGTGTGTGTGCTGGGGGAATGTCTAAAAACGGAGTGTATAAAAATTCAGCCGTGCATTTCCATGAGGAGGGAGTGTGTCCTAATAGTTTTGAGACATCATACTCGCCTGAACGAGCTGAGATTGTGTATTGCGAGCAATGCTATCAGGCGGAGGTGGTATAGAACAATGGAAACAGAGATAAAAACTTGTCAGAATTGTAAGCGAGCGTTTCAATTGAACGCTCAAGACTTTGATTTCTTTAAAAAACTCAAAATTCCTGCGCCGACGTTTTGTTTTGATTGTCGGGTGCAGCGACGGATGGCATATCGAAACGAGCGCACGCTCTATAAGCGAACGTGCCAAGCGCCGGGGCATAACGAGCAGATGATCTCCATTTTCTCGCCCGATAATCCTCAGCGGGTGTATTGCCATAAAGAATGGTGGGGGAATAACTGGGACGCTTCGACCTATGCGCGCGACGTAGATTTTTCAAAGCCGTTTTTCACGCAGCTCAAGGAACTTTGGACAGAAGTGCCTGATATCGCGCTTTTAAATATCAATCCGGTAAATAGCGAGTATTGCAGCATTACCGAAGGGAATAAAAACTGCTACCTGGTATTCGGCGGGGATTTCAATGAGAATACGCTTTACTCCACCTATTCTTTCACGAGTAAAGAGTGTGCGGATACGTATTGGATCTCGAAATGCGAATTCAATTATGAAACGGTGGATTGCATTTCCTGTTCTCGTCTTCTTTATAGTCGTTACTGTGATGGATGTTACAACTCCGCCTTTCTTTTCAACTGCTACAATTGCCACGATTGCCTCGGTTGTGTGAATTTGAAGAATAAGTCCTATTGTATTTTTAACGAGCAGTACACCAAGGAAGAATATTTAGAGAAAATAAAGGAATTCGATATCAGTAATGTCGCATCAGTGCAAAAAATTCGGGAACGATTCGAAAAGCATAAATTGGATTTCCCGCGACGGTTTGCACGCATGGTGCACGCCACGAATTCAACCGGAGACAATCTTGAGCAAACGAAAAACTGCAAATATTGCTTCGATGTTTTCGGAGGCGCGGAGGACTGTGTCAATACCTGGCTTGCATACTCTAAAGTGCAGGACAGTATGGACGTGGATCGGGTAGGAAAAAATACCGAATTGGGATATGAATGTTCCACAATTTACCCGGGAAGCAAGGTGTTTTTCTCACGATTCACGTTTGATTCCCACGATATCTATTATTCCTATAACAATCATAACTGCTCATATCTTTTCGGATGCGTGGGGATGCGCAATAAGCAATACTGCATTTTGAACAAGCAGTATTCGAAAGAGGAATACGAAGCAATGGTGCCCCAGCTTATCGAGCATATGGAGCAAAAGCCTTACATCGACAAGAAAGGCCGCATTTACAAATTTGGAGAGTTCTTCCCTGCGGAACTCAGCCCTTTTGCTTATAACGAAACCATCGCGCAGGAAATGTTTCCTATAACAAAGGAGCAAGCATCTGCGGAAGGATATATATTCAAAGAAGCGGAAGATCGACATTATGAGCCAACAAAGACATCTGCGCATCTTCCGCGCACGATTGCGGAAGTGCCTGATTCGATCGTGAACGAAATCATACAGTGTGAACACAATGGAGCCTGTACGGAACAATGTACGAAGGCTTTTAAGATAATTCAGGCGGAACTCCAATTTTACCGGCAGATGAATATTCCTTTGCCTCGCCTATGTCCCAGTTGTCGCCATTATGCGCGGCTCCGGCAGCGGAATCCCATTAAACTTTGGAAGAGAAAATGTGCATGTTCGGGACAGGTTTCGGAAAATGGAGTGTATAAAAATTCCGCGAGTCACAGCCATGGAAATGATCACTGTGAAGTTTCATTCGAAACTTCCTATGCGCCAGATAGGCCTGAGACGGTGTATTGTGAGACCTGCTATCAAGCAGAGGTTAGTTAGAAAATAGAGATTAGAAATATAGAAAATAGAATGGCATAATGAACGCGAATGAAAAAGATACTGATTATCTATCATGGAGATTGTCCCGACGGATTCAGCGGGGCGTGGGCGGCGTGGAAAAAATTCGGTAACAAAGCGGAATATTTTGGGGCGCGGCGGGATGAGCCGTTGCCTGATGTGCGCGGCAGGGAGGTATATTGCATTGATTTCACGCCCGAGCCTGCGGCGGCGGTAGAGAAAATGGTGAAGGAAGCGGCGCATGTGGTGCTCATCGATCACCATCTCTCTGCGAAGCCCAAGATGGAGCTGGCGCCGGAGTTTTGGTTTTCGCTCGAGCATTCCGGAGCTGTTTTAGCTTGGGAATATTTCTTTCCTAAGAAGCCGGTTCCCACGCTTTTGAAATATATCGAGGATGTGGATTTGTGGAAGTTTAAATTGCCGTATTCGCGGGAGTTGAGCGCATACATGATCCTTCATGATTTTGATTTCAAAACATGGGACAAGTTGAATAAGGAATATGCCGGAGCGAAGAGCCGGGCTCATGCAGTAAAGGGGGGAACAATGGTTTTGCGATACAAGCAGCGCATTGTGGAAGATATGATAGAAAAGGCGCAGTTGGTAAAGTTTGAGGGATACAAAGTGCTTGCGGTGAATTCTTCGGCACTCGAGTCGGAGATCGGGCATGCGCTTGCGAAGAAAAAGCCTCCTTTTGGAATCGTGTGGCGAGAGGAGAAAAATTCCATAAAATTTTCTTTGCGCTCGGAAGGGAAGGTAGATGTGTCGAAAATTGCGGAGAAATATGGAGGAGGGGGGCATAAGGCGGCATCGGGGTTCAATTTGCCGCTTGGAAGTAAGCTTCCATGGAGGTAGCTCGACATACATTTTGCTGGGACGCTATCTGCGAGGGGCTCTCGCAGTAGCTATACTCTCATGCCGTCGCATTCCGAGAATCCCCGCCCAATGTATGTCTTCGCAAGTTGTTGAGTTATATAAGGATTGTCCGAACTTATTCTCATTTTTATGACTAAGAAAAAGTTTTACGCGTATATTGTGCCGGCGAAAAAGTTAAAGGGAGTCGCGGAGAATTGGCCGGAGGCAGAAAAAATTGTGAAAGGAGAGGAAGCGCGATTTAAGGGTTTTTCCACGCGGGAGGAAGCGGAGGAATGGCTAAAGCAAGGGGCGAAGTATGAAGTGAGAAGTGTGAAAAAGCTGGAGCCGGGAATTTATTTTGATGCAGGAACTGGGCGAGGCGAAGGAGTGGAGATCAGCGTGACGGATGAAAAAGGAAAAAATTTGCTTCACAAGGCAATTTCCAAAGAGGAACTCACGCGCGGGAAACATTTGCTTGGAAAAGAGGTAACGAATAACTACGGCGAGCTCCTCGCATGCAAATACGCAATTGAAATTGCGATGGCCGAGGATGTTAAAAAGGTGTTCGGCGATAGTAAGCTCGTGATCGAGTTTTGGACGAAGTGGCGGGTTAAGAAGGAAGTGCCCGAAGAAACATTTAAGCTTGCGCGGGAAGTAGCAAAACTTCGGGAGGAATTTGAAGAACAAGGAGGAGAGGTAATCCGTATTTCCGGAGACGATAATCCGGCGGACTTGGGGTTTCACTAGGAAGCCGTGAATAAACGCCGACTTTGCGCGGACTGACGCAGCAATATGAAAATACTGATTTTTCTACAAGGCACGATTATTATGCACAAAAATGCGGCAGGCTTGGCGCGGGAGCAGATTATTCAACAAGTTATCGAGCAGGAGGAGTCGGTGCGGGATTTCCGAAATTATATTCCGATTGGGAACGCGGCACAGAAGCTCAATGAGTGGGTGCGGCGCGGAGCGGTGATTTCGTATTTAAGTGCGCTTACCGAAAATAAAAAAAGCAGGGGGGATGAGGTGGTGGGGAAAGAGGGTTTGAAAGCAGACGAAGAAGTTTTGAATCAATACGGGTTTCCAAAAGGGATTATCTATCATCGAGGGCAGAATGAGACTTATGCGGGGGTGGTAGAAAAGATGCAGCCGCTCCCCGATACCTTTATAGAAGATAATTGCGCAAGTATCGGAGTAAGTGAGCAGACGTATCCTCATCTTCGGCCGGAAATTCAACTTCAAATCAAATCCATTATGGTGGAAGAGTTTGGAGGTATTGATCAGCTTCCTGATGATCCTCGGCTTTTGATTTCTTGAAAAGTTTCTCCAAGTAGAGGTAGTATGCAGGCAGGGAGGAAGGGGAATTTTGACAAAAACCTAGGAGTTTTTATGAAACGAACTGTGAATGAGCTTCTCAAGTTGTTCTTGGGAAATTGGAGTGCCTTGAGCGATGATGAAATTGACCAAATTCTCGATACCACGGCCGAAATAGAGGCTTTGGACAGGAATGCGGCTGCAACTCGATCATTTTTTGAACTCGAGGAATTCAAAACCAAACGAACTGAACTCAAAACATGACAACACGGCAAAAAAGAAGAAGGCAACAACAGAAACGAATAGTAGAAACCGAAGTGATCAACAAGGCGCTTGAGCGGATGGGTTGGAGAACCCATGAAGTGAGAGAGGCGCCTGCATCAGAAGGAATTCAGCGATGAAAAATAACGCACGACAAGCATTGCTGCACCTCGTGTGGCAAGATAAAAAGCGATGGCCATTAATGGAGGCTCGCAAGCTTCGAGAAATCGATAGGGCGGCGGAGGCAATCTACGACTTTGCTCAAGACGTTTCCACCTTCGTTGGAGAAATCCACGAAGTGCTGCGATTGCTGCGTCTCAAGGAGAGGCTTCGAAAGAAAAACCAGTTGGAATTGATCCAGCTCATTCAGAAGCTCCGAATGGATCAGAGAAAATGGGGAGTTCGATTGGGGCGTGGAGATTCCAAGGTGGAGGCTATTGCAGGCAAATTGAGAGCAGCGAGAGATGTGCTTCAGGAAAAGCGCGAGGCGGCGTAATGCTACAGCGCGCGTATTTAATCAAAGGATAGGCGACCCGCAACGGTCGCCTTGACTTTTTATAACATTTTGATATAAAAGTTTAGCAATCCAGATGGTCGCTCTTTGGTTTTTCTAAAGAGAGGAAAGTCCGGACACTCTCCTCGCGAAAGCGAGGATAAATAAGTAGCGGCTAACAGCCGTCGTGCGTAAGCATAGAGGTGCGAGCAGAAACGTCCCGAAGGGAAACCCGAGGGAGGACCCGATCCCAAGCTAGACGGTCCAGTTCCGCTATAGGGATAAGAAGGCGGAAATGAAACGGCTAAATCCTTACTGGGTGCAAGACCGTACTCCAATGTGCAAGCATTGGTTTGAGTCGCTCGAGCCTCCGAGCAATCGAAGGCCCAGATAAATGATCATCCACGACAGAATCCGGCTTACGGATTGCCGAAATCGCCCTTTACGGGGCGATTTTGTTTTGCCCATGCTCCTGCTATGGTATGATGCAGGCATGAAAAAACTATTCCTGGGTGTCACTATGGTTGCAGTCGGAGTCGTATTCTTTTTTGCCAATTCGGCTTCGGCAAAAACCATGGCAGATTTGAGTCGAATTTCTTTCAGCTTCGTGCCGGAGTCGCGAATTAACTCCGCGTGCGGACTGCCTGCGGGATATGCATCGGTGTGGAGCTGTTATATGCAGGATATTTATGCGGGAGATATCGTACCGCGCTCCAAAATAATTTTCCGGACGGATACGCCTTCGGCGCTTTTGCCGTACGTTTTTCTCCGAGAATTGGGCCGATTCTTTACCTATGATTATGCGGAAGAGGATTTAGAGCAATTCTTCAAACCTACTTATGCAGAAAAATCAGTCAAAAATTCCGCAAGGAACATCAAGGATATCGCGGCAGATTCATTTGTGATGTGGGCGCTCGGAGGCACCGTGCCTTTGGTAGAGTCAGACTTCTTCACAAGAAAAGTACTTGGCAAAGAGCCGGTACGTTAGGAACTATTGTATTTCTCCTTTAGAACCCAGGTTGATTGGGTTCTTTGGGTTTGATGAGCTCGTAGATTCCTGCTTTGCGGAGGATGTAGAGGACGCCGCTTGAGATCACGGTGGCAGCTGCAGCAAATTCGCTCATTCCCAAGCCGGCTAAAATTCCGATTGCTGCCATCATCCAGACTACCGCGGCGGTCGTAAGGCCGTGTACATGATCCTGCGTTTTGATGATGATGCCTCCGCCTAAGAATCCTATTCCCACGATGATGTTTGCGATGACCGCAAATGCACCGCTTCGGACGAGGATTTCGTCCGTAAGCGTGTTCGGATTAGCAGCAACAAGATAAGGAAGTGCGAGCGCAATAAGCGAGAAAATAGCGGCGCCTCCCGAGACCAGCATGCCGGTGCGAATCCCGGCTTCTTTACCTGCCGACTCACGCTCCAGTCCCATGAGGGCTCCCAATATGAGCGCTAGGGCAAAACGCGCAAGCATTTGAGAAAAGTCGAGCATATTGTATAGTATAGCAAACTGAAATTTCTAATTCCTAAGTCCTAATTTCTAAATTAAACTTGATTAGAAATTAGATATTAGAAATTAGAAATTGGAGACCATACATTTTAATGCAGCGTGTTTACACGTCAGAAATAACAAGCAAAGAGGGACAAGAAATTACCCTTTTGGGTTGGGTGCATGCCCGGCGGGATCACGGGAAGCTTGTGTTTATCGATCTCCGGGACCGGACTGGAATTGTGCAGGTGGTGTTTCCTCCGACGGTCAAGAATGCCGGAGACTTGAGGCTCGAGTACGTGGTGAAGATTGTGGGAGAAGTGAAGGCGCGGCCGGCGGCGATGGTGAATGACAAAATTTCTACCGGGAAGCACGAAGTAAGCGCGAAGAGCTTGGAGATTTTGAGTGTCGCGGAGGCATTGCCTTTGCCTGTCGACACTGATGGGTATGACGTAGACGAAGAGGTGCGGATGAAATATCGCTATCTCGATTTGCGGCGGGAGCGGATGACTAAGAACCTTCTCCTTCGCAGTAAGGTGGCAAAGCTTGTGCGCGACTACATGAACGAGAACGGATTCGTGGAAGTGGAGACGCCTATGCTTACGAAAACTTCTCCCGAAGGGGCGCGGGACTTTTTGGTGCCTTCCCGATTGCAGCCGGGAAAGTTTTATGCCTTGCCCCAGGCGCCGCAGCAGTACAAGCAGCTTTTGATGATCGCCGGAATTGAGCGGTATTTCCAGCTGGCTCGGGCGATGCGTGACGAAGATCTTCGGGGAGACCGCCAACTTGAGCACACGCAGATTGACCTCGAAATGTCCTTCGTAAAAGAACGGGATGTGCTCGACCTCGTAGAAGGACTCATGGTTCACATAGCGGAGAGCTGCGGGAAAAAAATTTGGAAGAAACCTTTTCCGGTATTCACGCACGAAGAAGCGATGAAACAGTTTGGAGCGGATAAATTTGACCTTCGGCCGGAAGGTGAGCGTGATCCGAACGTACTCGCGTTCGCATGGGTCGTGGACTTCCCTCTTTTCGAAAAGGACGAGGAGACTAAGAAGTGGACTTTTGCGCATAACCCGTTTTCTGCGCCGAAGGCGGAACATGTAGAGAAACTTATGGCCGCAAAGGATTTGGGTGATGCAAGTTTGGGCATGCTCCGGGCGCAGCAATATGACTTGGTATGCAACGGATATGAATTAGCTTCGGGAGGAGTGCGGATTTCGGACCCTAAGGTGCAGCGGAAAGTGTTCGAAATTATGGGGCTTACGCCGGAACAGGTGGAGGCTCGTTTCGGACACATTATCAAAGCTTATAAATATGGGGCGCCGCCGCATGCCGGAATGGCGCCGGGATTCGATCGGCTGGTAATGCTCCTCGCAAATGAACCGAACATCCGGGAGGTGATTGCGTTCCCGGTTTCTGCTTCTGGGCAGACGTCGGTAATGGACGCGCCCTCCGAGGCGGAGAAGAAGCAGCTCGATGAATTGGGAATTGAGGTAAAGAAGAAAAGTAAATAGGTTATGAATCCCGTTAGAAGTAGAAACTCTCAAAGCTATGAATTTTCTTAAAAAAGAATATATTTGGACGACCATGAAAAAGTCTTCAGTTTTAAACTTCTAACGGGATGAAAGGAGTTCACTTTCCCATTTTCAAAACTAAGGTAGAAGGACTTCGAAAGAAGTTCAATTTGAGCGATCCGAAAGATAGGAAAAAGTATTTCCAAGCGAAGGCGGGAGCGGAGATTAAAAAACTCAAAAAGTATTTGAGCCGGAAAACATTCATCGGGTATCTCTTGGGTAAAAAGAATTCCGGAAAAGGCACCTATTCCAAGCTTTTTATGGAGGCAGTGGGCGAAGGACACGTGCAGCACATTTCGATTGGCGATGTGGTGCGAGATGTGCACGCGAGTCTTTCTTCGGATGAGCACAAGGGCGAACTCATCGAATTTCTCGGTAAAAACTATAGAGGATTCCACTCCATCGAAGAGACGATCGAACTTATTGAAGGAAGAAGCCAGACCAAACTCATTCCTTCGGAACTTATCCTCGCGCTCATTAAGTATGAAATCTCGAAGCGGCCGAAGCGGGCGCTTTTTATCGACGGCTTTCCGCGGGCGATCGATCAAATCACTCACTCGCTTTTTTTGAAAGAACTCCTTGGATACCGAAATGATCCGGACTTTTTTGTGTTTATCGACGTACCGGAGAAAGTTATCGACGAGCGGATGAAATCCCGGGTGGTGTGTCCCATTTGCAAAACGCCGCGAGGGTTGAAGCTTTTGACTACGAAAGAAGTGGGGTATGACAAAGAGAAAAAGCAATTCTATCTCATTTGTGACAACCCATCGTGTAATGGCGCGAGAATGGTTGCGAAAGAAGGAGATGAACTGGGAATCGGGCCGATTCGGAAACGCTTGGAGCTCGATGACAAGATCTTCCGCGAACTTTTGAGGTTACAGGGGATTCCGAAGATTTTTCTCCGTAACTCGATTCCAGTGAAGGATGCGTTGCGATATGTGGATGATTACGAAATCACACCCGCATACGATTACAAGTGGAATCCGAAAACAGAGAAAGTAACCACGATAGAGAAACCGTGGACGGTGAAAGACGACGATAAGGTGCCTTCATACAGTATTCTGCCTGCGGCGATTGTTGTCGCACTTATCAAGCAGATCGCGGGAGTTTTGAAGTTATAAGTTCTTAAACCTGACGATCGTCAGGTTTAAGAACTTATAAGGGATGTTGTTTTAAATATATTTCTACGGGTTCTCGGGTGGTTTGAGTGAGGGGTTCCGGAAGTTTATTCAAAGGAAACCAGCCGAACGTTTCGGTTTTGTCGGGTTCCATATTTTGAGGTTCACCTTTCGCGATGCGTGCGAGGTAATGAAATGCCACCCAATACTCTTTTTCGTTGGGGAGAATTTGGTTGGTATATCCTAACGGTTCCAGAAGTTCCACTTCTACACCGAATTCTTCGCGCACCTCGCGGCGCACGGCATTTTCCACGGTTTCGCCGTATTCTACCGCCCCGCCGGGTTTGCACCACCAGCCAATTTCATTCCTACTTTTGCGCTTAAGGAGTAATGTTTCTCCTTTATCGTTCACTATAAGTGCTCCGCAGCCCACGCCGATGTAGTCTTTGCCGGCTTTCATTTCTATTCTTTAGACTTCTCTATTTTTTTAAGGAGTGCATCCAAATCTCCGTCCAAAACTTTTTCAATATTATGTACTTTGGCGCCGAAGCGGTGATCAGTGATGCGGTCATCGGGGAAGTTATACGTGCGGATTTTCTCGGAGCGGTCGGCGGAACCCACTTGTTCGCGGCGCATGTCCGTAACTGAACCCGTGCTTTTTTGCTGCTCCATTTCGTAGAGCTTTGCGCGGAGCACTTCCATAGCTTTTTCGCGATTCGCATGTTGAGAGCGTTCTTCGCGGCAAGAGATGACGATCCCCGTCGGTTTGTGGTGGATGCGTACCGCGGTTTCCACCTTGTTCACGTTTTGACCGCCGGGACCTCCTGCACGGGAAAACGTCACTTCCAAATCTCCCTGATTTATTATTACTTCTTTCGCTTCTACTATAGGAAGAATGGCTACGGAAGCAGTTGAGGTATGAATTCGGCCGGACTTTTCCGTTTTTGGCACCCGTTGCACGCGGTGCACACCGGACTCCAGTTTCAGGGCGTCATAAGCTCCTTCCCCTTTGATCTCGGCGACGAGCGACTTGAAGCCATTAAGGGAGGTTTCGTTTTTATCGAGGATCGAAAATCCCCAGCCTTTTTGGGCGGCGTAGCGCTGGTACATGCGGCCCAGGTCTCCGGCAAAGATAGAGGCTTCATCACCTCCCGCTCCCGCTCTTATTTCTAAAATTAACCTTTGAGTCATAATTTTAGAATATTAAGTAAGGCCCGCTTCGCAGCGAGGCGAGCGAGGCTCGCCGGAGCTTGCGCAGGCGGCCTGCGCCGGCTCGGATTTCTAAGATTAGTCTCTGAACCATATTAGGAAAATTGTAACAAAACCGCCCGTGTGCACGGGCGGAAATAACCTACTTCGATTCTGTTTTCTTCGCGCGGACTTTTTTCGGAGCGGGAGAAGCAGCCTTGGAGCGCCGGGTCTTGAACTTTTCTACGCGGCCGGCAGTGTCGATCAACTTTTCTTCACCCGTGAAGAACGGGTGACACTTCGCACAGATTTCCACGTGGATTTCTTCCTTGGTGGCACCCACGGTAAAGGAGTTTCCACAGGCGCACTTCACTTTGGCCTTCGCGTGGTAGGCGGGATGGATGTCGGTTTTCATGGGGGTTAGTGTACCTTAAGTGATATGTTGGGTCAATTCCCTCGAAAACGCGGTTCGTTCGCTCCGGCGGCGAACGCCCGCTGCCGCTCAACGCAAGGAATCTAAAGATTCCAAGCTCCTTGCATTTCCGAGAGCTTTCTCGGGAATAAACCCAAATATCCCTATTTAGAGCTTTTTAGAGTAATGAAAGGAGGGCTTTGGCGAGTTTTTGTTGGTGATGGCGGATAAGCGGACCTGAATCAAGAAGGTCGGCATATAGAAATTTAGTTTTCCCCTGCTTCTTTTCTTTCGGAGGACTTACCAATATGGATTGTTCCCGTGTATATCGAGCAAGGATTTTAGCGTTTGGCCTCTTGTTATTCCAGAGGGCATAATCGACTCGATCCTCGCCGCAATATTTTTTGATGGCAGCCAAAAAGTCCAAAGCAGTGAATCCCTGGGTTTCTCCAAATTTGGTCATAAGATTGCCAACGTAGATTACTTTGCCATGGGATTTTTGAAGCGCTTCTTTCATGCCTTTCACAAGAAAATTAGGAACGAGGCTCGTGTAGATATCTCCTGGACCGATTATAATGAGGTCTGCATTGTGCAGTACTCGAGATACGGCCGGGTTCAATCGGGCAACAGGCTCGAGCCATACTTTTTTAATACCCGCTCTATTTTTCTCCTTGGGTTTGTCTATTCGATGTTCTCCATAGAGTCGAGTGCCATCGGTGAGCTCGGCGTAGAGCCGGACATTATCGAGCGTCACTGGGACAATTTCTCCTTCAATATTCAAAAGGCGGGCCGCTTCCCGAAGTGCGGTTGAAAAATCCCCCGTAACTTTCTCTAGGGCCAAAAGAAAAAGGTTTCCGAAATTATGACCCTGAAGCAGGCCTTCATCGAATCTGTAAAGGAAAAGTTTCCGGAGTAGTTCGCCTTCCGGGGCGAGGGCAATGAGGCCACGGCGCACATCTCCGGCGGGAAGTACGCCGTATTGGTCTCGGAGTAGCCCTGTGGATTTCCCATCGTCTGCCATGGAAAGGATGGCGCTTAAATGTACCGAATGCTCCTTGAGGGCAGTAAGAACGGTATAGGTTCCGGTGCCTCCGCCTATGGTGACGATCCGCTTCATGGAAAGAATTGTGCAGCATTATGGGAAGATTGTGAATCCATCCGATACGCCCTTTCCTCTCTGCAGATTTATGGTCGGAAGGGGCGTATCGGATGTTCTTTTATCCACAGTTCGCAATTGGGGATGTGGATGAGATTTGGTTTGACCCAGGGAGGTTTTGGAGTATTCTGAGTTGAGTTAAACTTTGACTTAATCATATGAATACGAGAATTGTAATTTTGGCAGCCGGAAAGGCTACTCGAATGGACGGGCAAACGAAAGCTTTGCTTCCTCTGGGTGGTGAGACGGTGATTCAAAGACTTCTTCGCTCGGTGCGGAAGACGGACATTGATCCAAAGCCCATCATTGTTGTGAGCCAGGATAGTGAAATTCCCGGTGTGCTCGGGAGTGGGTACGACTATGTGATTCAGAAAGAATCGCGTGGGACGGGGCATGCCGCGCATTGTGCGAAAGAAGCGGCGGGCGATGCGGAAGCAGTGATTGTGGTATACGGCGACATGCCGTTCATACAATCTTCTACGCTTCGCGTTCTGCGTCTTACTCAGATACAGGACGAACCAACGCTCACTATGGCGACGATCAAAGTCCCTGACTTTGAAGGAGACCGCGCTTCGCTCGCGAGCTTTGGCCGCATTATTCGCAAGGGTGGGCAGGTGGCGAAAATCGTGGAAGTAAAGGATGCGAGTGATGAAGAATTGGAGATCACGGAAGTGAACCCCTCTTTTTTCTGTTTCAACGCCTCTTGGCTTTGGCGAACGCTTCCCAAAGTTGGCACGAAAAATGCGCAGGGAGAATATTACCTTACGGATACTGTAGGAATCGCGGTGGCGGAAAAAGCATTGATTGCTACGGTTCCAGCCGATCCTATCGAAGCAGTGGGAATTAACACGCCGGCAGAGTTGGAGATTGCCCAACGTCTGGCGAAACAATAACCTTAACCATTAGGAGTTTTGATTGAATAGGACAAAAATTGCAGTGGGTTTTTCCGTAAACCCGGAGATGTTAGGCATTTTTTCCTCCAAAAATGGAAGCGAGAAGATTCCCCTTTCGCTATGCGATGTGAGCTTCAGCGGGTCTTCGGGAGATGTGGCGATTGCACTCCATAAATTGGGTGAGCAACCGCTTCTTCTGGGACTTGTGGGGCCCGACGATTGTATGGGAAGTCAACTCCTCAAAATTGCACGGAAAAGGAGTCCGCAAATCCCCTTTACTCCGATTCGGGCGCTCGACGAGACGAGCATCTCTTTTCTCCCCATCGACGAATCACTTCCGTTCCTCAAAAATCCGGGGAAACGCGGGGAAGTACTTTCCGAGGCAGAGATTGCGCCGAGAGTTTACAAGGTGAAACGGGTTATGCGGGAGCAACGCTGTTCCTGGGCGGTCGCCACAGGGGTTCGGATCATGGAAATCCCTTTTGCAGAGGCGCTGCTAGGAGCTCCAGATATCGCGGTGAAAGTCTTTGGTCCGCATAGAACTTTTTGCGAGCGCTGTGCTCTCGAGCCGAAGCCTTTTCATCGGATGTTGGGGATGGCGGATATTTTCGTCCTTAACCAAGATGAATTCACTGCTTGTGGCTGGAGCAAGTTGGATGATGTGCATCAATTCGGACCGAAGCTCGTGGTGGTAACCCAAGCGGACCAGGGGGGAGTGTATTCCTTGCGAGGGTCCGTTGGTCGCTTCGAAGCTTTCAAACAAGCTTGCGCGAGAGTATATCCGATTGGGGCCGGAGATTGGTTCCTCGGTGCTCTCG
Source organism: Candidatus Liptonbacteria bacterium (assembly GCA_016867315.1). Lineage (GTDB taxonomy): Bacteria > Patescibacteriota > Minisyncoccia > UBA6257 > 2-01-FULL-56-20 > VGJV01. The sequence goes on along the minus strand of VGJV01000005.1, from coordinate 9,761 downwards.
TTAAGGCCTTAGTTGTTCATGGTGAAGAGCCTGCGACGATCAAGGAAAGCATTCTTCGAGAATGTCTCCGCTACGCAGCGAAAGCTGCGGGAATTAAAGTCACTATTCCGGGATCGAGTCGAGGGCCGAATCTTCGAGAGGTCTGATTCGATCGCAATTCAGGGAAGTTTACAAACAGGGGAAGACGTACGAGTAATCGGACGTCTTCTTTCCTTTAGAGACCTTCTATTTGCCGATAAAGATCGATGTGCCGTTTGGCGTAGGTACTGTTCCGAACCAGACGGGAAGGAAATTTTTGCGGGTCCCAAGGGTAGTACTTATCCTCAAAGCAATCTTTGAGGTATCTCATCGTCTGTTCAAGAACAAGCAGCCGAAATGCCCGGGGAATAAGGGTCATTTCAGAAAATTGGGGATTGGTTGTTTTGTATCCTTCCGTGATGGCCTGATATATTTCTTTCTCGAATTTTGCCTGGGGGTTTTCTTTAGGCGTGCTATTACACCAGGAGCGCATCATGTCGCCTACATCAATGAGGGGGCTGTGGGAAGTGAACGTATCGAAATCTATTAATCCTGTTTCTCTTTCGCCTTCAAAAAGGAAGTTGGAAAACTTGGGGTCGCCATGTATCAATTGTTTCGGGACATCTTTTGGCAGGGTTTCTTTTTCAATCCATTTCAACGTCAGCTCGGAAAGTTTTTTCGCTTCCTCAAGATTTTCTTGGTATTTCTTAGTCGAAACTTCTATAAGTTCTTCACGGATTTTTTGGACGTTATGGAAGTCAGGGAGTTTTCCTTTGCATGAATAGGAAAAGCTACGAAGAGAAGTATGGATTTTGCCTAACAATGCCGCTGCTTTGTATGCATGGGAAGAACTTGGCGCATCGAGGGATTTGCCGAGAAGCTTCTCAAGCACTCTCCAAAGTCCTTCTTCTGTTTCAAAATATGGCAGACCTATTTCGGAGAGAAAGTATTGAGGAGCCGAAATGCCTTGGGTTTTCAAATAATCGGAGATCGTATGTCCGTCTCCACATATCTCCGGGGTTATAATCGGGTTTAATTTCTGGACGATATAGCTTCTATTGGCAGTTTCAACAAGATGGGTTTGATTAATAAGCCCCGCGGAAATTCTTTCCGTGCTAATAGGAGAAGGCAGCCGGAAATGTCTGAGAATGTTACCGAGTTCTAAGAGTTCCATCTCAAAGGAGCAAGTCGAGAAGTTCGGAGAGTCGGGTAATTTGTATGATCGTCTCCGATGCGTCTGTTTTTCCGAAGAGAATGTATTTCAGATGGGGGTGGACGCGCATCACGCGTTCACTTTCTTCCCGTTTGTCATTTATAAAATAACTTCCTGCCGGCACGTTTATCGTTTCGAGTGCTTCTTCTTTAAATTTCGCGACGATTCGGATTTCGTCGAAGAGATTGGCGAGGCCTGTTTGAGCGAGTTTTGTTTTTTGAAAACGCTCAATGCCTTTGGTGAGGAGTATCAGATAATAATTTCTTTTCTTCAGTTCTCGCAGCACTTCTTTGGCGTCTTGAATAATATGTTTCTCGAAGGAAGAGGAAAGGAATGTATGGATTTTATCCAGAGAAGAGATTTTTTTGTCCTTTATGAGTTCTTCGCAATGACCCAGCATGTCGTAGTTCCCTTCATGGTTATCCATAAAATCTTGAAGAGAGGATTTGGCCTCGGCGGTTGTGAGACCGCAGCCTTGAAGAATTTGGAGCATTTCCTTCCTCAGTCCGGTGGTGTCGAGAAGAGTGTGATCGAGGTCGAAAATTGCCACTTTTTCCATGCCGGCATTATACCAGGAAATTCAAAGGATATTGATCCCGTGAGAAGCAGAATATTGATATCCGCCGCGGCTTTCACGCGGGCTTCTCACGGGATTGACAGGCCTCTATATATGTTTATACTTTACCCTTGCGATGGCATATGATCGTCTTTTCACAAGTAAATATATAAACCTGGAGAGCTTTTTAGTTGTTCCAATTACGTTTTAAGACCTCATCTCGAAAATGTTTCCGATCTGCGTTGCGAGCAGGTTTCTCCGCAACGCAAGGCACGACGAGGAGATTAGTGCCTCGTGGTACAGCTCCGAGGAGTAACGCTGCGGCCGGGGAAACCCGCTGCAACCCAAAGGGATATGGCTTGTATGCCTCATTTCTGCGGCACTCCTCCTTGGAGTATGGGCATACACCTTCGTCGTCGTTTCTTGATCTGCGGCATACAAGCCAATATCGCAAGATGGAAATATTTTCGAGATGAGGTCCGTAGTTTCGTAAAAACTACACTTCCGTTCAACAAACCCACCTTCGGGTGGAGGAGTTGAACATTTTTTTCGAGGATTTGATCCTGGTCCAGGATGAACGCTGGCGGCGTGGATAAGGCATGCAAGTCGAACGGGACTATTTTTGAAGTAGTTGCGATTACATCAAGATTGCGGAGGGAATAGTTCAGTGGCGAACGAGTTAGTAACACCCTGGTACGTACCCCGAAGTCGGAGATAGCTTACCGAAAGGTAAGGTAATACCCGATGGTCTCTTACGAGTAAAGTCGCAAGACGCTTTGGGATCGGCCTAGGTCCGATCAGCTAGTTGGTAGGGTAACGGCCTACCAAGGCTACGACCGGTAGGGGAGGTGAGAGCCTGACCCCCAACGACGGGACTGAGACACGGCCCGTACTCCTACGGGAGGCAGCAGTCGAGAATATTCGACAATGGGCGAAAGCCTGATCGAGCGACGCCGCGTGCAGGATGAAGGGCTTCGGCCTGTAAACTGCGGTAGATAGGTAATAATGCAAATGAATGCCTATCGGAAAGAGGTTGGTAACTACGTGCCAGCACCCGCGGTAATACGTAGACCTCAAGCGTTATCCGGATTTATTGGGCGTAAAGAGCATGTAGGAGGCGCGGTGCGTCTCTGGTTAAAGCCCACCGCCTAACGGTGGAAATGCCAGAGATACGATCGTGCTCGAGGAGGTTAGAGGTGCATAGAACGCACGGTGTAGGGGTGAAATCCGTTGATATCGTGCGGAATACCAAAGGCGAAGGCAGTGCACTGGGACCTTCCTGACTCTGAGATGCGAAAGCGTGGGGAGCAAAAAGGATTAGATACCCTTGTAGTCCACGCCCTAAACGATGCCTGCTTGGTGTTTCGAGTATCGACCCTCGGAGCGCCGGAGCTAACGCGTTAAGCAGGCCGCCTGGGAAGTACGAGCGCAAGCTTAAAACTCAAAGGAATAGACGGGGACTCGCACAAGCGGTGGAACATGAGGTTCAATTCGACGATAAGCGAGGAACCTTACCAGGGTTTGAAATTCTCTCTGAAAGCCGATGGAAACATTGGCCCTCCTTTAAAAGACAGAGAGGACAGGTGCTGCATGGTTGTCGTCAGCTCGTGCTTTGAAGTGTTCCCTTAAGTGGGGTAACGAGCGCAACCCCTATCACGTGTTACAAGTGTCACGTGAAACTGCCCCCGCTAAAGGGTAGAAAGTAGCAAGTAGAAAATAGAAAGTAGTAGTAATACTGCCAACTATATTCATACGGGCTTCTTTGTATCTTTCAGCGGGGGAGGAAGGAGGGGATGACGTCAAATCCGCATGGCCCTCTGATACCCTGGGCGACACTCGTGTTACAATGGAGCCGACAATGCGTTGCCAACCCGCAAGGGGGAGCTAATCGCATCAAACGGTTCCTCAGTTCAGATTGGGGGCTGCAACTCGCCCCCATGAAGCCGGAATCGCTAGTAATCGCGGATCAGAACGCCGCGGTGAATACGTTCTCGAGTCCTGTACTCACCGCCCGTCACTGCAAGGGAGCCGGGAATGGGTAAAGCTTCGCAAGGAGTTAACCCAAGCTCGGTGACATGGCAGAAGTCGTAACAAGGCACGCGTAGCGGAAGCTGTGCGTGGAACAATTAAACTGAATTGTCGTAGTTTTTGAGTGGTTAGGTTAGCGCTAGCAAACCTAAAGATTCAAAACTAGAAGCGGTATTCGCTTCACCCTAATTGGAACAACTACAAAGCTCCTCAGGTCTCTTCTTTAAACGTTTCCTATTTCAATCTATACTGTGAATATGGCTGATTCCCCAGGCATCATTATGGTCATCGAGGATGACCCTTTTCTTTCTTCGATTTTAAAGGCTCGACTCGAAAAAGATGGATTTACGGTAATCCAAGCTTTTAATGGCGAGGAGGCGCTTACAAAACTTCGGGAAAATTCTCCAGGACTTGTGATTCTCGATCTCATTATGCCGAAGATGTCCGGGTTTGAGGTGCTTCAGGTAATTTCCATCGACCCTCAGCTTAATAAGATTCCCGTGGTGGTGGTCTCGAATTTGGGACAAGACGGAGATGTGGAGAAGGCCAAGGGGTTTGGCGCAGTCGATTATTTTATAAAAATGCGAATGTCTATCGACGAGCTGATCGTGAAGATCAGGGGTATTATTCAGAAGAGCGGAATCAGAAAGTAGAAATTAGAATCCGCCGGTTGGCGGAAGAATCTAGACAGAAAAGGAGTTTTGATATACATTATTGTGACATTCCAATGGACGCCGAAGTAATGAAAAAAATAAAGCCGGGGGCGCGCGTGCGCGTCTTTGATGGAAAGAGCCAATTTGAAGGCTTGGTTTTGGCTCGGAAGCATGGATCGGAAACCGGAGCTACATTCACTGTTCGCACGATTATGGCGGGAGTAGGAGTGGAGCGGGTGTTCCCGATTCACTCGCCGGCGGTTACTAAAGTGGAAATTATTTCCTCGCCGAAGAAAGTACACAGTGCCAAATTGTATTGGGTGAGAAAAGCTTCAGGAGCGAAGATTCGGCAGCGTCTCGGTGTTTCGATCTAGAATTTATTCTAGATTCCACTTTCTATTTTCTAGATTCTGTCTAATGACCGCGAAAGCGGTTTTTTTGTTTGACATTCAAGCTAATTTCTATTACTCTTTTGCCACGCTCTTCGAACAATGGCGTTGTACTCACGCTTCTTCAATGTGCTCCGGAGGGTCTTCTTATCGATGGCGATTTTGGGGGCCGAACGGAAGCCGGCGTGAAGAAGCTTCAGCAGCGGATGAATCGCCGTTTGAAGCCAAAAGAGAAACTCGAAGTGGACGGCAAATTTGGACCGGCGACGCGGGCGGCAGTGCTGCGATTCTACAACCTGGATGTGAACTCGTTGCCGACTGAAATCTTTCAGGGGCAAACTGTCCCAGTGGAGTCTGGCGGAGGTGGGGCAGGCGAGCAGTAGCCGAGCATTTGCGCAGTTCAGTTATTCGGGAGTTTGATCGCGATCAAAGGGACCGCTGTGGTGTATCAACGCTGCAGCGGTCTTATATTTTGTTTCTATTCTTTGGGCACGGAAGCGGCGATTTGATCTCCTTCGTTCAAGCCACTCGTCACTTCTATGTTTCCATCCGAACCGCGGAGTCCGGTGACGATTTCTTTTTCTGTGAGTTTATTATTTTCATATATCCATACCACTTTTTTCCCGTTGCGTGTGGCTATGGTCCGCTGGGGAATGACAAGTATTCCTTCCCTTTTCGCAGTGAGGATTTCGATATTCGCGGTCATTCCGGGGCGTACGCGTTCATCTTCGTTGCGAAGCTGAAATTTAGTTTTGTACGTTGCAATGCCTTCCACTACGGTTTCGGCGGGTTCAATCGAAATCACTGAAGCCTCAAAGAGCACATTTTCACCATACGCATCGAGCGTCACTTCCGCTGCATCGCCTACTTTTACTTTGGCAATGTCTATTTCGGGAATATTCGCTTCTACTTCGAGGCGATCCCCGGAAATTATGGACACCAGCGTGGTATTCGCGGGAGCAACCTGGCCTATTTTCGCGTCTTGTTTGGTGACCACTCCCTGAATCGGGGAGCGAAGTATGGCTTTTGCGAGTTGGGCTTTGAGGTTTGCAATGTTCGCTTGTTCTTCTTTTACCGCAGCCACTTGTGCGGCAATAACTTGCGGATCGCTCCCGGCGAGTTTCAAGGTTAGTTCATTCTGAGCTTGTTCAATATCAATTTTTGCTTCTGCAATTTCTTCTTTCTTGTCGGTGACATTCGTGATCGAAGTGTTTACGTTTGTGCGGCCGGTGGTTACATAGGACTTATATGTTACCAGCGTGCTCGAATCGATGGTGGTCGCATCTTGGAGGGCTTGCATGCTGAAATCGAGGAAGGTGCGGATTTTACCAAGGCGAGTGGTTCCTCCCTGGAGAGCTTTGTCCAATGCGCTTTGCGGAGAAGCCGAGGAGAGGAGATCCAATTCCTCTTTCCAATTATTCAGTTCGGCGCTTGCGGAAATTCGGGAGGCCGCTGCATTAATGCTTGTTTGAGAATTGCTTACTCCAAAAGAAAGTTGGGGATTTGTTTCGTCATTGGTGAAAAGAGGATCGGTTTGCTTGCGGACCGCATCGTCGGCTTCCGAATACGCAGTGCTCAAGACATCCACTACTCCCATATATTGATTGTCGAGATCCTGCTCGGCTTTTCGAAGCCCAGTCCGGCTTACCTGGATATCTTCGGGGCGGGCGCCGCGTTTTAGTTCTACGAGTTTAGCTTCGGCAGCTTCTTTGCTTGCTTCGGCTTGGAGAAGTTGCGCAGAGAGTTCACTTTGATCGAGGGCCGCAATCGGATCGCCAGCGCGGACTTTTGTGCCTACGCTCGCATATACTTGCCGCACAATTCCTCCTTTTTCAAAAGAAAGATCTAATTTTTCCGCGGGCTTCGTGAGACCTGTAACCACCACTTCTTCAGAAAGCGTACCTCGGGTTACGGTGATTGTTGCTGGGGGAGTGGGATTGCCTTTGGGGAAGAGCCAGAATCCTACGATTCCAAGTACTATAATTCCCGCAATCAAATACTTATTACGCCACCACAAGCGAGGGTGTTTCATTAGCTATAGTATACATCATAAGCGAACAAAACCGGGCACCATAAAGATGTCTTATCTTTCAATGCCACTTCATATAAACAGGTTACATCTGCTGAAGAATCACAATTTTCTCAATTTGCCCCTTTTCTTTATAATGAAAGTGTAAAAATAAATAAAAGTGATTATGTAAACAAGTTGCAAGATGATAAGCAGGCTATTTACTCAACAAACCCTGTTAAAACCGATGATTCTACTGCTTATGGATATAAACAAGGAATCATAATGTTTGTAAAGAAAGATGGTTCGTGGAAAATACTTTTGAGTAGCCCAGAAAAAAATTGGGGTGTTTCGAAAGCAGGAACAAATCGAACACCAGCTCAAGTAGAAGAGCTTTTACAGGAGATGATTCTCGATTCTGATAAAGATGGCATTACAAATATGTATGAACTGTGTGAGGGTTCGCAAATGGGTAATTCTAAATGCGTAAAAACTGATCCGAATAAAAGAGATACTGATGGAGATGGATGGTGGGACGGAATTGAAGCCGAGTTTTAGATACAGCTTCACAAGAAATCCTACGGTTTCGATTGCTTATTTTTGTTAAATTGTTTATGAAAAAATCAAAACTACTTAAAGTATTATTGATTGGTATTGCACTTATTTTTCTATTACAGGCATTTAGCACAATCGTAATAATTCCAATAAAACCAGTAATTTCTTTTTTGGGGCAAACAGAAGACCCTCTCAAGTTGTTTTTTTCGGGAATGATGGCAATTATTTCAGTTTTTATTGGTAGTGCCATAATAGAAGTACTTTATTCACTTGGGTTTAGAAAAGAGAGTGGTTTTATAAGTCAGAAAAGAGTTTTTGTGCAAGGCATAATTGCCTTTATTACAATATGGCTCACTTTTTTCACTTACGGTATATTAAGCGCATTTGGCGTAATTCCTAAAATTGTTGAGAGTGCGCGCTTGTTCAATGTGTATCTATTTTGGTTTTTGTTTATAAATTCTTTCGTCAAAATTTCAGTAAAAAATCCTGCTCCTAGTTTTGAGCAATCAAGTTCTGATATTTTAGAGAAGAATAGGATTACTTGGTTAAGTCATATTACTGGCTTGAATAGAGCTGATGAATTTCAAGGAGAAAAAGGAGAAATTGTTTATAAGCAAACAAAATCGTCCAACATCGGTTATATAGTGATATTAATTATAATTGGTTTATTTTTTCAACCAATGTTATTTATTACTGGGGGCGTAGCTTTCCTCGATATTCCAATCAATCCACCAGAAGCAGCATTTTTTATAAAATTTATTTTCGGTTTTTTCTTTTTTATGGCGAGTCTCGGAATACTTTACATGCTGGGATTAGCTCTGAGTCGAGGTATAGTTTTATATAAAAATTCAATAGAATTACCACTTGCAACTATTTCAGATACGCCAGTTTTTACATTATTACTTCCTCGCTCTTGTGTTGTTTTGGCTTTTGATGATATTGTCTCTTATGAGTTAGAAAAAAGAAAAAACCGAAAATCAGATCATTATTATCTTTCGCTTATCAAATTAAATATGCGAAGCGGTGATGTGGTTATAACAAAACCGACCATGTTTAATCCCGACAACTTTGAGAAAGTTTTTATTGCTACGCTGGGTGAAGAAAAGAAGATTGGATAAGATGAATAATCCGTCAAATCCAAATTGATTGAGTGATCGGGCAAAAAATTTCCTCCCCTTGAACCCCTCCATTTTTTGCCTGCGAACACTGCATTTTGCCCCGCCACACTGCCTGAATACTTGGAAGGCAGAACCCCGAAAGAAAACACCATTTCCTTTTTGTAAAAGAAAATTCTAGGACGCGGCGATTTTTTTAATTACAGAATAAAACTTTCTAATTCTTGCACACTATGGGCAATGTAATCGGGGTTTCTAGTCTTTAATTTTTGTGCGCTAGTGAAGCCCCATGTTACAGCGATACTTTTAATTCCTGTTTTCTTAGCAACATCTGTCTCGTGATTACTGTCTCCAACAAAAAATGTATCCCCTAGATTTAAATTGTTTTCTCTAATTACTTTCTGAACTGATTCCAATTTATCATTTGCATCTGTGATAATCTCATTAAAAATATTTTCCAGCTTATACTCTTTTACTTCAGGGAGTAATGTCTCGGGAAAATCGGAACTTACGACAGCAAGAAAATAACCCCTTTCCTTGCATTTACGAATAAGCTTTACAACTTCAGGAAATGAGGTTGCTTTTGGACAATCTTTATCTAATTGTAATTCCTGAAATAATTTTGATCGTTCAGTTTCGTTGTAATTTTCAGGCAAATATTTTTGATAAAAGAGCGCGGGTGGCTGTTTCCAATTTTCTCTAAATTCTTCCGTGGATATCTCTGCTACCCCATATTTTTTAAATATATGGTTAACAATCCACATTTGGTTCGTCAATGTGTCTCTAACTACGCCAGACCAATCAAAAATAATATTTTTCATATGATTATTTCAAAAGTTCATCGCTTGAAACTCCAAGCGCTCCTGCTACTTTTTCAATCATTGCTAAAGTCGGATTTCGTTTTCCATTTTCCAAGCTACTGACATACCCGCGATCTAAATCAAGAGCGCGAACAATATCGCCTTGGGTCATTCCTTTTTCAGTGCGTATTCTCTTGATATTTGCTCCAAGTCGTTTTGAAATGCCCTTTTTCATATCCACAGTTTAGCTAATATTGCACTTGATAACAATATTGGAGTATAATCCAATATGGTAGCGGCGAACCAAAACCAAAAATTTCCTTTCCATTTTTTGTCGGCTCCCCCCACACCCCCCGCCGAAAATCTAAAGAAAGGAAGGAAAATTTTTGGGTTTTGCCCGCGCGAGTCCGCGAGCGCGTCCGGGGC
>VGJV01000004.1 GCA_016867315.1 Candidatus Liptonbacteria bacterium | reverse complement strand
CTTTTCGCGAAAAACCATTCCACAACGCGAGGACGGTTCGGCAGGAGGGGGTTTGGGGGGATGCCGAGCCGTCCGAGCAAAATTGAGTAGCCCCCACCGCCCGACTCATTAGAGGCAGAGCCAAGCAAAATACTCTTATCCTTTTTAGAAGAATTTTTTGGTGGCGCGCGCAAATCAGAAATTGTAAAGAGTATTTTGCTTGGCGGCGAGCGTTAGCGAGCGGCGGCGGGGCGGAGCGGTCAGTTTCTTTCAAAATAGGTTCGGATTTGGTTTAATAAATGCACCAGTATTAAACTTTCAGGAATTTTGCCGACCAAACCCACGGCGCGATGCGCCGCGGCAAAGGGAAACACTGGCTCGCCGCGCAAAGCGCGGCTCGCCAAGCGCAGGTTCGAAATCCCTTGCGATTTTTGTATTTGCTTTGCCCGAAAAAGAATTTTTGCTATAATGAATTTGCGCCCACAAATTATGATTGCTTATTTTAATGGCCGTCTTTGGACCACTTTGAGCAATCATTGTGGGCGCACCAAGGGCGGCCATTTAAGTTTTAATAAATTTTTAAAATTATGAACAACATTATTCCTTCGCAAAAATTCTTTTTATACGCCCGCAAATCCACCGATGTTGAGGATAAACAAGTGCGTTCGATTGAAGACCAAATCGCAGAATTGCGCGCCTTTGCCAAGCAGGAAAATTTGAATGTGGTTGATATTTTCATCGAGAAACAATCTGCCAAAATTCCGGGTAGACCAATTTTCAACGAAATGCTGAACAAGATAGAAAATGGCGAAGCTAACGGAATTTTGGCTTGGCACGCGGATAGATTGGCGCGCAATTCTGTGGACGGCGGGAAAATAATTTATCTCTTGGATTGCGGGCGTATTCAGACGCTCAAATTTCCAACGCTGTGGTTTGAAAATACCCCGCAAGGAAAATTTATGTTGAACATTGTATTTGGGCAAAGCAAATACTATGTGGATTCTCTTTCCGAAAACACGAAGCGTGGTTTGCGCCAAAAAGTTAAGCGTGGAGAATACCCCGGCCCCGCGCCAATCGGCTACATTAACGACAGCCGAACCAAATCTGTTGTCGCGGACAGAAAGAAAGCAAAAGTTATTCGCGGGGCTTTTGAACTTTATGCCAAGGGTAATTCGCGGTTAGAGGATATTTCCGACTTTTTGGCGCAACGCGGAATACTATCCCGCGGCGGAAAGAAAATCCACAAGACGAGGGCGACTTTTATCCTCTCAAATCCGTTTTACACTGGACTGTTTCGCTATTCCAAAGAATTACACGAGGGCAAGCACGAGCCAATCATCGCAAAGAAAATTTTTGATAAAGTCCAAGAAGTTTTGAAGCAGAGAGGAAGGCCGCACCATAAAACGAAGTATAAGCCGCAAGATTATTGCGGACTTCTAAAGTGTGGCACTTGCGGAATGTCCATCACTGGCGAATACAGGGTTAAGAAACAGAAAAATGGAAATATCCACGATTATATTTACTACCACTGCACCAAGAAAAACAAATCGGTGAAATGCCCCGAACCCTGTATTCGCCAAGAGGAATTGGATAGGCAAATTTCCTCTCTGCTTCAAAAATTTTCTTTGCGTGCGGATTGGGCGGAAAAACTTTTGCAAATGGCAGAAGTGAACAAAAACAAATCCGCCCAATCCGTTTCTGCTTTTGTTTCGGAAAGTCAAAATACAATCCGCATCATAAACGAAAAACTCCAGCGACTCTTGGATGGCTATTTAGAGCAGGATATTGAAAGAGAAATTTACCGCGAGAAAAAACAAAAACTCCTTTTGGAAAAGAAGTCGCTGGAGGAGAAAATGGCGCGGATTGAACAAAAGCAGAATGATTGGCTCGAACCGATGAAAGAATGGATAAAAGTCGCTTCAAACCTCGTCAAAATCGCAAGGGATAGCAACCTTTTGGAGAAAAAGGTTGCTGCCAAAGAAATCTTTGGCTCGAACCTGCGCTTGGCGAGCCGCGCTTTGCGCGGCGAGCCAGTGTTTCCCTTTGCCGCGGCGCATCGCGCCGTGGGTTTGGTCGGCAAAATTCCTGAAAGTTTAATACTGGTGCCGCCAACCGGATTCGAACCGGTGTTCCTGCGCTGAGAACGCAGTGTCCTAGGCCGGGCTAGACGATGGCGGCGTACGCAATAATTTACCTTATTTTTATAGATTCGACAATTTGTTCCAGGTGCATTGCGTGGGAGCCTTTGACGAGTACTAAATCACCTTTGCGGAGAAGGTCGTGCACGGTATCTATCGCCTCTTCGGCTTCATCGAAGCGGAATACTTTTTCTTTTTCCATTCCGGCACGAACGGCTCCATCGGCGATGAAGCGGGCGCGAGGACCTACCGTAATCAATATATCCACGCTCTCGGACACGGGGCGGCCTAAGGCCTCATGGGCCTGCATGGCATAGGAACCGATCTCGAGCATATCTCCCAAAACTGCGATGCGCCGTTTGGCCGGAAGATCTTGGAGAGTTTCTAACGCCGCGCGCATAGAGAGCGGACTGGCGTTATAGGAATCATCAAGCAGGAGCGCTTCTTTCACCGCCCTTCGCAACTCCATCCTGCCTGGAGCGGGGACGTAATGCTTTAAGGCTTCGGAGATTGACACGAGATTCATTCCGAATATCAACCCTACTGCCGTGGCGGCGCCGGCCGCGTAGGCATGCGCCTTGCCGAACACTCCCTCAATTCGCACCGGCACGAAACTGCCGCTATGGACGATCTTCACTGAAATGCCCATAGGCTCTCCCTCTACTACTCGATGCTCAAAACGCGCGAGCTCCACTTCCGCTCCCTTGTTAAATCCAAAGGTGGTGAGATGGGCTCGGGTTCGGTCTTTTAAGGCCATTACCGTGGGATCGTCGAAGTTTAAGACCGCAAATCCGGCAGAAGGCAAACACTCGATGAGCCTGGCTTTCTCCCGGGCTACTTCCTGCTGGTTGGCGTAAAATTCCACATGCACCGGCACTTCTCCTACCGCGGTAATTACGCTTACGCTCGGCTTTGCAATCGCGATAAGCTCTTTCAAATCCCCAGGTTTATCTGCTCCATATTCTAGAACTAAAATTTCGGGATATGCGCGCTTGGGAAGAAAAAGGAAACGGAAAAACCCGAGAATCAACACTTTGCACCAAAAAAATCCTTTGCTGAATATTCCGCCCCTGCCTTCCCGGCTTACGCGTCGAATGTCCTTTTCGCTCCAATTCCCCAAAATAGCGAGAGGCAACCCCAACTCATTATTTAAATTCCCCGGAGCTACCCGCACCCTGCGGCTCATTCCCAATACCGCCCCGATCGCGAGCTTGGTCGAAGTTTTACCCACACTGCCGGTAACTCCCACAATTCCGGGCGCAAAACGCCGCACCGTGAGGCGCGCGAGCGTGGCTATTTTCCAACGAAGAATGTTACGCAAAGTATTAATCATTGATCACTGATTATTAGGAAGCCTATCCGGCGCAATTCCATAATAGTTCAATACAAATTGCGCGAGGTTTTGAAACGCGGGTACTACCGAAAACCCTGCGAGCGGGGCGTCCGGAGGCTGATCTAATTTGATCAAAATAATAAAACGCGGATCGCTTACCGGACCAAACCCCACATATGTGTTGATTACGTTTTCCGTATATCCACCTTTTTTGAAGTCAGGCACAAACGCCGTGCCGGTTTTGCCCGCAATTGCGTAGCCATTAATTTTGGCGATCTCCGCCCGATCTACGGCGGCTATCATCATCTTAGCAGTGGCTTTCGCGGCTTCTTCGCTTATCACTCGGCGCACCACCTCGGGCTTCATTCCGGCATCGAGATAGGGACGCATCAAATTTCCTCCGTTTGCGATTGCTCCTACCGCCTGAATGAGCTCTAAAGGCGTTACCGCAATTCCCTGCCCATAGGAAGCGGTGGCAAACGCGATATCAGTCGCTCCCCGTTCTAAGAGCGGCCGGAGGCTCCCTTTCAATTCCCCCGGTAGCGAAATTCCGGTTTTCTGATCCAAGCCGAATTTTTTCAAATACGACAAGAAGGCATCGTTTCCTAATCTCTGCTCAGCAAATACCGCTCCGGTGTTCAAAGAATGCGCGATCACGTACGTCATGGACACTTTTCCGTGCGTCCCTTTCGTATCGTAATCAAAATTCTTGATCGTGCGCTTATTGAGCGTCAGTTTTCCCGTGTCTGTGTACGTGGTTTCTGGGGTGATCTTCCCCGCGTCAATGGCACTCGCCATCGTGATTACCTTGAGTACCGAACCCGGCTCATAAATTTTTTGCACCAGCGGATTCAAAAAATTCTCTAACGGCGAGACTCCATAGGCATTTGGGTCAAACGTGGGGAAACTGGCCATCGAAAGAATTTTTCCGGTTTTAGGTTCCTGCACAATAATGCTTCCGCCCTGGGCTCGGTATTGCGCCACGAGATCCTTCAAAATCCGCTCTGTTTCGAGCTGAATTACCGGATCGAGCGTGAGCACTATTTCTTCTCCGGCTTCGGGAGTGGTAAACCAAGCGTCTTTTTTCTCTCCTGCCAGCCCGCGGAGTTTTTGATCATAAAATTCCTCGACGCCATATCTTCCTCGATCACCCTCTTCTTTGCCTGCCGGTCCCACAAATCCAAGGACATGCGCGGCCATCGAGCCCTGCGGATAAAACCTCCCCAAAGTGGTATCCGTGTAAATTCCTTTCAATTTCAATTCTTCTATCTCTTTTGCCACTTTTTCGCTCACTTTCTTTCCTAATAATTCATAGGAGCTTTGCCTTTTCGAAAGCTTTACTTGAAGCTCTTCCACAGTAAGCGGCAAAATCCCCGCAAGCATGTTTGCGGCTTCTTTGGAGTCTTCCACCACTTTGGGCACTGCGTAGACGCTCGGGAATTCCTTATTCAACGCCACCGGAAAACGATCCCCCTGCTTCGCCGTGAAATAGATGACACCCCGCGGGGCTTCGAGAGACACTGCAGCTTTGTATTGGGACTCTGCACGCGCCAAAAACTGCTCCCCGCGAACTAATTGGAGATCATAAAGGCGCCATATTAATGCGGCGTATCCTGTAATTACTATTACTACTAACGTCCCGAAGCGAAATGCCATTGAGAATTACGATCCACTTCTATATATGAAGGTTTTTTCTCGAGCACTAATGAACGCTCTCCCGCGAAGGTTGCAAGATTTGTAGCATCAAACAAGGAAAGAAGCTCTCCTTTAAGACGAGCATTTTCCGCTTGCTGTTTCTGGAAGTTTTCCTTCGCAATGCGCAGACTAAGTTCCGTATCGTTAAATCGCGTATACGCAAATACCAGCATGGCTCCTCCCACGATAAGGAGGCACACCATACCTATAAGTATAAACGTTATTAAACTTTTTTGGGTATGTGGTTTTATGAAGGTCATAAATTTAGAAAATAGAAAGTAGAAATTAGAAAATAGAATCAGCTTTTTATTAGTGCGGCTCTTAATTTTGCAGAACGGCTACGAGGATTTTCTTGCATTTCGCTCTCACTGGCTTCTACGGGCTTCTTCGTCAGCACTTCGAGTACGCCTTCTTTTTCCATTGCTCGGAAAGTGTGCTTTACGATGCGGTCCTCGAGTGAATGAAAGGTAAGAATCGCTACGCGTCCGCCCATGTTGAGAATCCCAGGAAGTGCTTGCAACACCTTCGTGAGGTTCTCAAGTTCGGCATTCGCATATATCCGCAGCGCTTGAAAAGTGCGGGTGGCGGGATGGATTCTTCCCCGCTCGTAATTCCGAGGTACCGCTTCGGCAATAATTTCCGCTAAGCGCCCGGTGGTTTCAACGGATCCTTTATTGAGACTTTCTTTGATTGCTTTCGCAATCCGCGGGGCATATCTTTCTTCTCCATATTCGCGAAGGATTTTGGTTAAATCTCTTTCGCTTAGCTCACGCAGAATTTTTGACACGGGATCTTGATCGTCGCTATAGGTCATTCGCAGCGGTTCATCCCGGAGAAAACTCATTCCCCTGCCTTCGGCGTCGATTTGTTCGGAAGAAAATCCCAAGTCCAGAAGAAGACCATCCGCCTTCGGCGAGACGAAGTCCGCCTTCGGAGGGATGGAGTCTCCCTTCGGCGAGACGAAGTCCGCCTTCGGAGGGATGGAGTCTCCCTTCGGCGAGACGAAGTCCGCCTTCGGAGGGATGGAGTCTCCCTTCGGCGAGACGAAGTCCGCTTTTGGAAGTTTTTGTTCTCGAAGGATATCCGGAAGGTCGGCATAATTGCCGTGCACCAGAACTACTTTGGAATTTGAGCTTTGGATTTTGGAATTCGCGATCATCCGCGCATCCCAATCTACTCCCAATAGTGTTCCTCCCGGACTTATGCGTGAGAGGATCGCTCTGGCGTGTCCTCCGCCATCTACCGTACCGTCTATTACGAAATTTCCAGGCTTAGGATCAAGCAGATCTAAAACCTCCTTTAAAAGAACGGGGGTATGACTCATGACTTATGACCCATGACTTATAACTGTCATTAGTTATTAGTCATAAGTTACTAGTTAAATACCTAATTCTCCCAGCTTCTCGGCAATTTCCTCGGAAGCACCTTCGGTTTTCCGTTTGTATTCCTGCCAGCGTTCGCTGTCCCAAATTTCCGCGCGGTTGTGCAAGCCCGCAATGGTCACTTCTTTCTTCAGGCCTCCATATTTCCGCAAATAATCGGGAATAAGAATACGGCCTTGATTATCGACTGTCACATCCATGGCTCCCGCGAGCATCAACCGGACAAATGCCCGGGAGTTCGCCTGCGCCAAAGGCAGTGCCATAAGTTTTTCGACCAGGGTTTGCCACTCTTTAGCGGCAAACAAAAACAAACAATTATCCAAACCTCGCGTAATAATGGCCCCGGTGCCAAGCACGTCTTTAAACTTGGCTGGGATCGCCATCCGACCTTTGTTATCCAATGTGTGGTTGTATTCGCCGAGAAGCATAGTTATCCCCAGAAGTGATGTTTTTGGAGGCTTTATCCCCACCTTTATCCACATCTCACCACTTTGGTTTAATGTTACACCACCATTCTGCACTGTCAAAAATGAAGAAATATTGAAGCTGAATGCCAAAAAACCCTTATTTTATAAGGGCTCTTAACAATTAAATTTGAACCTATCCACACCCCTTCCCCTAAAATGCAGAAAAGTGGGGATTCCCCACTTTTCCTAGATTGCCTTTTCTCCCCCCAGGAACACTTTTTCGAGGATTCCGCTTTCCACTACCCGCCTTGATTCCCCCTCGGCCACCACTTTTCCCTTGTCGAGCACATACGCTCGGCTTGCTATAGAAAGGAGCGACATTAAATTGTGCTCCACCACCATAATCGCGGTTTTATGCCGGTCACTTATCTCTTTTATCTTTGCAAAAACTTCTTTCACTACCTTAGGAGCCAAGCCTAAAGAAGGCTCATCGAGAAGAAGTATTTTAGGATCCGTGATCATCCCGCGCGCGATTGCGAGCATCTGCTGCTCCCCACCGGAGAGCGCCGAAGCATCGAGTGTTCGCTTGCGTTTCAATACCGGGAAAAATTCCATTACTTCCCGCATTCGCCTTTGCCGCTCCTTTTTATCCCTCACGAGAAATCCTCCTACTTCCAAATTTTCCTCCACGCTCAATCCGGGAAATACCCGCCGTCCTTGTGGGACAAAAGAAATTCCCCGCGCTACCACTTCATGCGGCACGGGGCGGATGGAGATTCCATGCCACCGTACTTCGCCGGATTCCATCGGCGAGATTCCAAAAATCGCTTTGAGGATCGTGGACTTCCCTGCTCCATTCGGACCCATCAGGGCTACGATTTCCCCCTCGTCCAAAGAAACACTCGCGCCGTCGAGCGCCTTTACGCCACCATAGTGGACATGAATATCGCGAAGCTCTAATAAAATTTCTTTCATTGTTTTCGCTTAAAATTTCTAATTCCTAATATCTAATTTCTAAATAATGCCCAAATCCGAATTTCTCAAATACGAAATGGTTTGGGATTTTAATCATTGGAGTTTACTTAGAAATTAGTAATTAGATATTATAAATTGGCTCATTCGCCTAAGTATGCTTCTATAACTTCTTTTTTTGAGAGCACGTCATTCGGCTTCCCTTCGGCGAGGAGTTCTCCTGAATCGAGTACGAACACGTAATCCGTGAGTTTTCGAATAAGCCCCATATCGTGCTCGACCAAAATAATAGTTTTACCCTGAGCTTTGAGGGTACGGAACACTTCGGCCACAGTTTCTACCATTGCCGGGAACAAACCCGCGAAAGGCTCATCGAAGAGAAAGACCTCACTTTTCATTGCATACACTCTTCCGATTTCTAAAAGTTTCCGCTGGCCGTAGGAGAGATTTATCGCCAGCTCATTTCTTTTCTCCCAAAGCCCTACCATCTTTAATACCTCTTCGGCTTGCGCAAGGTGAGAAGCGCCGTGCTTCTCGAAAAGCGCGCCGAATACCCCTCTGTCCGTGAGCGCAAAAAGGATGTTATCCAATACCGGGAGCTGCTCGAAAAGCCTGATGTTTTGAAACGTCCTCGTTATTCCATATGAGGGAGCTTTATGCGGAATGATACGGTTCAATTCCCGACCACCTATGAGGACTCTTCCCCCATCAAAAGGAAGAAGGCCGCTCAAAAGATTGATGAGCGTACTTTTCCCCGACCCATTCGGACCAACAATTCCACTTATTGTGCCGGGCATTATTTTAAGCGATACACGATCCAAAGCGTGCACTCCACCGAACTGTTTTTCCAGATTTTTAATTTCGAGCGGTATATTTGGCATGTCAGAATTTATACTCTCCTATGATTCCCTGAGGCCGGTACAGCATGAAGAGAATAAGTGCCAATCCGTAAAGACCCAAGCGAACGTGTGCGGCAATTTCCGCCGGGAAGCCCGCAAAACGCAATAGTTCCGGGAGAAGCACCAACGCGAGCGCTCCCACCAGAGACCCTCGGATATTCGCGAATCCTCCCACTACCACTATTGCCAAGATGAAGATGGATTCCATCACGTCGAACGAAGAAGGATCTACAAATCCTATATATGAGGCCAGAAGTACTCCCGCAATCCCTGCCATCGCCGCTCCCATTCCAGAAATGGCTACCTTGTACATAAGTGTGTTATATCCAAACACTTTGGCTGCCTGCTCGTCTTCCCGAATAGCTTTTATCACCCGGCCGAACGAAGAATTAGTAATAAACCGCGCAGCGGCATAGACAATTCCCAAAAGCACAAGCGTCAACAAAAAAAACTTTGTCGGCTCCGCAAAGGAAAGTTCTCCAAGGGAAGGCTTGGGAATTCCTGAAATTCCCAAAGGACCGTTGGTGAGGCTCTCCCAATTTATGAGAACACTCACCACAATATAATTCCAACTTACGCTCGCGAGCATGTAATAGTCGCCCCCGAGTCGGGAGAAAATCCAGCCAGTAAGAGAGCCCAAGATTCCCGCAACAAGCATAGCTAGGAGCATGGCAAGGAAAAAGTTGAGGGCGAGTTTCGTCGCGAATAATGCTCCTGCATATGCACCCACCGCGAACGTGGCTGCATGAGCTATCCACACAAGACCGGTATAGCCGATGAGCAGATTAAGACTTACTCCTAATATGGCGTAAATCCCGAAAAAAGTAGCGAGATGAAGAAGATATGACATTTAATCTTTTCCCATAATCCCCCGCGGACGAAAGATGAGGAAGATAGTAAGAAGGCCGAAGGCAATCGCCCCTTTCCATTGACTCGCAATAAACCAAATCCCAAAATTTTCCACGAAGCCCAAGAGGAATGCTCCGAGGATGCCCCCCACCAGACTCCCTATTCCTCCTACAATCGAAGACACTGCTCCCTCAAGCAGGAGGAAGAGCCCCATCGTAGGCTGCACTCCCGTATCAAAACCGGAAAGAATTCCGGCGAGCCCCGCGAGCATCGATCCCAAGAAAAATATCACTCCGATCATCCGATCGGTGTTTATTCCTAACATCTTAGCTACTTCTTCATCATCAGAAAGCGCGCGGATCACCTTCCCAAAAATTGTAAATTTTAAAAGTATGAACAAAATTCCACTCGCCGCCACCGCACTTCCCAGTATCCAAAGCTGCACCTCCGTCACTGAAGCCCCCGCGATATCAAAAACCCTGCCAGTACCGGGGGGAAGCAACGGCCAAAACTGAGCCCCAAATGTTATCGAAAGTATGGATTGAAGAAGCGCAAAGATTCCCAAAGAGGCTATCACAAATACCGACGCTCGGGCTTTTTTCTTTCGCAAAGGAGAAAATACGAGCCTGTCGGTAATTACTCCGACTATTCCGGCCACCAGCACCCCTGCGACTATAGAGAGCGGCAACCCCCACCCTTCCCGCGTCGCAAAAAACACCCCGTACGCCCCCATGGCAGCTACTGCCCCATGCGCCATATTAGTGAACTTTGTTGCTCCGTATATGAGATTGAATCCAAGCGTGATGAGAGTGTACAACGCTCCCGCAATCACGCTGTTCGCCACAAGCTGGGCAAAAAACATTCTCTCCATTGTAGCGGTTCTCCCTTTTGAACACAAAAACCCCGCTTACGCGGGGCTTCTGCTACGGCAAATATGACTTACTTTACTTCAGTGGCTTTGCCGTCTTTTACTATTTTTACCACGTAGTTTGCTTCAACAGGATCTCCGTTCTTATCGAAGGCTACTCTCGCAGCGGAAACTCCACCCACATAATTCACCTGGTACAGCGCATCTTTGATAGCGGTCGAGTCGGTACCCACGCTCGCGAGAATCTGGGCCAATATTTTTACACCGTCATATGCTCCGGGGCTGCACGCGAGCACTTCTTCGCTCCCGGTCTTTTCCTTCATTTTGGCTTTGAACGCATCGGAGAGCGGAGCAGAGACTACGGTATACATCACCCCTTCGGCAGCCGCGCCGGCATTTGCGAAGAGTTTTGGATCATCCCAGCCGTCTGCACCCAAAATCGGCACACCGAGCTTCAATTCCGCCGCCTGCTTTAAACCCACTGTCGAACCTTCGGTGTATCCCAGGAAGTACACCAAATCGGGTTTTGCCGCTTTTATTTTTGTGAGCTGTGTTCGAAGATCTCGCGCGGCCTGGTCGTAACCCTCTTCGGCAACAATTTTCCCCCCAAGTTTTGAGAATTCCTCCGAGAATACCTGCTTGATGCCGCTGCCCCAGTCGCTTTTTACGTACACGATTCCCACTTTCTTTTTACCAAGAGTCTCATACACGTACTTGGCGGCAAAACTTCCCTGAAAAAGATCCGAGGGATAATCGCGGAAAATATAATCCCCTGCCTGCGTGATAGAAGGCGCGGAAGAGCAGAACGAGAGCACAACACGCTTTGCCTGCTCCGCTGCCGCTGCGAACGAGTTCGTTTCCCCCGAACATAAGCCACCAAGAATCACGGGGACATTATCCGCATTGATAAGCTTATTTGCCGCATTCGAGGCCTCTTTCCCGGTGCATTTTCCGTCTTCATAAATAACTTCGAGCGGCCTGCCTTTGATACCACCTGCGGCGTTCACTTCCGCCACGGCAATCTCCGTAGCTGCGCGCGCATTTTGCCCCAAGGCAGCACCATCCCCCGTAAGAGGACCGATGAATCCGAGCTTTATCGGTTCGTTTTTCGTGGCGGGCACATTATTAGAAGTACTTGGCGACTGAGAAAATGCGAATACTCCGGCTATCACCGCTACTATAATCACAATTCCCAACACAATTCTGGAAGAACTGTTCATTTGATATTTATTTTTATTTTTTATTAGACAAAACTAATCATGGTCTTTTCGACCCGGTTAGTAGTCCCGCCTTGGCGGGATCACTTTCCGACCTTTCAATTATTATCAGTGTATTCTCCCTATGCGGAGACAGCAAGAGGTTGCTTATGAATTCTTTTTGTTTTACTATCGTCAATTATAAGATGCGTCTTTAGCTCAGTGGCAGAGCGTCCCGTTCACATCGGGAAGGTCGTAGGTTCGATCCCTACAAGACGCACCAATCAGGAAAAGTCAATGCCTCGCGGCGCGTTTCGCGCCGCTCGGCCACCAAATCGTACGGATTCTTGGGCTCAAAACGGAACTGGCGGTTTTCTAAAATATGGTTCGAGCCGATGTTTTTCGTCAAGTTCTTTGGCAGTTTTTATCGGCGCGGCTCCGCCGCAATTCGGATTTTTCGCGGGGGGCTTTCCTCGCCGCCTGCGGCGGCGAAATGTGTTCGAACTATTTTAAGTATTCTGCACTATATCTCGCACAGTTTGTTCACACTCTATTCACATAGGTTGTTTGGCTTACTTTCTTAAGGGAAATTTTTATTTGTTCTGCATATAATTTTTGATCCGTCAATATTGGCAGGAAGGTTTCGAAATGTTAAAAAAAGTTCAGATGGCTTCAGGAAAGCATTTTGCGCTTTCTTGGTATCAGCGTTTGACAAAAGAAGAAGAGAGATAGCCAAAAACAGCTCTGAAACCATCGCCGAGGAGTGTTAATGTCACAAAGAAGTACAAGGAGGAGAAATGCTGACATCAATCCTACATCCCTTCCATCGAAGCGATTCGATGTGATAGGGCTTGGCCTCAATTCCGTAGATACGATCTTCACTTTGGACAAACATCCACGGTGGGGGCAAAAAACGGAAATCCGAGGCTCGCAGTTATTATCTGGCGGACAGGTGTCCACTGCTATGGTCGGTGTACAACGACTGGGGAAAGCCGCGCTGTATATCGGAAAAATCGGCGGAGATCCTCAAGGGATCACACTTCACACCGCTCTCGAAAAAGAAGGAGTGAATTGCGAAAACTTGATGATTCAAGAGACCGCGAGGACTCAATCCGCCATCATCACGGTGCATAGCCGCACCGGAGAACGAACAGTATTGTGGGAGCATGACGAATTGCTCCACATCAAACCCACGGATCTATCCCGCGCTGTAGTTACTTCCGGGAAGATCCTTCACATTGACGGTTGTGATACACAGGCCGCTATCCAGGCGGCGCGATGGGCTAACGAATCGGATGTCATCGTAACTGCAGATTTTGACACGAAATATAGATATCTCGACCAGCTCATTCCCCTCGTCCACTTTCCGATTCTTTCGGAGCAGTTGGCCGGGGAGCTCACTTCCCTTTGGCCAGGTCCAGAGAAGAAAGGCAAACGAAGAGAAGATTGGGAGCTTACAGCACTTGAACAAATTGCACTGGACTTCGATCTTTCTTTTATAGCCGTGACCCTCGGCGAACGAGGCGTTTTAGCTTTGGATTGCGGCCAACCGATCCGCGTACCCGGGTTCAACTTGAAAGAGATGGCGAAGCCGGAAGCGTATCAACTCTGGGAATACGACACAATAGGCGCAGGAGATGCGTTCCGCACGGGATTCATCTACGCCCTATTTAATGAGGCATGGAATTTGGAAGAGAAGCTCCGCGTAGCGAACGCGGTGGCGGCATTGAACTGTCTCAAGCGAGGAGCCTGGGCAGGACTGCCGACTAAAGAACAGCTTTTCGAATTCCTTCAGAGAAATTCTGTTTTTGACATGCGAGTTTCAACCTAAACATCGGAGGCACCAAACACGGGCCCCCTGTTTATTTTCCATAAACCCCTCACTTTTCTCATAAGGTGAGAGACGAGCAAAAACCCGCCAGTGAGGCGGGATTCTGCAAAACTATTCTATTTTCTGCTTACTGAATTTCCACTTGAGCTCCAGCGGCTTCAAGTTTCTTCTTCATCTCTTCCGCTTCTTCTTTCTTTATTCCCTCCTTCACCGTCTTCGGGGCACCATCCACCAAGTCCTTCGCTTCTTTGAGTCCCAAGCTTGTTACTTCGCGGATTACTTTGATCACGTTGATCTTCTGCGCTCCACCGGATTTAAGGACTACGTTAAAGGCGGTTTTCTCTTCTGCGGCAGCAGCTGCTCCTCCTCCACCCGCAGCCACCGGCGCGGCGGCCGAGATACCAAACTTCTGCTCAAGCGCCTTTACGAGCTCGGCAAGTTCTACTACCGAGAGGGCTTCGATTTTCGAAATAAGATCGTTAAATTTTTCCATGGTTTTGTAATTGCACTTACGACCTTTCCATTACCCCTGCTTTTTAGATTTCTCTTGAAGCAAGTACATGAATGAACGTAACGGGGCGGCGAGCATTCCCAAAAGCTGTGCCAAGAGCACTTCGCGGGGCGGGAGCTTACCGATAAACATAATTTGATCCGCTCCGACTGCTTTGCCAGCCTTCACATCGAATGCGCCTAAAATCTTTTTCACCCACATTTGCTTATCCCCTCCTTCGGGCACTTCGAGTTTCGAGAAAAAGTTATATACCGGCCCGCTAATCTTTTCGATATCTCCTTTGGAAAAAATAGTACCTACCTGACCGCCAAATTCACGCATATTAAAAGATACTCCCTTTTCTTTAAGGAGGAGATTCAAAAGCCGCTTTTTGATTACTAAAAATTCCCCGTCCGACTCACGCATTACTTTACGAAGCTTCGTGGTATTTGCGGTAGTCACTCCCGAGAAGTCCGCAAATACAAGCACATTGCTTCCTTCAAGAAGCTTTTTGCCCTTTTTGAGTTCCTCTCCTTTTTGAGCTTTGGATTTCATGTATTAACAAAAAAATAAACGCGTCGCAAAGACCGTTTATAAGGATGCTTTCCTCGGTAGGTCTCACTCCCTTTTTTCCGGGATGCCTACGGTCTTTGGATGCACAGATAGCTTACCCTACTCCCCTTTTTTCGTCAACTTCTTTAGGGTATACTGTCCGCATGCAACCGCGCGTGGTTATAATTGGGGCAGGGAAAATTGGCAGCGCACTGGACTCTACTCTCAGAGAAAAAAATCTCCACGCCGAGCTTTGGGATGCTTTTCCTGACAAAGCCCCTCAACAAAAGACCCTCAAAGAAATACTGCCTCAGGCAGATTTTTTATTCTTCTGTGTCCCCTCTTGGGCGCTCCAGATTTCCATAGATCACGCGGCTCCTCATATTCAAAAAAATACTATTATTGTCACTTTGGCCAAAGGCCTTCTACCCGAAATCCAAGACACCACGTATGTGTTTCTCCAAAAGCAGTTTCCCGATAATGCGATTGCATTTTTGGGAGGACCTATGCTCGCCGATGAAATTACTCAGGGCAAAGGAGGCGTCGTGGTAGCCGCTGCCGCAGACAAAAAGGCTCGCGAGGCTCTTCAAGAACTTTGGAGCGGCACTTCTCTGCGCACCGAATGTTCCGCCGATCCTCAAAGCGTGGCGCTCGCGGGAGTTTTAAAGAATATATATTCTTTGGGTTTAGGAATCGCGAACGGGTTAGGGTGGGACAACAACAAAAAAGGTTGGTTTATTTCGGCGGCCGTACAAGAAATGGTTTCTATTCTTGAAGAAATGGGGAATTCCAAAGCAGTAGCGTATTCCATCGCTGGCCTTGGAGATCTGGCTGCGACCGGATATAGTCCGCATTCCATGAATTACAAAGTAGGCAATGAACTCGTGAAGACCGGCAAATGCGAACTTAAAAGCGAAGGCTTAATTTCTTTGCCGATACTCACTGAAATTCTTGGAGAAAAAACTGCGAGCTATCCCATTCTCGAAGCTTTAAAACACGTCACTATGGAACACCACGATGCAGCGGAAGCGTTTGATATCCGATTTACGAGGTGCGCTTCTTAGTAGGGGCGGGGTAGTAACTGCTTCGCAGTCGAGGGGATCTCACTACTCGTCCTTCACATTCGTTCAGGACTGCGCTTCAAGAACCCTCGGTTCTCGATATCCGCTGCTGGCGGCTCTCCGACACGGAGGGAATCCGATGGCCTTCCCTCCGACCCACCCTTTGTTCGATTCCTATCATTGCCCCGCCGATGGCAGGACATAAGGTTTTGTAACACGCTTACGCGTTAACAAAATCTAATGCGGGGGTAGTAGGAATCGAACCCACGTTAGCGGTTTTGGAGACCGCTGTCCTGCCACTGAACGATACCCCCCTACTCCAAAGATTCTATTGAATTACACAAAAAATGCCAATTAGCGCCTCAAAAGATTTTCGATTGCCCATACCTGCGCTTCATGTGCGGCATGCGCGCGAAACTCTTCTATAGTGATCCATTGAAAGCTGGGATCATGTTCCATCTTTTTCTCATCACGCATTTCCACTCGATAAAAAACTCCCAACTTATTGAAATGACCCTCCGGAGCATCCACATATTGGTTCGCCTTTCCCAAAAAAGAAAATGAGAGCATTTCCCTTCCCGCTTCTTCGAATATTTCCCGGCGGAGCGCCTCTTCTTCCGATTCTCCCGCCTCCAATCCTCCACCCAATAGAAAGTATTTTCCTTCGTCTTCTATCACAGGAATGCGCCCGTCTGCACGCATGATAAGCGCGTACGCACTCGGGCGATCGACGTATGGTATC
The DNA here is from genome assembly GCA_016867315.1 of Candidatus Liptonbacteria bacterium. Classification (GTDB taxonomy): domain Bacteria; phylum Patescibacteriota; class Minisyncoccia; order UBA6257; family 2-01-FULL-56-20; genus VGJV01. The sequence goes on along the minus strand of VGJV01000004.1, from coordinate 85,999 downwards.
CCCTCTTGTTTTGTTCCAAACTGAGGGATTTCCATCCCAGTTCTAGATTTTTACCTCTTTGTGAGCGGTATGCTTGCGGCACCACTCGCAGAACTTTTTGAGTTCGATTTTTCGCTCCACCTTCTTTCTATTTCGGTGGGAATAGTAATTCCGGCGTTTGCACGTCGTACAGCGCAAGCCGATAAGATGATCTGAACGTTTTACCTTAGCCATGGCGAAAATTATACGTTATTTAGTTTCCAAAATCAAATGTATTAAGCACCCGCTCCCCTAAGGGCTTCAGGCTCTCAAAATTATCACTGTTATGCTTGTATGCGAGGTCGTATACTAAGCCACTTCTCGTGAAAAGAGTATCTTCCTGAACTTGCCGTACATATGTCTTTCCCTCATCAAAAGTTCGCAATTTAGTGGAGGCAAAGCGATACGCGGGAAGCCCTGCGAATTCTATTTTGGTTTTCTCCTTAATTATCCACTGATTCCCGAGATTTTTTGCATCATTTACTACCTGCCCCTCAAATCCACGGCCCACTGCTTCGGCGCTACTCTCTACAGACTGCAAGATGGCCACATTTACCACTACCGACCCTCTCAGCTTATTACCCGTTTGTACAGCCGGCGCAATAAAAAATATTGAGTAGAGATCATCCGTACTCTCTTTGAATACTTCCCACCCAACTGGGTATTGTATTGTGAACCCGTATTTGGCATCTTTATAGTTCACTAACGGGATGTTGTCTGCGGGTTGAAGATCTTGCCTCATTGAGAGCGGTATCCACAACGCCTCGGATTTTATTTTTGAATTAGGATGCGAGGCTTCCACAATTGTCTCGAATACCTCTTCTCGCGAAACTTCCAGCTCTTCTTCCATAGTTTTTATCTGAGTGCTAAGCATTACATTGAGCGAGGCCATATAAGTAGGGTAATCCACTCGCATACCCTCTTTCTCTCGTAAAAAAGTGATGACTCCCAGCGACCGACCTGCGTAATTAAATTGCCCTACCACAAGCGGACCTTTTTCATACGCGGAAATGAGTGTGAGTTTTTCCGGCATAAAATTAGCAACGGTGGAAGAAAAGAATCCCTTGGATATTGAGAATGCGGCGAAATCCTTTCCTGTCCGCCCTTTACTTGATTCAGAGGCACTTCGCTGACCGGGACGCAACGTCTCTCCGCAAGAGCTCGTCGGACTTTTCCTTGCGTTATTTTAGCATCTCCATTTTCCCAGAGTTTAATCCTGATATCGAGGAGATCCTTCAGCAGTGGTGTCAATGTCTTAGAAAAATCATGCAGCGCATGCTTAATAGCGGAATGATCAGTTTCGAGCTGTGGTTCAGATCCCCCTTGATCTAACTCGGTTTCTCTGCCCTCCTCCAGTAAGACGTCTAGAGAACATGCCGTCGCTTCCAACCGGCGCCCGAGCCGTTTTCTTTGGGACATCGCTACGTTGCGTGCAATTGTCCAGACCCAGGTGGTCAATCGTCCTTTACACGGATCATAACTTCCACGGTTCACCCAGGCTTTGATCAACGTTTCCTGCATCAAATCTTTAGCATCTTGTTCAGAAAAACCCAACCAGCATAAAAAACCGACCAAACTTACCTCGTAGGTCTCTACGAATTTCGGGAAGTTGGTCTCGTCGATGCTTGAACGCCGATTGTCCTCGTCGGTCACAGTGCCGTTTTCCTCAATCATTAATCCGGAAGCTTTTCGTTAAAATCTTATACGAGAAATCTGGCTGTTCGGAAGAAGAAAACTTGTTCGCGTTTACATGCCAGCGTTTTGAGCTGCGGTAACCGTTGAAATAAAATTAAAAGTCCCTCTTAATGAAGGACTTGGGACACAAGAATGTGTTACTTGAACTAACGCGACGAATATTTGCTCTCCACCTCGCCTTTCATGATTCGTTGTGCGAGGTCCGTAGCCGACGAGCGGAGAGCCGAGACTTTCTCCGGTGGCATAAGTCGCTCGAAACTTCGAATGAATTCTTCCTCAGAAACAGGAAATTCATCCTGATCACTCATCACGAACGCAAGTAAGTGATCCAGTAAGTGATCCCCCAAAAGGGACTCTTGTAAATTCACGGGCATTTGCTTCATTGTCTACTCCTTTTGTGTTTTGGTTGACACTGTGTTTCCCCGCAGCCGATCGTTTTGCGGGGAAACTGATGTCAGCCAAACATCGACAACGAGTGTTGCGCAAACGAGCTCCACAGTTGCAACGCCAACGTTCGGGGACACGAGCTGGCCTTGTGACGCAATATGAGCTTTCAGGGGTGCTCGAACGTCGAATAAGGGGCCCGCTCAGCACTTGTTCAGAAACGCGTGTTCCTGACGAAACTAAGAAACAGGAATACCCCATTGAGGCCAACCGTATTTTGGTGCCAAAATGCTAACATAAGTCTCTCATGGAAAACATCTTATGTCAAGCACAGCACACCCACGCGGGAAATCTGGAAATCTGAAACCCCGGATACACACATCAAAATATTAGCTGCAATGGAATATGGCTGTTCATTTAGGCATTTTACCCGTCACTTCCCGCGGAGATGTGTGAAGGACTGAGTGAGAGATCTGAACTTAGTCAACTGCTTCAGGATGCGCTCGGATATCAATCTGCTCAATTTAAGCACCGTGTGTCCCGATTTGGCCGACTTGCGTTCCGTTTGGCCTGTCACATATCATGTTTTGCTAATGTGCTTTCGCGTGGCGAAGTTTTATTTCGCATCTGCGAGAACGAGTGGTGTGCACCTGCATTTGAACCGGACTTACTTGAGTCAGCTGCCGAATGCCTTTTTATCGACACTTATGTCAATTCAGAGCCTGAGCGAATAGCGAGCACGTCGAGAGCAGTCAGCCGAATAATGGGAGAGTGCATTGAGCTCGTGGAACTGCGCAGAATACGAGAAATCCACGAAGGAAATTACAAACCGATTATTTCGAAGAAACTTTTTGATAAAGTGCAGAAAATTATGAAGCAGAAAAGTCGTCCGCGCCACAAGCAGAAAAACGAACCCCAAGTTTTTTGCGGACTGATGACCTGCGCCTCCTGTGGAATGATGATTACTGGCGAATACAGGATAAAAAACCAACTTAACGGTATACAGCACTTCTACACTTATTATCACTGCACTAAAAAGTCTAAAACTCAAAAATGCCCAGAACCCTGTATTCGGGAGGAGCAATTAGACGCACAAATTTCCTCTATGCTTCAAAAAGTTTCTATGCCGAAAGATTGGGCAGATTACTTGAATATGCGACTGGACAGAGATAGAAAAGAATCTGCCCAATCTGCTTCTGTTTTTGTAGAAAAAAATCAAAAAAGGATAAAAGATATTACTGTGAAGCTCCAGCGACTTTTAGACGGCTATCTCGAACAGGATATTGATAAAGAGATATACCGTGCTGAAAAAACAAAACTTCTTTCCGAGAAAAAGTCGCTGGAAGAAGAAATATCTTCTGTCCAACAAAAACAGAATCGATGGCTCGAACCGATACAAAAATGGATAAACGAGGCTCAGGATATGGAAAAAATCGCATTGGATAGCAACCTTTTAAATAAAAAGGTTGCTGCCAAAAAAGTCTTTGGCTCGAACCTCCTCCTCCACGACAAAACATTGCGCGCAAGCGCGCCGAATTTTACAAATTCTGCTCTCAATCCTGGCGAAAATCCTTGGTCGTGCCTACGGCACGCTTTGGATTTAGTTGGTGTTGAATCAAAACGTACTATCTGGGAGCCAGAGGGGAGAATCGAACTCCCGACCCCTTTCTTACCATGAAAGTGTTCTGCCACTGAACTACTCTGGCGAGCACGCTCAGTTTACTATTCTTTACTCTGAGGGTCAAAACTATAAACCTTCTCTAAACTTCTTTTTTGAGCATAAGAAAACGCTTCCTAAAACCCCCTCGTAGATTCCTTTTCTTTTTTTGAATCACAGCAATTTCTTTTCGGCTCCTCTTTTTCACTCGAAGAATCGTTTCGAGCACTTCAAATATATCCGCCAGCTCTTCCTCCCAATTGTTATGCTCTACAGATTTCTGGAGCTCTATCGATTCCTCGGTGAGTTTTTTAAAAAGGTGCACGAGAAATTCTTTGTCGTTTTTAAGAATATCAAATTTTCGCTTTTCTCCTTTTTTCTGGAGAATTTCAGGGATTCGATCGCGCACGAGTTTCGGGTATTCCCGTTCGAAATCGTAACTTGTGTGTTTGAACCCCCACACCATGGGCTTGCTCGTTACACCCTTTAGTTTTGCACTGTTCTTTATCCCTCTCATCTTAGTGCATATAAATTTTTGGTGTGGGGGGTGAATTTCATGAGCCGGAGAGAGGAGTCGAACCTCCAACCTTCACTTTACAAAAGTGTTGCTCTGCCATTGAGCTACTCCGGCGCTCCCCCACTTTAACAAACCCCTCTTTTTGAAGCAAAATCCCGTTCGTTACGGGATTTTGCTCTACTACCTACTACATACTACTTTCTACCTACTATCCCTTACATCGCCATTCCTGTCTTCCCTCGAGCTGCAATTAAGGCCCAGACTCCCACCACGAGGTGCAGAATCGTGTCCGCCGGATTCTCGAGGTTCGCACCTAAGAGTGCCGGCTGGAAGATGCTGTAGAGTCCTGCAAGGACTGCTACGACTCCCACCACGACCACCAGAGGCTTTTGAGCTTCTGCGCCAATGGCATAGACGGCAATGAGGGCGATGATGCCGATCACTAGGTGCGCCCAGTTTTCGGCGTTATCGAACCACCATCCTTCTCCGAATATGCTCTTGTCTGCTGTAGGACCCAAAACTCCTACGAAGCCGAGGATTCCCACGAGCACCAATACCACTCCACCGATCTGAAGAAATTGCTTAGGGTTCATAGTACTATTTATCCCCACTTTTCCTTCGACCTTTGAATATTTTGATTATAACAAAGTCCCGCTTGAAGAATTTTTGGAAGCGGATGTTATTCAATTAAAATTTGGTAATCATTTCTAAATCAACTTCATATAACGAGGAGACTATTCTATCGGCACCATCAAACAATGCGTGGTCGAGATTGCTAAAACTGTCAGGACACACAATGCATTTCATACCTGCGGATTTCGCCGCTTTTAAACCCATCAAGGAATCTTCAAATACAAGACACTTTTCTGGCTCCATATTCATTACATTTGCGACATGTAAAAAGACTTCTGGGTGAGGCTTCCTTTTGCCCACCGCTTGATCAGAAACTACATGTTCGAATTTGGATTTTAAATTAAATTTATTAATGCAAAGCTCTATGGATTCAATTCTGGAATGTGAGGCAACAGCGAGCTTAAATTTACCATACACGGTATTAATTAATTCCCGAGCTCCCACTTTTAGCTGAAGCTCAGTTTTTATTAGCTCGTCATAAATCTCTTTTTTCTCGCCCGAACTTCTTCCACTGTTATTGGCAAGTGGTGAAGCTCTATCCATTCCTTATAATCCATACTTCCATGAATAAAATGATCCCAATCTTCCTTTGTCAAAGAACACTCCCTTTCAGAAAAAGCTCTGCTCGTTGCCTCATACTGCAAATGCTGAGAATCAATCAGGAGACCATCTAAATCAAAAATAATAGCCTTAATCATTCGGCGGAAGCGGGAGGATTCGAACCTCCGATACCGTTTCCGGTATACCGCATTTCGAGTGCGGCGCATTCGACCACTCTGCCACGCTTCCCTAGGCGCTATTCTACGCGGGGACGACGAGAAAATAAAGCCTTAAACCATTTCCCAGTTAAGACCCGAATTCCCACCAATTCCAACCCTACCAGCGCGAGCCATGATCCTGGCGTAAGAGGCGTAACGAGCGCCACAAATCCTACGAGGATCAAAACGATCCCGATTATAAATTTGAAGTGGGGGTATTTCCCTGCAATGCGGTCGTGGAGTTTTTGAAGTGGTTGAAGCATGGCGTGGACTAATTATACACTTCGCTCGCACCTTTTACGAGCGACAGGAGAAAGAGAGCGGAACGCCAGACCACCCCGCCGCTCGCTGACGCTCGCCGCCACGCAAAATACTCTTTTCCTTTTTCAGAATCATTTTTTTGGCGCGCGCGAAATCAGAAATCGTAAAGAGTATTTTGCGTGGCTCTGCTCTCTGCGAGCAGGGCGGCGGGGATTATCACGGCTCGTGGGCAAAAAGTTTCCCTCCCCCTCGTACCCCCTTCCACTTTTTGCCCGCTCGCCGGATTTACTTTTGGCTGAATCAGAGACATGATAGAAATAATGAATTCGGAAAATCGTCAGTGTCAAAACTGCAAAAGCCAGTTCGTGATAGAGCCGGAGGATTTTAGTTTTTACGAAAGGGTTAAAATCCCGCCTCCAACTTTTTGCTGGAAATGTCGCTTGGCGCGGCGGCTAGTTTGGCGTAACGAGCGTTCCTTGTACCGAAGAACGTGCGATTTATGCAAGAAAAATGTTATATCCATGTATCGAGTAGATGTTACTTTCCCTGTATACTGCCATGAATGCTGGTGGAGTGATAAATGGGATCCACTTTCGTATGGCCGAGAATATGACTTCAACAAACCATTTTTTTTACAGTTCAAAGAATTGCAGCAAGTAGTGCCAAAACCAGCTGTGTATGCCACTGGCAACGTGGACAGTGATTATTGCAACTACACAGCCCACATGAAGGGTGGATATCTCATGTTCGGGAGTTGGTTTTCTGAAAACTGTGGTTACGGTCAAACTGTTCTTGAAAGTAAAGATTGCTGGGATTGCCTGTTTATTAAGAACTGCGAACAGTGTTTTGCATCAGTTGATTGCACAAAATGCAATCTTACTCATTTTAGTCAAAAATGCTCCAATTGTTACGGGTCAGCATTTCTCTATGATTGTCGCAACTGCCAAAACTGTCTGTTCAGTTTTAACCTACGCAACAAGAGTTATTATGTTTTCAATAAACAGGTTACCAAAGAAGAATTCGAAAAAATAAAACGGGAAACCTTCAGCTCCCACACCGCACTTCAAAAAGCATTGCTTGAATTCAGAAAATCTGTCAGAGAAAATGCCATCCATAAATTCATGACGGGAGAACGTAACGCCAATGTTTCAGGCGAGTTTATTTATGGCTGCAAAAATGTTTTTCTTTCCTTCTACATTAACGATGGTGAGAATGAGAAATATGCAGTTCGTGGAGGAAAAGGCCAAAAGGACGCGATGGACGTATTTGGTGTTCACGCAGGCGAGCTTGCCTATGAATGCAACAATATTGATTTCTCATCGCGCTGCTTTTTCAGTGTAAATGGCGAAAACAATATAAATTCAGATTATCTTGCAGATTGCGATCACGCCAGCAATTCTTTTGGTTGCATCTCGATTCGCAAGAAAGAATATTGTATTTTGAACAAGCAGTACGATGAAAAAACCTATAAAAAGCTTCGGGAGAAAATTATTGCTCAAATGTCGACGATGCCTTATGCCGATAGCAAAGGGAGAACATACACTTATGGCGAGATGTTTCCCATTGAAATAAGTCCGCATAGCTACAACGAAACCCTTGCTCAAGAATACGTACCCGTTTCAAGAGAACTAGCGAATGAGTTTGGATATTCTTGGTATGAAGCGGAAGAAAAAAGTTACAATGTTACAAAAAGTTGGAAAGAATTGCCAGAGTCCATTGTTGAAGTTTCTGAATCAATTCTTTCAGATGTAATTCTTTGCGAGGCATGGGGCACTGATAAGAAATCGGCACAAGAGCATAAGTGTTCGATGGCTTTTAAAATTACTCCAAACGAGTTTGCTATATACAAGAAGTGGAATTTGCCTTTGCCGAGAAAGTGTCCGAATACGAGAAATTTCGAATCTTCGCTGGCTCGCAATTCAGTTGAGTTTTATAGTCGTAAGTGTGCTTGCGCAGGATCAAAGTCCGAAAGCGGCACCTATGAAAATACCGCTAGCCATTTTCATAACGACAATCATTGTCCCAATAAATTCATGACTTCCTATGCGCCGAAGCGATCAGAAGTTGTATTCTGCGAACAGTGCTATACTGCCGAAATTGTCTAGCCAAAAGTTTTTTCCACTAAACGCGCAAGAGGCAAAAGTCTACCAGTAAAGTGAGCGTTGAGAAAAACTTTGTAAACATCGTCTGCGTTCTGATATTCGTCGGGAAACTGTTTCTGTATCTCGTCGCAGACATAATTGAGCACATTTCTCTGTTGAAGATACGAAACAGTTTCCCAGTCATCTTTTCCTTTTTTGCCAACCCAAATAATATCGTCCTCCGACAATTCTTTTTCTGTCGCCAACTTTTTTCTCATTTCTTTTGCTTCGTCAGAAGTCAACCACTCCTTTTCTTTTGCAAGTTCTGGGCGATCAAGAAGTTTCCCTAAGAACTTTTTTTCAGTTTCGGCCACTATGCCCTCATGCAATCCGGCAAAGTGTTGATGATATTTCCCGTGATAACCGTGACTTTGTAAAGCACGCACTGTCACGCCCTCGCGGTATGGTGTCTTATTCACTTTGTCGCCATCCTCTTGAACTTCCATAGAAAAATGTGCTTTGAGATGTAACGATTCGTGAAGGGCGACAGCGCCAAAATGTACTGGATTATCACGAAAATGTTCTGCGTCAAAAATTATTCCTTGTTTTGTATTGAATGTCGTCGCCGTTCCACCGTCGCCCGCAGATTTTTTATATAACTCTGGAGGAATGATATGGAAATTATCTACAGGAACATCATACGGCTCAATTCCTGCTTCCTGCATTAGTCGAGATGTTTCTTCATTAGCGAAACTGATAAGAGCAATCTCTTTTTCAGATTTTGGATATTCAAATTTTTCAAATTGTTCTCGCTCTTGCGGCGAAAGAGATTCAAAATGGCTAAAAAGAGCTTGCTCAATTTCTTTTTTTACTTGCTCTTTTTTCTCGGCAGAAGCTCCGCCGACAATTCTTACTTCTGGTCCTTTTTCCATATTCATAAAATTATTTTAAAAATTCTTCCATTGGAATGCCCAACGCCTTGGCGATCTTTGCGACCGTCTGAACGCTTGGCTTGACCACAACATTACTCTCAATTTTGGTAAGGGTAGTGTGTTTTACGCCTGACTTTCTGACTAAATCATCTTGGGTCAAGCCAAGCTTATTTCGTACTTTTTTGATGTTTTCGCCAATCGTTGCCATAGTTTCAATACATTGCTAGCATTATTTGTGATATACTAACTACAATACTATGATAGCAAAATTTGTAGATATTCTCAATATGGAAGCGGCGAAGCAAAACCAAAAATTTCCTTTCCATTTTTTGTCGGCTCCCCCCACACCCCCCGCCGAATTAAATCAGAAAGGAAGGAAAATTTTTGGGTTTTGCCCGCGCGAGTCCGCGAGCGCGCCCGAGGCGCAATCGGAGCGTACGATTCAGTTCAGAGCCACCACGCGCTCCGCGCGTGCCACATTAGTCGGGATTCTGCTCGAAATGGGTTCTGACTTTTTCAAACAAACACCACCAAATTTGATTTGCTTCCGAATTGACCGCGCCCGCGCCAAAGGCGTGGGCTTGGGCTGGCATTTCCGCCAAGAAATTCCAAGGGTTTTTGAATTCCGCCAAAAGCATTCCCGCCGCGAGGCGGCGGTTCCACAAGCTAACGCTTGTTCTGTGCTTCGCACAGGAGCCGATGCGGTGAGATTAGAAATTGTCGGTGTAAGGCAACACCTTTTATCAATTTAATTCCCGAAGCTATGGTCAAATATTTTATCTATTGCAGGAAATCATCAGAGGACGAAGAACGCCAAGTTTTGAGTATTGAGGCGCAACTGACGGAGCTTCGGGAATACGCCAAGCAACAGGGGTTATTTATCGTCCGTGAGTATTACGAGAGCAAGACGGCAAAAGAGCCTGGTCGTGAAGTATTTAACGAAATGCTTGGCGAAATTGAAAAAGGTGTTGCGTCGGGAATCTTAGCGTGGAATCCAGATCGTTTGGCGAGAAATTCGATTGACGGTGGCAAGGTTATCTATTTTGTGGATACTCAAAAAATTGTTGCGCTAAAATTCCCGACATTTTGGTTTGAAGCGACACCACAAGGGAAGTTTATGTTGAGCGTTGCCTTCGGACAGGCAAAATATTACACCGACAATTTAAGAGAAAACATTTTGCGCGGTATTCGGCAAAAGATACGCCGTGGTGAATTATCGGCAAAAGCTCCAATCGGTTATTTTAACGAACCGAGGCTTCGCACGATTGAACCTGATAAAAAGACGTTTCGTAAAGTAAAAGAGGGTTTGGAGGCTTTTGCTACAGGACAATTTACGCTCACTGGTATTCAGCGCAAAATGTTTTCTCTCGGCTTGGTTGGCAAGACCGGCAAGCCCCTCGCCCTTGCCTCCGTTGAACATATTTTAACCAATCCCTTTTACTACGGCCATTTTGAATATCGTGGCGAGGTGCATGCCGGATCGCATAAGCCAATGATTTCAAAGAAACTTTTTGATCAAATCCAAAGCGCACTTGTCGCTAATGGAAAGCCCCGCAAAAAGCGAGGACCTAAGAATTTTCAGTTTTTAGGTTTTGCTACTTGTGGGATATGTGGATACGCGATTACCGCCGAGCGACACATAAAGAAAAGTGGTTTGAAATTTATTTACTATCGTTGCACCCACAAGAGCAAAACTATTTCTTGTACTGAAAATCGCTTTTTGCGTGAAGAAGTGCTAACTGAACAAGTGAAAAATCTTTGTCAAAAAGTTTCTTTGCCCGATGAGTGGCGGGAAAAATATCTTGCTCGCCTTGAAAGCGAGCAATCGGAATCCCGCCACTCATCTAACCTTTTCGCTCAAAATCTCCGCGATAGTATTTCCGCCATTAAAGAAAAGCTGGAACGGCTAACGGACGCATATTTAGCCGAAGCGTTGGAGTTGGCGGAATATCAAGAACGCAAGAATGTTCTAATGGCAGAGAAGAAGACAATGGAAGAGAGATTGTCTGATTTTGAGCGCAAGGGCAATCATTGGCTCGAACTCATGCGAAACTGGATTATTGAAGCCAACCAAGCCCTGAATCTCACTAAACAAGAAAACCTCTCAGGTATGAGAGATTTTCTTGTTTCCATCGGCTCGAACCGCCGCCTCGCGGCGGGAATGCTTTTGGCGGAATTCAAAAACCCTTGGAATTTCTTGGCGGAAATGCCAGCCCAAGCCCACGCCTTTGGCGCGGGCGCGGTCAATTCGGAAGCAAATCAAATTTGGTGGACCTACGGGGAATCGAACCCCGACCTCGCCCATGCCATGGGCGCGTAATACCGTTTTACTATAGGCCCGTGGGAGTAATATTAGGCGAGGAGTAGTTCGCTTGCAACCCACACCGCCTCACGCTACGCTTCGTTTGTCTGCCCTCGTAGCTCAACGGATAGAGCTATTCCGTCCTAAGGAAGAGATGGGGGTTCAATTCCCTCCGAGGGCACGAATATGTTGACCTGTTTCAATTTTTGTGTTAGGTTATGTCCAGCAAAAAGCAGCGGGGCACCGGTTCGGAGTTCCGCCTCAAACCCAAATTCTTTCGCGAGCTTCACTTCTTCCTTGATCTCCTTGAGCTCCCCTTTGGAGAGGGCGTATTCGTATTGCGGGACTCGAGTGAATTCACAATCAATTTTTTCTTTTTTTACGATGTCCTCAATCTTCTCTACCGCTTGTTTGCCGGCCTCCCATACTCCCTTGGCCTTTTCTCTGCCAAAAAGTTTTACCAGTTCCGGCAACGCGGTGTCGATCACATGCGTGATGAACGCGGTCGTATCCGGCGTAGCGCCTTTCTTATCGAAAGTTTCGGCCTCAAGAAGGATTACCCTTTTGCCTTCATTCGCGAGCAAATAGGCGCTTACCGTGCCGGTGATTCCCCCACCCAAAATAATCACCTCTGCCTCTAGGTTGCCTTTGAGCGGCGCGCGGGCTTTTTCTTTTATATCTTTCTGCCAAGACGTCGCCATACTTCATTTTGAGCATGAAGCAGGTGATGAAAATATTAAGTTATTTAGTTAGCCCTATCGCGCAAATACGCCGAGGGCCACTGCTACGATTATGAGGAATACCACTAACCAACCAAGTGTCGAGAAGAGCAAAGTAAAGGCTTCTTTTTTATGTCCGCTCAAATAACGATGGGTGGGACCGCCGAGCACCAAAAGGCCGGTGATCGAGGCCGACACCACAAAGAGGAGCAACATGAATATCGGCATAAGGAAGGTGTCTTCGGCGCCGAACATTTTTTCTGCACGAGAGAGAAACAACGCTACTAGAGACACATACACAAATACTCCCGCGGCGCTTAGCAAACTTTTGAACCAATTTGGAGAATTCTTCATAGATTTAATTGAATTATTTATTACTTCAGTTTCTTGCGCAAGAAGGGCAAGAGATACGGTTTTAACTCCTCTTGTCTCTTTCGGGAGAGATGCTTTAGCCCTTTCACCGCTCCGTAACACTTCTTAGATCCGCACGCACATTCGAACCCGCTCGATTCCCATTCAGTCGTGTTGTAGTTGAAGGTAAGTTCCTCATTCTTCTTGATTGGCTTAATCGCCACGTAGCTTTTCTTCGCCACATCCAATTTCGTATTCGGATCACAGCTGTGATTCATAAAAGCTTCGGCAGTGAGCCACTTGGTGTCGTAGCTCCACTTTTCATCGATACGCACCGCTTCGGGACTCGCTTTGGAATTCGGGACCGTGTCGGCGCGGAAATGGATCGCCGTTTCGCCGCTCTTAAAATTCTTATCGGCAAGTACCCCGATGCCCTTACCCCAAATGTAGGCCATCTTAATGCCCTTCGGCACTTTTAAGTTAAATAATCTGTGGCGTTGTCGGATGAGTATTGTGGTATGTGGACCTAGGCAGAATCGAACTGCCATCTCCTCATTGCAAATGAGGTGTTTTACCACTAAACTATAGGCCCTAACGAGGAGCAGAGTGAGTATAGCAAACAAATAAGGAGCGGAATGAATATATCATATTCATTCCGCTCGAGCGAGAGCTCTACACAAGGCTATCTCCCGAAGAGGTTCCACACGAACTGCCTGAAGCCATCGAGATTGTCGCCAATATTTGCCAAGAAAGATTTCTTAGGCGCCGCCGAAGTCACGCACGAGGTGCCGTTGTACCACTTACCCGAAGGACACGAGCAATAGGTGCCGCTCCACGTGCCCCCGGCAGAAGCGCAGCCGGATTCCGTATTGAAACTGTTCATACTGCCGGAACTCCAATTTCCGCTCGAAGGCATGTTGCAGTAGGTGCCCGTCCAGGTACCACCGGCAGATGTACACCCTGCCTGCATGCTTGAGTAGTCATACGTGTTTGAGCCCGAATAATAGCTCAAAGAACTACTTCCCGGCATTTGGCAATAATTGGACGCGCTATTCCAGGTACCCCCCGCTGTGGCACAACCGCTTTGCATCGAGCTGTAATTCGTACTGCCCGAACTCCAGGTGCCCGCCGCGCAAGAAGTACCATTATAGGCCATTCCCGACGGACAAGAACAATTTGTGCCGCTCCACGTGCCTCCCGCCGCGGCACACCCGGATTGGGTGTTAAACCCGGCGGTCGAACTACTAGTTCCCGTATACGTACTTCCCCCGGTATAGGTGGGGGTGGTGTAAGAGGTACACCCCGTGCCATTGAAGTAGGCTCCCGAGCCGCAATTTGCCGCTGCCGTACACTTTGCGGGATCGGGCATCCCGAAGTCTGAACTTGAAGCATTCCCCGCAGTGGATGACCACACATTTGCACTCATGGGAGTGCTCGCACACGCAGCCCTCACCTGCTCAATACGAGCGGGGTCGGCGTCGGCTCTAATCCACGAGCGAAAGCCCGCAGAATTCCAAACCTGCTCTTTTTGCCCCGCGGCAGGAGTATACACACCGCCTTGCGTGCTCATCGTGGAAGAAGAGGAGGAGGAAACTGCACAAGAGGTGCCGCTCCAATATTGTCCCGGCGGGCATGACTGCGACGTATCATACGTTTTCGTCGCGACTGCGGCACAACCTGCTACATACGTACTATTACAATTTTTAATTTGAGTACTTGTCCCTATTACGTAGTTCACTGAATATCCGTCAAACCAGGCATCTCCCACTCCGTGACAGCCGTTTCCTAAAAGTGCACCGACTACAGGAGGACACACGAGACCTCCCCCACCTATCGCTAACGTTATCGAAACGGTATTCGATTCGGCAGAACATCCACCATAATTGCAGGCCTGCACTTTGTAATCTACAAAGTCCGCTGTCACATTAGAATCGCTGTAGTAGACGGTTCCTGTTGCCATACTTTTGGGAGAGGGAAATGCGTCATGAGAAATCCACTCTCCTCCTTTCACCCGCCGCCATACTTTAAATTCGGCCTCAGAAGTCCCGGTATCATTCCACTGAAGCGTCACTCCCGAGCCGGCTACAGTAGCGGAAAGTTCCACGGGCGCACTGGGCTTTTCCATCGCTCTCGTACTAGAGGCGTTCGGCATACGACAATACCCCATTGCTTTTTCCCATGTGCCCCCAGCTCGCTCGCACTCAGTGTTCCAGGTACTCGAAGAATTCCACGTAGAAGAAGTAGTTCCGGGTGAATCCCACCCGGCGGCGCAGGAACTGCCATTCCAGTATTCACTGGATTTACAGGCACTGGCTTGCTTACATTTCGCGAGATCCGGCATGCCGAAGTCTGCGCTTGCATATTCCCCCGCCTTCGGCAGCCACACGTTGGAATTCGAAGTCACATTTGCACAATATTGTTTCACTTCTTCGATGCGTTTCACGTCCGCATCCACGCGTATCCAGGAACGGAGCCCCAGCGAGTTCCAAATTTGTTCCTTTTGCCCCGCTGGAGGCTTGTCCCATGTAGAGCTTGCGGTAGTTGTAGCTCTCACCGGCTCTGTATCGGAGACACAGCGGTAATATTCGCCGCATTCCGGAGAACTGTACGAAAGGACTTTCGTGGTACCCGCGGGACAGGAGGTTACGGTGGGCAATGCCGGGCATACTCTCGGTTTTGTAGAGGTGGGGGTAGGAAGCGGCTTTTCGGCTACGCAGGTATAGTACTCACCGCATTCGGGGGAGCTGTACGATACCTCCTTTTTCTGTCCTGCGGGACACGACTCTACAGTGGGCAACGCGGGACACACCGTCGGAGGCTTGGGTTGTGAGATGGGCGTCCCACGCGCAGAAACACTCACTATATCTCCACACCAGTACCGGTCGGTCTCCGTGATCTCGGCATTAGCGAGTGTCGATCCTTTAAATATGACTTTGCATCCTTCTATGGCTTCGGACAATCCCGCGAAAGACTTACCCCCGATTTTCACTGGGAATTGAGCCTTCACAAGTTCCCACCGAGATACACCCGTTCGGCAGCACTTCCTTTTTGAGCGTCTGGCCAGGAAGACAAGGGGCGGTGCGCGGCATTACTGTAGGACACGCTACTGGCTCTTTAGGTTCGGGTAGCTTCGGTGTCTTGGGAGATTCAGGGAGAGGAACTATCACCGGTACTTTAGGTTCCGGCTGAATTTCTTTTGCGCATTGCTCCGGATTCGCGCGACAACGATCTACAGCTTCCTCTACTCCTTTATAGGCCTCTTCAAGCGTACGGACTCCTTCTTCGCCGAAGTAGGTTTTGGCAATCTCATAGCACACCGCGGGAATTCCTTGTGCTCGAGCACCTGCGGCGGGCTTCAAACAAAATGTGCCACACCCTTCGATCGTATTGTCGCCGCATTGAATTGCGCCTCTCGCAAGGGCTTCTTTTAACTCTACCGTTTTATCGATAGATGCCACTCCCCTTTTTACTTCTTCAGGGATCGCCACCTGCACCTTGGGGTGCTTCGCCAATTTTGCACACGCACGAAGCATGTCAACAGGCGCAGCATCGGGGTCCATTTCCCTACACACTTTCATATCCACCCCCACTTCTTTCGCAGCTTTTGCTATTTCCTTCTGTTCCGTTACTTTCTTTTTCGTGAGATCGAGCTCTTCAGCTAACTTCGGGTTCTTTTTTGTTACCCGCGTGGTAAGTTCTTCGGCGACTTTGAGTACGCAATCATCGGTCACGCAGCTCTCCAGAGTTTTTGAGACATTCCCTTTGATTTCTTCGAGGAGGACGTCTACCTTTTTGAGCTCTTGAGGCGCATAAAGACTGTACTTTTTACCGATTTGGGCGCACGCGTTCAAAAATTTTTCTGCGTTACAAACTATCTTCGCTTCCGCGGGAGACGTGATGGATTTCCCCACCAGCATACTCACCTCCTCCAGAGCTTTTTGGAGGTTTTCGGCGGGAGTTGCAGGGGTTTGAGCGTACGTCACGCTCACTATGAAAAGAAAGCTTGCCGCAATAAGGAGGCGCTTCATCAGAAGGGATTAAGTACTTCTTTGGTTTTTTGGAGCGGATCCGCGACTTTCTCCAATGGATTTACCGTCGTTTCAAAAGGATTGGCTTCTTTCGCGGCTTGTTCCGCGGCGGTATTTGCCAGTACTTCTTTCTCGGCTGCCGCTTTTGCCGCTTGGTCTTCGGCGGTGGAACTTGTGCCACCCATAAATCCAGAGTAATAGGCGACGCCTAATACGAGTACCACTATAATTACTCCCACTACTATCCCCGTGCGCAGTGAGCGGCTCATGTGAGCTATTGACTATCAGTGTAACAAATGAGGGAACACGCAATTGTGTATATTTTTTTCCCTTTTCTTTTAAGCATTCCCTTTCCTTATGCGGACTGCCTCAATTCGCGCACGGAGCGGAAATAGAAGTAGCCGATAATGAAGAAAGTGGCCACGGGAGAGAGCCAATGAGGCAAGTGCATTCCGAAAGAATCGGCGAGCATGATGAGTCCCAAAGCCAAGATCGCGTACATGGCGCCGTTTTTCAAATATCTGTATTTCTTTACGGTTTCAATGTTTTTTATGGTGAGTTCCCGAAGCACAAATGCACCCAAGCCATTCCCTAAAAGAATGAGAGGTACGGAGAAGGTGAAGGCAAAAGCTCCTAATACGCCGTCGATCGAAAATGTAGCATCGATCACTTCGAGATAGAGAATTTTCGAAAGGTCTGACTTCACGCCCTCGTGGCCTTGGAGGAGCTTTTCCTCCATTAATTCGGCATTTTGCTTAAACCCGTGCGTAATGAAAAAGGCAGTGGAGCCCACTACCATGCCGAAGGCCATCAACGGATTTTGGTTAATCGCAAACCAGACGAGCACGGTGAGAATCACGGAGACCACCGCATAGAACTAAAGGCTGTTACGAAAGAAGAAATGCTCCCCTTTGAGGCCAAAATTTTTGGGTTCTAGAAAAAGCCAGTGGAAAAAAAGAAATACCAAGAAGATTCCTCCCCCTCCAAGGAGAATGGGGGCGGAGTGTTCTATGGCTTCGGTAACTTTTGGATCATTCGAGAAGGTGGCGGTTAACGCTCCGATGGGACCAAGCGAGGGGCTCGTCACCCAAATAATAATCCACGGGAGAAGCCCGCGGACGATTACCACCGCAAACAAAAATCCCCAAAGGAGAAACCATCTCCTCCCCCGCTTCGACATCGTACCCAACACTTCGGCGTTAATAACCGCGTTGTCGATACTCGAGACAATCTCAAAAAGCGAGAGGCCGAGGATCGTGAGTAATAAGGGAAAGAAGGCGTCCATTCCGGACATTGTATCACGTTCGAAATGAAAAGTTTTGGTTTTCAATTTATATTCTCATACTCTCCCTCCTTCGTTAAAGCTTCGGCGGGCGAGGCAAGAATATGAGAATGTTTTCAGGACTCATCCTCCTGCTTTCGCTATTTTTGTGCTAGTATCGCGACAAGTCCGCCTACGCGAGCGAGACGAGGCCCGCCTTCGTTATAACTTCGGCGAGGCAAGGGAGGGTTGGCAGAGTGGCCGAATGCGTCGCACTTGAAATGCGATAAAGGAGCAATCCTTTCGGAGGTTCGAATCCTCCACCCTCCGCCAGTTAGGAAATGAAGTCATTGGCTCGCCCGCTGCGCGGGCTCGCCAGCCGTTTTTTGCCGAAAATTCAAGCCGTTTTGAATTCAGATAAGGCCAAAAGCGGGCTTTTCTTTTCTGAATTGAAATAAATCATTTTATTTAGTATCATTACTTTGTAAGCAAAAGTATAACTCCCGAAAACGCCTTCACGCCGACATCCGGATTCTTCCGGACCCGCTCGCAGGAAGAAAATATTTGCAGTAAGTTTCCTTCATGAAGTTTCTTTCCGAAACATGTCTTTTTGTGCGTCAATTTCTCCGCAACCGCAGGGAAGTGGGTTCTGTGATTCCGAGTTCCCCGTTTTTGGTGCGCACGATGCTCGCGGTTCCGTCGCTTGCTCCTGCGCGGAAGATTCTGGAACTCGGCGCCGGCCTCGGTTGTATGACGGAGGGGATTGTGCGGCGGATGCGGCCGGATGCATCGGTCACCGTCGTTGAAGTTAACCCCGTCTTTTGTCGTGAGCTCCGGAAACGGTTCACCGACCCGCGTGTGCGGGTGCTCAATCTCTCCGTGTTTGCGCTCGCGGCGCACCGTACGGAGCGGTTTGACTGCATCATTTCAAGCATCCCGCTTGCCAATTTTACTCCGGCCGAGCAGGAACGGCTGGTGGAGGAAGTGACACGCGTCCTCGCTCCGGATGGGGTGTATGTGCAATATCAGTACAGTTTGATATCCTTGCGGTTGCTCCGGAAGCGCTTTCGGTCTGTCCGTGTGCGGTTTGTACCGCTCAACATTCCGCCGGCGTTTGTGTATATATGTGATGCGTAATTATCTATGATTGAGTTGGAGAAGACGTATTTGGTGAAGTATCTGCCGCGCGGGCTCAAACGGTGTCCGCACAAGAAAATTGTGGACGTGTATTTCCCGCATACGCGGCGGCATCCGTTTTTGCGTTTGCGCAAAAACGGGGAGCGCTACGAAATAACGAAGAAGCGGCGCGTCCACCCCGACAGCTGGACGGAGCAGCGCGAAGAGACGATTCCCTTGGACCGTGCGGAGTTTGAGAACTTGTCGGAAGCAAAGGGGAAGGAGGTGCGCAAGATGCGCTACTACTATCCTGTCGGCAAACGGACAGCGGAGATTGACGTGTTCGGCGGCCGTTTGCGGGGTTTGGTGCTTGCCGACTTTGAGTTTAAGAACAAAAAGGAGATTGGGCGCTTTACGCCGCCGGAGTTTTGCCTCGCGGACGTGACGCAGGAAAAATTTATTGCCGGAGGAATGCTCTGCGGCAAAAAATATTCCGATATTGAAGGTGAACTCAAGCGATTCGGGTATGTAAGACAGAATCTAGAAGCTAGAAGCTAGAAGCTAGAAAATATTTCTATATTCCCTTATTTCAATCAACCTATTTCACTTCGAGGAGTTCTACTTCGAAGTTGAGCGTGGAGTTCGGCGGAATCGGACCCACTTGATTAGGACCGTAGGCCATTTGCGGCGGGATTACCAGTTTTCGCACTCCTCCCACTTTCATTCCCGCTACGCCTTTGTCCCAGCCCTCGATCACCTGCCCTGCACCTAAGGTAAAGGTAAACGGCGTGCCGCGCGTCTTCGAGCTGTCGAATACCGTGCCGTCCTGAAGCGTGCCGGTGTAATGTACCGAAACTTGTTTACCCGCCTTTGCTTCTGCTCCACTACCAACTTTAATATCCGTAGTCCCTAATATTCCTACTCCCACTTGCGAGTCTGAAGGTGTTTGATTTTGCATAGCTATATTATAATCGATCGGGTCCGAATTATTCCAAAACATTCCCATTCCCAATCCCACTCCTATCGCGATCACTCCCACTATTATGTACCACCAGATGTTAGACATGTAGATATTATAGCACTTTTCCCCAAGGGTTTTTTTCACTTGTTCTACAATTGAGGCATGGAGCATTGGCACACTCTCACCATCGAGGAACTTACTCAAAAATTGGGGTCTACGGAGGCGGGCCTTACCGAAGAAGAAGCCCTTCACCGCCAGCAGCAATATGGGCTGAATGCTTTGCCGGAACCCAAGCTCCCGGGAATCTTTTCGATATTTCTTTCCCAGTTCGCGAGCCCTCTTATTTATATTCTTTTAGGAGCTGCAATTCTCATACTTTTCATAGGAGAAGTAAGCGATGCGATCGTGATTCTTGCGGTACTCCTTTTTAATGCCCTCATAGGCACTGTACAAGAAGGGAAAGCTCAAAATGCACTCGCGGCACTTAAACGCTTTGCGGAAACCTCGGCCACCGTACTCCGTGACGGTAAGGCGTTGGTGGTGAAGGACGCGGAAGTAGTACCCGGGGATGTGCTCATGCTCTCCGAGGGAGAGAAAGTTCCGGCGGATGCGCGACTCCTCACTGCCTTCTCCCTCACCGTCGACGAAGCGAGCCTTACGGGAGAATCATTGCCGGTCCTCAAAATCGCCGATCGAATTTCTAAACAATCTCTCCCTTTGGGCGATCAGCGGAATATCGTATTCAAAGGTACGAACATCGTCCGCGGGAATGGTACGGCGATGGTCGTGACTACGGGGCTGAATACTGAGATTGGAAAAATCTCTATGGAGATTGCCTCAATCGATACCGAAATGCCCCTCAAGGCGAGCATTACCCTTCTTTCCCGATTCATTATTTGGGGAGTGGCAGCAATTGGAATATTCCTCCTCATCGTGGGACTGCTCCGAGGACTTCCGCTTCACGTACTTTTCGCGACTGTCGTCTCCCTTTCTGTCTCCATAATTCCCGAAGGACTGCCGGTGGTGCTTACCCTTATCCTCGCTACGGGGGTATGGCGCATGGCCAAACAAAATGTGCTCGTGAAAAAACTGCAGGCGGTCGAATCGTTAGGACAAGCCAAGATACTTGCCGTAGATAAAACCGGGACGCTCACGCGAAACGAGATGCTCATCGAGAAAGTATTCGTGAACGGGAAGCTCTTCACCGTCGAAGGTAACGGCTACGAACCGCAAGGGAAAATTCGACTGAACGATACCACCGTAGAACCCTTGGATCACGAAGAACTGGTACTCGCCGGCCGAGTGGCGGCTTTCTGCGCGAATGCGCGGGCAACCTTTATTGAAAATACCGGGGCCTGGAAAGTATCCGGTGATCCCACAGAAGCAGCACTCCAAGTCTTTTCGGAGAAAGTAGGGTTCCGCGACGGCGAAGAAGAATCCCCCGCATTTTAGAAATTCCTTTCGATCACGGTACGAAGTGCCACCTCACCATGCATCGCTTCCGAAGAAAAAATTTTCTTACTGCCGTGGGAGCCCCTGAATCCATATTACATTTCTCTCATAAGCTTTGGCAGAACGGGCGGGCTATCCCCCTCAATAAATCCCGCCGGCTGGAGCTAGAATCGGAATTCTCCAAGCTATCCCGCGAGGGATTTCGCGTCTTGGGGTTCGCTTTTAATCCGCAGGCAGATGCCGATACCACCTTAGCAACCCTTCCCCCACTGACGCTCGGAGGATTTTTTGCGATGAAAGATCCGCTTCGAGAAGGGGTCCGGGACGCGGTCGCCACTGCTGCCCGCGCAGGGATACGCGTCGTGATGATCACTGGAGATCACAAGCTCACTGCCCATGCGATCGCTAAAGAAGCCGGAATCGCAGAGCACGAAGACGGGGTTATGACCGGAGAAGAGCTCGACACCTTGAGTGATACCGAGCTTCTCCCACGGCTTCATTCCGTGCGGGTATTCGCCCGAGTTTCTCCTCATCACAAATTGCGGATTATCGAGTTATTCCGAAAGCGCGGGGAGGTCGTCGCAATGACCGGGGACGGGGTAAATGACGCTCCTTCGCTCGCCGCGGCGGACCTCGGAGTCGCCATGGGAACAATCGGGACAGAAGTCGCCAAAGAGGCTGCAGACGTAGTACTCCTCGATGATCGATTCGAAAATATCATCGCGGCGGCAGAGGAAGGCAGGAGTATTTATAAGACAATCAAAAAAGTAATTCTTTACCTTTTCTCGACGAGCCTAGGAGAAGTACTCGTGATCGTAGGCGCAATAATCTTCGGCCTTCCACTTCCCATGACTCCGGCTCAGATCATTTGGCTTAACTTCATTACTGATGGATTTTTAGTCGTGGCACTGGCCATGGAACCCAAGGAATCGAATTTGCTCACGAATGCTTTAGACAAACCCCGGCGTTATGTGGTGGACGCTCCCCTTCTTCTCGGCACGATCTATATGGGGACCATCATCGGCGTGGGAACGCTTTTCGCCTTCATGGATTACCTTCCTACAGACCCTACTAAAGCTTTTACAATGGCGCTTACCGTACTCGCCGTATTTCAGTGGTTTAACGCCTGGAATTGCAAAAGTGAAATTAAATCCATATTCACGCCGGAATTTGCTAAAAATAAATTTCTCATTGGCGCTACGGGAATCGTAATTATCCTTCAAATGCTCGCTTTGTATCATCCCTTTTTCCAAAGCTTCCTTCACACCGTACCCCTTTCCGCTCGCGATTGGCTCGTCGTCACTTTGTTCGCCTCGTCCATCCTCGTCATCGAAGAACTCCGCAAATTGATCGTCAGGGCATGGCATCGCCCTCGCATAACTTCTTTTCCCATCTACGAAGCTACGAAATAGTACGAAAGTACGAAATGGTAGAATATTAATATGGAAAACAAAGTGGTTGCTACGATTAAGAAAACCCTTCCGGCGGTGGTTTCGATTGTCATTGCAAAACACCTCGAAGATTTGGAAAAAGAAATTCCGCCTGAACTTCAACCCTTTTTGCCGAGCGGCCCGCAAGGGAAACATCTTCAAATCCCCGATGCCTTGATCGACAAGCGGGGCATGGTGACTGTGGGAGGCGGCTCCGGATTTATCGTGGAATCTATGGGGGTGATCCTCACCAATAAACATGTGATTAGCGACCCTAAGGCGGAATACACGGTGGTGCTCTCGAACGGCGAAAAGTATCCTGCAAATGTTTTGAGCCGGGATCCTGTAAACGACGTCGCTATCATCTCCATCATTCCTCCTAAAAATAATCTGCCCGTGATCGAGATGGGAGACGCCACGTCTGTGGAATTAGGCGAAGAGGTCATTGCTATCGGCAATGCTTTGGGAATTTTCCGGAACACGGTTTCATTAGGAATCGTCTCCGGGCTCTCCCGCTCCATTGCTGCCCAGCCAGAACCCAATGCGGCGCCGCAGGAATTGCGGGGACTTATTCAGACCGATGCGGCTATCAATCCCGGGAACTCCGGCGGCCCTTTGGTGCGCCTCGATGGCAAAGCTATTGGGATCAACACAGCGATCGTATTTGGCGCTCAAAACATCGGTTTCGCGATTCCCATAAACTCTGCCCGACGCGATTTACACGACTTAAAAACGTATGGACATATTCGGAAGCCACTTTTGGGAGTGCGCTACCTCATCATCGATGAACGTCTGCAGGAAAAAATGAGCTTACCCGTAAGTTATGGCGCGCTCATTATTCATGACTCCACAAGCGAGACGGGCGTTATTCCCGGCAGTCCCGCGGCGGTCGCAGGACTTAAAGAAAAAGACATTATTCTCGAATGCAATGCAGTCAAGGTGGATCATGAGCACGCGATCCAGGACTTTTTGGAGAAACTCAATGTGGGCAGCAAACTGCACCTTCTTGTCCTTCGCGGCACAAAGAAAGTCAGCATGCAGGTAACCTTAGCGGAGAGAAAATAACCCAGAATCTAGTATCTAGAATTTAGAATCTAGAATGAACTACTAGATTCTATTTTCTACTTTCTAGATTCTGTTCCTAGTATTCATAGTAATCCACGAACAAGCCTTGGCGGTCGTAGAGGTATACCTTGTCGTGGAGGGAATCCAGGAAATTAGTGCCTATCCAAGCCCTTACTTCATTTCTTAAGAAATCGGCATCGCCGCGGTAGCGATCCACGCACCCTCGATAATTCAAATTTTCGAGATAACTGCGGCAGGCATAATCAGTTTGCGGAACGCGGACGTCATTCAAATCCGGAATGCCGCAGGCGCCCAAGGTGGTGATATATTCCTGACACTGGCCGGTAAACTTCGAAATTTCACTTCGCTCTACGTATGGACAATCTTTCGGTACCGCGGGATCGAACTCATCAATGTTCGGCAGATACCCCAAACATTTATTCAATCTCAAGTTTTTGCCTATCGCACTGGTACCTCCGGAGTAAAGATAGAGATAATCCCCGTTTCGCATAGCAATATCAGTTTCGGGAGTAAGCCCATTTGGCTCATACACCCTCACGGCCTTAGGGATATAATGAGAGCCTCGATTCCCCTGAATACGCCAGTTGGATACGTTAATCGCGGATGTCCCATCAAAATTTGCAGAAAGAGAAGCTTGGCCTGCATAGCCAAAACCACCCGGGGAGATAGAACTTACGCGAACCTTCCCATAGTACGGAGATACTTGCGCTTTAGTAATCCCCACGGGCAAATTGAGCGGCTCTTCGGATCCCCCGTTCGTATTCGATCCTGACGACGGACTCACCGGTACCATCGGCACCAGGACCGTTTCGCCCGGGTTATTGCTGTAGTTAGGAGTGAAATTGGTATTCGGATTGGTTTTTGTAGAGGGCTTCGATTGTGTGCTCGTCGAGGGCTTTATCGGAACAGAAGCAGGAGAACTTGTCGCGGCGCGGCGGGGACCCGCAACTCTCAATCCGGAGTTGGTGGACGTGGCTGGCTTAAACGGGTCAAATTCAGCGGGAGGGTTTAGGGTCGGCTTCGGAAAAAACATCACCGCGAGCCCGGCCGCTACCAAAAAAATGAGGAATGCGAGAATCGCGATTACCCCCTTTGCTCCCCCTCCTCCACCGTGACCGCCGCTCATACTACTATATTAACAATTTTCTTCGGAATGTAGATAATTTTTCGGGGTTCTCCTGTCATAAATGCCCGCACCTTCTCCCGAGAAAGCGCTAATGCCCTGGCCTCATCTTCCGAAATATTCGTTTGCACATTTTCTACCGTATCCCGCACCTTGCCATTTACTTGGATTACAAGCGTAAAGGTGTCCTCGACAATAAGCTTCGAATCATATTCCGGCCAGGGTTCGAGATGGATGGATTTTTTATTATTCAGCATTTCTCTCCAAATTTCTTCAGTCATATGCGGTGCAAAAGGGGCGAGCAGCTTTAGGAAAGTTGCAAACGATGGCCATGATAATGACGATGACTTACTTTCGAATTCATTGAGGAGGATCATAAGGGCGCTGATCGCGGTATTGTAATGGAGATTCTCGA
Organism: Candidatus Liptonbacteria bacterium; assembly: GCA_016867315.1. GTDB lineage: Bacteria > Patescibacteriota > Minisyncoccia > UBA6257 > 2-01-FULL-56-20 > VGJV01. The sequence goes on along the minus strand of VGJV01000004.1, from coordinate 60,819 downwards.
TATCTTCTGTAACTTTTTTAATCGTGCGATGTACCACCGGCTCTAAACTCTTAGCTTCTTTTTTGTCTTGTATGGTTTGCGACAAATCCCATACTCGCTTCAAGAACCGCTCTAAGCCCAAGATGCTCGCATCGCGAAAATCTCCTCCCTGCTCAAAAGGAGCGAGGAACATGAGATACATGCGCAGCGTGTCCGCCCCAAATTTTTGAATATATTCATCCGGGTTTACTACATTCCCTTTCGATTTCGACATCTTGGCGCCTTCTTTGATTAAAAGGCCATGCGCTCGGAATTTTTTAAACGGCTCTTCGAATTCGGCCAATCCCCAATCATGAATGGCCATCGTGACAAAGCGAGAATAGAGAAGGTGCAACACCGAATGCTCCGCGCCTCCGATATACATATCCACCGGTAGCCATTTCTTGGTGATCGCCGGGTCCCAGGCGTGCTTTTTATCTTTCACCGAAGGGTAGCGGAAAAAATACCAGGCGGATTCGAGGAACGTATCTGACACATCCGTTTCCCGTCGAGCAATCTTTTTACAACCGGGACATTTCGCTTTGTAAAACGATTCGACTGAGGCAAGCGGAGACTCCCCTTTTCCTTGCGGGCGAAAATCTTCCACATACGGGAGTGCCACCGGCAAATCTTTTTCAGGTGCCGCGTACCAGCCCGGCATATCTTTTTGTTCTCCTTTTCCTTCTGCGGCGCATGCGTCGCAATGAATCATTGGGATCGGCGCGCCCCAGTAGCGCTGACGGGAGATGAGCCAATCGCGAAGACGAAAATTTACCGTCCGCTTCGCGATTCCTCTTTTTTCCATTAATTCGATTATGTCATTCCGAACTTCTCCCCATTTTCTTCCCTTGAATTCTTTTGGCTGTTCCATCACCCCTTCTGGATCTTTCACATATGATACTTCTACATTACGAACTTTCTCCGCCAGCACCTTATCTGTCGGAAACATTACCGGTCGTAACGGAATCTCATACTTTTTCGCGAATGCAAAGTCGCGTTCGTCGTGTGCACTACAGTGCACTATTCCCGTGCCATAGTCCAAAACCACATACGAGGCCACCCAAATCGACAAATCTCCGGTCCCGAAAGGATTATCCACATATCGCCCCGTGAAAACCCCGTCGAATTCTTTTTCGGTTTTATATGCGCCGCTCACTTTTTTCTTTTTCATCGAGTCCACGGCGGCAAGCACTTCTTTCTCGCGTTCAGTACCTTTTACGAGTTCCGGAATTAAGGGATGCTCAGGCGCGATCACCGTGAACGTTTGCGCCATGAATGTCTGCGGGACTGAATCGAATACCTCAAATTCTATGTTCAAGTCTTTCACTCGCGATTTTATATTTACCCCTTCACTCCGACCGATCCAGTTGCGCTGGGCAATTTTCACTTTTTCCGACCAGTCGAGTTTTTCTACATTGTTCAAAAGCCGATCGGCATAGTCGGTGATTTTAAAAAACCATTGCTCTAGATTCTTTTTCTCGACTACCGAACTACACCGCTCGCACTTGCCGTCTATCACCTGCTCGTCAGCAAGCACGGTTTTGCAGGAGGGGCACCAGTTCACCGGCTGCTTCTTACGATATGCGAGACCGTGTTTCCACATTTGCACAAAAAGCCACTGCGTCCATCTGTAGTACTCGGGATCATACGTCTCGAGCTTTTCTTCCCAGGCGTAGCCATTTCCCACCATTTCGAGCTGCTTGTAAAAGCGCGCTTCGGACACCTCCGCCTGCTTCATCGGATGCGCGCCGATTTTTAAAGCGTAGTTTTCCGAGTGAATTCCAAAACCATCCAGGCCAATAGGTTCAAAGAGGTCATATCCCTGCATGCGCTTCAGGCGACCATAAATATCTGCTCCCGTGAACGCATACATATTCCCTACGTGTAACCCTTCCGCAGAAGGGTACGGAAACATCATCAAGTTATAAAATGGGCGCTTGGATTTTTTGAGATCGGGCTCGTACACCCCCTCTTCCTTCCACTTTTTTTGCCACTTTTTTTCGATTTTTCCGAAATCGTATTTCATAGGAGTATTCGCGAATAATGCGAATCTTGATTTTAATAATGCGAATCTATTTGCATTATTTGTCAGCAATTCGCGATATTAGCGATTACTCCCGATTCTAGCGCAAAAAAAGCTGCTCGGAAAGTTTATTTGCATTGCCATGACTTAAAAGCCCCCGATACGATTCGAGCGTTGCCGATTTTCCATTATTCGCCACATTCTTGAACATCCGCCGCTTCGTCGCCGTCCGCAGCACGCGATGGTCGGGAAAATGCACCCATCCTAAGAAATCCACACCGGAGGCAAGGGTTTTGATAAAAACTTTCTCGGGATGGAGTTTTAGCTTCAGGCGATTCCAAAGAAATGCCTCAATTTCCGGCATAATGAGTTCTAGACACTGCCTGTTTGGAGAAAGAATCACAAAATCGTCCGCGTAGCGGAGATAATACTTTGCGTGAAGTTTGTGTTTCATAAACTGATCAAACTCGTTCATATAGATATTCACAAGAAGTTGCGAAGTAAGATTCCCGAGCGGAAGGCCTTTGCCTTGCTCACCGGAAGAAAAGCTGTTGATTATTACTCCAAGAATATTCAACGTGCGTTCGTTCCTAATGTGAGTGCGAAGAATTCGTATAAGTATCTCTTGATCAATAGAAGCGAAGAACTTTCTAATATCGCATTTCAATACCCAACACGTTCGCGTGTGATTGCGACCTACTCTGTACGCAAACTCGCGGAAGCGGTGCATCGTGCGATGCGTGCCTTTCTCATTGCGGCAAGAGAAAGAATCAGAGATAAGTTTTGTGTCGAAGTGGGGGTAAAGGACTTGGTATATGGCGTGATGGAGTAATCGGTCGCGCACCGTGGCTTTATGGATATCGCGCGGTTTCGGATCGGAGATCCGAAAGTGCTTGTATGCGCCATGCTGGTAGGTGCCGTTGCGAAGTTCCTCGTGAAGGGTTAGGATGTTGTCCATCAAGTGCAGGGAAAACTCTTGCACGTCGCGCTTTGTGCGCTTGCCGCGTAGAAATTCTTTCCACGCCGCGAGTAAATTATCGACTGCGATAATATTCTCAAACATATGAATTTTATTCCTCAAAGCCCCCCCCCCACGGCATCCAATCGTACTTCAAAAGCTTACCTCCGCGTACAAGCTTTGGCACGAATGCCTGCCTGAAATTCCAAAAACTTCGCGCTACACGCTCGCCGCGCGGATTGACGCACTCCTTATCGCTACAATTGAGCACACCGTAACTGCGTGCTTTCTTTCTAAATCCGAGAAATTATCCTATGTAAAGCGCGCGATTACGGTGCTCGACACGGCGAAATGCCTCCTTGCACTTGCGTGGGAAATAAAAGTACTCGGCGAGAAAAAATACATTGTGCTTTCGGAACCGCTTGCCGAAGTCGGGCGGATGCTTGGTGGGTGGCATAACCAACTCATAAAGCAAAACTCCCCCGGAAAGGAGGAGAAATGAAACAGCAGCGGAAAAGCACGATGTAGTTGCCCTGATTCCAGTCGTCGTTCCAGATGTTCAGGTTGAAGTTCCAACCGTTGTCATTCCAGTTGAAGTTCGGGACATGCAAGTCGTTCGCATCGCGCCATATATGTGCGCCGCGCCATCTGCGCCACCATCCCTCTATGAAAGCTCTCGGGATTGTATCGAATTCGTGATCTCGAAATTATCTAATCACTTAGCGAAGCGCACCGAGTGTTTCAGTTTTTTGCGAAGTGCATATGCCTCTCGCGCAAGGCTCATTACTAGCAAGCAGGCTTGCCCGGCGCGATTCTCCACATGCCTATCGAGAATTCGGCAGCGCGAAGTCCTGCCTACCGGCAGGCAGGCTTGACCGCGCGCATATTCGCCTACTATCCAGATTCAGTATACAAAAATGCGAGAACCCTCAAGCACAAAGTGCCCAAGGGTCCAAGCTCAATTGATCCAAAGTCCCAAGGACTAAGGATTTGAAACCTCGCGGAAAAGCACGATGTAGAAGCCCTGATCCCAGACGCCGAGCCAGAAGCTCAGGAAGAAGTTCCAACCGATGCCATCCCAGCGGAAGAACGGGACAAGCAAGACGCCCGCACCGCGCCAAAGGTTTTCCGGCTTGTCGAGACACACTACCCAGAAATCTTTCGGGAGTTTGTCTCCATAACGGCTCGTAAGGATTGCACCGCCTAAAGCTCCCGGCAAGATTCGCTTTTGCTCATCAGCGATTTTTACGAGGGATTCGGAACTCTTGTTCCGGCGCAGCCAATAGACTTCGGCCATATACTTCTTCCCCGGCACAAGCGAGGTGCGGAAATTCGAGTCGGTGATATTCGAATTCCACCCGCCTGGGCAATATGCAGTGCGTGGAGTGCTGTCGAGTGTGGCATCCACAGGGATTTCCGCTTCAAACTCCGAAATAAATTGGAGATGGGCGTGCTGAATAGGTTTATCCAGGAAAAGCTCGGTTGGCTGTCGCTCTGGCACCGCGATTCCCGCTTCGTTGAGTACCCACCCTTCTGAAATTTTTTGAAGAGTGGCGGTAAGTCCCTTTCCAGGAACCATGCCGCCCGCCATATACCGGTCTTCCATATCCCGAAGCTGCCTCCGGAATTGCTCTTTTTCATTACCAGTTGGCTGTCGTCGCTCGGATTTTGCAGTTTCTATCAATGAGAATATCATAAGGACAATTCTCCTTTCTTTCGATGTGCGTCCCGTCCACCATTCAAAAATGAGGACTTGACGCTAGTGCCTTTGGGAGCTCGCCGCTACTTGTATTTCACGCGATATAAACTCTCAAAGAGCAGTGGGTAATCTATACCATTATTTAATGAAAAAGGCAAGAGTTGCGCTATCTCGGTGCCGGGATTGGCTTCACGGGAACAGGTTCAGAGGTGCGAGGCGGATAACGCTCAGGATCGATTGTGCGGTCGAAACAAGTTCTTCCCTCCTCGTGCTGCCAATTATCTCCCGTCGAGGGACCATAGTAGCTTTCAGAAATCGATTTTCCGAACGCATCCGTGCGGGTGGGTAGCGCGAAGGTGGCGCACAAAGAGAAAACTCGCTCACCTTTTACGGAATACTCGTAGGCCGCATCGGTTAAGGGATCGCGAGGCGCTTCATAGCCTCCGATCGGGTCTTTGAGTTCGGCAAGCGATGCGGGTAATTTACCTTTGGTCTGCCAGTAGTTCACCACCTGCCACTGGATATTTTGAAGATCGCCTACCCGCTGTTCATCGAAACGCAAGTCGCGCGCCCGCATGGGAGAGCCGCTCACCATGAACCCGCCAATCACTGCGGCAAGCACTACAACTCCTGAGCCAATATTCCATACTCGCGTAAGTGAGCCGGGCGTCGCAGAACGCAGTTCTTTAAGGTAATACCAAAATACGCTGCCCGCCACGAGAAGTACGGTAAGGGCTTTCAATATAAATCGCACCGTGATCTCTCCGCGCAAAAAGGTGTTCAACACCGCCACTAAATCCCCCGCTACGATCGCGCCCGCAAGAAAAAGAGTGAAGTAGAAGAGCCATTTGCGGATCCCTAAATCACGCTTCTCCGGCGAGCGATCCATGTCGCGCGCAAGATAGCGGTTCAAGTATAAATATAACGGGAAAATGATGATGAGCGACGCGAGTGCAAAGCGGATGCCTGAAGAATAGAAATCCGTGACTCGAGAAAGCCTATCTGGGAAAGCAATATTTATAATGTCGAATAGTAAAGAAATGAGATTCCCTGCGGCAAAATAGAGCGTGGCTACCACTCCCAAATGCAAGAAAAAATCCCCCGCCGTAGTTCGCGGTCTCGTCGTACTCATGCCCGTATAGTCAGCCATGTTTTTATTTTACCAAAAAGGCGCTAGAATCCGAAGCATATATGGCGCCTCTCCCTCCCGAAAAAATCGAGGATTTAAAAGAAGATAATGTCTTCTCCGCCTCTCTGCGGGAGCATTCACTCACCTTTCATGCTACCTGGGGGCTTTTTAGCCCCACGGCGGTGGACGAAGGGTCGCGGCTTTTGATCGAAGAAATGGAAATTCGCCCTACGGATGCGATTCTCGATGTGGGCTGCGGCTACGGAGTACTCGGGCTTTTTGCCGCCGCTCTCGCGCCTCAAGGCACCGTAGACCTTGTCGATAAAGATTTCGTGGCGGTGAACTATGCAAAAAAGAATGCCTCGAAGAATCGTCTTGCGCATGCGACCGCGTACTTAAGCAATCTTTTGAGTCACGTAGCTCCCGACAAAAAGTTCGATGTAATTCTTTCAAATCCTCCCGCGCAAGGTGGACGAGAACTGCTTTCGATATTTCTCCACGATGCCAAAACGCATTTGAAACCCGGAGGAAAGATATATCTTGTTACCGTCTCCGGCCTCAAAGAATTTGTGAAGAGAAACTTTCAGGAGGTATTCGGCAATTACGAAAAAGTGCGGCAAGGGAAAACCTATACTGTTGCGCTCGCGCGCAACGGAATTATGCATAATTCTTAATTCATAATTCTCCATTCAATTTCATGCCTGCAGAAAAAATAAGTTTGGAACATGCCAAAAGCGATAAGCTGTTTTACTTTGTAGCGAACGTGGCTATTTACCGACCCTCGGATAGTCGCTGCTTGATATTGAAACGCAACGATAGGGAAAAAGTGCATCCGGGGAAATATTGCGTACCGGGAGGGAAACTGGAATGGAATGCACTCGATCTCCGACATCCTACCCGAATAAACGGGGACGTTTTGGATTTTGAAAATGCCATAGAAGAGCTGCTTGCGCGAGAAGTTCGTGAAGAAGCTGGGATAGAAATTGAAAAAGAGCTTCGATATTTGAACAGCGTGGCTTTTGTGCGACCCGATGGAATTCCGGTCGTATTGGTTAAGTTCGCCGCAAAATATAAATCCGGAGAAGTCATACTGGAGAAAGACTCTTTCTCGGCTCACGCCTGGGTAAATGCAGAAGAGATCACACAATACGACTGCATCAAAGGAATCCGCGAGGAAGTGGCTAACACTATCGAATTATTCCGGTCCCGTTAGAAATAGCGGCTAATTCTTCTCGCAGAGCGGATCAACAATAAAAAGAATGGTGTAACGTTATGAAAAATTCATCGCGTAAATTTCTAACGGGATGGGATTCAGGAGAAATTGCGAGACACTCGCGTGCCGCAGACCTCCTTACTTCTATTACCCGGCATGTTTGGGAGTATGTTCGCTCACATCCCAAGATAACGGAATATGAAATCGAACAGTTTGTGCGGGAAGAATTTAGAAAAAATAACTTAGCTTCGCCTAAACCTTTCGACACTCAAATCGTGGCATTCAACGAACATGCAGCAAGCATTCATTACTTTCCTCCCTCCGAAAATTCAGCGAAACTCGCTCCGAATACTTTAATACTCCTTGATATTTGGGCCCGCCTTCGCAAATCACGATCTCCTTTCGCCGATATCACTTGGGTTGCGTTTCACGGCCGAAAAATACCTTCAGAGATCCAGAAGGTTTTCGATATTGTTATTGGCGCTCGGGATGCCTGTGTGAAATATCTAGAAAACAACTTAGAAAAAAAGAAAATTCCCACTGGAGCGGAAATCGATCTTGTTGCTCGCCAGGCAATATGGAGTGCTGGCTACGGAGAATATTTTTATCATGGAGGGCACTGTATCGGCTTTGCTTCCCCTCACGGAAAAGGAGTCAATATTAGTCCGAAATTTCCTCAACGGCTCCAAAAAAATGTGGGGTATACGATAGAACCCGGGATTTATCTTCCGGGTAAATTCGGGATTCGGAGTGAGATTAATTTTTATATTGATTCCCGTTGTAAGCTTATAATCACTACCTCCCTGCAGCGCCACATAATTAAAACTTGATACCCAAAATATTCTTAATCCCGACGATCGTCGGGATTAAGAATATCTATATATTAAACACTCTTCGAGCGTTCTCAAAAGTGATGTTCGCCATCTCTTCGAGAGGCACGTTCTTCAATTCTGCGAGCTTCTTTACAATCTCCACTACGTATCCCGGTTCATTGCGCTTGCCGCGATATGGCACGGGAGTGAGATAGGGGGCATCGGTTTCCGTCAAAATTCTATCCAAGGGAATAGAACGGATGGTTTCGTCATAATCTTCCGTAAACGTGATGATGCCATTGAAGGTAAAATAGGAACCGAGTTCCGAAAGTTTTTTGGCTAGTCTGATGTCTCGCACGAATGAGTGACTTACAAAAGCCCCGGCGAGCTTGTGCGCTTCTAAAATTGCAATCAAATCGTCATAGGCAGGACCCGTAGCATTTTTCTTTCCATCTCGGCAATGAATCATGAGCGGCTTCCCCACTTCCTGGGCGAGCTTAATGTGCTCTATAAAGGCCTCTTTTTGCCTTACTTTACTCTCCTCAAGGTCGGGTGCAGTTTGAGCGTCCGGAGGCACATGGTAGTAATCGAGGCCGCATTCTCCGATTGCCACCGTTTTAGGATCCCGTGCCAGTTTTAGATAATAATCGTGATCGAAAATCTCTCCCCGACTAGTGAAAGCTTTCGTCGCTTCTCCTCCTCCTAACTCTTCGGCGTCGTGATGAGATTTCGAAGTATGGAGGGGGTGAATGCCTACCGCTGCATAGACCCCTTCCTTAAACTCATGCGCCACTTCCACCGCTTTTTTGGAAGTATCTTTCTGCGTGCCGATGTTCACCATCCAAATTCCCGCGGCAAGCGCCCGCTCCATGACTTCCTTCCAATCATTTTGGAATGCCGCAAAGTGCGTGTGCGTGTGAGCGTCGAAATACATGGAATTGGGAATATAGAATTTGGAATTGTGAATGATTCGGAATTCGCTATTCGAGCCTAGGAAACAATGCGGGGCCGCGGTTTATTTTTATTGTGTCGTCTTCGCTCTGCCATTCTACCGAAGCAAGGATTTTTTCGGCAGTCGCGGGTAAGAAAGGTTTAAGCATCTCCCCTACTTCGCTCAAGATCGAGAGTAACGTAAATATCACTTCTACTCTTTCTTCTTCATTCTCCATTTTCCAGGGCTCTTTTTGATTTACATATTCGTCTCCAAAGGTAATAAGCGCCCAAAGACTGGCGAGGGCTTCATGCAATCGGAACGCTTCGATCTTTTGCGATACATCTTTTCTGGTTTCCTTAATGCGATCGAACACTTCTTTTGGCACCTCGTGCGCGCGCGCGATTTTTTTCTCCCGCGCAGCAAGCGCCGTGACCCGCGCCACAAAGTTGCCGAGACCGTTCGCCAAGTCAGCATTATACCGCTCTTTGAATTTGGTTTCGCTCCAGTCTCCATCTTCGCCGGTAGGGATTTCGCGAAGCAAATAGTAACGGACAGGGTCTGCGCCGTATTGGCCTATTACCTTCATCGGATCTACCACATTCCCCAGCGATTTCGACATTTTTTCGCCTTCGCTCGTAATGAAGCCATGGATAAAAATTTTTCGAGAGTTCGGTAATTCTGCGGACATAAGCATTGCTTGCCACATTGCAGACTGCTGGCGCAAGTTATCCTTCCCCGCAATTTGAAATCCGCTCCGAGAACTTTTCGTGCCCCAGTAGCTCGTGAAAGTCTTCTCATTTGCGGGCCATCCCAATGTGGAGATGTAGTTTATCAGCGCATCAAACCATACATACATCACGTGCTTCGGATCTCCGGGTACTGGCACTCCCCACGGCATTTTTGCTTTTAATCTCGAGATGCTGAAGTCTTTAAGGCCGGCGCTCACAAAACTTCGAATTTCCTCAAGACGGAAATCCGGCACCACAAAATCCGTACACTCTTCATAGAGCTCCAAGAGAGGTTTTTCATATCGAGAAAAACGGAAAAAATAGTTTTCTTCTTCACGTTCTTCAATTTTTAAATTAGGGTGAATCGGGCATTTTCCTTCTATTAATTCGGAGTCGGTTTTCTCCAACTCGCACCCCACACAATATTTCGTTTCATACTTGGCTTTATAAATATCCGACTCTCCTTTTTCATTTACATTCGCCACGCATCGCTTCCAAAACTCAGCTGCCGCTTTTTTATGCTCTGGCTCGGTAGTACGAATAAACTTGGAGCACTTCACATTCATGGCTTCCACTAGCCCTCGAAACTTCTCTGCATATTCATCTACAAACTCCTGAGGAGTTTTTCCCTCTTCTTTGGCCTTCTCATAAATCTTTAGGCCGTGTTCATCCGTACCAGTGTTCAAAAAAACCTCTTTATTTTGAGAGGCTTGGTGCCGTGCGATCGCATCCGCTTGGGCAAGTTCCAATGCAAAGCCGATATGCGGCGCGGCATTTACATACGGCAACGTCGTCGTAATGTAGAATTTTTGAGCCACAATACCCCGAATATACCTCAAAAATGACTAATCACCAATAAGCCGCTTCGAATCTTACACAGTGACCGCCGTCTTCCCTCGTTTCATCGAAGACCAATCTTCAGCAATTTCCTGAAACACTGCGGCCGCGGGAACTGCGATCAACGCTCCCCAAAAGCCCGCCACTTCCGCACCAATAAGAATTGACACGATCACTATCACCGGGTGAAGTCCTACCGCTTTGTTTGTAATAAGGGGCACAAGTACATGGGATTCCAATTGCTGGATCGCAATAAAGACGAGCAACGTGTAAAACGCAAGCGAAGGAGAGGTCGCGAAGGCGGAAAGCACTCCGATCGCGCCCGCGATAATAGGTCCCGCAAAAGGCACAAGCTCAAATATTCCCGAAAGCACCCCGATAAGGAAGGCATGCCGAACCCCCAACATAAAGAGCGCGGCCCAGGTGAGTAATCCTACTAAGAACGAAAGTAAAATTTGCGTTCGGAACCAAAAGCCGATTTTTTTCCGCGAGCGCTGATAAATACGCAAGGCGGCCGCTTCATAATCCGGCGGAAATACTACTTTAATGAAACGCTCCACTCCGTCCTTACTTAAACTCAAGTAGAACGAGCTTACGAGAATCGCTACCCCCAATACCATATTCCCTAGCGCTCGAGAGAAAATTGCGAAGGGAGATACGTCGCCATAAAAAAGCACCTGGGAGAAACGGTTGGCGAATTCACTTACGGATTGAGTGGCTTCGGGAGTAATTATTGAACCCCACCAAGAATTTGACGCGCTTTTACCCAAATTGGCGAGCACGCTATTCAAATCTACTATGGCAAAAGGAATCACCGTGTAAATCACCAAAGAAAGCGCCATGAGCCCTATCAAAAATACGAGAATTACCCCGAATGTCCTCGGCAGCCCCTTTCGCTCCAAGAAGCTCACTGCGACCTCCAAGCCCGAGGATATCACAAGCGCCAAGAATACCCCGAGCACAATTTCTCTTCCGATATAGAGGGCAGCCACAAACACGCCAAAAATAAGGATCCGCCAAAGGCTGGCCCATGAAATTTCTATCACTTTCTTCTCCATTAGAGCCTATCTCACAAATATCATACTTTCGCGTTTCCGACTCTTTTCTTGATACGCGAGGCGCGACGAGGAGATTAGTGCTTGAGGCACAGCTCCGAGGAGCAACAAGGCGGAGCGAGAAAAGAGACGAAACCCAGAGGGATACGGCCAATTTTCCGCATCTCTGCGTTGCTGCGGCCTCATCGTACTCTCCGAGTACGTCGTCGGCCTGGCTCCTTGAGCTTCATAAAATTGGTTCGTATCGCGAGACATGAGTATTTGTGAGATAGGCTCCTAACCTAAAACCCTCCTTTTCGGGGAGTGCTTACTCTAAATAACGGACTACAAGCGCAAAAGTTTCTGGAATTGGCGCTTGTCTTTGTAGGGCCCGATGGCAGTTAAGGAAAGCATCGGGTCTTTGAAGAAGGTTTTGGCCACGGCCCGGATGTCCTCCGGGGTCACTTTTTGGATCTTTTTCACGATGGCTTCGGGGCTTTCGAGCTTCCGGGTAAGGATTTCCTGCCCTCCATAAAAGCTCGCCAGCTCATCCGAGGTTTCGATGCCGAGGAAAATTCCCCCAATGATGTGATCCTTGGCTTTATCAAGTTCTTTTTTGCCCACCGGCTCGGTCGTGAGGCGTTTCATTTCTTCGATAATGGCTTTGAGCACCACGGGAACCTTGGAGTGATCCGCACCCACGGAAACCGCAAAATGCCCGTGATCCATAGAGTAATCACCTCCGGCCCTTACATAATAGGCAGCTCCCAATTCCTCCCGAACTTTTCGGAACAGCCTGGAACTCATTCCTCCTCCTAAGACATTTCCCAGCACTTCGAGAGGGAAACGCCGCTTCTCATCCATCAAGGTGCACGCCGGAACCCCTACTACTATATGAGACTGATCTGACTCTTTAAATTTAGTGAGGATACGCTCGGCCGGTTTCCCCAATCGGGTGCGCGGCTTCTTCGTTTTCGCGGCGGGTTTCAGTTCTCCAAAAGTGCCGCGTATTTTGTCTAGTCCTTTCGCGGCATTGAAATTCCCTGCGATCACTACGGTCGTGGCTTGAGGGACGTAATGCGCCTGCCGGTATTCGATTATTTCATCACGAGTGAGACGTCGAATAATTTCTTTTTCGCCGGCAATGTCCCAGCCCGCGGGCTGATCTCCGTAGAGCGCCCGACTAAAAAGTTCTTGCACCCGCCGCATCGGGGTGTCTTCATACATATTGATTTCTTCGATCACTACTCCCCTCTCTTTTTCTATCTCTGCAGGGTTAAATATGGGGTTCAAATATAAATCTGAGATAAGTTCCAAAATATGCGGGAGTTTGCGATGCTCTGCCTTGGCCCAATATCCGGTGTATTCTTGGCCCGTAAACGCGTTATATTCCGCCCCGAGCGCATCAAGCTCTTCCGCAATCTGGCCGGGCTTCGGACGCTTATTCGTACCCTTAAAAACCAGATGTTCCAGAAAATGAGAGATTCCGTTTATCTTTTTCGATTCGTATTCCGAACCGGCCTCCACCAAAATAAGAACAGTCGCCGCCACATTTTGAGGTTGAGGCACGAGAATCACCCGGATGCCGTTCGGGAGGGTTATTTTTTTAGGAGTCGGAACCATTACGCTTCATAATGAGCCACCTAAGAAACGCTGTCAATAAAACATGGCGCGTTTTCCGGGAATCACGATGAGGATTTCGTTAACTAGCTTGTGATGTCCGCGATGTCTTGTGCGAATCGGCGGGCTTTGCTCACGACCGCTTCTCCATACGTCCAAAGATATCTGCTCCAGTTGCCTCCGGCGTAATAACGCGCAGCCGCTCGTCGCTGATCCGCAACGGAATCAGACGCACCCCCCGCGTCTTTCAAATAAAGCGCGGTGGCCACGAATGCATCTGCATTATTCCAGGGAGAAGGCGGCCGATGACCAGTTACATTTCCTACTTTGTCCTTATATAAGTTCCACGTGGAAGGAATGAATTGCGCCGGTCCCATAGCGCCTCCGTAGGCTCCGTCCCGGTTAGGGCATGAAACCATAAGAGTCTCGGGGTTCAACCCCAAATCCTTCGCAATATTTTCGAATAGAGGACGGTTTGAGGGACTCATGGCGGTTTTGTAGCTGCATTTCCCCACGTTCTGCCCCAGGGCGGATTCCCTATCGAGCACGGCGAGAATCAGCGCAGCACTAACTCCCGTTGCTCCAGAAGCGAGTTTTGCATATTCATATGCCTCTTCGAATTTCATTTCTCCTCCCCCTAAAAGTTGAAAGAGGCGATTCCTGATTTTCGCGGCATTTTCTTTTGTTTCTTTGAGAAGTGCTTGATACTTCGACTCTTGACCCTTCGTAACTGCGAGAAGCTGGTTCTTTTGGGCTTTGACTGAGTCTACCTGTTTTTTCTGTGCGTCCTGATAGGCTTTTGCAGTTTGCGCATCCGCTTTCGCCAAAAGCAATTGGCCCTGCTCTTCCGTTAACTGTTCGTGCAGGCCCGAGATTTCTTCTATCTCCACGCGCACATTATTCTGGAGCGCCAAGACTCCATTCATATCCGAAAAGAAATCGGAGAGTTTCGGGTTTTTCAAAAATACGCTCAAAAGCCCCTCTTGCTCGCTCGCATGGAGATTTCGCAAGAGCGCAGCGAGGGATTCCCGATGCGACTGAAGGGTGGCTTCGGTGGATTGGATTTTAAATTTCGTATCCGAGATTTTTCTATCGAGTTCGCGGATGGTGAGGGTAATTGCCTGAATCTGAAGATTCAATTTCGCTACCTTACTATTCAAAGAGGAGATTTCATTTTTAAGAGAGCCTCCCTGTTTTTTATAACTCGCAATTTGGTCTTCATATTGATCCATCTGTGCCTCCAGTTCTTTGAGCTCAGCCTCAAGCCTCGCCCGTTCATCTTCGTCTTCGGCGGCGAAGGCCGCGGGAGTGCCAAGCATGGGAAGCGCCACGGGGCTAAGGGCGAGCCAAAAAAGTCCGAGACTTATACAAATTACCCGCGCAATTTGAAAATATTTCTGCTTCGCGTTCATGCAAGTAGCTCTATTGTACCCTGAAGCCTATTTCTCTAAAAACAAACCCGCGCAAAGGCGGGTACGTGCCTTCGTTATGATAACGAAACTACTTTGCAGACGTTTCGGGAGCGGCTTTTTCCCCGGTTGCTTCCTTTTCTTTTGCGCGTTCGGCTTTCTTTTCTTCAGTTTCCACCTTCACTGCAGAAAGATCCACCGGAGCTTCTTCCTTCACCTCTTCAGCCATAGGGGGCATCACCGTCACCACGGCCGTATCTCCCTCTACGAGCACTTTCACTTCCGCGGGGATAGCCAAATCTTTGACGTATAACGTTTTATTCAAATCATCCAAAGAACTTACATCCGCAGTAAGCCGGTGCGGCAAATCTCCAGGCAGAGCTTCCACTTCAATTTCCGAAAGGCTCTTGTTTAGAATACCTCCCTTGTCGCGGACGCCCGGAGCAATCCCTATAAACTCCAACGGGACTTTCGCCCGGATCTTTTGGTCCATGCGAACCTGATAAAAATCCACGTGACTCACTTCGTCGGTCAAATAATCCCGCTCCACTTCCTGCACCAACGCGGGGCGTTTTTCCTTGCCCACTACCAGCTGCACTACAGTGTTTACTCCCGCCTCCCGGAACACCTTATTGAATTCTTTTGCAGGAACGGCCAAGTGCACGTTCTCTATGCCGTGTCCGTAAAGTTCGGCCGGAATAAAACCCTGCTTTCGCAAGGCCTTTACCGCCCTTCCAAGTTTTTCGCGCTTTTCTACTGCGAGTTCCATAGCCCACATAGGATAGCAAAGCTATTTTCGATTTGCAACTCCGGCGAAAGATGTTACAATAAGCTTGCTCATTGCACAATTTGCTGACACCCAAGACACGGAACACCCGTTCCAAATAGAGGAAGGCGGTGCGCTAGATGAAACTAGCCACCGCCTTTTTAATTCCCCTGTCCGTTAAAAAGCTTAAGTCTCTCCTCTACTACTTTTCGAACTGCCTCGTAGGCTCCCGGAAGGATTTTATACGGGGCTACTTCGTACATACTTTTTTCCAAACTTTCTTCCAATCCTTTTCGCCACGCCAGCCTTAGTTCCGTGTTCACATGGATGATCCGGATGCCTGCCTGAATCGCAGCCCGGAAATCCTCATCGGCCGTACCCGACCCGCCGTGAAGCGTAAGCGGGACTCCTGCGGCGTTGCTGATTTCCGCAATCCGAGGAATATCCAACCGTTTGTGCTCGTTCCCATGTACCATCGATTCCAAAAGGCCATGCATATTCCCCACTGCGGGGGCGAGGACATCTATTCCCGTCTGCTGCACAAACCGAAGCGCTTCGCCGGGAGTGGACAGGGCGAGATCATGGGGCTTTTCTTTCAAAATTTCCGAGGAGCTTCCGATGTATCCAATTTCTCCCTCGATCACAATCTCGGGATTTATTTTGCGAATCATTTCTACCGCCTGCTTCGTGAGTCTCAAATTTTCTTCCATGGGAAGCTTCGAACCATCGAAAAGGACTTCGTCGAAGCCTGCGCGCGCAGCTTCTTCGGCTTTTTCCAAGGAATGCGTGTGATCGGCATTCAAAAATATTTCAATCCCCTCTTCTCTCGCGGACTTCACGAGGGCCGCCACCGCATGTATTCCCACAAATTCCCGTTCGCCTTCAGAGACTCCCACCATCACCGGCACGTTCAACGCTTTCGCACCATCTTTAATAGCCTTAAACGCTACAAGGTCGGAAATATTGAAGTGGCCAAGGGCAATTTTTTTGTTCTCTACTTCGGCCAATATTTCTCTTAAACTTCTTATTTTTGGAGAAGACATGTTTTTAATTCCTAATTACTAATTAACCTAATTCCTAAACAGATTTTCCTTTTAGACATTAGAAACTAGGAATTAGAAATTTATAAGGCTTTAGGCTTGTAATCCTTCGGGGCTTTTTTCAAAAATTGAAGAAGTTGTTTTTTAGTGAGCAGTCCCGTTTGCGCCCCGAAGAATTGCACGACATGCATGGACTCGATGGGCGCCCAGGCGAGCGCTTCGGGGACAGGGAGTCCGTAGATCAAAGCCGAAAGGAATCCCGTAGAGAACGCGTCCCCTGCGCCGGTGCGGGAGATGGGCGGCTTCGGATCCGGGTACATCGGCATAAAGTAGCGACATGCGCCGTCTGAGGCGTATGCTCCATTCGGTCCATCGGTAATCACCACAATCTTTGGCCCTAACGCATGGAGGGCGTTCATGAGCTCCGGAATTTCCGTGCCGCTTCCTTTTTTCGTCATGCGCTCGGCTTCTTCGCGGTTTACGAAGAGCACATAGGTGTGCTCATAAATACCCTTTAACGCTTCGACGCCAAAACGAAGCTGAAACGTGCCCGGATTAAATCCCATCCGAACCTCCGGGTGGCGTTTTAAGTAAGCGGCAATTTTGTGATGTAACGGCAGCGTGTGTTCCCCTATCGAGGAAAAATAAATCCACTTTGTGCGCGCATCGAGCGATTTTGGGTCGTAGTACTCAAATTCTTCGTGTTTCACCAGAATAGTCCGCTCAGCTTTGTACGTGAGTACAAAATGATAGTTCGTAGGCTTCTTCGGATTCACTTTCACAAACTCAGTGCCCACCTTTTCTTTCCTGTATACCGCTTTAATTTCTTCCCCATACTGGTCTTTTCCTACCGCAGTAAGGATTGCGGTTTTTAATCCCAATCTGCTCGCTCCCACCGCCACATTTGAGGCATTCCCCACTGCCGCGGCGATGGTAAGCGATTCGTAAGGAATTTTATCCGCAAACGACATGCAAAGCTCACATCGCCTATGATTCAAATCGCAATGCACTGAGGCTTCATGCAATCCAATAAACGCATCCATCACTACGTCCCCAATGCAGATCAAGTCGTATTTCATAACGAAATTATATCAGAAATGCAAAGTGCGCGCCCGGTAAAGAAACGCGCACTAGCAATGTTTTTGTAAACCCAATAGCCGATAGGCATCCTCGATCATCACGCTCGTGGTGGGTTCGAGTCCCGCCCCAACGCCGGTACGAGCCTCCAAATTTCCAGAGCTATCTTCTACAATCAAGGTGTTTTTCTCTTCCCGAGTGAGATATGCCATGCCCCGAAGCACGTCATCATTCGAGGTATCGATCCGCACGAAGTTTCCTCGAATCAGCCAGCCCTCGCGTTTCGCCTGAAACACTTCGAAATCGAAGCGGTGGTTGCTCGAAGTATCGCGGAAAATTTCCACAACGAATCTGATATTCCCTGCGCGATCCAAAAGGCGAGCTATTTCCCAGGCTGAAGGTATAGAGTAGCTGAAGTCGGTAGGACGCAAAGGTTCGGCAGATAATCCTGCTACATTAAAGAGGATGGCTGCCTTTGCTTTCACATCATTCAGTTCTCCATGCACTGCTTCTGCCAACGAATGATTTCCCGGCTCGCATAACCCCTTTTTTTGAGCCTCCTCGAATACCTCGTGAGGATCATGTTTATTCCCCACTTTCCAGAAAAGGAAATTGAGGGTCCCGTTCAGGATTCCTAAGAGTCGCGTGGTTCTCTCGTTTATTCCGGTGACGAGCGAAAGAATTTTACTTCCTCCTCCCACCGTCGCCGTGAATCCGATTTGCGAGAGATGCGGCTTTAACGCGTCAAAATGATTGGCGAGCGAGCCTTTTTCGCACGTCACCACGGGAATATTATGTTCGCGCGCTCCTTCGATATATGCACGCGCCGCGCTCCCGTCATCCCGAGTGGAAATTGCTACAAATACCACATCCGCTCCCCTTACCCGCTTATGAAAGTATGCACTCTCACTCGAGGTAAGGAACGAGACTTGCCAGCCGTTCTCTACAAGCCTATCCCCCAAAAAAGAGCCGATGGCTCCTTTGCCTACAATGAGAGCATTCATATTTATACTTGTTAATTCGGGCTCCATGCACCGAACTGCAGATACTCTATATGAAACTATTTGTATATGCTAGGGAATTGTGAGAAACCACTTCGCGTATTCCTGAATGCTCGGGGAGTCCGGAGCGCGGGAAAGAAGCGCCTGAATTTCCGCCCCAGCAGCCTTTCTTTCTTCCTCGGGAATCGTGCGAGGATCGCGAAAAGGATGAATGATCCGCAGCCTGAATTTTTCGATAAATTGCCTGTTCTCTATATTTTCTCGGACAAGCACCAT
This sequence comes from Candidatus Liptonbacteria bacterium, assembly GCA_016867315.1. Lineage (GTDB taxonomy): Bacteria > Patescibacteriota > Minisyncoccia > UBA6257 > 2-01-FULL-56-20 > VGJV01. Next base: position 42,245 of record VGJV01000004.1, on the reverse strand, counting down.
GGCCGCATCATCCCAATACACTAAGTGAAAGCCTTTCTGTTCAAGCGCAAAGGAGAGCGGCACCGTGTCTCTCGCGAGCGAGGGATGTCGGTACGGCAAAATGGCCACGTTCACGTGATATTTCCCGAGCAGCACATTCTCCCAACCCCGTTGCCTTCCTACAATTCTAAAAAGATCCGTAATGGTTTCGGCGTCGTAGACTTCCGACCTTCCGTCTATAAACACTTTTTCTTTGGGCCAAAGCTTCCAAATAAGATATCCTCCTTCGTTATAGAGGTTTAAGATTGGCCCTTTAAGATTTTCTTTGAGAACAAACTCCGCAGCTCCCACCGGCAGCGTATCCCGGCGTACATAGGTACCGGGTATCCGTGCGATACTTACGAGCAAAAACAAGGAGAGGCCTATATATAATCCCCACCGGAGACCCCGTTGATTCAGACGCCGCAACCAATGCTCTCCAAACTCCGTGAGTACCACGGCCACTATAGGAATCGCAATGATCGGCCACAAGCCGACATGACGAATGGAGAGAATGGGAAGAATAAATACCGCAAGCGTCGCGGCGACTAAGGTTACATCTCTACGTCCCGCGGATACCCATCGCCCCATAAGAATTACCGCCAAGGAGAACACCATGAGCATCAAAAAAAGAATGGGCTCCCGCTGGGGTAAAAAGTAAAATATCGATTTCCATTCGAGTACTTGGAGCGCCTGCACGGCGGGCTCCACCGCTGCACGATAGAAAAAGATTTCGTAGGAGTTCGGATTCACGAGCGAGGCGAGCACCGCAATCCCTGCGCCCCCCGCAAGTTGTCTCACTTCTTTCTGCGGCAATCCCCTTCCCAACCCTGGCCACTGGAGTTTTAAAGCTTCGAAAAGGACGTAGAGGAGTAATATCACAAGACCAAGAAGGACACTCGCGTGCACGTTCGCCCAGAACCAAATTATTCCCACTACTCCGAGAAGGAATTTGGGATTGCGCACTCGTCTAAATTCCTCGAGGAAAAATAGGAGGGCTCCAAAACAAAGAAACGCGAAGACTTGAGGTCTTGGAATCCAAAGTTCGAACGTAAGTGCCGCTAAAAAGATTGCGGTTATGAGAGTGACGGCGATATTTGCCCCGCGCCGAAGCGCAGTTTGAAGAATAAGCCAATAGGTGAACGTGGCGAGGAGTGCCACAAAACCGATGAGCGCTCCGAAACCTCCTAATTTATAAATTACATACAAGAGAAGCTCGGCGAGCCACTCATGCGTGACCCACGGAGAACCTGGGGCGGTGTAGGAGAAAATATCCCGATCCGGTACGGATTGGGTTTCCCAGATCACCTGGCCCACTTTCAGATGATAGAAACTATCGGATTCTTTGAGCTGATTGAACGAGGCCAGAAACACTCCCGCAAAAAAGAGGACGAGGAGAATCTTCGAGGATCGGCGCATGTCGGCAGTGTACCACTCCAAGAATTAGGAATAAAGAATCAGGAATTAGGGGGGAAAAATAAAGCCGCTGCGGATACGCAGACGGCTTATTTAATTGGGTGGTGAAGTTGGAAGCTAGGAGGGTTTCTTTTGCAGGAGGAACTCTCGAGGGATTCCAGACTTCACCACTGTCGCGGCAGGGTGATTCCGATCATTTTGCTTACCAAACCTAAAAAGGTCGGAACACTCACCGCTAAATTGGTCCGGCGAGCCAAGCCCACGCTGGCGGCATGTTTTTATACTTGACCCACCGGATAAGGTCGGCGACAGGATTGCTGTAGTGACACGCCAATGCCACAAGCAAGACCAAACAGAAGGATCTATCCTTCAAGAAAGGCACAACCCTGCGCCGACACATTTGAAACTCCTCCAGCTTTTATTGCAATTTTGGGAAACGCAATTGGGCCTCACGGGACCCGACTAAATCGATCAAGATTCAGCGCTGGAGGAGTAAGCTTTTCAAAAAGCGATGCTACAGTTTATAAAGCTTTTACTTCAAAACGTCAATTAGGGAACTTGTCATATTTCTGTCGGGGCCGCTGTCTGCGAGTGACTCTCGCAGCGCTTTACTCTCGTGCCGTCGCACGGTGAGACACCCCGACAGAAACATGACTGCGTTTTTCTAAAAAAATCCGAAGTTGTTACTTTTTCCGGCGAATAACTTTTTTGATTGCCGCGAGAATATCCTTCACCCCCATTCCGTATTTCTCCATGAGTTCCGAGGGAGTTCCAGATTCTCCAAATGTGTCATGCATGCCCACGAATTCTATGGGGATGGGGTGATGTTTCGCGAGCGCTTCGGCCACCGCCCCTCCCAAACCCCCTGTAATTTGATGTTCTTCTACCGTAACTACCGCTTCTGCGCGTTTCGCAAGAGCAATAATCCCCTTTTCGTCCAAAGGCTTAAGAGTGTGGCAGTTCACCACAATCGTGCCTATTTTTTCTTTTTCCAAGTCGTGCGCCGCGAAGAGGGCATTCGCGAGGATAGGGCCCGCACCGATCACGAGTACTTCGGGTTTTTTGGATTCCCAAAGTACCTGAATTCGGCCCGGAGCAAAAGGGGTACTATCCGTCGTGATGACCGGAGTCTTCTCTCGGGCAAAGCGGAGATAGACCGGCCCCCAAATGTGCGCCGCGGCCATCGTTGCTTTCCGCGCTTCAATCGCATCACAGGGCACAATCACCCGCATATTCGGAAGTGCCCGCATCATGGCAATATCTTCCGTTGCCTGGTGTGTCGCACCGTCCGGTCCCACGGAAATTCCCGCGTGGTGCCCCGCAATCTTTACATTGGAGTCGTTGTAGCAAATGGTCGTCCGAATTTGTTCCCAGTTTCGGCCGGGAGAAAAGGTCGCATACGAAGAAATAAACGGAATCTTGCCTGAGACTCCCAGCCCCGCGGCCACTGTCGCCATGTTTTGCTCGGCCACGCCGATTTCTACAAAACGCTCGGGGAATTTTTTGGCGAAGGCTTCAACGCGCGTGGATTCTTTCAAATCTGCGCATAACGCCACGACATTCGGATTTTCTTCGCCGGCAAGCACCAAACCCTCGCCATAGCCGTTTCGCGTAGGCACTTGCGCAATGTCTTCCTCAAAAAGACTGGGATTTAGTTGTGCGTCGGGATTAATCATGAATGATTCTATTTTCTATTTCTCGTGGCTTTGCGCGATTTTTTCCTGCTCGGCCTTGAGTTCTTTAAGGGCTTGTTCCGCTTCGCCAGGTTTAAAAGGTTTAGAGTGCCATAAGTAATCCCGTTCCATAAAACTCACTCCTCTCGCCGCCACCGTGTGCGCGATGATCACCGTGGGTTTTTCATAAATCGCTTGAGCTTCGGCGATCGCGCCAATAAAGGCCGGAATGTCGTGGCCGTTCACTTCTACTACGTGCCAGCCAAAGGCTTCATACTTCGCCCGAAAAGGTTCGAGCGGCATGATATCTTCGGTATAGCCATCAATTTGAATGTTGTTGCGATCCACGATTACCGTGAGATTCGAAAGGCGGTGCTTTGCCGCAAACATTATGCCTTCCCAGGTGTTCCCTTCCTGATGTTCTCCATCTGAAGTGAGGCAGTAGACGCGACACTTTTTCCGGTCGAGGCGTGCTGCAAGCGCCATCCCCGCCGCTTGAGAAACTCCTGATCCCAAAGGCCCCGAAGTGGTTTCGAGTCCCGGCAGCGCATTTCGATGAGGATGCCCCTGAAGACGCGAATCAATGCGCCGCAAGGTTTTTAATTCTTCCACTTTGAAATAGCCCGCGTGGGCAAGGGTCGCATAGAACATCGGACAGTAATGCCCGCAGGAGACCACCATCCTGTCCCGATGCGCCCAATGCGGATGTTTAGGATCATGCTGGAGGACATGAAAATACATCGACGTAAAAATTTCCGCAGTATCTAAAGGACCGGCGATATGGCCGGAACCCGCTCCCGAGACTATTCGAATCACTTCCTGTCTCAGGCGGTTTGTCATGAGCTCCAGAAATTGGAGCTTTTTTTCATGTAACGCCTCCATGAGAAGTATTAGCGAGTTCGCTTCTCTGCTTTTAACGTCTGCACCTCTCCCAGTAGCCTTGTTACCTGCTCGCCCAAATTTACATTATCCCGAGTGAGCTGTTCCTGGGTTTCCACCAACTTCTGCACTATGAGAGTGAGGATTATTCCGATTGCCACGAGAAGGCAGAGATATATTACAAACACCACCCTTCTTGAAAAGAGATTTACATTCCCCCCTTTATAGGATGTTCCGCTAGACATTTTGCAAAGCTTCGATCGCCTTTTTAATATCTTTTTCCTTAAATATGAAACTGGCCGCGATCAAGACATCGGCTCCCGCAGCTTTCACTTTTTTCGCCACCTCGGGAGTAATGCCTCCATCCACCTCAATTGTAGCATGCGGGGCTTCTCTTTTAATCCACTCAATTGTGCGAAGTGCAGCGGGAAGGAATTTTTGGCCGGCAAGGCCGGGATGCACGGAAAGCACAAGGAATTTCCTGATAAAACCAAGATACGGGGAAAGATGTTCGGGTGAAGTTTCCGAATTTATCCCCAGGACAACTTCCGCGCCTTTGGCTGCACAGGCATCTTTTATCGCATATGCGAGAGAAAGCGGATCTTCCGTACGTTTACGAAACCGAGTATCTTCAAGCGCTTCTACATGCACCACGACCTGTTTAGCTCCGGCCTGAAGCCACGCTTCCACTACTTCTTCAGGTTCCTCGACCATAAGGTGCACTTCGAGATTGAAGCCTTTGCCGAATATCGGCCATGAAAGCGGGTCTCCCCACGTTTTGTTAAACGTGAAACGGGCGTCTGCAATATCTAAGTGGAGCCACAGGGAATTACCTTGGAGGGCTCCGATATGCTCCCGCGCGCATTCCACATCTGCACAATTTATGGAAGGAAGGATTTGCATGTGAATTTCTAATTACTAATTTCTAAAATCTAAATAAATCCCAATTACCAATTTAAAAAATCGGGTAGTCGTTAGACATTAGGTCAATTAGAAATTAGGTTAATTTATTGCATCCCCCTTACTTCCTCTTCTACCTGCGCCACCTTCATGAGACGCCGACGATGGCGCTCCTCTCCTTTAAACGGAGTGGCTAAAAAAGTTTCGAGCATTTTTTGCGCAGTGTTCTCATCAATCACGTTTGCCGAGATACAAAGTACATTCACATCATCATCGTGCCGTGCGTCATATACCTGATCCGGAGTGATCCCCAAGAAAGAACGTACGCGTGGAAATTTATTCGCAGTGAAGTCCACCCCCGCCCCAGAACCGCATACGAGCACTCCCCGACTTTGGTCGGCAGCTAAACTTACTTTTCTCCCCACTGCCGCCGCAAAATCAGCGTAATCATCCGCGGGATCGAGCGCAGTCGCCCCCATATCCGCGATTTCATAACCCTGACTTTGGAGCGCTGCCTTCAGCTTCTCTTTTAATGGGAAGCCCCTGTGATCCGCGCCGAAGTAGATAACCATATGGAAATTATAGCAGAACAAACTTATGACCTAAGACTAATGACTCATGACAAATGGAAAGCCCGCTTTCGATTGCTCTAGAGCGGGCCACGACGATGACGGACAATGGAGTCGGCTTTCACCGATGTATTTGATGCCCGGTAAGAATTACCCGGGATTGTGGCGTCTTTTTGTGTCGAAAAAAGAGAAATGTTCTGCTCTCTCGGTTTCCTAGCCAGTTGCGAGGAAGCATAATACCTCCTCCTTCAATTTTGACTTTAACTTCGCCGTTTCCTTCCTCTTGCCATTGGACGGGTATCTTCTTCATACATAGCACCTCCAATAATTATTTTTGTCAGTCTTTTTCGTCCTATCCTCCAGGACAAACGATTCTGACGTTTTTCAAACCCCAGTCTTTAGGATACCAAACCTATACATAAAATCAAGTAATGAGTCAACATCTACTATCTTAGCGATCGCAAAATAGTAGATGAATTGAGGTTTTACCTCTTTTGAGTATCGCGATTGATCAGCCAAGCGCGGCTATGGCAATCCCTAAACAAGTGCGGCGACAGCTTGTACATGTTTTAAGAGGGTTGAAACGTAACCCCATTCGTTGTCGTACCAACTAAGCACCTTCACGAGATCGCCGTCGATTACTTTAGTGAAACTCAAATCCACAATCGCGCCGTAGGGTTCTCCCACAATATCCGAAGAAACGATTTGCTCTTCCACCACTTTCATAATTCCCTTCCAACGGGAACTCTTTGCGGCTTCCCGGAAGATGTTGTTGATTTCTTCGACGGAAGTTTTTCTCTTCGACACAAACGTGATATCTGCAATCGAGCCTGTGGGCACGGGTACGCGCATGGCAATGCCGTCGAACTTCCCTACAAGCGAAGGAATTGCCCGAGTTACGGCGATCGCGGCGCCCGTACTCGAGGGCACAATATTTTGCGCCGCCGCACGGCCCCGCCGGAAGTCCCCTCCCTTCCCCGGCCCATCTACAATATTTTGCGTCGCGGTGTACCCATGCACGGTATTCAACACTACCTTCTTTATCCCGGGGTTATCGCTCATAATCGAGACGACTGGAGCGGCAGCATTCGTAGTGCAGGAACCATTGGAGGTAAGCAGCACTTTTTCAAAACCGCCTCCGTTTGTGCCAATGAGTACAGTTTGCCCCTCTACGCCATCTGCATCTTTGGCAGGGGCAGAGATTATCGCGCGTTTCGCGCCGGCTACGAGGTGTGCCTTGGCTTTTTCATAGGACTCAAAAAAACCAGTGGATTCAATTGCCACATCAATCTGCAAATCTTTCCACGGCAACTTTGCTGGCTCCTTCTCCTGAAACACCATAATTCGCTTTCCATCTACTATCAGCGCTTTGCCATTCGGGCCGTCTTCGGCTTTTACTTCTTTTTCATATCTCCCATATACCGTGTCGTACTTTAAAAGATAGGCGAGGTTCGGCACGTCCCCCAAGTCATTCACCGCTACGATTTCGATTCCTTCCGCCTCGAACGCCTGACGGAAGAAAAGACGCCCGATACGTCCAAATCCGTTTATAGCAACACGTGCGAGCCTCATGGAAACAATTCTAGCACATCGATGAATTGAGAAGTGTGAATTGAGTATTGAGAATAACCCCAATTCACAATTCCAAATTCTCAATTCCCGATTTCTACTTTATCCCCTACTTGTATCCCCCACTTTGCTACTTCGCCCGCGTTTATTTCGAGCATTTTGTCTATTGGTTCCGGTGGATGGTAGTTTGGGAGGGATAGAATTGAAGAGCTTGGAGCAGGAGCCGGCACGCGTTCCGTCGTTCCCACTACGCGATCCCCATTGATCCATACGAAATCCAAAGGAAACTTCATATCTTTCATCCAAAAAGGATGCTCACCGAGAGAACCGAATACAAAAAGCATTCCGTGACCCTCTTCAAGTTTGTCTCTGCCGGAGAGGCCCTGGGTTCGAAGCGGAATAGTATCGGCAATTTCCACTATATATGTGCGATTACCTACCCGAAGTTCATGTTGCTCCATGAGAGCGTTTTTCCCACGAATCCACCACACGCTCACGAGCACTATGGCGAGGACAATGACTATAACAAAAATCCAGTACATTCTTTTCATTCTCTAATTGTACCGTAGGGAGAAAAGAATGATTCCAGCAGTAACAGATACATTCAAGGATTCTTTCTTTCCAAGCATGGGGATTTCCAAAATTGTATCGGCAGCTTTAAGAATTGAGGGGGGCAATCCTTTCACTTCCGCACCGAGGACCACCGCGATCTTTTTGCTTTTCGGTTTCTTTGTATAGAGCAAGGAATTTTTAGCCTGCTCTATCGCTAGAATTTTCCAGCCTTCTTTTTTTAATCTCAGTAGTAGCGAGGCAGTACTTGATATTTTTTCCCATGGCATGCTCCGCTCTGCCCCTAATGCCACTTTTTCTACCTCTTTAATATAGTGGCCGAAGCGATCCAGCGGCGTGGGCGTAATCCCGCTCAAATATATCTTTTCTACTCCCGCCCCGTCTGAGGTACGGAAAATCGAGCCCACATTATGAAGGCTTCGAATATTATGGAGAATTACGACAATACGCATATGCTTCTACTTTCTACTTTCTATTTTCTCTTTACTGTACGCTTATTTCATTTTTCATTTTCTCGAACGTGGCCTCTCCGATTCCTTTTACGTTCTTCACGTCTTCAATTTGGCTGAAAGGCCCGTTTAAAGTGCGGTAGTCTATTATACGCTGCGCGATGGTCGCCCCTACGCCGGTAATTTTCTCGAGCTCCTCTTTCCCTGCCGTATTAATATTGATCTTATCGGTGGCGACTGAGGAAGCGGGTGCGGAAGACGAGGGGCTTACCTCTCCAACAGTAATCTCGCTTTTCATTTTTTCAAAGGTCACCTCTCCGATGCCACTCACTTTTTTAATATCTTCGATCTGCTCGAACAAACCGTGTTGCGTGCGATAGTCGATTATTTTTTGAGCCAGCGTGGGACCTACGCCCGTGATTTTTTCGAGCTCCGCCCCACTCGCGGTGTTAATATTTATTTTCCCTGCAGTCGTGGAAGCAGACGCGGAATTGAGAGGAGCGGAAGGAGAAACGGCACTCGGGGTAGAAGGCGCAGCAAGGAGGGCGAGGGAAGTATTTTTGTTGTACACGGCGGAATTATCGCGTTTTGGGGTACCTCCCGCATTCCCACTCGTGTGCCAGCTCAAGTCGATCGCACTTCTTTCCATTGTTTTCTTCGAGGCATTCTCTCCTCCTGCCCAACCGTGAGCCGCATCTACTTCATCAATCAATTTGCAGTCCGCATCGAAGAGTCGGAGCCAATCCCCAACATTCGAAAGCACACCGGCATATAATTTGTCCGCTTCCATTTCAGGGACTGCTTCATCATTCCCCCGCTCTAGGAGAAAGAAGGTTCCTTCCGAAAGGCGGTCTTCGGTCTCGAATTCGATTTTGAATTTCCCTGTTTTGTTTATAATTTTCCATCCCGCGAGAGACAAATCTTTACCAGAATTATTTTTAAGCTCGATCCATTCGGCTTGAGCGCCGCCTCCTTCATCTTCCTCCCGCAGGAGCATTCCCATCCACGCAAGCTCATTCAAAAGTACAAGATGCGAGGCTTCTTTGGTTTCAAAATCGCACGTTCGAATTGGTTTTGGGGTAGGCGGAGGAACAGGCACGGAAGAGGCGGTAGAAGAAATTATGGGCGTGGAAGTTGGAACAACCTCGAGTACCGCGGCTTTTTCCACTTTCGGGACTGGAGCAGAAACTTTTTTCTCTTCTTTTGTGGGAAGTGAAACAGATTGAGGCTTGGGCCGATCCGCGAGAGAAATTTCCATAAGTGGCTTCTTGCCCTCGAACGCGCCTTTGAGTGTTTGTGAAATAAGGGCTTTGGTTTCTCCTAAAGAGGCGGGATGGCCGGCAAGACGCGACACCATCCCATAAGAAAGGGTAATTCCTATTGCCCCTGCGCCAACGGCAACGAGGAGGAAACGCATGTATGTATCATACAGAAATGACTCATAACTTATAACAAATGACTATGACCTCGTACTTGAAAATCGCCGAAGCTGCGGTACACTGGAGACGCATTCCGGCGTAGCTCAGCGGTAGAGCGGCTCCCTGTCAGTAAGGCAGCTTGCACAAGAAATTGTGCGATGTAAAAATCTCGGGATAACGGTGGAACCCAGCAATGGGCAATACCGTGGGAACCCCGTAAAATCGCTTACGCGATCACGGGGGCACCGTAGAGACTAGATACCGAGATGCCTACGATCCTTTATTGGATTATGGCAATGATATAGTCCACCCCTATTGGTAACAGTGGGACAAGTGTAAGGAGATGGTCGCAGGTTCGATCCCTGCCGCCGGAGCCAACAAATTAGATACGAACTCATTTTTTGAAGATGAGAGTGTTCGCTCGCCCAGCCCCGCCAATGGCGGGGCTGGGCTTCGCTCCGCGACGGCGAAGCCGTCGCTTTGGCGGGACGTTTTTCAAAAAGAGATAGCCAGCGGGACTCCCCTTAGTTTAAAGTCTTAAGCTATTATTAATCTTACTTACGGTATTACCATTCAATGGCTACATTACACCCGTTTCTGCGTTTCAATGATAAGAAGTGTCGGGAGGCGATGGAATTTTATAAAGGTATTTTCGGCGGCAAAGTGGAGTATATGACCCTCGGGGAAAGTCCTATGGCGAAAGACGCTCCGGATAAAAGCGATTATATCATCCATTCCGAACTTTCGAGTGGGAAAATAACTTTTTTCGGTTCCGATATGATGCGGGATAAGGCGGTGGTGGGCGACAATGTAGGGATGGCCTTGAACTGTGAAAGTGAACAGGAGCTTAATGAGCATTTCTCTAAGCTCTCGCAAGGCGGCGACGTATTCATGAAACCAGAAAAGCAGTTTTGGGGAGGGATGTTTGCGATGGTTACGGATAAGTATGGAGTGGAATGGATGCTGAACTTCCAGATGGAACCACCTAAGAAAAGCAAGTAGCGAGTAGCAGGTAGCAAATAGCGAGTAACAAATCATGTCCCAAAAAATTGGGCCCCATTTGTGGTTCGAAGGCCAAGCCAAAGAAGCGGCGGAGTTTTATGTCGCCGCCTTTAGCCCTCTCGACTCCGTTCAAGGCAAGTCGCAAATTAAAGAACACAGCGTGATTAAGAATACTCCTTCCGGAGATTGCGATTTTCTCGTGTTTGAGCTCGCCGGATATGAATTTATGGCAATAAGTGCGGGGCCGCTTTTTAAATTTAATCCTTCGATTTCTTTTATCTTGAATTTCGATCCGTCGAAACAAAATCCGCCGGCGGGCGGAGCGCGCGAGAATCTCGACGCCTTATGGGAAAAGTTGTCCGCCGGCGGTAAGGCCCTCATGCCGCTCGACAAATATCCGTTTAGCGAACGATATGGTTGGATTCAAGATAAATATGGAGTGTCTTGGCAGTTGATTCTTTCAAGCCCCACGGGAGAGGAACGGCCTTTTATTACTCCCTCGCTTATGTTTACGAAAGATACATACGGCAAGGCAGAAGCGGCCACTGATTTTTATATTTCGGTCTTTAAAAATTCCCCGTCGGCAAACTCAAGCCACGCGGAACGCGGGATGATCGCGCGGTATCCGAAAGGAATGGAGCCCGAGGAGGAAGGGAAAATTATGTACACCGACTTTACTCTCGAAGGGCAGCGATTCGCCGCAATGGAGAGCGCTCGGGAGCATGAATTTATCTTCAACGAAGCAATTTCTTTCCTCGTGCACTGCGACACGCAAGAAGAAATTGATTATTACTGGAGCAAACTTTCTGCAGCCCCAGAGTTCGAACAATGCGGATGGCTCAAAGATAAATATGGCGTTTCCTGGCAGATTAATCCAAAAATTTTAGGAGAGTTTTTAACGCAGGGCACGGAAGAGCAGATAGGCCGCGTGACTCAAGCGTTTCTTACAATGAAAAAGATTGATATCGAAAGTTTAAAGAAAGCTCACGAAGGGAAATAAAAATACGCCCCGCTAGGGGCGTATTTGCTATCTTCTCCCCTGCCCGGCTGCTCGATCGAGATCTGCAGCCTCCCTTCTTTTTTGCTCTGCCTGTCGTCTCAATTCTTCCTGCCTTCTTTGTGCGGCTTCTTTTTCCTGGCGGGCTACTGCTTCCCGTTGCTCCGCCGCCCGCCTTTTTTCTTCTTCTGTAGCCATGTTATTTTATTTATCACCCACTACCGAGAATCATGCGGGGCTGCGCAGACACTCGAGGCCGTTCGGCCAAGCTTACGCTGCGCACCCCTCATGATTCTCACAAAACTTATCCCCATCCCGCATACCCGAAGACGAGCGCGAGAAGAAGGTGCAGCCAGTTATCTGCCATGTTCGTGGCCATAAGGCCCAGTACCGGAGTGTCAGGCATGAGGAACCCCAGAATAGTCACTAGCCCATACACTACGGCAAATGTTCTCGCAAAGTTCCTGGCCGCCATTTCGGGCTTAAACGCGAAATAGAGCGCGAGTAATCCCGAGAGGAGGTGCACGAGGTTATGAGTGAGATCTACATCGAAGAGACCAAGTACCGGATCATTAAAGAATCCAATGACCCCTACGAGTGTAAGAATGACCACCAACGTGATCAGAATATTTTTCGTCATATGCTTCAGATTTTACGCACCGACGACCTTTACTCATCCCGTTAGAGATAGGATATCTTCCCGATATCTGCCTCGGCTTTTGGGAGGGTCTCTAAACGGGACTCACCTGCCCTTCATTTATACCTAGGACCCAATTAAATGCGGCTGAAGCAATCTAGACTTGGGAACATAAGGGATATCCCGTATCATAGGGGGATGCGCACTCTCCACTCACGGAAACGAGATGACGAACCGATCCCTCTTACTGAAGAAGGGTTCGTAAAACTCAAAGATAAGCTTTCCCGACTTAAAGCGTCGCTTCCCGACCTTATCGCCGAGACCGCGCGCACCGCCGCCTACGGAGACAGATCAGAAAATGCGGAGTACCAAATGGCAAAGTCCACGCTCCGCCGCACGCATCGGCAGATTTGGACTATCGAAGCTCAGTTAAAGCGGATCGTAATTATCCGCCCTCGGGGCCCATCGGGGATCGTAGAGCTGGGGTCTACCGTGGTTTTGGAATGCGAAGGGAAAGAGCGGATCTATCAAATCGTGGGACCTCAAGAAACGAATCCGGAAAAAAACCGGATTTCCCATAAATCTCCCTTGGGAGCCGCCCTCCTCCGCCACCCCAAAGGAGCTACCATACTCCTTCGCACGGAGATGGGGATTCGGAAATATAAAATTCTTGATATTCGCTAGATCACTAGCTTTTCGAGTGAGTAGCAGCCTTCTATCGCGCTATAGAGCCGCACCGGGATATTGATAAGTCCAAAATTTAACGCTCCTGACCATATCGCTCGCATACCTCCCAGTTAAGTGCACAAGCAGTGAAAGAGGGGTGAACCCCCACACCTGCGCGCAGGTGTGGGGGATGAATCAAAAACAAAAGAGCCCCTGCATGAGGCCCTTTTGCCTAGAATCATTCCAATATACTAAAAAGAATCCCAGAACCATTTGAGATGATCTCGGACTCCTCCTGCCCAACTCATCAACCCTCCTGATTTCCTTTTTGGAACATTTGTTTCTTCGCTTGAACTTCCGTTTGCACTCACCAGCTTCAGCTCCTCTTTTTTCTCTGATTGCGGTGTCGCTATTTGAGAAACTATTGTTTCTTTCTTTATCTCTGTAGTAGAGGTTCCAAGCACCGCTCGGGGAGCAGCGCTTTCGCGTACTGGAGTCGAAGAAACACTCGCTACCAAAGGAAGGCTCGCTTTAGGAGTGGGGGCTGCAGAAGTAGTGGGCTGGGGTTTTGAAGCTTCCACCGCCACTGGCTTTGCATTTTTACGCGCATGGTAGGCCGCGATAACCGCCTTTTCTTCCGCCGAAAGCGGAGCGTTTGTGCCGCAGATAATCGCGTTCATTGCGTTGCGCGTCGTAATGTATACGTATCCAGTAGGCTGTGTAGCTCCCCAGGGGGTGAGGACTTCGCTCGCGTGTCGGGATTGAAATACTTTTACTCCCTCCATAGTGGCTTCGTCATAGATCCCGGAAACAGGCACTTCCAAATTCTCATACTGCACGAGAAATTCCTGGATCTTTCTCACTTCCGCAGGATCATTCGCTTCTCCCATTCGGGCAAAACCCACAATAGGCACGCACAACCCTTTCGACGTTTGCGCTTCTGCGCCGGACCCCCAGAAGAGTCCCACCGCACATGCCATAAGCGCCAAGCCTTTTACTGTCATTCCAAATCCTTTTTGCATGTATTACGTTTAGGACATTAATTTCGACCTTGCGCTGCCGAGAATTTTTCCCGCAGCTCATTACGGACAATCGGTTTGTAAACGTACAGGATAAGGATTTCTATTTTTTCCTTATATTTCCTCCGGGCATAAAATTAGCGTCTCTCCCTACTCATTGACCTTCATTGAGATTCAATGAGTTTCCGAATTATGAAGTACCAAGAACTCCGCGCGTCTGCGCAGCCTTGTTCTATATGAGTTTTTAATGCTCCCCCCATGAACATCACATGAAATTCATCCCGCGAGAGGCAGGATATCTTCGATATCCGCCGCGGCTTTGCGCGGGCCTCTCACGGGATTCATCTTCACCTAATCTCTTTCCATCACAATGGAAACATCTTGCGATAAAGGTCGCGTTATTTAATCATCACTATCACTATGGCAGAAGAACAGGGCGCACCTAAATGCCCGAAATGCGGCCACATGCATCGCAAGGGAACAAAATGCCTTCAATGTGACTGCGAGGGATAACAATTTTTCTTAAAACCGGCATACCTACTCCCCTCCTCATTAAGGAGGGGCGGTTTTTTCATTGACATGGCGCGTGTGGTTTCTACAATATTCACAAGTCCTTTCGAAAATTAAAAGTACCGCCATGAAAGACACACTTGACCCTTCCCTCTTCACCAGCACCGTGGAGACTCTCCTGTCTCTCACTCGAGATTTTGTTTCCCGCACCAATGGCGTTCGCTGTCCCAGGGTAACCATATATCTCACTCTCATTCATGTGATGGGAGAACAGATGACTGCGGGAGGCGCAGTTTTCTTTAATGGAATTCGACTTCAAGCAAGTAACTTCCTATGGGATATCATTTTCCCAAAAATCAAACAGGCTGCTCGCACTCCCGAAGAGGCCAATCTCCTGCGCGCAATGATTTTGCGGTGTTTTACCGAAGAGTTGATCGAGATATACCGAGAAGAACTTCTTCGGAGCATCTCGCCCACCTCAAGCCCTTCTGATTCTTTGATTATCAAGGCTTAACCTGGTTAAGCCACCCAACGCGATCCGACCCATCAGGGCCGGATTTTCGCTTCTCCTCTTGTGAATAAGTTCTCTGGGCTAAAAGGGTATAATAAATCTAAGGAAAAGGTCGAGGAACAGACTCTTTTTTAACTATGAAAGGCTTACATACTGCCGCGTTCATCCTTCTTATCATTGGAGGTTTGAACTGGCTTTTGGTAGGAGTGGGGGTGGGAGACGTCGTCGCGAAAGTTTTGGCCAGCTGGCCGGTAGTGGCGCAGGTAGTCTATGTGCTCGTAGGACTCGCAGCGATTTTTGAAATCGCTACGCACAAGAACTCGTGCAAGGCGTGCCCCACGGGAAATTCGAGCATGTAGCACGTAGCGAGTAGCATGTAACAAAAACCCGATGCGTGTGAGGCGCATGCGGGTTTTTTATTTCTCAAAACGAAAACGACCCGGGATTATTCAGGTTGTTCGTGTTAATTGCGAAGCGAGCGGAGAATGCGCTTAATCCTTTTCCGCAAGCCTCTTCCTATTCCGAAATCCTCCGTGGCATTAAAAAAGTAAAGTCTCGTGGTTTTCGGAATGTTGATGATTGCTTCAATCTCTGCAGCGGCCTGCGGATATATTTCCGAAAGCATCGCTACCCTTCCTCGATGCAAGACCGGGAAGCGTTGGATACCTGACTTCGTGGTATTCACGTGTCTATCAATCACGACCAGGATACTTTTGTCGCCGTCGAATTGAGCCGCTCGCCGTAAGGCTGCGGAGTGGTCCGAAAACTCTTCGATCCTTGTATGCTGCATTACCCGCAGCGAATTAAAGAGAAGAGGGGTCTCCAAAAAGTTGGATATTTTCCACTCCAACCAATCGTCTCCCTGCGTGAGTAGTTCTTTCCGGGTAAGCTTACCTTCATGATAAAGGTATTTCGCAATTCCTTTCCCTACCAAGCACTCGAAAATTCTGCTGCGTGGATGGTAGTAGAGATGTCGAAACATAAGAGCTCTAAGTTTCAGGAATTGCACGAGCCGCGGAGCATCCGCAATTACTAATCTCCCTTCTTGGAGCGTTGCCGTCTGCCAAATTCCACATACCATGGGGTACTTACTTACGAGGTCGGCAACTCTCTGATAACCCAGATGGCCGCGATCTTCGAACGGCATATGATTAAGATATGCTTCCGCATCTCGTGCAGTGTAGAATTTATCCGCCAGATCGAGGATTCTTCCCAATAAACCTTCTCCCCGAACTGTGCGGTCGAGTAATCCAGAATCGAGCTCCCACCGAGCCTGGAGTGACTGCCAACTATCCCGACCGAATATCTCGCGAAAGTGTTCGTCTTCATCGAACGCTTGCCTATTCACAAGCTTCGTAGAATCTCCCCCTGCGGGAGTGAGTACATCATGAGAGAGCGCGGCCACCTCGAGCGTTCTCGCGAGTTCTGGCAACATCCCGCAATTCTCCGCGATGAGTGTAGCGATTGCCTGCGTATCGTAGACATGGAGGAGCCGCGTGTGATTAAATTTCACTACATACTGTAGGGAAGGCTCCCGAAGAAAGCCGAGCTGTCCGATTCTACCCAATCGGTGAATTCCCAACGCTTGGCAAGTCTCGCTTGCGAGACTCCAATCTTTAAGAAGATACTCAAACCCGGCGTACGGTAAACGTATGCAACCGCAAAGAGGATCGAAACCCTCTGTGAGCAAATGCCAATGCCGGATGTAGGTCCTAGCCTCTCGCGGCAAACGATCCATCCATTCCGGTTCTGGGGCTTCAGCGTCATGCCAAGAGAGCTGCTGAGCAAGGAAATCGAGTTCCGCTTTCCCGGCGAGCGCTGAATCCGGGTGGAAGACCCGCTCATGCGCTGCGCATAGACCTTGGAACCATTCTTGGTGCGCAAACCAGCGAGAAAGATTTTTGTATTGCCTCCAAGTCCACCCGCTCTGTTGCCATAGAAAAGCTGCATCGCCCACAAAAATCGGTTTTTCAGAATTTTTAATCGAATCAATCGTCAGTTTTTTATTTTTCAAAGGTGTTCGTTACCTCCTTTCCTGCCCACACTCTACCCAGAGAAATCAATTCCGGTCAATTATTCCCGGACGATGGTTTGTTCCCTGTCGGGACCCACGGAGAGCGCGCGGACGCGAAGCCCCGCGGCTTTTTCTACAAAAGAAACGAGGGTCTTCAATTTTGCCGGCATGGCTTTATATTCTCGGATTCCCGAAATGGATTCTTTCCAGCCCGGGAAAGATTCGTAGATTGGCACGCAATGACCTAACAGTTCCGGATCGGGCACTGCTTTATCGAGGGTCATTCCAGGATGGAAAAGCGTTTTCCCCCATCGGTATTCCGGGCCTTGATAATCGTATTTCGTGCAAATTTTAATTTCTTCGCATTCATCCAATACGTCGAGTTTCGTGAAAATTGCCTCGGGCCCGGAGTGCTCCATCGAATAGCGCAATAAGGGGATGTCCAGCCATCCTGTTCGCCGGGGCCGGCCGGTCGTCGCTCCATATTCATTCCCCGCTTTGCGCATTCCTACGCCCTGAAGGAACGGGTCTTTATCATTTACCGAAGCTTCCGGAAATTCTTTCGACTCTACGACCTTCGTTACCTCCCCTTTTCCGCACCATTCGGCGGATTTGGTGCCGCCCAACTCGGTGGGAAATGGGCCCTCCCCCACCCGCGTCATGTAGAATCCGCGCACGATTCCTAAGCAGAGATCTACATCTCGCTCGCGAAGTCCCACGCCTTGCACCAAGCCGCGCATGGAACAATCGGAGGAAGTTACATAGGGGTACGTACCTATATCTACGCTCAGTAAATTGCCCTGAGCGCCCTCCAATAATATTTTGCGACCTTGGGCGCGAGCCTTGTGCATAAATTCTTCCGTATCGGCAATCATATCGCCGAGGCGCTTTCCATATTCTTTATAGGTTTCGAGAATCGCCTCTACATCGAATATATTTTGCTCGTTCCAAAATCGGCCGTTTTGAAGATGCGGGTGATGCATCACTTCTTTTATCACTGCGGGATCATATTGGCGGAGCACCAAGAGCTTTTCCCTAAGATTTCGCTCCAGTTTCTTCTTAAAGATTTCGATATTCAAAAGATCATTAGTACACAATCCCAAGCGGGCGTAATAATCGGCATACACCGGGCCGATTCCCCTGCCCGTGGTACCGATCCTCACCGCCGCCGCAGGATGCTCCGGCGAGTCAAAGCCTTTTTTTGCTGCACTTTCCCTCACCCGATCGAGCACGATGTGCTGCGGCAGCACTAATTTGGCATTCTGGGCGATCAGAAGATTCTTATATGAAATTTTTTCGCTTTCGAGAATTGCGAGTTCCTCAATCACTACTCGAGGATCAAGCGCCGTCCCTCCTCCCACAATGTTCCATTTGCCCTCGTGATCATAGAGAATTCCCGACGGCAAAAGGTGGAATACATGCTTCTTGTCTCCCACATGGATGGTGTGGCCTGCATTCGCTCCTCCCGTGCCGCGGGCGATCACATCCGCCCATTCAGCTAAGACATCCACAAACTTTCCTTTCCCCGTGTCTCCCCACTGATTACAAACTACCGCAACTGTGGAAGCGCTCCCCGTAAGTTTTTGAAGAGCGCTCATAGGCCTCAAATCACTATTATCGTTCGCTCGCGTTGCCTGGATAGTTCCCGAGCGGCAAGGCGCGATGAGGAGATTAGTACCCTCGGGTACAGCTCCGAGGAGTAACGCTGCCGATCGGGAACGAGACGGCAACCCGAAGGGATATGGCCATGTTGCGCCATACCTGCGTCAAACCTCCTGGCGGTATCGACATACCGCTGCGTCAGTTTTCCTTGTTCTGTCTCAACATGGCCCACATCGCGAGTGAACATAATAGTGAATTGAGGCCTGTTATTTATCTTTTCTCCTTGTCCCGTAATTGGGCATTTCTTCGGTGATCACTACGTCGTGCGCATGCGATTCTTCGATACCCGCTCCGGAGAGCCGGTGGAAATCCGATTTTTGCTGTAATTCGTTTACGGTTTTTGCTCCTACATACCCCATCCCCCGCCGCAAACCTTCGGTCAACTGATCGAGCACCGAGCCTATACTCCCGCGGTACGGAATCAACCCCTCCACACCTTCTGGGAAAAAGGCGGCCTTCCCGCTATCTGCCCGATAGCGCTCCCGCGCCGCGCGACTGGCCTGCATGGCGCCCAAGGAGCCCATTCCTCGGTAGTCTTTGTAGGTGATTCCGTTTACCACCACTTTTTTGCCGGGAGCTTCTTCCGTGCCTGCGAGCATCATGCCGAGCATTACCGAGTCCGCGCCCGCCCCTAACGCCACGGGGATGTCTCCCGAATAGCGAATGCCTCCGTCTGCACAGACGGGTACGTCGTATCCTCGCACCGCTTTTTCACAATTATGCACCGCGGTTACCTGGGGGCACCCTATTCCCGCCACAATACGCGTCGTGCAAATCGAACCCGGTCCCTGGCCCACTTTCACCCCATCTGCTCCGGCATCCGTCAACCGCTTCGCGGACTCTCCTTCGGAGACATTCCCTACCACCACATCCACGTGAGGAAAATTTTTCTTCAATTCTTTTAATACCTTGATTGCGCGCGGCGTATCTCCATGCGCGGTCTCGATCACGAGCACATCCGCTTTTCGTTCCACAAGCAGTTCCGCCCGTTCGATTTCGCCTTCTCCCACTCCCAAGGCGGCGCCTACCCGCAAATGCCCTTCTTTGTCTACGTTGTAATATGCGGACTCACTCCCTCCGAAGAGCACGCGCTTCACGTCGGAGAACACATACACGCCCGAAAGTTTGCCCGATTTGTCCACGAGGGGCAAAAACTTCTTCTTGGTCTTGGTCATTATGTCGAACGCTTTCTTCAAATCGGTACCCGCAGGAGCGGTCACGGGAGTCTTCGTCATCACCTCCTTGGCGGCACGCTTCGCGTCCATCGAGAATTCGAAGTCGCTCTGCGTGATTACTCCTTTTAAAATCCCTTTCGCATCCACTACTGGAAAACTGTGGAAGCCCCAGCCCTGCTCTTCGCGCATTTCTTCGATACTTCCGATCGTATCCCCCTCTTCTACGCAAATAGGCTTTTCGATAATCGCGTTCAAATAAAGTTTCACCCGGGTCACCATGGCGGCTTGCTTCTCCGGCGACATGCCGAAGTGGATAATGCCCAACCCGCCCCGTTTCGCGAGTTCAATCGCAGTCTTGTATTCCGTCACCCGATCCATGGCCGCGCTCACGATAGGCACCTTCAACGGCACACGTCTCGAAAAGCGGCTTTCCATGATCACTTCGGAAGGAGGCGTTTCGGAGTGGCCGGTGCGCAGGCGCACGTCGGCATAGGCCAACGCCAAGCCCTGGGCGTCCATCCGCGCAAAAAAGTCGTCTTTTTTGCGCGCTGCGCTACCTTTCGCTCCCCGTTTCACCCCGCTACTCCCCAAACGTTTCATCTGCATCGTAGTAAAAACCCCTGTTCTCACATAATTTCCCTTTGCTTAAAAAGCTCTCTTTCATGTAGGGAGTAAGGGGGTTCATTAGAGACATTCTACGTCAAGCGTCGCGCCAAGGAAAGAGCTCCATTATTCCTTTACTGGAAGCGCGGTATGAAGACATAAGAATATGCTCGAGTTTTCTATGTACATTACTCCACAAGGGGTGGTGGATTGGCTCCAATCACATGGACTTAAACTCCTCCTTATTGTGGTGGGGGCGATTTTAATTCGGATCATAGGTACTATTTTCCTCGAAAAAGTGGTGCGACGCGTGATCGTCTCAGACAGATTCCTTTCGAGAAAAGCGGAACGCAGGCGGGAGAAAACGCTTATCCGGGTTTTTTCGGATACGCTCCGCGTTACGGTCTGGATCGTCGCGACCACTATGTTTCTCGCCGAATTGGGAGTGGAGACGGGACCCCTTATCGCGGCGGCGGGAATTTTAGGAATCGCGATAGGGTTCGGCAGTCAGTCCTTTGTGCATGACGTGATTTCCGGTCTTTTTATCATTATTGAAAATCAATATCGCGTGGGCGATTATGTATGCTTCGATGCCACCTGCGGCACGGTCGAGGATATTACCCTCCGCATTACTCAACTTCGGGATCTGGATGGCACTGTGCATCACCTTCCTCATGGAATGATTCGGCGCGTCTCCAATTTTTCGAAGAAACTCTCTCGAGTGAACTTAAATATCACGGTCTCCCATAAGGTGGGGGTAGAGAAAGGGATCGAGATTATCAACCGCGTGGGAGAGGAACTCGCGGCGGACCCCATATGGAAAAAGTATGTGCTCACTCCGCCGCAGTTTTTTCGCATAGAAGGAATGAGCGATTGGGGCACCACCATCAAAGTCATCGGCGATACCCAGCCGCTTCACCAATGGGATACGACGGGAGAAATGCGGCGACGCCTCAAATTAGCATTCGAGAAGGAAAATCTCGATTTACCCCGCGATGCGCCCCGCACGGTCTAGATTAGAAAATAGAAAGTAGAAATTAGAACATAGAGGAGTACAATGAAAAGTATGGCTAAGGAGGTGGTCAAAAGAAACGGTTCTCGACAGCCGTTCGATGCCCAGAAACTTCGCGGCTCCATTGAAGGCGCGCTTGCCGATGTGGGTATGAATAGTCCGGATAATGCCGGAATTGTGGATCAGGCTGCCCAGCGCGCTCTCGACTTTGCGGACAATAAAGAAGCCGTTACTTCCGCCGAACTCAAAGAGCAGATCATCGCCGAACTCGAAGCCTTGGCTCCCCAGGCAGCGGATGCCTGGAGGCGCTACTCCAAAGAGTAATCACGCATGCAACAACGATTCGAAATAGGCTTTTTCATACTTCTCCTCTTGGGAGCTTTGTGGGTAGCTTATCTTATTCTTTTTCCATATCTCGCCACGCTGTTCCTCGCGCTCATCTTGGCAATCGCGCTGCATCCGCTATATCACTTTTTTCATAGAAACTTTGGCGGAGGGGGCACGCTCGCGGCGTTAGTTATTATTTTATTGGTTTCGGTGGTCATTATTGTGCCTCTTCTTGCTTTTGGATTTTTGGCCTTCCGGGACGCACAAGACCTTTATACCACCATCCTTCAAAATAATGGTGGAGATTTGGGAAAAGTATTCACTACCATCGAAGCTCGGCTTCGAGAATTCTGGCCCACCCTCCAAGTAAATGCCCTGGAATACGCGAAGCAGGCTCTGGCATTCACGGTGCAAAACCTAGGAGGGCTTTTCTTGGGAGTGGCGAACATTCTTCTTCACTTCTTCCTGCTTATTCTTTCTCTTTTTTTCTTCCTTCGGGACGGAGAAGACTTCAAAAAGAGCGTCATCGCTGTCTCGCCTTTGGCCAACCAATATGATGAAAAGATTCTTCGCCGCCTTACTGAAGCTATCAATGCCGTGGTGCGAGGCAAACTCGCCATCGCTCTCCTCCAAGGGATTTTGACGGGGTTGGGATTTCTCGTGTTTGGAGTGCCCTCTCCTATGCTTTGGGGAGCCGTTGCCACCGTGGCTGCCCTCCTTCCCCCATTCGGCACCATGCTCGTAAGTCTTCCTGCGATTGTCTATCTCTTTTTCACGGCTCCTCTCGCTCCTACGATCGGGCTTCTTATATGGTCGGTTATCATTGTGGGACTCGTCGACAACATTATTGGCACCATTGTGGTCGAACGAAAACTGCGGATGCATCCCCTTTTCGTGCTTTTGGGAGTGTTGGGGGGGCTCGCCTTCTTCGGCCCCATCGGATTTTTTGCAGGGCCGGTGGCGTTAGCCCTTCTTTTTTCGCTTTTTGAGCTTTATCCCACGATTATCAACGTAAGTTCAAGGCAGGCTTAACCTTGGATTCCACTACGATCTGGAAGCTTCGAGTTTGTAAGTTCAAAACATGCTGAAATAGCAGCCCCCGCCCGGGACCGAGGAATACCGGAACGGGGGTTTTTATTTGTTTGACGAGAAGCGCCAAAAATAGTACAGTCCACGCCAGTTGCCGCGAGGGATCCGGAGTATCCGGCGTGCGGCAAAGGGTATGATGCCATGGCCCTCCAAGCCCTTGGACTCGATTCAGCCGCTGTCATCAACTACATTCGGGAGCACAAACCCACCTATCCACAACTCGAGGCCTGGGTGCTACAGCAACCGGGAGTTCGGACAGAAGCTCACGTTCTTCATAGGGCAAACACCGCGATGGTGGCCTATATTCATGATTGGCGAGCCGCGCATGCCTGGCTTCACAAGCTGGCTCAAGCCGCAAACGAAGTTCGTGCCGCCCTTGCGGAACTCGAAGCCACTGAGAAGGAGCCTGAAGTTTCGGCTACCGGCCTCGGGGTAGTCAAAGATGCTGATATTCCTTCCGCTTCTGTCGCCCCTCCGGCTGAACCGGCAACGGAAGTGATTGGGTCCGGCAATGCGGCAAATTCCCAAGCTTCGACGGAAACCTCGGAAGCCTCTGGCGGATTTGAAGTTCAGACCCCTGAAGTGCCCGCCACTCCAGCGAAGGAGCCTGAACTCGCCGGCGCGCCGTCGTAAGACCGCAACGCAGATTACATCACGTTCGTAAATTCAATGAATTGCCCATTTCCGGGAAACTGGAAGTGGGCAATTTCATTTTCTGGTACAGTACTCGTATGCGCCGAATTTTTGTGGCTTTGAAAATTTCTCCAAAACTGCAACAATGCGTGGCCGAGTGGGCCGCTCGCCATTATAATTTCCCCGTGCGATGGCTTGCCGGAAAAAATTTACATATTACTCTTATCCCTCCCTGGCACGCCACGGACGAAAATATCGAAAGCACCAAGGAGATTCTCGAAAATATTACTCGTAGCTCTTCTCCCTTCCCTCTTCTTTTTCATACTCTCTCTTTTGGACCCGATCCGCGGCGCCCCCGCCTCATTTGGGCGGAGGGAAATGCTCCCCGTGAGCTTTTACTCCTCAAATCTCACCTCGATATTGCTCTTGGCCCTGCCGAGAAGCGGCCATTTCGTTTACACCTCACCCTTGCCCGTTTTCGAGAAGAAGAATTTGCTCATTTCCCCATAAAATCGCTTCACGAGCAAGTGAATTGGAACGAATTAGCCAACTCTTTAGTGCTTATGGAATCCCACCTTTCGCCTCACGGAGCCGATTATGAAATTTTGGCTGAATTTTTACTCCAGCCTCATGAATAATTCATGGATTTTTAGCTCAAATGAAAGAAGAGTTTGCCTTTTTTTTCGCGTGGTGAAAACTGTGGATAAGTAGGAGTAGCGCGGCAATGCGGCGGTGTATACTGAAAAATATCTCTAAAAAATTTCTCATAATTCATGACTGATCAGATCAAAAAGCGGAATGGGAGTATTGTGTCTTTTGACCGCGCCCGAATCGAGCGCGCGATGGATAAAGCCTTCATCGCCACGGGCGTCCCCCTTACCGAAACTCAACTTTTTGATCTCACTAATTTGGTCGTTCGAGAGATCGATCGCAAATTCGTGGAGCGAGTGCCGGGCGTCGAAGATATTCAGGACATTGTGGAGCGCGTACTCGCGGAGTCCGGTCACTTTAACGTATCCAAATCGTATGTGCTCTATCGCCGGGAGCGTGAAAAAGTGCGTGAACGAAAGAAGTGGGAGACACTTGAACGGGTAGAGCGGCGGGAATTGAACGTAAAACGCCGCGATGGCACCACCGCGCGTTTCGATGTCGCTCAAATTGAGCGAGCTATCAGAAATGTCTCGAACGAATATCCGGCGGCCGCCATTAACGTCTATGAAATTTTGGAAGATGTGAAAACCGGTCTTTATGACGGAATTTCCACCTCTGAAATTAATCAAGTGGTGCTCATGGCGCTCAAGGCTCGCATCGAGCGCGACCCGGTGTATTCGAATGTCGCGGCCCGATTCCTCGCGAACGATCTCTATAAAGAAGTTTTGGGAGTAGATGAATTTGAAAAAGGCTTTATCGAAGCGTATCAAAGCGGCTTTGCGAAAGCGATGAAGCGCGGTGTGGAATGTGGCCGGTTCGATAAAAGGGTTCTCGAAGCCGATCTCGAGGCACTCGGTAAAACGCTCGTTCCGGAACGCGATCAGCTTTTTGAGTTCATGGGCATTCAGACGCTCTACGATCGCTACTTCATGCGCGATTACGATCAGAATATTTTTGAAGTGCCCCAGTATTTCTGGATGCGCGTAGCGTTAGGCTTGTCTCTCATCGAACCCAAGAAGGAAGCGCGTGCTATGGAGTTTTATCACACGATTTCCACCTTCCGATACGTTCCCTCCACCCCTACCCTTCTTCACTCCGCGACCACCCATCCGCAGATGAGTTCCTGCTACCTCACGACCGTCGAAGACGATCTCCACCATATTTTTAAATGTATCGGCGACAACGCGCAGCTTTCGAAATGGTCCGGGGGGGTAGGTAATGACTGGTCCAACTTGCGGGCAGTGGGAGCTTTAATCAAGAGCATCAATACCACGAGCCAAGGCGTGGTTCCTTTCCTTAAAATCGTGGACGCTACGACTGCCTCCATCAACCGAAGCGGCAAGCGCCGCGGTGCTACCTGCGTGTATCTCGAAACCTGGCACTATGAAGTGGAGGATTTCTTGGAGCTCCGGAAAAATACCGGGGACGAACGCCGACGTACGCACGATATCAATACCTCGAACTGGATTCCCGACCTTTTTATGAAACGGCTGCGGGAAGATGGCGAATGGACGCTCTTCTCCCCCGATGAAGTAGGAGATCTCCATCATGTATATGGAAAGGAATTCGAGAAACGCTATATAGAATACGAAGCGAAAGCCGATAAGGGAGAAATTCAGCTCTGGAAACGGATCAAGGCGCAGGAACTCTGGCGGAAAATGATCACGATGCTCTTCGAGACGGGGCACCCGTGGATGACCTTTAAAGACCCTTGCAATATCCGCTCTCCGCAAGATCACGTGGGAGTCGTACACAGCTCGAACCTTTGTACTGAAATTACTTTAAACACCTCCCGCGAAGAGACGGCGGTCTGCAATCTGGGTTCCGTAAACTTAGTGCGGCATTTCGAACATGGGAAGATCAATTACGAGCTTCTTGGGCAAACCGTTATCACCGCAATCCGATTGCTCGACAACGTAATCGATTTGAACTATTACCCCACGATCGAGGCTAAGAATTCCAACTTGCAACACCGGCCCGTCGGATTGGGCATCATGGGCTACCAGGATTTGCTTTATAAAGTGAGAATGCAGTTCGCGAGCGAGGAAGCCGTGCAGCTTTCGGATTCGCTTATGGAGTTTGTCTCATATCACGCAATACTCGCCTCTTCGAAGCTCGCCGAAGAGCGCGGTACCTATTCGAGCTACAAAGGTTCCAAATGGGACCGGGGCCTCTTCCCCGTGGACACCTTGGGAATACTCGAAGAAGAACGCGGGATTCCCACCGGCATTGAAAAGGAGGGAAAGCTTGATTGGGCACCTGTCCGAGAATCGGTCAAAAAGCACGGCATGCGCAATTCGAACTGCTTAGCTATTGCGCCCACCGCCACCATTGCGAACATTTCCGGCTGTCTTCCCTCTATCGAGCCTATCTACAAAAACCTCTACGTAAAATCCAACTTCAGCGGCGAGTTTACCGTCATCAACAAATATCTCGTGGAAGATTTGGAGAGACTGAACCTTTGGAAGGATGAGATCGTTGAAAAGCTCAAGTTCTATGACGGGAGCGTCCAAAGGATCGCCGAGCTTCCCGAGGAATTGCGGAACCGCTATATGGAAGTTTTCGAAATCGATCCCCACTGGATCGTGGAGCACGCCGCACATCGCGGAAAGTGGATCGACCAAAGCCAGTCCGTAAACATCTTTACCGCGAGCGAATCCGGACCCTTTATTGCCGATGTGTATATGGAAGCGTGGCAGAAGGGATTAAAGACCACGTATTACCTCCGCACCTTGGGCGCTTCCTCCATTGAGAAGAGCACCTTGGACATCAATAAGAAATACGACACGCCCCCCGCTACCGAGAGTATCCCCGAAGTGATGGCAGTAGCTGCCGTAGCCTCTACTCTCCCCTCTTCCGCCGGAGAGCCTCAGCCCCAACCTTCCACCTCCACTTCGTTTCAGCGAGACACGCAAGTAGAACTGGCCTCGGCTTCCACCTTACGCGCGGAAATCACTTCGCCAAGCGAAGTGAAAGACCCTTCTATCGTATCAGCAAGTAAAGTGATTCATATTGCAGAAGGAGGACTTTGCGAAGCGTGTCAGTAGTGTTCACGACTAACGACCTAACACTGATGGCCTATGACATCAGTGGGGTTGTAATGTCTTCTTGCTTGTTATAAGTTATTAGTCATAGGTTATTAGTTATCTTATGTCCAACGATTCTTCTTTCTCCATACCCGCAGCTCCCTCTTCGGCAAACGCCGAAAAACGAATATTGAATTCCACCTCCACCGACCCGAACAAGATCCTGCCCATGAAATACAAATGGGCGCGCGAGCATTATAAGAAAGGGGTAGCAAACAACTGGATCCCCGAAGAGGTCAACATGCAAAAAGATGTGGAGACCTGGAAAAATCCGAAAGGGCTTTCGGACGATGAACGCCGCCTCATCCTCTGGAACATGGGGTTCTTCTCTACGGCCGAGTCCCTCACTGCGAACAATTTGGTGCTCATCGTGTACCGGCACATTACGAATCCCGAATGCCGGCAGTACCTCCTGAGGCAGGCATATGAAGAAGCGATCCACACCGATACTTTTATTTACTCTTGCGATACGTTGGGCCTCAACCCCGACGAGGTGTACAACATGTACGCCTCGATTCCCTCCATTAAGGAGAAGGATGAATTCGTGGTGGCGATGACCAAATCCATCATGGACCCCAATTTCACCACGCAGGGCACCGCGAATATCCAGCGGTTCGTACACGATCTCGTAGGCTTCTACGTCATCATGGAAGGCATCTTCTTCTACGCGGGGTTTGTAATGATGCTTTCTTTCCTTCGGCAGAACCGGATGGCAGGCGTGGGCGAACAGTTCCAGTTCATTCTTCGGGATGAATCGGTACACTTGGCATTCGGATCGGATCTCATTAACACAATCGTCCAAGAAAACCCGGCGATCTGGACCTCGGAATTCAAAGCGACCTTGACCGAAAATATCAAAAAAGCCGTAGAACTTGAATATGCCTATGCGAAGGATTGTCTCCCCCGCGGGATCATGGGGCTCAATGCGGAAGCCATTAACGATTACATCAAATATATCGCCGATCGCCGCCTGGAGCGCATTGGACTTGCAAAAGTGTATAATACCGCGAATCCTTTCCCGTGGATGAGCGAGATCATGGATCTCCGCAAAGAAAAGAATTTCTTCGAAACCCGCGTCACAGAGTACAAGAGCGGCATGCTCAAATGGGGAGAGGAGCCCAAGAAAGAAACACCTAAGCAGTAAGTTGTCATTGGCTAAAATAGCGCAGCGCCCATACCTTCCGGCATGGGCGCTTGTTTTTGTCCATCTGGTAGGACTCCTCCTTTTACTGCTTTCTCATCCAGCTATGCACTAGGAAGCTTTAGCTCCAAGGCGACCCCGGTATCGTTATCAGATGCCTCTTCGTCGAGTTTGGAGTGGCTAATGTAGACCCCTTCCGGAGAAGAACAGCCTATCTCCACCACCCTATTTTCGTCGATTTGATCTGAAGTCATCATCCATTGTTCCGGATCGAGGTATTGCCGCGGCTTACAGCCAAACTGGTAACCATGAAACATATGAAGCATGGCCACTGTGAGCGCATTAGGGATGGTATATTCGGGGAATTCAGCGAGCACCTGTGCCCGCATCTCTTTTCGAGTCATAAATGGCTTCTTCACTATTCCTCGATACATGGCATGCCATCGACAGCTCGCGAGATTGGACGCAAAAGGTTGCGTCAATGTCCACTCTTCAGCTCCTACGACAAACCGAGGGAGGCGTTCAAGGGTATGCATCCGCACAAAACGAGCGAGACTCAGGGGTTCGCCTCCTACTTTTGCCAGCTCTAAAATTAACTCGTGAGTATCTTTTCTTTTCTTCCCTGGAGAGAACGGGCATGGGGCATCCAGGATTTCTATGCTCCATGGGACCACACTTACAATTCCCGGATCATCTTTTTCCTGAATAAATGCTTTGCAGTGATTGCTCCAGTCTTCCCACGCAAAAAGCCCCCTCCCCATCCGCTCTCGCAGACTCCGCATCATTTCCGCCTGTCGCGGAAGAGAATCATTAAATTTCATAAAACACTTTCAAAAAAGAAGTGGCCTCTTACGGAGGTTCGGCTCGTCTTTTTCCTTTAAGCATCCAGCACACAGCCTGAGATGGATGAGACGAGCCCTAAGCCCGAATCCTTAGGGCTCGCTTCATCCCGAATTGTGAATCGCGCTTCTTTAATTATATCAACCCGGTAGTAGAAGTTCGACCCAGTGCCGCTCGCTTTGAGCGGAAAGTCGAACTTTCACTACCGGGTCAAGTTATTTATTCCACCATAATCACCCCTCCCTGACTGGCGCTCATGTGATCGTGATACCGCCACGCACCTATCTCATTGAAGGTGAAGGACCAAGATTCTCCGGATTCAATGCGTTTACAAGCATCGAAGGCGCTCCCACGACAACCTCCTTTTTCCGGATAGCCGGTATGCGCTGGGTGCGGATCTGTGGCGGGCCAAAATGGTTTTCCAGAGTCATTTTTAAACACTACCGTGTCTCCTTTTTTAATATTTACGACACTAGGAGAAAATCCGTTCGGGATGTAGCTGATCGTAACTGACTGCGATACGGGCAGCGCGGGAGGAGGAGTAGTAGTTTCCACTTCTACGGTCCCCAAGGAAGAAGATTCCGTTTGGGTTTGGGTTTGGGTTTGGGTTGGGGTTTGAAATGCCGGGGCGTCCGCAGGAGTTGGAGCGGTGGTCTTAGGAGGCATTAAGGCAATACCTATAAGCACGAGGGCAACAATTGCCACAATGGCAACAATGATCTTATTCATACTTTTGAGTATAGCAAATCCAGTATCTCTCTAGATTCTACTTTCTACTTTCTAGTTTTCCTACTGCACAATAATGGTCCCCATTTTCGAAGGATTCAGATGATCGTGATACCTCCACGTACCCACTCTATTAAATTGGAATTCCCACGGATCTCCGGAAGCCTGGGGACCGCAGGCATCGAAGGTGCTTGCCACACAGCCCTGTCGCTCCGGATAGGTCGTGTGCGCGGGATGCGGCGCGGAAGCCGGCCAAAAAGCGCGAGAAGACTGGTTTTCAAATATCACCTTCTCCCCTTTTGAAATTGTAAGGCTTACGGGAGAGAAACCTTGATCCGTGTAGGTAATCACCGCTTGCGGCAAAGTCAAAGTTGCTCCCACTCCGATTCCTGCCGATGTACTTCCGTCGAGCGCGGTGCCTGCGGCACCTGAGGTGGAAGTGGGGGCCGTAGAAGTGGGCGTGGAAGTCTCCACGGTGCCGGAGACAGGCGTAAGCCCCGCGTATGGCTTGGCCGTGGTAGCGGCGCCCCCCATCCAGCCCGCTGCGATTCCCACCACAAGCACGAGCACTACTATCCCCACAATTACCGCGATTGTTTTTGCCGTACCGCCCATTGTGATGATCATCGACTATTGATTATTAACCGTTCATGAAAATGTAACGCCACCTGCTAATTTTCCGAACAGGTGGCGTTAATTTTACTACCGTTATTTGAGGAATTCCGGCGTGGGGTAGAGTGCGCTCAGCACCCACATCATGATGAAAAGCGCGATCACTCCCACTACCAACAGCCATTGGTTAAATGTGAGAAACGGCTCCCTTTTTACCTTTATCCGTTCCACAAACGGAACTTCCTTGACTTCCCTACATTGCCCCGTCAGAAGCTCTGCTCTTTTCTCTTTTGCCAGATCCTCAAGCCCATTATGTTCCTCCGCCCATGGGCGCAGGAATCTTTTCAATTTGAGGGTTTTCATATCCCTCCTTTCGTACTTTAACCATTATCATATAGCCCCTACTTTGTCAAGGAGACCAAGACTTCAGTTCCGAGAGCAATTGTATTTTTTGCTTTCTAGATTCTCAATTCTGCCCGTGGTATACTATTCCAGTTTTAAGGATAGTTTGCGCAAAATTGCCGCGGCAAAGCGCAAAGAATTATGAATTCTATCCCTCTCGATACTCCATTAGCTGAATTCCCTCACGTTCCTAAACGGTTTTTAACTCATCTCTCTCGTCTGGGAATTAGGACCGTGCGAGAACTTCTTTCTCACTTTCCGGTTCGCTATGAAGATTTTTCGGCGTTCCGGCCTATTTCTGATCTCGAAGTAGGTGAACGCATCACCATCCAGGCGCAGGTGGTAAGTACAGAATCCCGCCGAAGCTGGCGGAGGCGTTTTGTCGTGGTCGAGGCGGAACTCGCGGATGCCAGCGGCTCGCTCCGGGCAGTGTGGTTCAACCAACCTTATGTAGCACATTCTTTACGGCAAGGACATTGGTATAACTTTTCCGGGAAAGTGGGCACCAATGAAGAAGGAGATGTATATCTGAATAATCCTACGTATGAACTTACTGACCGCGGACAAGGGCCGAATGGAATGCAGACAGACGCGGAACAATACGTGGACGAATCTGGTCAGCCACTGTCCGCGTCAAGTCCGCAACTGTCCGCGACTAGGCACACCGGGCGGCTTGTGCCAATCTACCCCGAAACTAAAGGCCTTACCTCCAAGGGCATTCGTTTTCTTATCCATCCTCTTTTGGACGCTATCGAGCCTCTTTGGGAATTCATTCCTTCACAGATTTTAGAAAAAGAAAATTTGCTGGAGGTAAACGATGCGCTTCGAGCAGTACATTTCCCTCTCACACTCGAAGACGCGGCTCGAGCGAAGCGGCGTTTCGCGTTTGAGGATCTCTTCCTCCTTCAGCTTTCGAATTTGGAACAAAGAATGGCTCTCCAGAAAGAGACTGCACCAGCAGTTCCGGCCTCGATCGAACGCGTAAAAGCCTTTTTGGAAACTCTCCCTTTCCCTCTCACCTCTTCCCAGAAAAAATCACTTTGGGAGATTCTCCAGGATATTCGCGAACCGCATCCTATGAATCGTCTGCTTCAGGGAGATGTGGGATCGGGAAAAACCGTGATTGCGGCGCTTACCGCCTTCCTCGCCGCTGAAGCGGGGCTCCAAACCGCAGTTATGGCTCCTACCGAGGTACTCGCGCGCCAGCATTATGAAACGTTCAAAAAACTGATCGATACTATAAGGATTACCGTGCCTGTCGCATTACTCACGAGCCACGAAACTCTGATTGCTCACGACGGGAGTCTCGAGCAGGAAAAATCCAAAAAGAAACTTCTTACGGCTATTCAAAACGGCACGATTCCCATCGCCATCGGCACGCATGCGCTGCTTTCCAAAGCCGTCACATGGCACTCGCTGGGGTTAGTGGTAGTCGATGAACAACACCGATTTGGCGTCAGGCAGCGAGCCCTGCTCGCCCGCGGACAGACGCGGAATGAAACGCGGACAGACGCGGAAAGTAAACTTCTTTATGAGGACATAACATTTCAAATTAGAGAATGCCTTTTTGAAGTAAGAAAGACTTTAGGCCTCGGTCATAAAGAGAATATTTATGAAAAAGCTATTGAAGAGGAGTTTAAAAGAAAAGGTATATATTTTGAAGTTGAGAAATCCATACCAGTAAAGTACGGCGATAAAAAAGTTGGGGTATATCGTCCCGACTTTGTAGTGAGCGACAAGGTAATATTGGAACTCAAAGCATTGCCTTTTGTAGGGCAAATTGAAAAAAAGCAAATCTGGAATTACCTGAAAGGGTCTCCTTATAAACTCGCCCTACTTGCGAACTTCGGGCCAGAAAAACTTAGGATCGACAGAATTATTTACGATACTGCCCGTGCAATTCCGCCACTGTCCGCGTCAGGTCCGCAACTGTCCGCGTCCTTGCCGCATTTCTTAAGTATGTCCGCGACTCCCATCCCTCGGACCCTAACTCTCACCGTCTTCGGGGATCTCGATCTCTCGACGATTACGGAGCTTCCCCCAGGCCGAAAACCCGTGAAAACGCATATCGTCCCGCCCGAAAAGAGAGAGAAGGCGTATGAATTCATTCGCGGCCAGGTGCAGCAAGGCAGGCAGGCGTTTGTGATCTGCCCCCGCATCCAGGCTCCGCAGACAGGCGCAGAAGAAACGCGGACAGACGCAGAAAAACGTCCGCGACTGTCGGCGTCACGTCCGCAACTGTCTGCGTGGGATGTAAGGACCGTAGAGGAAGAATACGAAAGACTCTCTGCAAAAATATTTCTGGATCTCCAAGTGGGAATGCTTCACGGCAAAATGAAACCCGTAGAGAAGGAAGCTATCATGAAAGAATTCCGGGAAGGCAACTTGGATGTCCTCGTCTCTACGACGGTGATCGAGGTGGGAGTGGACGTGCCGAATGCCTCTATCATGATGATCGAGGGTTCGGATCGCTTTGGACTCGCCCAGCTTTATCAGCTTCGCGGGCGCGTGGGCCGGGGCGCACATGAATCGTATTGCTTTCTCTTTACCGATTCCGATTCGAAGTCTACTCGCGAACGCCTGAAGGCAATCACTGAAGCAAAGAATGGGTTTGAACTGGCGGAAAAAGATTTGAAGCTCCGAGGACCGGGAGAATTTTTAGGCACCTCCCAGACTGGGTTCCCGGATGTTGCCATGGAGGCTTTAACCGATCCTCCACTGGTCTCTTCTACCCGCGAAGCGGCGAAAGAAATTCTTCGTGCAGACTCGGAGCTTAAAAAGCATCCGCTGCTCAAAAAGAAACTTATGGAGTTCGAGCGGGGCCTTCATTTAGAATAACCACATACCTGAAATGCTTTTATTCTTAAGTCTGACGGTCGTTTGATTTAAGAATCCGGAAGGATTTGCCGCAGACTTCCCTTTTTCCCAATTTCGAAAATTTCTACCGCTTCAATAAGTCCGAGTTTTGCAAGGTCATCTAAAAATTCTCGTGGAACTTTTACTCTTCCTACCCATAAACTTTTCTGCAACATCATACATCCAATTCTCCGAAGAGCTTGCCGAACCCATTCTCTTTTTCTCCTCTCTTTTTCCGGGATGTCAAAAGCCACAATAATGGTAGTCACAGACTTTGTGATCACATATTGCGGGGGAGGCAGCGCCTTCTTTTTTCTCTCTAATAATTTTTTCAAATATCTCGAACCTTGGAATGTAGTGAAAAACTTTTTTTCTTTTCTTTCAATAAACCCATCTTGCTCAAGCCACGCGAGGATGTTGTAACATCTTTTTCTTATTCGGTCATATTGTTCTCGCTCGTGACGCTTCCTCACCCTTCTCATTTCTATTTGTTCTTTAGCTTGAAGGATTCTTCCTGAAGAAGCTCCGTATCCTGCCTCAAGGACTGCGAGCGTAAGATCTCCCATTTCCATTGCTGCCTCCGCAAGACGTTCAAGTACCGCAATAGTGAAATCTCCTTTCATAATCTGAAGTTCTTAAATCCTACGGTCGTCGAGTTTAAGAATATTTTTAGATATGCGTGGAGTTTGGAATATATGAAAGTGGATCTATGGTCTATGGCGAATGTATGGCGGATCTATGGTGGATTTTACTGAATCCACTCGATAATCATTCCGCCGGAGCCGCCTTTTCCACCGTAATTACCGCAACCACCGCCGCTACTGTAATGCCTGCTGGCTGCTCCGCCTCCGCCGCCACCGGTATTCGCGGCTCCAATTCCTCCTGCGCCGCAGTTCGCCACTCCTCCCGCCGCTCCGGGCCCGCCGAAGCTTCCACCTCCGCCGCCACCGGCGTTGCTAGAACCACCTCCCGAACCTCCCGTATTAAACAATCCCGAACCTCCCGATCCGTTATATCCACCACCCCCTCCTCCGCCTGCCCCAAATGTGCTGGCCGAGCCGGTGCCCCCCGTTCCACCATCGCCGCTTCCGCCTCCGCCGCCGCCCGGGCCTCCTCCCGCGCCTCCTGCTCCGAGGTTGTTCGCATGCAATCCTCCCACCCCTCCGGCGGCATGCAGACTAAGACCAGGCATCACAAACGAAGAAGTGCCTCCGGTGATCCCGTCGGAGTAGGAAGCCCCCGAAATTCCACCCGTTCCCCCTTCTCCTATCGTTATGGAGCTCGCCGCTCCGGGCGTAATCGTTACCGGATATCTGTAAATAATTTCTCCGCCGCCTCCGCCGCCACCGCCCTGGGTGTTCCAGGTGTAAACTCCTCCTCCTCCGCCGCCTCCACCCCAAAGCGTCACCCAAATAAGCGAGACGTTCGAAGGAAATGTAAATACCGTGGTTCCCGAAGTAAATAATCGCGATTGCGTTCTCCCGGAAGCGGCGAAAAGCTTTTCTCCCAAAGGAATCTCTGCCGGCTTAGATTGAGCTGGATATACCATCAAAAAGGCTGCAATCGCTCCAAAAAGAAGACCGCTTATAGTAAGAAGCGGGAATCGAGAAGCACGCATACTTCTTGATTCATGCTTCTTGATTCCTCCTTCTTGATTCGTGCTTTTTGATTGTTTATTCATGATTCTTACTTCTTGATTCCTGATTTTATTCCACCCATTCCAAAATGACGCCACCGGAACCGCCGGTGCCTCCTGAACTGTTCCCTGCCCCTCCTCCTCCGCCAGCGCCGGTATTCGCAGCGGCGTTATTTCCAACAGTGCATCCACCCGTCCCTCCTGATCCGGCAAAACTAGATCCACCTCCCCCTGTAGAACCGGTAATACACGTGGTACCTGACGCTCCGGCATAGTTCCCTACTCTTCCGCCTGTACCTCCCGGGATTGCATAGTTTCCTAACCCCCCTCCGCCCCCGCCTCCTCCCATCGCCACCAGCGTGCTCGAGGGGCTCATTCCAGGTCTCCCCTGAGTAGTGCCTTGTTCAAATACAAAAGGTCCTCCGGCTCCTCCCAAGGCCCCTCCCCCTCCTGTCCCGCCAGAACCTATAAAATCTCCCCCACCACCGCCACCTGCAGAGAGCGTGAGCGTGCCTACCACCGTAGTGGTTCCGCCTGCGACTCCACCAGTGCCGCTACTCCCCCCTGCGCCGCCCGCTCCTCCCGCTCCAATCGTTACTGTAATTGAGGCGCCGGAAATAGTGTTCATAGGCACTCTGAATATTGCCGCTCCGCCGCCACCTCCGCCGCCGCCGCAACAATAATTGCCTAAATACCAGCCTCCTCCTCCACCTCCGCCTCCTCCCCATGCAGTAACCCATACCAAAGAAACTCCCGTCGGGGCTGTAAAGGTACTCGAGGTGTTAATAGTTTGGGATTTCAACCTTCCTCCCCCGCCTGATTGCGTGTTCACATAGCCTCGCGTGACAAGATCACTCGACTGGGTTGGAGTCAAGATTCCGGTGAGTCTCGCGGATATAGTGATCACTCCGCCCGACGCTCCTCTCACCAAGTAGTGCGCACCGAGGAAGCCGACGGTCATAGAAGCAAGAAGCAGGAAAAAGGAAGCAAGCGCCTGCCTTTTATTTCTTTTGGGCTGGAGTTCGTTTAATTCCTGATCCGCATGTTTTACTTCCTGGTTCATGATTCCTAATTCTGGATTCTATTTTTTCACACTATTCCGTCCATTCGACGATTACGCCTCCGGCTCCTCCTCCACCGCCAATGGTGTTACCGAAGTTACAACCGGACCCTCCCCCCCCTCCTCCGGCTCCAGTATTCGTCACTGCCCCGGACCCGTTCGTGTGGTAATTCCCTCCGTTGCCTCCCGCGCCTCGAAACCCTCCGCCGCCTCCACCGCCGCCGGACACATAATTACATAAACCTCCAATATTGCCCGTTGAACCTTTGGTTCCTCCTGCAAATGGGGGCATAGGACCTCCCTTTCCTGCGTCTGCATATCCTCCATTTCCTCCGCTTCCTCCTCCCGATCCTCCCACTCCAAAAGGGGTTTGGTAACCAGCCCGACCGTCAGTATTTCCAGAAGTGTTAAGCCCTCCTCTACCTCCCCCACCTCCTCCTACACCTCCTCTTTGCTGACTGGCTTGCGGTCCCCCTTTTCCTCCCTGGGCGACTATGAGGTCACCGAACTTAGTATCTCCACCATCGGTACCGGAGGAGTCTCCCCAAGATGGAAAAGAAACATTTACCCCGCCATTCCCCCCGTTTCCAATTGTAACTGAGTATTGTTGTCCGCCGCTTACGTTGAGCGGCATTTTATACACCACTGCGCCGCTGCCGCCTCCGCCTCCGCCGACAGTAGACCCTCCGCTGTTTGGTGGCGGAAATCCGGTTGATCCTCCTCCTCCGCCGCCGCCGCCCCAGGCGGTGACCCATATCAAAGACACTCCCGTGGGCACTGTGAACGTGCCATTCGAGGTAAAGGTTTGTGATTTACTGGAGGCAGTTACACTCTGCAATTGAAAATATTCCAACGTGAGCGCGTCCCCCGACGCTGTAGGAGGAGAAACTCCCGTAACGCGCGCGGAAATGGTGATCACTTTGATTGCCTGTCCTTTTACGAGAGGCGGTGCTACAATCCCCAGCCACACGAGAGCGATGCCGCCCGCAAAAAGAAGCAAGAATTTAGGAGCACAAATCAACCGAAAACTCCTTCTTGATTCCGGCCCCTTATGTTTTATTTCTTGATTCATGATTCTTAATTCTCACTCCTTCGGAAATTATTCCACCCATTCGACTAATACTCCCCCGGCGCCGCCGTCTCCACCGTTACAGCCAGTCCCGCTGTTTACCCCTCCTCCTCCGCCGCCTCCAGCCCCGCTCGTCGAAGAAGCACTTTGTCCTGCGGTGCAGGTGCTCGCAAAATCTGAGTTTCCGCCGCGCCCCCCTGGACCTCTTAATCCCGCCGCGCCCCCACCCCCAGAATTAATTGAACCTGGAAGACCTCCCGCAAAAGGTCCCATAAAGGAGCCTGAAGCATTTTGCGCTCCGCCTCCTCCGCCTCCAATCCGAATCAGTGTAGAGCTACCCAGTGCACCAGCCGTAGAATATGACGCACCTCCTGGCCCTCCAAGCGGTCCTCCACCCGACCCTCCTGTAGCATTCGAGGCATTGCACGCTCCGGATCTTCCAAATCCACCTCCCGCGACAGATATCGTGATACTTGTAGCAACGAAGGTCGAGGTGCCTCCGGCTGTGCCATTCGAACCCGAAGCCCC
This sequence comes from Candidatus Liptonbacteria bacterium, assembly GCA_016867315.1. Taxonomy (GTDB): domain Bacteria; phylum Patescibacteriota; class Minisyncoccia; order UBA6257; family 2-01-FULL-56-20; genus VGJV01. Next base: position 4,320 of record VGJV01000004.1, on the reverse strand, counting down.
CGAACCTCCCGTACCGGCTGGCCCTACCGTTACTGCGATGGCCCCACCCGCACTCACATCCACTCCTTGGCGATACACCATTTCCCCGCTCCCGCCTCCGCCGCCGTGATACGCGTTTCCACTGCAGTTATATCCGCCTCCTCCTCCACCTCCGCCGCCCCAGGCGGTAACCCATACCCTCGTCACTCCCGTAGGCACCGTGAACGTGCCGTTCGAAGTGAACACTTGAGAACGCCATTTTCCTACCGCCGGCTTGGATTGGAGATAATTAATAGTCGCCACTTCCTCATCCGCATTGGGAATCGGAAGACCCGCAATTCTCGCGCTAATAGTAATCACACCGCCTGCGGCACCGCGCACAAAAGGTGTGTTGCGAAGGAAATATACGGAAAAAAGGCCTATCGCAACACCGAGAATAAGGAATAAGGAAGTAGGAATCAGGCGGTTATTCATGGATATGAATTAGGAATCAAGCGCTTATAAGACGCGCCCCCTTAATTAAACCATTCACCAGTTTATTAACTTTTATCGATTGCTCATAGGCAACACCAAAATCACCAGCGGAAACATATCCTAAATCTTTTCCTGCATAGAGCTGACTTTGGAGTTCTGCCACAGAGCCCTGTGCTATAGAATAAAACTGTATCTTCTCTCGATATGACTGCCTTCCAAATCCTTCCGCGATATTAGAAGAAACGGATATTATGCACCGGCGCATTTGATCTACAAGCGAAAATAGTTCTTCTTTCGGAAATTTTTTGGTGATTCGATATATCATGAGTACTAATGTATGTGCTTCCTGCCATGCGATAATATCAGTAAAATTTTTAATCTTATGTGGTGCCGTGCTTCCTGTTTCTTTATTCATACTTCCTACGTCTTGATTCTTGCTTCTTAATTCCTGATTCTCATTCGCGCTACCGCGCAACTTTGCCTATAAAGTCGCTCTTATCCACCAACCCGAAGCGCGTGCTGTCGAGCGAACCCCCTATTTCGTCGCCCATGATCAAATGCGCGTTTCCGGGCACTACTCCCCCATAATCTTTGATGTAGAGCGAAAGCAAACGGAAACCCTGCTCGCTGATGTTGTAAGGAGTTCCGCCGGAAGTTTTCGCCGGCGCGCCGTTCACTAAAATGTTCCAGCCCGCGCCGCTCTTTTTGAGTTCGAGCTTGTCATTCGGAATGGCCTTTACCACCTTCGCGAGCGGCTGCGTGCCTCCCGCATAGCCGTAGACCACCACGTCGCCGCGGTTGGCATCCTTACAGTTGTAGTATCCTTTTATCACTTTCACTTCCTGCCCGTCTTTCAATATTCCTGCGAGCGAACTGCCTGCGATCGTCATTTTTTCTTCCGTGGTTTTGCAGTCTATCGGTTGGGCCTCTCCCCCCTTGAAAGTGAAGCCGCCTCCACTCTGCGGCGCGGGAGGAGGAATGAGATTTCGCATTACGATTGCGCCGATTATACCACCTAAAATAGCGGCGATGAGTATTGGTAGATGTTTTTTGATTAAGTCCATGGGTTAATTCTAACAAACCGACTCAAACCTAACTGTGGACAAGTATTTTCGCTTTATTTATAATTTGGGAATTCACCTTCGGCCTCCGAGATCCCCGCGTACGCGGGATCGATTTATTTTAAAGTAGTCCCTAAGCATTGCTTCTATTTTCTATATTTCTACTTTCTATTTTCTTATTTATTCCTCCGGCACGACCAATCCTTCCACGCCGTCTTTCGACTCATTGGTCCACTTCGCGGCGGCGCGTCCCAATGCCTATATTTTCCATTGCTTTGCAATTTAAACCCTTGTCTCCATTGTATTGTATTGTATCAAATCATCCCGCCAGCTCAATGCACAAGCGCGCGTCTCGACATGCCTTCGGCTCAACGCGAGTGGCAATATCAGGCACGGGGACGCGGAGGCGTAAACTTCTGCCACGCTTTTCCGAGCCGGAAAATCTTCACGCGGGCGGCCTCATACCGCCCTACGAGATCATCGAGGAGCGAGGCGTCGAGCTTCGGGCCGTATATGCCCTTCGCGTGTTCGAGATACACTGCCATTTTGTTGCACCCCGCCATCGCCCGTTCGAGAATCAAAATTGCCGTTGCGTGGTCGCCGAAGCGCAAAGAGTGTCCCGTGGCGAGGGATAAGGGTATTCCCCGCGCGGTGTCCGTCATCGCTTCCGCAAACGGACATGCTAATTTTTCGAGCTTCGGATATACGTCTTTCGCCACAATCACCGAGCACGCGAGGGTCGCCTGATACACTTCGAGATCGCGGAAACTGCGGACTGGCTTTTTTGGAGAAAATCTGTGCACAACAAGAGAAAAGTTTATTTGTAGAGGTTGTGCGAAGCGTGTACGGGTTTATTCGCGGATGCCGCGGGATAGTAAGTCGCCGTTTCCCGTCGGTCATGCCGATGTGCTTCTTGCCGCGGCTTTTTGCTACCCAAAAACCGGCTTTTTCAAAAGCGCGCACCACTCTGTCCGAGGAAAGATCCGTAAAGAGCACTACGGGACTGCGACTTCCAGCTCTCGTACTTCTGTTTTTCCTTCGTTGTCTTCTGCATCCATCGAGAGGTACGTGAGAATTGCATCTTTAAGATTTGCGAGTGCTTCGCGTTTAGTATCCCCCTGACTGTGACATCCTGGAAGCGCCGGAACATGCGCATCATAGCCATATTTACTTTTCCGAAGCACGATAAGATATTTCATAGAATCACTCTAGTGTGTAGAGATGGAAAGTCAATGAATTTCGCCCTTTTGGTTTTTTCCATATCACGAAATTTTGAGAGTCGTATCGCACGAGTTTCGCATATTTTGACCTCTACCCCTGCCATTCGTGACATAAAAACGATGCTTGTAACACTCAACACCAAGGCAATTTCGGATACAGGAAAATGCCCATCTTGCATCGTAAAACTCATTCTTCGAATTCCGAGACATTGATCCCTTCTACTCCATCGTGGTTCAGATTCCCCCATTTCTTGTAATCCACGCGGGGAGCGGAGAGTTGGTAGGATACCGCCACGGGGCTATCGGCGGAGAGCGTGATGGTTTCTGTCGCAGGATCGAGCGTATACCACGTCTTCGCTTCCCCTTCGGGCGTAAGGAGCACGGAAAGCCGCTCCCAGGCCGTTTTAGCCCCGAAATTCGAGGTTTTCCGGAAGAGCCACAGATCGGAACCCGTCTCCGCGGCGGAAAAGTCAATTACGTACTGGTATAATGAAGGAGCCGTGGGCCCGGGATAGTCCGAGCCTTGGGTTGGTACCATGGTCTCCGGGGTGCAATTCCCCGCGGGTCCACGGCCCTCGAGGTTATTCACACACTGATTTGACAAAAATATTCCGCTTGTTATAGTAGCGTTAGGTACCAACCCAGGGTTTCTCGGACTATTCCGAGATTCAACCGAAGCCCCGCCCAAAGCGGGGTTTTTGGTTGCGGTGAGGACTACTTTGCCTGTGGTCTGTGTACGCACCCCGCCCACGTTGTCGGGGGTGTAGGTCGAATATGCGATCCCTTCGATGTTGAATACTGGATCGATCGTCCCCACCGTAATTTTCCCGGCTCCTCCGCCGAAGATCACGGTGTCGGAGGGCATGGTCCCGAATCGCGCCGTGGTCGAGCCGCCCGAGGCAACGTCCAATTTATAGCTTGGCCCCGGCGTCCCGATGCCGACTTTGCCGTCTTGTAAAATCTTTATCCTTTCGTACTCTGTTCCTCCTGTTCTCGTCCAGAGAGAAAGCGTTGCGTCACCGCCAGCGATTCCAGTAGAACGAATTGAAGCGCGTGGATAATAGCTTGTACTGCCAAAGTTGAGTGTTGCAGTACCCGTGTCGGACGTGGAGCGAATCATTGCATCGCCGCCGAGAATATCGAGCATTTTTTGTGGCCCCGGCGTCCCGATGCCGACCTTGCCGTCGTTCAAGACCGTCAACTGGGCGGTCCAGGGCACCGTCGCATCTATGGAGCAACTGCTACAACCGGCCGTATAGACGGTAAACGCGCCGGTGGCCGCCTCCATCATCGCCGCCGAGGCCGCCGTGCGGTACTTCCAGTTGGTATCCGAGCCGATGTAGGCGTTGTCGCTGATCCCCACCGCGCGGTTGCTCGTGTGGTAGCTGATCGCCGGCATGCCGCCCAGATGGATGTTGCGGTAGGAGCCGGTGACCGCTTCGACGTCCGTCGTGTTGACGCCGACGTTGCCGCTCGCATCTATTCTCATACGCTCGGTTTGAGTGCTGTTGGCTGTGTTGGTGAAGAACTGCAACCTAGAAGGAGGGCGAGTGTTGGAAGTGAAGGTACCGTCAACTGCACCAGCT
>VGJV01000003.1 GCA_016867315.1 Candidatus Liptonbacteria bacterium | reverse complement strand
TTTTCGCCGCTGTTCCTTTCGCTGGATTCAGCCGATGAATCTCGCGCGGTTTCAATAATCGTTAAGCTGACAGGCGAAAGTTGTAACATAAATTGCTTTTACTGCTACGAGAAGCGAAAGCCGCATCAGAATGCTCAAGTTCTCGACACCGCTGTTTTCGCTGCAGTATGTGATGACTACCACGGACTTCGTTCAATGGTTCCCGGTGGGAACCGTTGAAACCAGCGGGGAATTTGAAGTGGGGCATCCGATCAAGTGGGGGGAGGCTCCTCATTTCTATCGGCTGGAAATTCTCTGGTAGGATTCCTTTCGAAGTTTCAAAATCAAGCGCGATCCGCGGGTCTTAACAGGCTCGCGGATTTAGCTTTTATTGGTAGTTCACCCCCATTTCATTAATAATGGATTCTTGTATAACCGGGATAGTGAAAATTCGACTGAGTTGTCTATACGATTAACTATCTCAATATGACTGTTCTTTGAGCTTTGAAAATTCTAAGATTTCTTCCCTTGCATTTGTCCATACTGGTCGAATTTCTACTACCCGGTATAATCAGTACATGCAAAAATTCTTCGCATGGGCATTGGTGATTATCGTGGCGGTAGGGCTTTTGGGATCGAGTACCTTTATATCGCTTTTTACTAACAAAGCGGAACTCACAACGAGAGAATTAGCATTTACCTGTACGACGGATATGGCGACCAAATATCATATTCATCCTATACTTTCCCTTGTTGCAGAAGGAAAAACCATAGAAGTCCCCTCAAATATCGGAGTTTCACTTACCTGTATGCATCCTCTTCACACGCACGACACTACGGGAGAAATCCATGTGGAATCTCCCGAGCCTCGGGATTTCACGCTGGGAGATTTTTTTGCGGTTTGGGAAAGGTCGCTCTCGAAGGATCGATTCCTGGATTATGTAGCAACTTCGACACACGAGATCGTGATGACGGTAGATGGCAAGCGCAACGAGGAATTTGGGAGTTTGGTGCTTAAGGATAAGCAACAGATTATTTTGGAATATAAGAAGAAGTGAGCCATAGAAAATAGGATCTAGCTGTAGAGAAAATGAATCCCGTTAGAAGCCGCGATCGCTCTGATGGGAAAGATAAATTAGATAACAAGGTCAATAATAAATATTAATATTTGCAGATTGCGAGTAACCGCGATCTGCTTCTAACGGGATGAAATTTGAGTTACCAAAACTTCCTTATGGGTATGACGCGCTTGAGCCTTTTATCGATGCCAACACAATGGAGATTCATCACGCGAAGCATCATCAAGCGTACGTGAATAAATTGAACGAAGCGCTCGCGGCACATCCGGAGATTAATGTGGAGACTTTAGAGTCGCTTTTGATGTCTTTGGATACTTTGCCGCAAGATATGCGCACGGCGGTGAGGAATCATGGAGGGGGACATTTCAATCATTCCTTTTTCTGGACTATTATGGCACCGCCTAAGGGTTCTCCGGATTTAGGAAAAGGAGGAGGGGAGCCGGAGGGAGCACTTAAAGAGGCAATCGCCGAAGCTTTTGGTGACTTTAATGCCTTCAAGGCGGAATTTGCAAAGGCGGCTACGGGGCTTTTTGGATCAGGTTGGACCTGGCTTACGGGCGCGCGCGGAAGTTTGGTTATCATGACTACTCCCAATCAAGATAGTCCGGTGGCGAAGGGAGCAAAGCCTTTGCTTGGTTTGGATGTATGGGAGCACGCCTATTATCTCAAGTATCAGAACAAACGAGCGGATTACATCGAGGCGTTTTGGAATGTGGTGAATTGGGCGGAAGTGGGGAAGAGACTAGGCGCAGCAGGGTGACGCTTGTGAGTTTCTATTCGCTACCACTCGAACTCCCAGCGAGAGTTCTCGTTGGGACCTTCGGCTTCTCTCCTTCGACAAGCTCAGGATCCGTGCCCGTTCAGCCTCAGACCCGCGCGAATAGAACTCGCTGCGCTTAGTTAATAGACTCGAGAATTCCCGCGTGAAACAGGACTTCGCTTTTATAGAAATAAAAAGAGAAGCATTTCTGCTTCACTTTTTATTGTTTGGCCTTTCGTATTATCACGAGGTAGGCTTTGTCAATTATTTTATCGGTAGATCTCCGATCTGGAGTCCAGGCATACAAATCAAAGCGGGGAAGTCTGATCTTTCTTATTTTCGCCCCGTGCATACGCAATCGCTTTAGTGTGCGCTCAAGCGAATTGGTGTACCGTGATTTTTCTTTCGTCGCGTGACTTAGGAATACCGGTGCCAGTCGAATCTCGCCGGTTTTTCTGAGTACTCTCATCATTTCTGAGAAAAGCTTTGAAACTCGTTGTTTTTCATGGCGATAGACATTAGGGATTGCAGCGAAGGAGACAATTAAGTCGAAGCTTTTGTTTTTTAAGGGAAGCCGGTGGGCAACTGGCCGGGACTGATTCCGACTGCTCGGTCGCCAGACGCCGTATGGATATAAGGAATGCTTGCCACTAACACGCAAAAGATGACACGGCTTAGGTCCCGATTTAAGAAGTAGCTCATTTCACGCGCCTTTCTCGACGCTTGTTCGCACCGCCAAAAGCATCCCCACGTGGATGCCCGAGATTCTCGATGCCAAGATTGACCACGGTTTCAGCTTCCCATTGTTCCAACATTCTATTTGCACAATTTAGATCCTTAAGAAGCTGTGATTTCAATCCTTCAGCTCGTTCGACCATCTCCGCTTGCCACGGAATTGTCCTGTCGAGCAAAGCAATAAGCTTTCCGATCTCTCTGAGAGCGCCATCGACATCACCCGCCCGCGTAAGGGAATAAGCAACTGCCTGCTGAACGTGCGGATCAGCAGATTTATTTAATTGCCGCGCCGCATCTGCCACGTCTCGTGGTGACTCGATACGCCGCAAGAACGGCAATGCCTCGTCGCGTATCGCGGAGCCAAGTTCATCAATTAGGCGCGGTGCATCTGCGTTCCACAAATGAGACGGACCACCCAACCGCCACCCGAAATTAAAACCGATATGTTTCGCAGGAACAAACAGAGGCTGAACGAACACCTGCACATAGAACCCCCTGTTGTTCACCGAACGATCAAGAAACAAGCCTCGCAACGTGTGCCGGATCGGCTCCAAAAAAAGCGTTTGTCCATGCAATCTGAAATCCGCAAATTCGGGCAAAAGAGCCCTGCCAATTTTCTCAAAATCTTTCTTTTTCATGGTCGGCAAGTTCACAGGAACGGCGCTGCCAACTTGTTGTTGAATCTGAAGTATGCGTTGTGATGTAAGCGTCGCGCTACCCGTCTTGAGATCAAATACGTTGAGCACTTGGTGGATTAAGAGAAGCAGCGCACGGGATGGAGATCGTTACTATTTAGGCGTTGTAAATGAGTAGGTTAAGATTATTACAATGGCAGGATCTGTCAAGGCGGTTCGCAAATAACATGTCATTTATACTCGCCATCGCCGAATTCCTAAGATGAAGACAACATGAAGACACGGACACTGGCTGAGCACCTGACGGGGAATGGTACCATTATTAGCGCTGCCGCGGAACGAGCGGCTAGGTGTCCTAAAAACGCCAAGGCCGAATTTCCGTCCCCCAATTCGTGGTTCGCCAAGCAGTTTCCGAAAATACATGCGCATTACGGAAATCCGATCGCTCTGAAGCAGAACCGGGACGGCGACGTGCGTGCTCTGCGCCGCTATCTGGGATCACTATCGTATCCAATATAGCCAAAGGATACTGGCAGATCAGATGCGTCGCGAGCGTCGTTAATCAAACATTGCCCAGCCCAACACTTCACCGTGTTGGGCTGCGACATTTTTATATAGTTTGAGGTTTCTTGCCTTCGAGTTGGATTTTTTTCAAAACAAGTTTGCCCTCGCGGATTTCGGCTTCGAGCAGTTTTACTCTTTTTCCATTTTTCATGGTCCACGTGCCCGGTTCGGGATTTAACGCGCGGATTTTGCGATCGATTAGGATGGCAAGTTCCTTATCGCCAGATTCGGCGGCGGAGAGTTCTTTTTCATCTATGCATGCATCTTGGGTCGAAAACTTTTTAGTGAACGTGGCTTTCGTGTGATCTTGAGGGGTGGGAGTGATTTTCCCCGCCAAAAAATCCGGCAGAATTTCTACTAATGTCTTTCCGGAGAGTTCTGCAAGAGCCTTATCCAACTCCTCGTAATTTCTATTATCAATAAGTAGACTGCGCTGTGCGAGAATTGGGCCATTGTCAATCTTTTTATCCATCAGGAATAGTGTAGTACCTGCCTCGCGGTCGCCTGAGAGGATCGTACTCTGCACCGGTGTCGGACCCCGGTGACGAGGAAGAAGAGAGTGATGCACGACGATAGTGCCTAAGCGGGGGAGTGTAAATATCGGCTCGGAAATAATTTTGGCGTAGGTGGCGACGAGGAAGAAATCGAATTGAGAATTGAGAATTGAGAATTGAGAAGGGTTTAGTCTTTCTGGTTGGAGAATTGTGATTTTATCCCTAATTCCTGATTTATAATTTATGATTCGTTCTTTCACTGCCGGGGCAGTTAGAACTTTTTTTCGCCCTGCGGGTCTATCAGGATTGCAGATGACTAAAGACGGTACGAAGCCATTCGCGACCAGAGTGTCGAGTATTATCGCCGCGAACCAGGGACTGCCGAAGAAAGCGAATTGCATAAATTTCTAATTCCTAATTACTAATTTCTAGATTATTATCCAATTTCTAAACTTTTTGTCATTTGTTAGAAATTAGAAATTCGATATTAGAAATTATCTTGGAGCTTTTCTTGCGAGGCGTTCGGATGCCGGGATTTCATACGTGCTCGTCGCGCGGTCAATGAAGAGCATGCCGTTTAGATGGTCCATTTCATGCTGAAACACTCGCGCGAGGAGTGCCCAGGCTTTGATTTTTATAGGTTTGCCCTTTTTATCCTGTCCTTTGATCGTAATTTCGCGCGCTCGCGGCACTTCACCGAATGTTTTAGGAATACTCAAGCAGCCTTCCTCGCTTATCTCCATTTCCTTACTTACTTTTTCAATTTTCGGGTTAAACACTGCGTAAAACTTAGTTTCTCCTTGGGCGCCTTGGACTTCGGCGATAAACACCTGTGCGTCCACGCCGATTTGATTCGCTGAGAGACCAATTCCCTTCGCCGCATGCATAGCTTTTTTCATTTTGGCGAGAAGCTCTTGAATTTCTTTCGGGGTATGCGCCGAAAAATCAAACGGTTTGGTTTTCCGTCTCAAGAATTTATATTCTTCCTTATCGGTAATAAGGAAAATATGATCAGCGATGGTGAGCGGCATTTCGTTTGGATTTCTTAGGTTTGATCTCCGAAAGGCATGACATGAAATATGCGCCTTTATTTTGGATGTGAGTTTGTTCGGCAATTCGTTTTGCGAGGCTTAATAGTGCCTCGGAGTCCCGCTCTTTAGCAAGTTTGATATAGAGGGCTTTGTGCGTACGATCGTGGAGAAGATCTGCGAGTTGGAGGCCGATCAGCTGAAACCGGCTGTACACATGCGATTCTTTCTTGCGAGTTCGGAGCTTTATGAGGTACTCAGTCTTCACAGCTTCGGCGGATTTGTCCTCTTTAAAGGGCATGAGAGTATTCTAAATCAAAGTAAGAAACTTGTCCTTTTTTGTGGAGAGTTCTTCATATATCTATTTGATTTGCGCTTTACCCCTGGTACAATAAAGTTCAATGCCATTTTCACTGAATCGACGCAGGGTTGGCGCTATAGTTGGGATTTCTTTATTCGCATTCCTCCTCGTTTTAGGAGGAGCTTTTGTGGGTTTTCAGGCGGGGATTCGCATGCCTAAGACTATCTTGGTCAAAGGAGTTACAGGGATCGATAATCGGGAGGTGAGCGCGGATTTCGGGACTTTTTGGCAGGCTTGGGAAACTATCGAAGATTTGCATCTCAAAGATAAAGATGTGAACGCGCAAGAGAAGGTGTATGGAGCTATTTCCGGACTGGTAGGATCGCTTGAAGATCCTTATTCGGACTTTTTCAAGCCGAGTGATAGCAAGCAGTTTCAAGATGATATCCGGGGCAGTTTTGGAGGAATTGGAGCGGAACTCGGCATTCGGAAGAATCAGCTTTTGATCATCGCACCGCTCAAAAATACTCCGGCGAGTAAGGCGGGACTTAAAGCAGGAGACAAAATTTTACGCGTAAACTCGACTTCCACGGACGGTATTAGTATTGATGACGCCGTGCGGATGATCCGCGGCAAGGAGGGTACCTCTCTTACACTGACTATATTCCGAGATTCCTGGGAGCGACCCAAGGATATCAAGATTGTACGGGAGCAGATCACGGTACCCACGCTCGATTTTGAAATGAAAGAAGGCGATATTGGTTATCTCCATCTCTACAGCTTCAATAGGAATGCCGGTTCCCTCTTCTATCAGGCGATGGTGGAGGCATCGACGCAAGGGGCCCGCGGGCTTATTCTCGATTTGCGAAATAATCCTGGAGGTTATCTCGAGGCGGCGGTTAATTTGGCGGGATGGTTCTTGCCGCGCGGAACGCTTGTGGTAAGTGAGGAGGGGCGCGAGGGGGTGATGGATCAACTTCGGGCGAATGGCAATGCAGCTCTTGCGGATTTTCCCGTGGTAGTGCTTATCAACCAAGGATCGGCTTCGGCTTCGGAAATTCTTGCCGGGGCATTAAGGGACAGCCGCAAGGTTAAATTGATCGGCGAACAAAGTTTTGGAAAAGGAACGGTGCAACAACTTACCGATCTTCGGGACGGCTCTTCTTTAAAACTCACGATCGCGCATTGGGTCTTGCCCAGCGGGGCAATTCTTGAGGGAAAAGGATTAATGCCTGATATCGAGGTAAAGAAAACCGATGAGGATGAAGAGAAGAAGCGGGATCCGCAACTCGATAAGGCCATCGAGGTTTTGAAGCAGGAAATGAAGAAGGCGTACGACGGAAGGATATTCCGTTAAATTCAACGTCCAAATATCAAAGTTCAAAGATGAAAGTTATATTCCTCAAGGATGTGCCGGGCCGTGGGAGAAAAAATGATGTAAAAGAGGTGAGTGATGGCTATGCTCGGAACTTTTTGTTGCCCAATAATTTGGCGAAGCTTGCGACTTCCGGAGCGCTCAAAAACCTCGAAGGTTTGAAGCTTGAACGTGAAAAGGAAGATCAGGAGCTTTTGAAGCATATTGCAGAACTTAAGCGCATACTTAAAGAGCGCACATTGGAATTTAAGGTAAAGGCAGATGAGGCCGGGTCGGTGTTCGGGTCGGTCAATAAAGACCAGGTACTTTCTGCGCTTCGTGAGCAAAAACTTTTAGGGAAAGAGCGTGCCGAAGTGGAGTTGGAACATCCACTTAAAACCCTGGGAGAACATCGGGTGAAGATTCGCTTTCCGCGCGGAGGAGAGATGGTGGAGGTGAAGGTATCTATTAAGTCGGAATAGACAGACGATTCGCGCGTTCGCCCTTTTTGGAAAGGGTTTTTTCGGGTTTCATACCCAGTTCACTTAGCATGTGGGATAACGGAATAAAGGTCGTGGAAGCTTCAGCGAAAATTATGAAACAATGAAAATTTTCCTCGGTGCAATCATGGTGAGCGCGATGGTGGGCAGTATTTTGTTCGCCGGAGGCGTACACGCTCAAACAGTCACTGCTGATCAAATGATCGGGGCGCAAACTCGAGTGCAGCTCGATGGAGCATTGGATACTCTCCAAGGAACTCTGAACGTTTTGAGAGCTCGGTTGAATACTGGAAACACGCCGGCCTCTCCTCAAGGAGTAAATAACAATTTGGAGAATATCGAGGGAACTTTGAGTGCAATGCGCTCAACTCTTTTAGCCTTCGATAACCAAGCCCGAACACTCGCGTTGGGAGGCACTCCGGGAGTACCGAATACCGGTTTCCCTGGATTGCCGAATACTGGCGGAGGGGGAGCGGCACAGGCTCGATAATCAAAAATCCCGCTATAGCGGGATTTTTGATTGAGGGGCTAGGCTACGGAGACTACGGTGGTTTTGCGGCGATTACCGTCGAAACCCACTTTAGATTTCATCGAGAACTTTACTACGCCATCTTTTCCGGCGTAGAGGGTATCATCTCCACCGCGCCGAACATTCGCACCTTCAATATATTTCGAACCGCGCTGACGAAGAATAATTTGCCCCCGGAAAGCTTTTGCTCCATCCTGAATTTTGACTCCCAGACGTTTCGCACGCGAATCTCGTCCAAGTTTTGTTGACCCTAGGGCTTTTGTATGTGCCATGAGATTAGAAAATAGAAAGTAGAATCTAGAAAGTAGAATAGATGCGGGTTCGAATCGCTACATTCTAAATTCTACATGCTACATTCTGTAAGGCTCATTCTATGTTAGAATGACCGTAATGTCAACGCAACAAACCCTTGTTTTGGATATAGAAACCGTAGGGGAAGACTACGATTCATTGGATAAGGCCACCCAGGAAAGTCTTACCCGTTGGATTAAAAAAGAATCCGGATCGGAAGAGGAATATAAGCTGGCCCTCGAAGATTTAAAGGCAGGATTGGGATTTTCTCCTCTTACGGGTTCGATTGCGGCGATCGGGATGCTCGATTTTCAGAAGAATGAGGGGGCAGTTTATTTCCAGGCGCCTGGGAAACAATATGAGGAAATCAAAGAGGAAGGGATTGCATTTAAAGCAATGGACGAGAAAGAAATGCTCACCAAATTTTGGGAAGTGGCGAAAAAATATCAGGTATTCGTGACGTTCAATGGCCGGACGTTTGATGTGCCATTTCTTTTTATTCGATCCGCAGTGCACGGTATACGTCCGAGTAAAGATTTGATGCGCGGAAGGTATCTTTATCAAAACAATCCCGATGCGCTTCATATCGATCTCTTGGAGCAGCTTACTTTCTACGGGTGCGTGCGGCGAAAGGGGAGTTTGCATCTATGGTCGCGGGCGTTTGGGATCGAAAGTCCCAAGGCGGCGGGAGTTACCGGGGATGATGTGGGTCCACTTTTTAAAAAGAAGAAGTTTTTAGAAATTGCGCGGTATAACGTGGGAGATCTTCGGGCTACCCGGGCGCTCTATGAGAAGTGGAGAGAATTGCTAAGCTTTTAATTTCTAATTCCTAATATCTAATTTCTAATGGATTGGGTATACAGGCTAAGAGATTGGTGCATATTCTATAAGCAGGAGATAGGTTTAGTGATTATAATTATTTTTACCGCCACCTTGAGCTTCGCACTTGGGTATCTCGCGAATCGAGAGTTCACGAATGTTCCGATCGTGATTGAGCAGCATTCTTCGAGCATTCCAGCTTCTACTCCTTAATCTTTACAATACTCTCTGTATATTTTATTTATTTCTCATCTTTAACAACGAGAGGAATAAATATGGATATTACGACTGAAGCGGCAGAAGCGCAGTTTGTCGAGCAGGGAGCTACGCGATGTGTGGTCGTCCCCACTCCCAACGTCGTCACTTTGGATGACATTGTAGCAGTGAGCTCCCAAGCATGGATTCCTGATGTGGACGAAGCGGGGGATGATAAAATAGTCGTTCGTTTAGGAGCCGATCCTCAAAAAGCTTATGAGCCGGACCAACTTTTCACGGCTTTACGGCTGGCCCGTGGAGAAGTGATTGTTCTTGCGCCGTATCGAGAAGGAGAAAATAAAGAAAATTAATTTCGCCCAAACAGGCACATGCACTAACAAGAGTACTTGTTGGTGCATTGCTTTTTTAACTCACCGATATTTGCTGCGGCCAGCGGGCGCGGGCGTAGGATTCGGCTTCGCTCATCTTTAAAGGAGTGGAAATATTACCGGTGCGCACGTAAAAGTGTTCGGTGTTGTCCACGCGAAGATAGACCGGCACGGCACTCGGAGCTACATCCACCACGGCCACTTCCCGGCCTTGCACTGTAGGAAAGCGGAGGCGTACAAGATGGCGAAGGTCTGGCCCGATCATGGCGTTGAAGATTTGAGTAAAATGACTTTCGAACCCGTCGCTATTCTGGCGGCCTAAGGTTTTGTAATCCGCTTCTAATCCGAGAGGTTCTCGCGAATCATCTACGCCAATTACGAGATGCCCGCCGCCGGAATTGAGGAATGCAGCCACCGTTTTCATGGCCATTTTCTCGAGCTCCCGGTTCACTTGCTTGGAGCGCTGATCAAAACGGAGGGAAGATTTAAATTCCAGCTTTTCATGTTCTTCCTGGGCCAAAAGTTCGGTTACGTGGGTATGTTCGCCGGGGACTTGGTGCGGATTGCTTAAAAATTCAGTAATAAGATCTAGGTATTTTTTGGGGTAAGAAATATCCGGCAAGACGAGCGAGATAACAGAGGAATTGCTATGAAGATAAATAGATCCGTAGTGGAGAAATTTGCCGAGGGGGCTCGCGGAAGAGGAGACGGAGGAGAGTTCGCGCATCGGAACATTCCGGCTTTTTTTGAAGAATACTCCCTTGTAATGGGAGATCATCCGGGGGGTTACTAGGTAGGATTCGTAGTACCAGCTCAAGAATGCATAAACGGTAATTACAAATTGTGCCCCGGAGAGTACTAGAAACTTTAGAGCTTGATAGGAGATAAGACTTGGGACCAGCGGGAGTTGGAGAAAAAACTCATATTTATGGTTGCCCAAGGCGGCGACCAGGTAATAGAGCACGAAAGCCGCCAATTCTATAAGCACCAGCGTGCGAATCACTACAATAGGACTGCGCCTTATGTTTATCTCCGTCTGCATCGCGGTCTATAGGTGTAGTCTAGACTGAATTTGGAGAGGTGGGAAGGTGGTTTTTTGTTGCTGATTTTCTTTGATCGTTATATAACAATTACAGCAGATTTGAGCGTTATGAAAAAGATTTCGTGGCAGGAGTTGGCACTGCGAAAGCTCGAAGGTCGAAAGGTTTATTGGAGAGATTCATGTGGAGTGGAAACACTTCAAGGAGATGTAGGAGAATTTGACATAGTTCCAGGCGGGGATGGGATTTTTTATCTGGAAGATGGAAATCAATGTATTAGTATGGAGTCGGAGGGCTCGCCTTGGGAGCTTCCCGATGGCACTCTAGAGATTCATTTTCCTTGCGGGGCGATTATCATAAAGCCCATTCCAATAGATTTTTCTAACCAAATAGCTATCGCAGAATAACCAGAATCGGTTTTTTAACAACGGGCCGTCCCAGGAGGAACGGCCTGAAAGATTTTTACAGACTCGTTTTGATTATATCTATAATCTCCTGATGCAAAATCCCGTTTGAGGCAATATGTCCTTTTACTTTTTGATCGTATCTTTGGTCATTTCCGAAGATATCTGTAAATGTGCCGCCGGCTTCTTCCACTATTATTTTCGAAGCGGCACTGTCGTGTGCATTTTCTCCCCCAAAGATACTTGCGGCGAATTCTCCATTTGCCACAAGCATGTCCATATATACGATTGAACCGAAGTTCAAAGACCAGCCTTTTCTACTCTCAAGGATTTCCGCGACTTGGAAAAAGTTATATTTTTCATTTTTACGCAATGCTATTCCTATGATTGTGCTTTCAAACGAAGCTGACGTTGAAACCCTGATTTTTTCGTTATTTAAGGTAGCTCCCTTGTTTTTTTCGGCGAGAAACAAATGATCGAGAAAAGGATCATACACTATTCCTAAAATACTTTCCCCATTTTTTACGAGTGCCAGGGCGAATACGCAATTAGGGATCCCATGCGAGAAGGGGATGGTGCCGTCCACAGGATCGCATACCCACGTGTATTCGCTTCCCTCTAAGAGATTGCTGCCTTCTTCGGCGAGTACGCTGTGACCGGGAAAATTTTTTTGTATTGCGTCAAGCACAAGCTGGTTAATCTTCGTGTCTGTTTCGGTCAAAGGAGTGTTGTCGGATTTCCATTCCTTTTTCATACCCAGTGCGAAATTTGCTTTTATAATTTTACCAGCCTCTTTCGCGAGTTCAATTGAAAACCTTTTATAATCTTTCATGTTAAGTGAGGTATTTCACGCGTTTCAGCCAATAGTCGTTTTCCCATTCCCACAGGCGTTTCGCGCCCAGGAAGGCGGCATAATCTTCTTGCCAGTAGGGGAATTCCTTAAGTTCGATGTCGCCTTTCATTTCGGACCATTCGTGTGCGTGGGCTACTAAGCCTCGGCCGTTTCCCGAGCGGATTTTTTCCCGGCCGCCTTTGAGGCGCCGGATCGCGCCGCAGAGATTGCAGGTTTGGATTTGATCGATTTTTAATATCCAGCGGGTTTGGAGGTTAGAGAAAGAATCTTTTAGCGCGTCCATATAGGCACTGGTTTGAAGATTATAGTCGCGGTAGATAGCTTGAGAGGTTTTTATATCTAATACGCCGAATTTACCGTCAATAATTGCCAATGCATCCACGGTGCCGGCGTAACGCTCTCCGTAGTGCACCACTCGGCGTTCCACAAGTTCCGGGGAAACTTGTATATTTTTCGTATCGAGAAATTCTAAAAACGAATTCACTGCAGGAGCGACGGAAGCTGGAATTTTAGGGTTTTTGCCAAGTAAAAGTCCTTCTACGGTTTCATGAATAAGCGTGCCTTCTTCGGCAGACTTTTCGGTAATTGCGGCGGCCGCTTTGAAGCTCGCAGCTTCACCGTAAAACCGGTAAAGAGCCGGTTTGGCCTTGATTGAGACTATTTTTGTGACTCGAGGATACCAAATATCGTCTATGGTATAACCGCATGCCTCTTTGAAGCTTTCTTTGTCCTTGAAATTGTCGAACATGGGCAGAATCTAGAAAATAGAAAGTAGAAAATAGAATTAGATGTGGCTTTATAATACTATTTCATTGCGTGATTTCGCAAACTTCTTTGGCCGAAAAACACGAGGCATGTAACAAGTGCCGTTTCGAGGAATGTATACACTGGGCTTATGAGGTTGGCGGCATTCCAGATTCTCGTTGAGAGAATACTCAAGAGCGAGGCGGTCATAACCAAACACCATCCCAATGCGAGTTCCGAGCCCGGATCTTTATAGGATTTTACGATTGTAGGCAGGGCGGCAAAGAAATCTCCCAATGTTGAAAATGCGATTGCAATTACCGGCTGACTCGTAATTTGCCATAAAGTAATTGCCAGAATTGCAAGAGCTAGGCATGTCCAATCTAAAAGGGTGTATTTCTTATATCCGTATCCCCACAAAGCCAAGAAGGCGATAAGTAAGCTATTGCAGGTGATGGTAATAAGAAGAATGATTGACCACGATGCTCCTGCGCTGATTTGAGCGGCAATTGCGATAACTCCCAATAAGCCCCAAAGCATGAAGGAAATCGCATTGGGGCGCGTATTTCCTTGAATCATGCTCTTCACATAAGGAATAACTGAGACGGTCTGAATTACGCCCGAAGCGATTCCTAAAGAGAGATGCTAGTCCATTATTTTTTTAATAAGGTATCCGTGAGGCGAACAATGCTGCCGGCGCCCATCATAATGAGCACTGCGGAGCGGTGCCGAGCGAGTAGCGAGTAGCGAGTAGCAAGGAGTAGCTTTACTAGGTACTCTTTTAATTTTGTGGGGTTGGAGAGATATAGTATCGGTTTCTTGGGATATTTTTTTTGAATTGCCTTGGCCAGAGTTTCAGAGGTGAAGCGAGGGTTGACTTGGTCTCGGCCGCGAACTTGATAGGTGGGAAGGAGAAGAACTGCATCGGCGTTTTCGAAGGAGGCAGAGAATTCTTTAAATAGTTTTTCGAGGCGTAGCGCTTGGTGGGGTTCAAAAACGCATATAAGAGGGGAGTCAGGAAACTTTTCTTTGAATGCGGCAAGGGTGGCGTGAATTTCAGTCGGGTGATGGGCGTAATCGTCGTACACCAGCAAAGAGCGTATAGCACGTAGCGAATGGCCGGAATTCTTTGTTTTAGTAATTTGCCCTTTGTTATTTGCTATTTGCCATTTGCCTCGGTATTCCATGCGGCGCCAGGCTCCTTTATAGGCGCCGAGCGCACTTAATGCGATTTTTTGCGGAACCTTAAAAACTTTTGTTGCGACAGTGAAGGCTGCGAGCGCATTCGATACATTGTGAATTCCGGCTATTTGCAGTTTGCTTTTTATGAGCTTAGCTTCTTTATTTTTTGTGGAATACCAGAATACTTTAAGCTGATTTTTCTCCGCAATCTTTTTTATCCTTTTACTCAGAGGCCAAAGATTTCGATCGTCGCGATTCAAGACTAACGTACCGCCGCGCGTGGTATGCGATAAAAAGGCGAGAAATGTTTTCTGAATTTCCTTAAGAGAAAAATAGATATCCAAATGTTCGCGATCAATGTTTGTGACGATGGTTACTAGCGGTGAGTAGTAAAGGAAAGCTTTGCCATATTCGTCGGCTTCGAGCACTAAGAGGGGACTGGCTCCCTTTCTAAAATTGGAGTTTTTGAACTCTTTTAAGGTGGTACCGATAATTACTGTCGGATCAAGGTTTCCTTTTATGAGCGTGAGGGCGGTGAGTGCGGTTGTGGTACTTTTCCCATGTGCGCCTGCGATCGCAATGGTTTTATACTCCTGACTTATAAAGCCAAGTGTCTCGGGATATGAAAATACCGGAATGTTGTTTTTGATCGCAGCCTGGAGTTCAGAATTGGCTCTGTCGATGGCTTGGCTTCGGATTACCAGTGCGGTGCCTCTGGGAATATTTTTGCCGTGGTGTCCCGTAAGCACTTTTATTCCATCCTGGCGCAATTGTTTCGCAATTATGCTTTCTCCGTCCGCATCAGAGCCGGATGCTTTAAAACCTTGTGATTTAAACCACCGAGCAAGCGCGCTCATGCCGATCCCGCCTATGCCGATGAGATGTACCCGATTAGAATTCGTGTCCGAAATCTTAAACATTGTTTAGAGTAGAAATTCTTTTACCAATACGGCGGCGGCGGAAAGAAGGAGAACGGCCTCGAGCGGAAAAGTGATGCTTTGAGTCATGTACGCTCGAATAATGCCCCAATAATGCCTTATAAGCGTTTTTTCCGTGGCAAGGTCCCTGTCAGGATACTTTCCTAAGGCAAAGTAGCGATTAGAGAGCGGCCAAAGCCACCGAACCCCGAATTCTAAGGAATCTCCCATAAAGTGACTCCATGGGGCAAGCCATATAAGGAGGCCCAAGACCCATATAAAGGAATTTGGGGCTATTAGAGCCGTTATAAGGCCAATAGTCAGCCATATGATAGGTGCATGAGTGATATAACGTCTGTGCGTGTCGGAGTCCGTAAAGCGCATAGATTTGCGCGAACTAAAAAATGGAATGAAGTCTATGTCCGGGATTGCGCCTAAGATTGTACCAGCGAGAAGAATAAATCCGGCCTCCGTGGGCGTGAACGCCACATTCGAAAGCTTAAGAAGCCCATAGGAGGTAAGAAAGCCGGCGGCAAGATGTCCTGGAGGTAACATTGGTTTTATTAGATTCGAACTGTCGTAGAATAACTGTTTTACGACATTTTATATTCCCACTTCCAATTACCTCGGTTACCGCCCTTATAGGATTTCATTTCTTCGTGTATCTGTTTCAATCTGAATAGATCATTTGGGTTCCAATCTAACTTTCGAGTTCCTCGAGGATTGCCAGTACTATTGATGTTTGTTTTTCTTCCTTTATTTTTATTGAGTAGATATACGGCTTCTTTCCATAAATCGAAATCAAGCCGTTTCTGCGCATGGAGTTGGTATTTTTCGAAGAAAGGGATAATCACTTGCTGCAGATCATTCATGTCCTGGACCGAATATCTTACTGAGCCCGTTTTATTGGGTGCCCATACCTTTCCACAACCAATTGTATTTCTTATCTTTTGCAAACTCAGCATCCCAATAAAAATATTCCGGACTACCCATTCTATCGCGTCGAACATCTCTTCGAAATTTTAATGCGAAGCAACCTTCTCCATCTACGAAGCCTGCAACGTATTCTCCAGAAATCATAATTAAACTATATCATACTGTCGCACAATTGCGCACAAGAATTATGGGAGTCATTTCATCATCCTGTCCCATGGGGTTGTCTAAAAGAATTAAGCGGGCAATTTTTTTGTCTACTGGAACTGAGGCGCTCGTTGCAATCACTTCTACGTTGATATTGTTGCCATCTATTATGACCGTTCCCAGGCCGGTTTTCGATTCTAGATCGATGCATACCTTCTCGGGCTCTTTAGGAGGCAGCGCGGCATATTCTTTGTAGGGATCCATAGAGGCGGGATTGAAACCGTCGATTTCGGAGATTCGATGACCCGCGACTCGCCAGAATATTCCCCTCACCCCAATCATTTTTCCTATTGCGCCTAAAAGCATTGCAAGAATAATTCGAGGATGTCCGGCGAGTTCCACGGCGAGCTGCATTTTTTCCGGCCGAGAAAAACCGATGTCATTCGGATATTTTTTCACTCCTTTCACGATAAGCTTCGCGAGCCAGCCGGCTTTGACTGTGGAAATATGCCGGACGTTATTTTGGCATATTGAAACTACTTTTTCGGAAATAGCGATCCAATCCCCTTTTTGTGCGAGCGGAATCGCGTATCGTTTTATAATTTCTTCGAGAGATTCTCCGAACTGAATGTGGTGAGTGCGAACAGGAATCCGTTCATAGCGGATACCCTCTACTTCTTTTATTGGTGTCATATTCGAATAGTATCAATTATCCATTGAATAATTATTATGATTATTCCGGCTGTCCAGAATATAAATATAGTGGCCACTGAAACTAACCAGGCAAATATATTTAAAATAATGAACCCTATTGTTCGAAACGTGGTGCGGATCGTTTCTCCAAGACGAGCTCCCGCGCCTTTGAAGGATTCGCGCGATAAGGACCACGAAGAAAGAGAGCGATTCAAATCTCCCGTAGATTGCAAAAGATTTTGAATTGACCGTGGCAGCTTGGAAGTCCAGTCGCCTTCTATGAGTGGAGCGGGAGTAAATTGAACTTCTGCCGCTTTGACTCCGAGGCATGAACCAAGGAAAGCGATGCATGCTATTACTAGAAGTTTTCTTCCCGCCATATCTATATTCTACTCCTTTAGAGGTATCCCATCGGGTTTAGATCTCCCCCAAGGGGCATTGGTCCACAAGATTTCGTCATCCCAAGGTAATATGTTGGAGCTGCAAATACTACGAAGTGCAAGTGAGGTCCTGTGGCCCAGCCAGTGCGTCCCATATACCCGATTACTTCTCCTCTCTCGACGCGCTGGCCTTTTACGACGGCTTGACGGGAAAGGTGTGCGTAGAGGGTGACTAAATTATTGGTGTGTTTTACTACGATGAATTTTCCATATGCGGCACGGGGACAGTAATTATCCTGGTTACCTACTGCTACCACTTTCCCCTCTTCAGCGGCTACTATTGGCGTACCCACCGGAGAACCGATGTCGATACCGTTATGCCATTTGCCTCGATAGGTGGTTTTGGCAAAGCCGGTGGAGCCATAGCCTTGCGTAATGAAATTGCGGCCAACGTTTACCGGAAATGCCAAGATTCCTCCCTTGACCGGGGGTAAGGTGCTGGGATCGATCTTTGTCCGAAGTACTGAGTTTAGGGCTTCGATTTCGTCCGCGATTCGCTCCTGCTCTTTCTCGAGTTCGGTCAATTCTTTCTGATATACCGTTTCTTTACTCTTGGTGACTTTAAGAATCGATTCCCGTTCGGAACGCTGATCTTGCACAATCAGTTTTTTGTTCTTGAGACTATTTTGGTGAAATAAAGCATTGGCTCTTTTTTTATTGGCTTCTGTGAGTTTTTTGTCATATTCTTCGTGAAGTGTTCTCAGGTTTTCTACGTCGACCGTAAGTTGTGCTTGGAGATTGGTGAGTGATTGCGCCTCAAGAACTCCATCTGCGAGGCTTGCATTGCGAAGAAACATAGCAAGCAGATTCTCCCCTTTTCCATCTAGGCGCTGGATTTCGTTTAAAATTTGAGCTATGGCGGCTTGCTTGTCACCAAAGGAAGCGCGGATATCCTTCAGATCGATCTCTAAAGAATCTATCTCGTATGCCAGTTTTTGTGCCGTGAGTTCATCTGAGCGAATACTTAAATTCAACTGGCTTATATTCCGATCGATTGATGCTAATTCTTGTTGTAATGAGCGTTTTTCGTTGCGGGTACTTTGAAGCTCTTGCCGAGCGCTTTCGAGTTTGGGTTGCAAAGTTTCAAGCTCTTTTGAGTGGGCTTGAATTTGGCGTTCTAATTCTTCCCGGGTGAGCCCAGACGGGTTAGTTTGCGCGAAGAGTCCGGATTGGCTGGCAAAAAAAATTGCCAATGCTCCAAGCAAAATTAGAATGCCGCGAAATTTGGTAGTCATAGTTTCTAAATTTTTTTCAGGGCAATTTCTAATCTCCTAAGAGTTTCTGTTTTGCCCAGTATTGACGCTATATCTAAAGGATCAGGCGAAGCCATTTGACCCGAGAGTGCCGCACGCAACGGCCAAAGTACATTTCCCTTCCCTTTGGTTTCTATAAGATTTCTAAGGGCGGCCATGATTCCTTCCCGGGTGAACTTTTTTTCGGTGAGCGGAGCGAAGCATTCTTTGAGGGAAGAGATCATTTGCTTGGTTTCTTCCTTGGGCGAATCCTTCCAATTCAGGAGTGAGGATGGATAATCCGGGAGTGAAAAGAATAAGCCCGCAGACTCCGAAAATTCCGAGAACGTTCGTATTCGATCTCGTTCTAATCGGATTAAGCCGCGGAGCATTTCGCTGTTTGGAGTCAGATTTTTCTTTTTCAGGAACGGATCCAAAAATTTCGCAATTTCTTCCTCTGACAGCTTGCGCAGATGTTCGCGGTTTAGCCATAGTAATTTTTTTTCATTAAATACCGCTCCGGCTTTTTGCACGCGAGAAAGATCAAATTCCTGAATTAACTCTTTAAGAGTAAAGACTTCTTTATCGTGAGACGGATGCCAGCCCAAAAGCGCCAAAAAGTTCAAGATGGCCCCTGGGAGAAATCCCCTTTCCCGGTATTCGAGGAGAGAAGTTTCTGCATATCGCTTCGAAAGTTTTTTGCGTTCTCCGTCTAAAATGAGCGGCAGATGCCCGTAAATTGGCTCCGCAAGACCCATCGCTTTTTGCATCAAAATCTGTTTCGGAGTGTTTGAGAGATGTTCTTCACCCCGAATCACGTGAGATATTTGCATTTCGTGATCATCCACGACTACCGCAAAATTATAAAGTGGCGAGTGTACGTCTTTTGCAATTACGAAATCTCCAAAAAGCGCGGCATCAAATTTTACTTTTCCGCGGATTAAATCTTTAAATTCTATTTCCACTTCGGGAGTCTTGAATCGAATTACCTCTGGTTTTTTGCCCGCTGGAGGATTTTTTAAATTGCGGCAATGGCCTCCATATTTGGCAGGCATACCTTGGGCGAGGAGAGCTTGCCGCTCAGCTTCGAGTTCTTCCTTGCTGCAATAGCAATAATATGCGCGATGTTCCTCAAGCAGCTTCGCGAGATATTTCTCGTATAGCGCAGTACGTTCGCTCTGGCGATAAGGACCAAGGTTCCCCTTGCCGGGTCCTTCGTCATAGTCCAAACCTAACCACGCGAGCATTTCAAGAATTTCTGCCTCGTATTCCTTCTTTGAGCGCTCAGCGTCGGTATCTTCAATCCGCAGAATAAAGACTCCTCCCTGCTTCCTTGCGAAGAGCCAATTAAAAAGAGTGGTGCGCACTCCTCCGACATGCCAATGGCCGGTGGGACTAGGAGCAAATCGAACGCGGACTTTTTCAATGTGTTTCGCGGTCATAGGCCCTACTTTACCAGCTTTGGACTGATTTTTCTAGGTTAATACCCCATGAATATTGAGGTAGAGAACGGAATCTTTATGGTGCAAGGGCTCGAGGGCGGTGAAAGTTTCAGTTCTTGCCTAGAAGAAGGATTTCTTGTGCAATTACTTCTGCTGCGGTGGGTTTAAAAAAACTTGTG
This sequence comes from Candidatus Liptonbacteria bacterium, assembly GCA_016867315.1. Lineage (GTDB taxonomy): Bacteria > Patescibacteriota > Minisyncoccia > UBA6257 > 2-01-FULL-56-20 > VGJV01. The sequence continues at coordinate 91,464 of VGJV01000003.1, read as the reverse complement.
GCTGCGGCGGACATACGCTCTTTAACCGAAGAATCCGTGAGTATTTTTTTCAAGGCACTCACGAAAATTTCCTGGAGAAGATTCGCTTCTTCGATGATTATTCCCCCACCTACTTTTTTAAACTCTCGCGCGTTTGCCCGTTGATGATCATTCGCGGATTCCGGCAGAGGGATGAGGATCATGGGTTTTCCAAATGCAGCAGCTTCTGAGATCGTGCCATTTCCTGCGCGTCCCACTATGCAATCAGCAGCTGCCAGTACATTTTTGAGCTCTTCAGTTATATACGCCACCACTTTATAAGACGTGGCACTTGGGAACGCCGCCTTGGAGAGGGCTTCAATCTCAGAAAAATTGTTCGTACCTGTTTGATGAAAAAGTTGTGTTTCTTTAAGGATTGTGGGAAGATTTGCGACTATAAATTCGTTGATTCTTTGAGAGCCTTGTGAACCTCCTAGTATTACCGTGAGCGGAGCTTCGGGGTTGAATCCGAGGAGTTGTTTCGCAACTTTCGGTTCGGGTTTGTCTTTAATAAGCCAGGGCCGTACGGGATTGCCTACCGTAGCGGTTCTGGTCGGGTCAAAATAACGTTTGGCTTCCTCGAATGTAATTGCGATTCGCGTGGCAAAATGGGACGATAGGATATTCGTGGCTCCGGGGATGGCATCGGATTCGTGGATGAGTATCGGAATTTTATAAAACCAGCCTGCAAGTACTACGGGGAAGGCGCCGGGACCACCTTTCGAAAAAATCACGTCGGGCATATACCAAAAAATCTTTAAAAAGGCCTGAAAGATTCCTATGAAAAACTTTGGAACGTCGAGGATATTTTGAAGCGTGGAATAGCTGCGAAGCTTCGCGCCCATTATTGAGCGGCGCTTTATTCCCGCGTTAGTAAATAACGGCGCAAATGCGTCTTTCGGGCCAAAGTGTACTATTTCCAGATTCGCTTTTTGTGCCGTGCCGATCCGCTGGAGCTCTTCCGCAATTGCAAGCAGGGGGTATACGTGTCCCCCGCTCCCGCCGCCCGTGAGTGCGATTCGAATTTTATTCATGGAATTGAGAATTTAGAATTGTGAATTGCGAATTACTCCCAATTTTCAATTAACACTCCGTGATTCTTAAATGCTAGGCTACTTCAGAATTGTAGCATTCTTTTAATTCACTTCTGCTTGATAGCATTGTTCGCAGTAGATAAGTTCTGGTCTTTCGGGGGCGTAGCTCGACTCAAATTCATTGGGACATTCCCCTGCTTCGTGGAAGTGTTTGGTGGTATTGTGATAGACTTCGTTATCGGAAGCAGTGCCTGCGCAGCGACATTTTCTTTTCCATAGCATGAGCGGATTTCTTTGCTTGAGACGTGCATAGTGGCGGCAATTCGGACAAAGATTCGGGATGGGAAGATTCAGCTTTCGATAAAATTGAAGCTCTGCGTCGATGAGTTTAAAAGCGGTGGTGCATTGTTCATTGCAGATACCTTTATGCGCACATTCGATTACCTCATTTACTATTGAATCCTGTGCATCCGCGATTCGGTCGGGAATTTTATCTGCAGCGATGGTGACGTTGTAATGCTTTCCTTCGGATTTTTTCCAGCGGAATCCTTTAGCTTGAGCTTCGGATTCGCTTAGTGGAAAATATTCCTGCGCGATTGTTTCGTTATATGCCCACGGAGAAATCTCCGCAGGAAAAAATTCTCCATAACCGTATTTCCTTCCGGCGGCATCTACATACGGCATTTCGTTCATGTGTTTTATGATCTGGGGTACCAGTTGTTCATATTCCTCTTTGGAATACTGGCGGTTCAGAATGCAATGTTCTTTACTGCGAAGGCCGATACACCCGAAAATATTGCTGCAACCGTGACAGTGATACGAATATTGATTGGCGCGAGCGTTATAGGTCGCAATCGTGGCAATATTATTATTGCCTACATTCACGTTTACATTTTCATACGAAAGGTTGTATCTATAAGCCCCCATGTTGTCGTAAGCGTCTTTTAGTTCCATGCAATGCTGGAGAAACTTTGAATCTTCACTTCCTGTCAGTACATCAAATGAAACTTCCACATTTTTTGAATTATTAATGTTGTCGCCTGTGCAGTTTGAAGAGTTGAGAATACTCGCGTATTTATGAACCATATTCGCAACAATCTCTTTATAAAATTTTTCTTTGAGTCCCTCAATTCTCTCTCGTGTGGAGAGGTCGAGTGCAGTGAGTTTCACGAAGTACTCGTCTTTAGAATACGGTTGGTTCCAAATGTGGTAGGACTTTGAGACGAGATTTGCACACCCGAAGCAATTCGAACAATTCCGGCAGTTATAAAGAAAGTGCGAATCGCGGCAGTTTTTGGAGTTCACGCTCCACAGTAACCGATACGAATCGTGGCAGTTTACATTCTCATAACCAAGTTCAACTTTTGAAGCCATGTAGCAATCAAGAGAATCCTTACTTGTCCCGATTTTGTTTGAGTAAGCTACATTTTCGTTCCATCCGGCAGCGAAGCACAGATAGCAGTTTTTGTTGCCCGCGGCCGCATTACAGTATTCGCTGTTTACCGGATTCTCATTCTCTACAGCAGGAATCGGCACTTTATGGAGTAGCTCGTTAAATTGGGAGAAAAATGGTTTAGAGAAGTTATATTCTCTTCCATACGCAAGCGAATTCCATGAATCGCTCCACCATTCCTTTTGGTCATACACCACCCATGGCACATCCGGAGCAAACGTGGAAATAATATCTTCACTATGTCCTGGGACATTACATTTTCTCTTATAGAGCAAACGCTCATTTCTCCAGTTATCTCGTCTTTGCATGCGGCATCGCCAACAGAATGTGGGAGGTGGTACTTTGATTTTCTCGTAAAATATCAAATCTTCCGGCTCGATCGTGAACGGATTTTTGCAGGCCTGACAATTTTTTGTTTCTGGGTTCATTCTAGATTCTATTTTCTAACTCCTAGATTCTATGTGTATTTCGACACATTTGTTGCAATTCCGGCCATGGTCATGAATACCGCGAGGGCGGTTCCTCCATAACTCACAAACGGCAGAGGGACGCCGGTAAGGGGCAAAATTCCCGAAATGGAACCCATGTTCACGAGCGACTGGAACGCGATAACCGTGCCAAAACCTACGAGCATGAGCCGCCCAAAAAGATCGGGAGCGCGGCGGGCTAGCCAGAAAAGGCGTAATACGAGAGCTCCAAAAAGGGCTACGAGGGCTCCACTGCCTAAGAAGCCGAATTCTTCGCCTACTATGGCAAATATAGAGTCATCTACTGAGGCGGGCAAGCTGTTTTTGATCACTGAGCGGCCGTATCCTGCTCCGGTGAGCCCACCCGCTCCGATCGCGGTAAGCGCCTGACGCACCTGATAATTTTTGGTTTCTTGGTGCTGGTCTTGATTCAAAAATCCCAGAATTCGATCGCGGCGGTATGGTGTGGCGTAAATAATCAACCCCACACAAATCGCCGCGACAAGAATTGTGCCAAAAATATATTTAAGCGAAGCTCCGCTTAAGAAGTACACCACGAGGGCCGCTCCGAGAAGGATAGCCACGGTGCTCGTTGCGGGCTGCATGATGAGGAGCGCACATATGGCGCCCGAGATTATTAGAAATGGCAAAAGGCCTTTTAAAAAGGAGGCGGAACGCTTTGCATTGGGCCGGCTGAGCCAGGCGGCAATGTAGATTATGAAGGTGATTTTCAGAAGCTCCGCTGGTTGGAATCGAAATGGCCCGATCTTTAGCCAGCGAGTGGCGGCGTTCGCTTCTACTCCCAATGGGGTAAAAATAAGAATAAGGAGTGCGATGGTGAGGAGGAGCAGCGGAAAGGCCCATGTTCTATAGATCGTGTAGCGAATATTTGCCGCAAGAAAAAAGCCGAGGAGGCCCAGCGAAAATCCATATATCAGCTGATGCTTCAGATAGTAATAGCTGTCGTTAAATTTAATCTTTCCAAGGTCTGAGGAGGCACTCACGAGCATCACTAATCCAAAAGCAACCAATACAAGCACCAAGGCCATGAGGAAATAATCTGGACGGTGGCCCCGAGCTCCAAACATTTATGATTGGTGTTTTAATATTCTCCCCCTGAGCGTTTCTTTAGAAATTCCATTTTGGACGGCTATCGTTCCGTTCACTACCACGAATTTAATTTCGGTGGCCGAGGCTCCCCCTTCTTTCCAGGAAAACCCTACCAGATCAGCGTAGTTGCCTTCCTTAATTTCTCCCCTGCCCTTAATTCCCAAGAGTTCGGCAGGAGTTTTTGTGATTTTTTGGATGGCGCTTTCGAGGGGCATGAGCCGCTTGAGGCTTACTATATCGAGAAACTTTGGGAAGGTGTTCGTGGCGCGCTCGGGTTTGAGCATCCCAATCTGTCTGCCCTCTTTAATACTCGCGGCATTCGTCGCGATGAGAGAACGCGGATGTGCAAGGGCTTGTGTCAAAAGATTGGCAGCAATATTCTTATAAAACACGATTGCTCGGAGATCTGTGGCGCGCATGAGTTGCAGCAGAGCTTCTGCGCCTAGAGAGACGCCGTACATTTCTTTTAAGGTCTCGATGTTTTTCCCTATCAAAGGTTCGTGGCCTGGGGCGCTTGCCACGATGAGCCCGTCCCCAGAGAGTTCCGGCAATTCTTTAATAATTTTCTTTCGCTTCCATGCATCTTTCAAATTTGCGGCCATGGTTTCCAAATTAGTTTCTTGTGCCCACAGGGGCAAAAGCGTATAGAGCGGTACCACACTTGCATCGAAAGGATAGGTGTCGAAATACACCGCGCGGTCTGTAGAAAGTTCTTCGAGATTTTTTAAGGCCGTGTCGTACAGTTCTTCCGTACCCATGAAGGGCTGGAAGTGACTTATGATAGTTTTTACTCCGGTTTCTTTGCGTAGTTTTACCGTTTCTTCGAGAGAATTTAAAAGGTCTTCTCCGGACTTTCGAAGATGCGTGGCGTATACGCCATTACGTTTCTGCACCACCTCTCCTAGAGCTTTCAATTCAGCGTATGAAGTTTCTCGAGCGTGGACATAACTCAAGCCGGAGGAAAGCCCGAACCCCCCTTCCGACATTCCTCGTTCTAGTGTGGATATAAATACCTTAAGCTCATTTTTGGTGAGATTTCTAAAGTTTTCTCCTGCTAATGCGCGCCGAATAGTGGAATGGCCGATCAATGTGCCGAAATTCACTCCTAAACCCCGCGAGCTTAGAATGTCGAGAAGTTCCCCTAAGGATTGCCAGCCTACATTTACACAATGAATATCCCCCCATTTTCGAATGGATTCTAAGCTGCCATAGAGAAGCGGGGCCAAGGAGGCTCCGCACATTCCGCCGAATATGGTAGTTACTCCCTGCTTCAAGAAATCTTCCTGTGCCGGGTTGTCGAAGAGCGTAAGATAGTGATCGGAGTCGGTATTTACATCGATAAAACCTGGAGCGAGATATGTTCCCTGGCCATCAATCACTTCATCTGCTTTTTTATTTCCCAGGCTGCCAATAGCGGAAATAATATCGTTTTGCACGAATATATCGCTCCGCTCTTCAGATGCGCGAGCTTCTCCCACGATGCGAACGTTTCGAATGAGGAGTGTCATGTTCTTTATTATACCCTACTCTCCTTTGGCGCGGTGTGTGAAAATGAGAAGCTTCTCGCCTTGCGGGATAATGCTCACTGTGCCTCGCTCATCGGTTCGGAGAACCGCCCCTACTGAGGCAGCTCTCAGTCTGCTCAGTACTTCATTTGTGGGATGGCCGTATGAATTTTTGCCCACTCCAATCAGTGCAATCTGTGGATTCGCCGCATTTAAAAACACTTTGTTTGAAGAAAACTTAGACCCATGGTGCGCGACTTTTAAGATGTCGGTTTTGAGAGAGATCCCCGATTTTAAGAGAAATTGTTCCACTTTTATGCCTATATCTCCCGTGAGGAGCGCGGAAAAAGCCGGAGTTTGGATTCGATTTACAAAGCTGGTGTCATTTAACTCCTTGCTTTTCAAAAGATTGGGTCCGGGAGATAAAAAATCTATTTTATTATTCGCATAGCGAATTCGATCTCCTGCCCGCAGTACGATATGCGGGATATTTTCAGACTGTATGGTGGCTAAAAATTCCCGCCACGCTTCTTTTCCCGTATCCGCATTGCGCCCATTCGTAATTATTGCTCCAAATTTGAAGTGCTTGAGTAGATCGATAAATCCTCCATAATGGTCTCGCTGTGGATGAGTGATGATTCCTATATCAATATAGCGCCGATCTAGACCCAATAGTTCATTTACTGCCTGCACTACCTTTCGGTCTGGACCTGCATCTGTCAAAATTGATATATTGCCCGGAAGCTTGAGGAGGGTGGCATCTCCCTGACCTACATCCAGGAAATGGAGCGAAGGATTTTGATCCGGGAGCCCCTTCCATACGGAGTGCCATACGAACACATTCAGTATAAGGAGTGAGGCGATACTCGGGAGCAGAAATTTTTGGAGATTGGTTTTTAGGACCATAGATTTTTTATTGCAGAGGGTTCGGTGAGTTTTATTTCACCTTTTTTATTCCGATATGCGATAAACGCAGCGAAGAAGAGATAATATGCGATTATGACTACCGGGTAGGCAAAGAAATTTCCGATTGGGATCGCCGTATCCGCAAAAAATTGAATTACCCATATTTCATAGCCGGTAAGCAATCTTGCTATTTCTGTAACCGGGAACGCAAGCAAGGGAGAAAGCCATTGGATAATTCCTAAAAGAAATCCCACTCCCATAGTAATGGGAATTAAGGGAATTATTAGAATATTCGCGAGGAGCGAAGTGGCGGAGACGCTCCCGAAGGTGAGGAGGAGCACCGGCAAGACGCCCAGTTGCGCTCCGAGCGTGGTATCCAAGTTTTCCTTCCAGGCGAAAAAACCTTTATCTTTTGCATTTCTCCAAAGCGATTGAAGCGCGGGAGAGAGGTATGTCACTCCTAAGAGGCTTAAAAAGGAAAGCATAAAACCCAGGTCGTTGCGGATGATAGTGGGGTCCCATGCCACCATGAGTGAAGCGGCAAGCGCAATGGCATAGGCCTGATTGTTCGGTCGCCCCGTGCCTTCCGCGAGGAGGCCGAGTATTCCCATAATGGCTGCTCGCACCACCGAAGCTTCGCTTCCTACGATTCCCACGAAGAGCAATATTCCTATCACTGCGACCCAAATTGCGATGCGCCTTCTCATAAAAAGGGCCGCAGCGCTCCCCAATACAATCGCGAGAATGCTTATGTTGTAGCCTGAGACTGCGACAATGTGAATAGTCCCTGAAATTGCCATATCCTCTTTAAGTTTTGGAGAAAAGGAGCTTCGGGCGCCGAGCGTGATGCCGGAGAGAAGAGCGGCCTCGTCGGGCGGAAGCGCGCGCTCAAAACTTTGGATTACTCCCCTCTTTACTGCGAGAAGCTGTTCCTTCAGCCAATGTCCTTTATTGCGCGCGAGACGTTCTGTTTTGGGAAATTTAGCTATAATCTCTCCATTTTCAATCCGGATTCTGCCTTCTAGACGAAGTACATCTCCGTATTGAATTCCCGAAGCTTCATCTATGACTCCTATTTTTCCTCGATAAGGTTCCTGAAGCTCTATGGTAAATCTAGCAAAGCGATTCGCGTTTCTCGGCTCTTCAACCACCAATCCTTCGAAAGTTGCCGGAGAATCTTGAGGGAGGCGCAAGAATGTTACACTCCCCTGCGCGTAGAGATGGAAATAAAGAATCCCAAAAATAAAAGCTCCGCCGGCGAGGCAGAGCATCACTAATTTTATTTGTTTGAAATACTGAACCCAGATTATCGCAAGAAGTCCTCCGATTACTATTCCTTCGGTGGGTATGCCAAAAGCAGCCACCGCAGCTCCAGTCAGAAAACCAAGCAGAAGCTTAAGCGTGTATTCTCCTACTTGCATCTTCGCCGTATTTTCGGCGCCAGACATCGATTGCGGCATGGTTACCACGGAGGAGCACCTCGGGTACTTTCCAGGAGCGCTTGCCGGATTTAGGAGTAAATGAGGCGGGACGGGTGTATACGGGATAGAAACCTTTTATTTCTTCGAGAGACTCGCGGGTGCCAAGAAATCCTTTTTTGAAACGGCTTATCGCCTCCATGAGTACCAGCGCAGGAAGCTCTCCTCCGGAGAGTACATAATCCCCTATTGAGATTTCTTCATCGGCAATGTGGTCGGCCACTCTTTCGTCCACTCCCTCATAGCGGCCGCAGATGAGCGTAAGCTGATCATATTTCGAAAGACGCTTCGCAGTGTTTGCATCCAGCTTTTTACCTCGAGTGGAAAAAAGAATTATCCGCCGACGCTTTAATTTTTTTGTTTGGCGCTGAATCGCTTCGACGGCTCGATGTATTGGTTCCACCTGGAATACCATTCCCGGTCCGCCTCCGAAAGGACGATCATCTACCTTGCGATGTCGCTCTCTACTCCATTTGCGGAGGTCATGAATTTTGATTTGGAGAAGACTCTTCTTTATTGCCCGCGCAAAGAGCGACTCGCTTACATACGAGGAAAATATGTCGGGGAAAATCGAGAGAATATCAAATCTCATTTTTTCTCTTCGTCTTTGCTTAAAATTTGATCAAGGGAAGCCGCGATGGATTTGCGTAATTCCTCCACATCTATTTCCGGAGCAGTGCGCTCTTTCATTTTTGGAGTCTTCTTCGGGGGTTTGAGTTCAGAAAGCGAAATTCCTTTCGTTTGCGGTTTGGCCTCTTCGGCTTTCGGAGCGGTTTCTTCGGGGGTAGATTCCGCTGCTTCTTCCGATTTTTCTGTTTCTTGTTCGGCTTTTGTAATTTCAGCAGGAGTGGTTGCGGCAGCCTCTTCGGTTTCTGCCTCAGGAGTGGTTTCTTCTTCTACCTCTTCTTCGCTCTTGGGTTCTACTGCAAATTCGATACCTACCGCTGCGAGCGCATCTTTCGAAGAATCCCGAACTTTTTTCGATCTTGGCATGAGTTTTACTGGCAATACCTCTCCGGCCTTCACGCGATTCAGACAGTCTTTACAGTAAATTGGGCGTGATGGATCCGGAGCAAATGGAACCGTAGTGGTTTTACCGCAGGAAGAGCACGTCGCGAGATATGCGCCCTCCTTACTTTGCGTGGGAAGCGTGGGGGCACCTTCTGCGGTAGTCATTACGCCACTCCATCGGTTTATTTCTTCCTCTACCACTCCCCTGGGCCTCGCATATCGCTTTTGCGAGTTTTTAATAATCATTTCCTTCGTCATTTCGGAGGTCGCCACCTTAAAAGGAGGAAGTGTCGAGGCTGAAAAAGGTCTTGAGGTTACTCCATCCACCATAAGCTTCAAGTAAATCGCGTAGTTCGGGAGGTTTACTATATCTTGAGGAGTGAATTCCGGCTCAAATTCTTTTTCCAAAAATTCCGCATCGGTCGCGCCCACACGGAAGATGATCATCGTTCCTACGTTTCCGAAGATCGCATCCCGCACTTTAGTCGAGACATCAGTTACTAATTGTCCTATGTATTGATGTGCGAGGATAAGATCCAAGCGATATTTTCTGGCTTCGGACAATATCCCAGCAAATGAATCAGTCGCAAAATTCTGAAACTCGTCGACATAAAGGAAGAAATCCACGCGTTCTTCTTCGGGTACGCGGATACGTTCCATTGCAGAAAGCTGCATCTTTGTGATGAGCATGGCTCCCAAAAGCGCAGAGTTATCTTCCCCGATTCTTCCCTTAGAGACGTTTATGAGAAATATTTTCCCTTCGTTCATGAGATTGAAAATATCGATCGTGCTCCGCTGCTGCCCCACAATATTTCGTACGAGTGCGGTCGAAAGGAACTGCCCTACTTTGTTTTGAATCGGAGCAATAGCTTCGTTTCGGAACTGGTCACGCCATGTTTCATATTCATGAACCCAGAACGCCTTTACCACCGGGTCTTTGATGTTTGCAATGATCTGCTGTCGGTAATCTTTGTCTACGAGAATTCTCGTGATTCCTAAAAGTGTGGAACCGGGAGTATCCAACAACGCCAATATGGCGTTATTCATGATATATTCCATTCTTGCAGACCAGACATTCTCCCAAATCTTAGTGAAAATGCCCATGAGTCCCGAAGCCACCAGGTGTTTGTATTTCGGATCGGGAAGTTCGAGTACATTAAAACCAATATGAGAGTCGATATCCGCCGGGTTGAAATAAATTACATCATCAATGCGATCCTCGGGGACTTTTTCCAAGATCCCTTCCACCAATTCTCCGTGCGGATCGACGACGGCAAGTCCTTCGCCGTTCGCCATATCCTGCACAATCATATTATTCAAAAGAACACTTTTACCGGTACCGGTTTTACCGACAACGTAGACATGTTGACGGCGATCATTCCTTTTGATGCCAAAAAGCCGGTTGGTGTTCCGGAAATCGGTACGGCCGAAATAGATGACGTCTTTCTCTGGTTCGAAGCCCATTTTTTTGGGTTGCGCGTCTGCGCTTTCCAAATTATGCCACAACGGGGCAGTTGGAGCCACCTTTTTGTAGGGATGTTTGATGTTATGTATCGCCACAGACGCCTATTTAAATAGTTTCCGAATAACTATCTTTAGTCTGAACATTACCTGTTGCCAGAGGATTCGCAGAAGATATTTATATTTCCTAAGACGCCAGAAAAAATTATTCATCTATAGAAATTCGGCTTTATAACAGGCATCATCCTCCTTCGCTAAAGCTACGGCGGGACTTCGCATGCTTGCTATATAAATTCTTGGCGGTAGCATGCTTCGCAATATATTATTTCCGGTTGCTTAGGAGAGAAGGTGGTTTCGAATTCGTTGGGGCAAAAGCCATCTCCATGAAAGTGAGATGCAGTATTTTTATACTTATTCTCATCCTTATTCTGCATGCCGACGCACATGCATTTCCGTTTAAATAAATCATAGCCATTTCGCCAGTGAATTCTTTGGAAGTTTCTGCAATTGGGGCAAAGTCTAGGCAGGGCAATCCGCATGTCTCTATAAAAGGCGAGTTCCTCGGGAGTGATCCGAAACGCGGTGGTACATTGTTCGTTGCACGCTCCTCCATGTGCGCACTCAATGGTTTCTTTGAGTATGGAATCGGGAATGTCTCTAATATGGTCAGGGATGTCCTCGAGTCTCAATGTCACCTCATAAGACTTTTTCTGAGGATCATGCCAGTTCCATCCTTCTTCTAGAACTTCTTCTTTGGTTTTGGGGTACCAGAAGAATCCGAATGTTTCATTATATCCATATGCGGAAAGCTCGGTGGGAAAATATTCTCCAAATTTATAGACTCGTCCTTTTTTGTCCACATATGGCATCGAGTGCATATGCTCGATTATTTTGGCCTTCATTTGGGCATACTCCTCCTTCTCATATTGCTTATTCAAGATGCAATACTTTTTATGTTTCAAGGCAATACTTCCAAGAACGTGAGAGGAATCATTTACCCAATCGCAATACATAATATCCTGCGAACCGGAACTGCCGTTCGCAAAAAAGCAGCGCTGTGCTTCCGTTGTACCAAGAATCTCGTAGAGAAGAGAGGCAGTATCCCCTCCTCCGCTCACATCGTAGCTATCTTTTAAATTCAATCCCCCCACATAGACATATTTGCAATTTTGCACGCCATCAAGGGCGGAAAAACATTTCTCACAGTCTTTTGTATCTCTGATAATATCTCCGGTGGCATTTTGGCTGCTTACTACATGCGCATATTTATGCGGAAGCGAGAGATATAATTCCCGAAACTTCTTCTTTGCTTCCTCTAACCGAGTAAAACTCCCAAGATCCCAATATTCTTTTTGTTTTCGATACTCCTCCTTTGAAAGTTGTTTATTCCAAAGGCAATATTTTTGTTTGCGGAGATTTACACAACCGAAGCAATCCGAACAGCCTATGCAATCATATAAAAATGTGGACTCTAAGCAGTCATCTGCAAAGTATCCAAACGCGACCTTATAAAGCCGGTTCGAATGGAGAGTTTCGTACACTTGGTCTGAGTTATCAGTTACGTATGAATCATACGCGTGGCGAGAGAGAAGAAGTAAATAACTATGCTGCGAGTCTTCGGAAAAATAGCTCATGAAACAGAAATAACAGTTTTTTACGCCCTTGCAGCCGTGCGTAAATTCGCTGTTTACGATATTTATTCCGGTGAGGGCCGGTCGAGGCACTTCTTCCATGAGTTTCCGGTATTGAGCGAAAAAGGGCATGCTAAAATCGTATTCTTTCCCATAACTCAACGGGTCCCATTTATCCGACCTGTAACATTCTCGGCAATATATCGTAAACGGTCCCGGCGCATGAATGGTGATAATATTTTTGCCGCAAAGCTTGCACGTGTCCCGATAGAGTGCATGGCCCTCTTCTCTCCAAGCCATCCGTCGGATGTTGCGGCAGCGCGGACACCACGTGGGCGGTGGAACCTGGATTTTTTCGTAGAATGCGAAATCTTCCGGAGCGATCGTGAATTGCTGTTTGCAATTTTGGCAATCCCGATTTTCTGAAATTCTGTTCTCCATTTTCTAGAAGCTCAAGATCTTTTGAATCCTCCGTGCTTCTTCTTGAATTATTTCTCCTTCATACTCGCCACTGTGTGCGGTTTCATTGCCGTAGGAAGGACGCTTTTGATCCAGGTGAAGGCTGAAAATTAGCGTGAAGCGTTCTTCTTTTACATACGCATGAAAACGAGGGTAGTCCTGCCCTTGAAGCGGCCGGACGCAGTTCAACTCCCCTTTTTCCGTCCACCGGATGGGCGTGTACCCTATCCGGCGCATGACGGTGTTCATATTATCGCCTACGTTGTCGATTCGGAAATGCATTGATTTTACGATTCAGGATTTATGTATGATTCTTAAATCATAAATCTTATTTCATAAATCGCTAGCTAATTTCTGCTTGATAGCATTGCTCACAATATATTACCTCCGGCCTTTCTGGAGAATAACTCGTTTCGAATTCGTTTGAACATCGATCTTCCGGATGATGGACATGCTTCGCAGTGTTCTTCCATACCTTATAGTCACACATACATTTTCGAGACCATAATTTAAGGGGATTGCGGAGAGTCAATCTTTTTGCGTGTCGGCATTCTTGGCAAGTTCTCGGTAAGGGAATTTGTTCGCGCCGAAGAAATTCAAGTTCCGGCTGTACTATTCGATACACTCGTTTGCAATTTTCGCATTCTATCAATTCTTTGGTTGCTGAATTTTCCACATTCGCAATATCGTCGGGTAAATCTTTTCCCTTTACAGTGGGCACGTACGGAAGTGGATCGAGTTCTCTCCACGTATAACCTTTTTTCATAATTTCTTCCTTCGCGAGGAGGAAATATTCTTCTGCGATCGTCTCGTTATAAGCGAATGGGCTAATCTCAATTGGGAAAAATTCTCCGTAACGGTACATTCTTCCCATTCTATCTTCGAAAGGCATTGTATTCATATGCTCGATAATCTTTGGATAGAACTCCTTATATTCCTTCTCTGAATATTGCTTATTCAAAATACAATACTGTTTCTTTCGAAGTGATATGCAACCGAAAAGATTTGAGGAACTTTGACACCAGTCTGTGTAGTTACTCTCAAGCGTCACTTCCCCATGACTTAACGCTAAGGAGTTTCTGCTTCCGTAACCACCAGCCATCTGTTCATATACAAGTTCGAGATTTGCCCCTCCCATGATATCGTAGGAGTCTTTACATCCTATTGCCCTAGCCGCGTACCGCACATTCTCGCAGTTATATGCGTCAAAGAGGTAAGCCGCATTTTTAGAATTATCGATATTATCTCCCGTTGAGGTTACTGATTTGGTGATATTAGCGAATTTATGCAGGGCTTTTTCCATCACATTTTCGAATTCCTGTTTTAATTTTTCAATTTCGCTTTGTTTACCGAATTCGATTTTCTCCAAGGCTGTGGCATATTCCTCTTTTGAATATTGTTTCCCGCGGATTACATATTGCCGATTGCGCAGATTCGCGCTCATTATGCAGTTCTGACAGTTCACGCAGTCGAAAAGAAATGCGGAATCAATGCAATCCCGCGATCGTACCAGAAATTTCGAGCGATAATTTCTCCCACCATCCACATTTTCATAGCATCGTTCGGAATCTTTGACATTAAAACAATCAAAGATTTCTTTGCTTCGATCTATACTTCGAGAGTAGTAAATATTTTCTGAGCCTTCTATAACGGACTGAGAAAGATAAATATTCTTGCTTGCGGAGATATAGTTCGCATAATCGGCATTGATATTGTTGCGAATGTGCATGATCCCGATTCTGGGAACTTTAAGCATCAATTCCCGAAACTGTTCGAAGAAAGGTTTATCCCAATCATAATCCTGACCATATTGCAGCGGATCCCAGTTATCCGAATACCAACATTCTTTGCAGTAGACTATAAAGGGTTTGTCTGGCGAATACATCGAAACAAACTGTTTTTTGCAAAGTGCGCAAATGTTTTTATATAAACTTCGTTCGTTCCTGAAAGCCATGCGTCTTTGGAGACGACAATCGGGACAGAACGTCGGCGCCGGAACTTTTATACGTTCGTAAAATTGAAAGTCCTCCGGGGCAATCACAAAGTCTTTTTTGCAGTTTTGACAGCTTTTTATTTGATTGTTCATTATGAGATTCATCTACTACTTAAGCGATCGCATACTTAGTAGATGAGTTACTGCTTCTAACCCATTTCTTGAAGATAGCAGGAGTCGCAGTAAACTTTAAATTCCTTTTGCTGCTCCGGAGAGTAGGAGGTTTGAAACTTTGTATTGCACTTCGCGCAGCTTCCATCCCATAGCTTACGTATATTTCGCTGTTTCATGCGACGTTCGTGACGGCAGTTAAAACAATTGCGGGGCAAGGGGAGATTTAATCGTTTATAAAATGGAATTTCTTGGGCGGTGAAACGGAAATTGTAACCACAACTGTCACACTTCAAAACCTGTTTTAAAAGTGAATCTGCGTCGAATTCGGCAGGATTTTTCGGAAGCGCATCATGAGAGATGGTTTCCTGTCCGGAAGTGCGGGGAATATTTTCTTCCCACCGAAAGCCCGACGCGAGGACTTCTTCCTTTCTTAGTGGAAAATATTCCTGCGCGATGGACTCGTTATATGCGAACGGTGAAAGAGTCGCCGGGAAGAACTCTCCCCACTCCCCTGTTTTCTTCATATGCTCGACGATCTTCTCTTCTAGTGTTTCGTATTCTTCTTTTGAATACTGTTTATTCAAAATCAAATATTCTCCGCCCTTGAGCCCCGCGCAGCCAAACGCGTTATGCACATTTTGGCAGCTATCCGAATAATAGATATCACTGCATTCGTAATTCATATGCGCGAAGTAGATCCCGTTCCCGCGCGAGGTGAGCGCTTGATATGCGAGTTCTATGTCTGGTGAGAACGCGACATCATAGCCATCTACTACTTTGCGGGTCGTATATGCAAATTTAGAGTTTTCTCCTCCCTTTACGTCGAAGGAATAGCGCACATTTTTTGCATGGTATATGTGATTTCCTGATACCGCATTATTATGTGAGCCAAAAAAATGACGTTGAGGTATTTGACGCCTCAATTCACGCTGTTTTTCCAGAATATATGGAAGTGTTTTTGGATCGGTAAGCGGATGCTCGGCTAAAAACTTTACATATTCTTCTTTACTTACCGGCTGATTGAATATGTGGTAGGACTTTTGTTTTAGACCTACGCAACCTATGCAGTTGGTACAGCTCCGGCAGTCGAAAAGCCCAATACTCTCGCTGCAACTCTCGCATTCTTGAGACCAGAGTAAGCCGTAGCTCCATAAACAATCCACACATTCAAAACAAAGCTCAGATTTATAAAGATAGAGATTATCTACAGAATCTTTCGATTCCCAAACAATGTGACCGTATGCGCACGTGTCGTTATCTACGCAGCCGAAGACGAGATAGCAGCTTTTGCTCTTCCACGCAAAATTAGAGTATTCACAATTTTCACTTTGAACACTTACCAAATTCATCTTTGGCACCGCAAGGAGAAGTTCTTTAAATTGATCAAAAAATGGTCTCGAAAAATCAAAGTCTCGGCCATATTGCCGAGCATCCCAATTGTCCGCCCACCATTCATCGTGGGTGAAAACCTTGTATGATGCGTGCGGAGCATACATCGAGATCATCGGCTTTGAAGAACGATCGGAGTTTCGCTTGTAGAGCGTCTTGAAATTTCGAAAAATCATCCTCCGACGCTGACGACACACCGGACAATCGTGCGGCGCGGGCACTCCAACTTTTGAATAAAACGTGAAATCGTCCGGTTCAATCGTGAAGTCTTGCTTGCAGCTTCTGCAATTTCTTATCTCAGCATTCATTTCTATTTTCTGTCCCATACCACTTCCTGCTGGTAGCAGCTTTCATCCTCCTTCGCTAAAGCTATGGCGGGACTTCGACTTATTCGGTCTCTATATAACTTCATTTTGGTAACAAGTCTCGCAATACACAATTTCGGGTCGTTCTGGAGCGTAGTTGGTTCGGATTGCTTTATTACACTTTGCGCAGGTGCGGTCGAATAATTTAAACGGGCCCCGGCGAGTCAGTCTATCTAGGTGCCGACAATTGAAGCACTTTCTTGGAATGGGAATTAGTGCTCGTCGATATGCTTCTAGCTCCGGCTTGATAAGCCGATAATTCCGACCGCAGGAAATACAAGCGAGAATTTCGCTCAAAATCGAATCCTGCACATCCTTAATGTGATCCGGGAGTTGTTCCGCTTTTAGTGTTTCCTGACCCTTCGTGGCGGGAAGATTTTCCTCCCAGCGGAAGCCTTGTCGGATAGCTTCTTCTTTGGAGAGCGGCAGATTGTCCTGTCCGATGGTTTCGTTATATGCGAAAAACGAGAGCGAGGGCGGAAAAAAGAGCCCATATTCTCCGATGTTTTTCAATTCTTCTATAATATGCGCGCGAAGTTTCTTATATTCTTCCTCTGAATACTGCTTATTTAATATCCGATACTTCCCTCCTTTTATTCCGTCGCAGCCGAAACAATATTCGCTCGCGCGCGTCGCAAAAGAATATTCCACATCATGGGCATTTTCTATCCACCAACCGGCTATGATGCGCTGACTTGCTCCGGCTCCCACTCCCTCAAGCAGCAGTTCAGAATTCCGCCCGTGTCCAATTAAGTCATAACTGTCTTTGGTGAACTTTACAGAGAACACATATTTCAAATTTTCTCCATTACCCACCTCAAATGAGTCATGACAGTTTTTGGATTCGAATATGTAATCCCCCGTGCAATCAACTGATTTCAAATTATTATTTTCTCGCCGCGGAAATTTGAGTGCATGTTCCTGAAATTGTTTTTTAAATTCTTCAATTCTTTGATAGCTACCGGTAATTTCTAAAATTTTTCGTTTCCACTCTTCTTTTTCAAGAGGCTCATTTAGGAAGGCATTCGATTTATGACGCAGATTCACACATCCAAAGCAATTTTGGACGCTCGCACAGTTCAAAAGAAACCAGGAATCGAGACATTCGAGGATATTTTGTCCCCAGGCAACACCTGAGCTTTTTTGCATATTTATTCCCTCATATCCCCTTTCGGTTTCATAACCGTAGTAGGTATCGAATGTATCCCGCGAACGCATGATGCCTCTGGAATAGGCGCAATTTTCATTTTCCGGGCCTGAATTAAAGCAAAGATAACAGTCTTTATTACTCCCCGCGAAGTTAGTGTATTCACTTCTTACATTCGGACCTGCCCATGCACTCGAATACGTTCCGGATTTAGGAACTTTTTGAGAGAGTTCTTTTAACTGATCGAAGAAAGGGCGGGAAGGATCATACTCCATCGCATATGCGCTCGGATCCCATTTATCTGAAGCCCAGCAGTCATTACAGTACACAACAAGCGGTGATTTTGGGTTGTACATGGTGATTACCGACTTGGCGCAAAGTTTGCAGTTTTGCTTGTAGAGCGTGCGTTCATTTCGAAACCCGGCACGACGTCGAAATCGGCACTCGGGGCAGAGTGCCGGCACGGGAACTCCCATTTTTTCATAAAATGAGAGGTCTGAAGCATCCACAGAGAATGCGTTCCTGCATTGCCTGCAGGAACGAGTCGAGCTCATTCCTTTAAGAATAGCCTAATTTTAGTATTCACGCAAAAATTGCGTGAGGAGGGCGACGGAAGGAGCCGCGGCGCCCTTGGCCAGAAATTCTCCGTCTACCGAGGTCATACGGGGAGCAATATCGAGGTGCACCCACGGATATGCATCATTCCCTTCTTTGTCGCGAATAAATTGGCGAAGGAATACGGCGCCTTCAATCGCGCCTCCCCAGCGGCTCTTGCCGGAGTTCGCAAAATCTCCGAACATTCCTTTAATATCTTCTTCGTATTCTTCCCACAAGGGCAGCGGCCAGACGAAATCTCCAGTTTCTTCTCCAATTGCGCGAAGAGAACGCTCTACCGGAGCACTGGTCGAAAATATGGCAGAAGCTCGTTGACCCAGCGCTACGAGCGCAGCGCCCGTGAGCGTAGCTATGTCTACTACTAAACGAGGATTGTAACGCTTGGCATATTCCAAGGCATCCGCGAGGATCACTCGGCCTTCCGCATCAGTATTCGTTACCTCAATGGTTTTGCCCGACATGGATTTTAAGAGGTCTCCGGGGCGGAAACTTGAACCGGAGGGCATGTTTTCTACTGCAGGTACCAACCCAATCACGTTTTTCTTTACATTGAGCCGGGCGAGTGCTCCGAGAATATGGATTGTGGCGGCTCCACCGGACATATCCATATGCATTTCATAGATCGCTTGCGTGGGTTTTAGGTTCAATCCTCCAGTATCGAAAGTAACTCCTTTTCCCACTATCACTACCGGCTTTTCGGATTTTTTGCCGCGAAGGTATTCTATGACGATGAAGCGGGGTTTTTCCACGGAACCTTTAGAGACTCCCAAGACGCCGCCCATGCCGAGTTTGGTAATTTCTTTTTCATCCAAAATTGTCACTTTAAACCCGGATTTTTTACCGGCTTGGAGCGCTGCTTCAGCGAGGCCAGCAGGAGTCATATCTCCCCCAGGAGTATTTGAGAGGACTCGCGCCGCATTTACTTCTTCTCCAACTACCTTTCCCGCTTCGAGCGCTTTGCGTAAGGATTCTAGGCTGTACTTTGAGAATACTCCGACTTCTTCTACAAAATTCCATCCTTCCTTAGGGGCAGTTTTATATGCTACAAATTCAAAATTGGCGATCTCCAGTTGAGTACCAAGCATCGTCGCGGTTTCTTGCGGGGATGTTCGGGCTTGAAAGTCTTCGAGCAATACGACAATCTGTGCCAGTTTTTCACTTCGAGCGGCCACGATCACCCGCCGGGCGGAGAGAATCGCTTTGCGGCCGGTAAATTTATCTTTTGCAGGAACACTTATAATTAAAGTTTTTCTTCCCGAGGGAAGAATCAAGAATTTATTAGAAATTCCACTTGCACCTGATGCATTCGTGACGGTTTCGATATATTTTTTGTCCTCCTCTCCGAGAAACTTCAAAAATGGATGTGTCTTTAGAGAGACTCCTTCTTTTATCACAAACACTATTGCTCCTTCGGTGGGGAGCTTTTTTATAAGCTCGAGCTTCATTTGAAAAATTATGGTTTGACCACCGAACTCATCCATTCACGGTACGCTCTATTATGGCGATGCACCTGCATCACGCCAATAAAAGGTACGGAATAGGAATGGTTTTTCGTGATCAATTCTTCGATCTCGGCAGTGTGATGTTCTACGGTTTTTACCAGCATTCCGGCTTCGAGCTGATTAGCGAGTTTTCCCTCCCAATGAAACATGCTCTGGATGGGCCAGATGTTCACGCAAGAGGCCAATTTGCTGTCCAAAATCACCTTGCCGATCTTTGTCGCTTCGGCCGTATCCTTACACGTAGTATAGATAATAACCATTTGATAGTATGGTTTTTCGGCCTTTAAAAGGAACGGTTTCTGTCTTTACATTACCACAGGTTTTACGTTTTGGGAAGGGCTATGCTACTTCGGAGTTATAACACTCTTCGCAGTAAAGGATTGCATTGGAATCCTCATAATGGGCAGTTTTAAAGCGGTTAGGACATGGATGTTCTCCGTGAAAGTGTTGGCAGTATTCAGATAACCCCCTGCTCTAATACCTTCGCAGCTACATTTTTTTTCCTTTACATGATTGGGACCCCGCGCGGTAAAGCGACGCACGTGCCGGCAATCGGGACACAATCGCGGCGAGGGAATTTCCAACGATTTATAGAACGTAAGCTCGTCAGAGATAATTCGATAATTTTTTCTACACGCAGTACATGCAAAAATTTCTTTGGAGGCATCGCATTGAAGCTCGAGGATAGAATCCGGAATTTTTTCCCAACCTGCCGTTTCTTTCCCGAACGCGCCACGAGGGTGGTCTTCCCATTTGAAACCTTGTGAGAGCGCTTCTTCTTTCATAAGCGGTATTTGCTCGAGCACACAGGCCTCATTGTATCCAAACGTGCTTAAGGAGGGCGGGAAATATTCCCCATATATGCCCTCGCGTTTCATATCTGCAATAATTTGAGTTTTGAGTTTTTCGTAGTCTTCTTTGGAATATTGTTTATTCAAAATGCAGTGCTGTTTTTTACGGAGGCCGGTGGAGGCAAAGCAGTCTTGTGAGTCATAACAATACGCGCAGTAAGTAAGAAAGTTGTTTCCCCAGCAGAGCGCACAGCAAATACAATTCGAGGCATTGATGCCAGTGTTATGCGAGTTATAGACCATCTGCACTCCTCTGCCCGTGGTGTCCGTATCCACGCAGTCTTTCGCATCACGCCAGGCGTGTACCGCATATTTACAGTCTTCGGCTTCATATGTATGGAAGCAGTCGCTGCAGTTTTTCGCATCCTTCAAATAATTCCCCGAGCAATTCACTACATTTACCGCTTCCGCAAATTTGCGAGGCTGTTTTTTCTTAAACTCTTCAAATTGGCCACGCAATTTTTCTATGCCCGATGCAGTGTCGAGTCGAGCTTCCTTCAAAATTTTTTGATACTCCTCTTTGGAGAGTTGTTCATTAAACACGCAATATTGTTTGTTGCGCAGATTCACGCAGCCAATGCAATTAGAACAATTTCTGCAATCGAACAGAAAATAACTATCCCGGCAGTCGTGGCACCCCTTGCTGTAGTGTGTTTGATAACAATTGTAAATGTCGTCCGATTCGTAACAGCGCTCGCACTCATGGGAAAAAGAAGTGTCCACACAATTCCTTGTTTTTTGAATCCAATAGCAATGAATAGAATCTTCATTATTAGAAGATTCCACAATCATGTAGCAGTTTTTATTATCGGCGCAGATATTCAGATATTCCGAATTCACGCTCCGGACATGGATAAGCGAAATTTTTGGCACCTTTTCCCATAATTCTTTGAACTGGTCGAAAAAGGGCCGCGAGGAGTCATAATCTCTACCGAAATCAAGCGGATTCCAGTCATCCCTAAACCAACAATCGTGGCAGTACACGGTATACGGTTTGTTGGGGCTATACATCGAAACCACGTCCTTTTTGCACTTATCGCAGGGACGCTTGTAGAAGCTTCGTTCGTTTCGAAAGACTAACCGCCGCTGCGCCCGACACTGTGGGCAAAGCTTTGGGATACATACTCCGAATTTTTCATACCACCGTAGATCATCTGCAGTGACTGCAAAATCTTTTTTGCAGTGTTTGCAGTTCATATTCTGCATTTTAAGTGGTTTCTTTTTGATAACACTCTTCGCAATAGATAATCTCGGGGCGGTCGGGAGTATACGCGGTTTCAAATTTGCTGGGACACTGCCCTGCATGTGAGTGCGTCGCGGTATTTTTATACACTCCCGTGGCATCTGCTTCTCCGGCGCACATGCAAGCCCTGGAGAAATATCGAGGAGAATTCAATAATGTGAACCGTTCCGCATGCCTGCAATCTTGGCATATATCAGACAATGGGATTTCGAGCCGCTTATGAAATGCGAGTTCAGGCGCCACAATTCGATAGGCTTTTTTGCACTTTGCACATTCGAGGATTTCCTTTGTAATCTCTTCTTTTGTTTCATTGATAGCATCCGGCAGCTCCGCAGCTTTAAGGGTCGTTTGATACTCTTTGCGATCGGGATCCCGCCAGCGATATCCCTTCTTTATCGCCTCTTCCTTAGTGAGTGGGAACGCATCGAGAAGCATTGTCTCGTTATACGCAAAAGGAGAAAATTCAGTCGGCAAGAATTCTCCGTACCTATATTCGATTCCCTTCTCATTCACATAAGGAATTTCTTTCATCTGCGCGATAATCTGCTCGCGAATTTTTTCGTATTCTTCTTTGGAATATTGTTTATTCAGTATGCAATATTGCTTTTTCTTCAAACCGACACAGCCGAAGCAATCCGAAGTCGAATGGCAGCCTACGGAATATTCGAGATCTCGGCAGGCAGGCCAACAATCGAAGCAAAATTTCAGGTTCTGCACTTCCTCGCCGCAGGTGAGACATTCATAAATCCGCGTACCATGATTTGCCCAGACTGTGTAGTCATAACAGTCTTCAGATTGGATGTATAAATCTTGGCAGTAGCGCACGTCTTTTGCATTCGTTACCCAGTAACACTGTTTGGCATTCTTTGTATCGATAAGCATATCTCCGCTCGAATCTATATTTCGAATCCCGCGGTAGTATTTGCACGGGAACTTGAGCCAAAAGCGACGCGCTTCGGCTTTGAGGGCCTCGATCGAGGCGCGGGAGCCCAAGTTCATTTCTTTCAATTTCTTTTCGTATTCCTCCTTCGAATAAGGCTGATTCCAGATGTGATAACTTTTCTTTCGGAGCCCTACGCAGCCGAAGCAGTGATTACAGCCCACGCACTGCTTTGAGAAATGCATATCACTCGAGCCATCGCAGTCGAATGAATAAAACATGCGGAAACTTTTGTTGATGAGCACCGAATCGTAGCAAAGCTCGGAGTTTTGAACTTGCAGCGAATCCAGCGTGTCTTTGGTGGTATTCGCTCGGACCAGATATAGACAATTCTCGCAGTAATCGGCGTTGAAGCAAAGATAGCAATTTTTGAGATGTCCGGCTTGATCCGTATATTCCGAATTTGTCTCGAACATCACACTGCGGCTCGGCCAGGGCACCGTGTGCATTAGTTCTTTCAGTTGTTCGAGGAAGGGTCTTGAGGGATCGAAATCTCTTCCGTATTGCAACGGATCCCACTCGTCTGACCACCAATAGTTTCGTTCGTAGATAGGAAACGGCACATCTTGCGGGAACCCTGCGAGCAGTGTTTTGCCGGTTATGCTGTCCGTTCTTCTAAAAAGCACCCTTTCGTTCCGCCATGCCAATCGTCGCTCCAGCCGACAATCTGGGCACCATGTGGGCGGCGGAACCTGCATTTTCTGATAAAAGTTGAAGTCTTCCGTTTCGATCGTGAAATCAGACTTACAATTCTGACAATTTCTCACTTCATTTTTCATGTTTGTTTATCCCGCGTAAAGCGGCGTGGCCGCCACGCGGCTATACGCCGTGGTCGCGAGCTCTTTTGTCTCGTAGAATTCTTCGCTTTCGCGAAAAATCACGGGATCGCGTAAAATAAGCTCGCTTTTCGCTCGCGATTTTACGGGACAATTTTGGCACTGACGAGTTTCTGGATTCATGTATGAATCGCGGTGAGATTATATTTACTCTAAAGGTTTATTTCTGATTCGTACAGGATTCCCATGTGTATTGCGGATTCGAGCTCTACGTGATTAAATAATGGCCATGGAAGGGATGCTCAAGTTCATATTTGATCTCGTGATTTGGGGGTTGGTGCCTACACTCCTCGGAATGGCGCTATGGGAGGTGTATAAACACACTGCTGAAACTGCGGATAAACGGGCGAGCGCTTCGAGTCGAGGAGGGTTTTGGGCAGGTTTTTTCCTTTTCATTATCGTACTTATTTATCAGGTAAGCGGCTTTTTCAAAACTGCATTTCCCGCCGGAGATATTTACCGGGGCTTCGACCTTTGGCTTGCGTTCTCCGGCGCTATACTCACCTTTCTCCTCTTCTCCGGGGGTAAAAAAGTAATTCCCCCGCGACTCAAGGGTTGGAGTATTTTTAGCGCGAGCTTCTTGGTGTTTTATGCAACCTTCCACTATTTCTTTATCCGAACTTATAACGAGTTTCTTCTTTCCGTAGTGCTTGGAGTAGCGCTTGGATTATTTGTGCACCACATTGTGTATCCTGCCGTGAAGTCTGAGATCCAACTCGGGCATGGAGGAGGACACCACTAGCACTCAGGAATTTAGAATATGGAATTTGGAATTGTGAATAATTCGCAATTCTATCCCGGTTTCAAATGAGGGGCTCGGCTACTTTCTCGCTTTCAGCTGCGGGGGCACCCCCTCCCGAGCCTTTGGATTTGCCTTCGATGATGGCTTTTTCTTGTGCGCTGCGGAGAATAGTGGATTCTTCTTCAGCGATGAGTTTCTTCGCAGCATCTGCGGAGATTGCGAACTTGCGGCGAGAGGCCGCGATTATTTCTTTTCGGAAAGAGCGATGCGGAGCGGGAAGCACCGCGAGCGTTTCGGCAGAGAAGGGATCGTACGACTCTCCATCTATCGTCATTTTGATGTAAAACTCTCGAACTCCTAAGTTGATCATATCTTTCACGTCGAATACCGGTGCCATTTCAGGTTTTAAGGCGACTGCATCATCACCGCCCACCCGGAAAATTACAATGCTCCCGACATTTCCCAGCACGGCGGCTTGCACCTTAGGAATGAGTTGACCCATATATTGGTGCGCCACCGTGAGGTTCAGCCCGTATTTGCGAGCCTCGGAGAGGATGTTTTCGAATGTTTCCGTAACTACGTTTTGGAACTCGTCCACATAAAGATAGAAATCGTGCCGGTCTTTTTCGGGCATTCCGGCACGGGCCATACCGGCTTGTTTGATTTTTGTAATAAACATAGAACCAAAGAAGCTCGAATTTTCTTCGCCCAACCTCCCCTTCGAGAGATTGATGAGAATAATCTTTTTATTATTAATGAGCTGTTCCAAACTAATTTTATTTTCCTTCTGTCCGAAAATGTTTCGGAGCATGGGATCTGAAAGGAATTGCCCAAGCTTGTTTACGAGTGGAATAATGGCATCTGTATCGAATTTCTCCGACCAGTCGGCGAATTCAATTGCCCAGAAGCGCTTTACCATGTCGTCCTCGATGTATTCCACCACTTTTTGCCGGTAGTTCCGATCGGTGAGCATTGAAATCATGCCGCGCATTGTGGCATGAGGATAATCCAAAAGCGCCAAGCAGGTGAAACGGAACACGTGCTCGAGCCGGGGCGTCCAGTTCGCACCGAATTGCTTTTCCAATACTTCAATTAGCCCCTGCGTAAGTTGATGCTTAAAATTAGGGTCGACGTTCGAAAGCGGGTTGAAGGAAGCCGGATATTCAAAGTCCGTCGGATCAATAATTACCACATCTTCGATACGATTTTCCGGAACGAAATCGATCGTAGCGTCTACGACGTCGCCGTGTGGGTCAATAAGGCAGAGCCCATGACCATAGGCGATATCCTGTCGGATCATGAGCTCTAAGAGCTTGGTTTTGCCCACGCCGCTCTTCCCTACTATGTAGAGGTGTCGACGGCGATCTTTCCGCTTAATACCGAAAATGAATTTCTTTTCTTCAAGAGCCGCAACATAGTTCGTGCGACCGATGAAAGAACATTCTTTAGGGTCTACCTGTCCGAATATGGGCAGCTCCGGGGGCGGAGGCGCATATTTAATTATTTGGACTTTCCCGGGTCTTGGCATCGAATTGGCGTATGACTAATAACTTATAACAAATGACGGTTTAGTTAAAGTATTTTTATTTCCTTAAGGAAGGCTTCATACCCTTGAATGGCAGATTGCGCCTCTTCGGCAGACAACTCATACTCACTTGTTTCTGCAAGTTTATTTCTCAGCCGATGAGATTTCCAAAGCTGATTTAGACTTTGAATGCTTTCCGGGGTTACTTTGGCTAAGCGGTCTGCTAAATTTTCTCCCTCTAAGCCGGAATCTTTAAGAATGGCGTCTACGAGGATATCAGCTTCGAGGATGGAAAATCGCATGGCTTCGGGAGAATTTAGATCGAAACGCCGCATGACTGCCTCCCAGCGTTCGCGGAATACCGTTATTTGAGGAGAGGCCATTCCTGTGGGGTGACGTTCGCCAGGTTTAAGTTCGTGCGGGCGAAATTTGATTATTTTTCTAAATGCATATACGAAACCCACTAAAAGAGCGAGATCGAGCACAAGAAAAATCCAGGCCAAAACGGTATGCACCGAAAGCCAAAAGTCTGCAGACGTGAGTAATGGAGTGGAGGTAGACATAACGAAACTATACCTGATGATTTATAACTAATGACGTCATTGAAATCGTTCGATGTCTTTTTCGTTTCCGTATATGGCAAGTCCCGCAGGGGGGCCAGTCTTGCGGCTTTCGACGCGTCTAATATGCGGCGCAGTAAGCACGAGAAAAGTGGGCGGATGAAAAAGTGTTGCGATCGCTTCTACATTTAGCGTAATGGTCTTTGAATTGAAATTCCAATAAAACCAATGGGAAGTGATGAGTTTCGCCATAAAAGTATGGAATGGCATTAGTCGATGTCTATACTGCCATAGTAATCCCGACTTACGATATTCCGCACGGATATTCCAGAATACATGAGGCCAATTCCAAGGCCGAACACGGGTACTTACCTCGTCATTTCTTTTGAAGGAATTCAGGTCTTGCGCGGCGTATTGATTGAACATTCCTGCGATACCACGGCGGGCAAAGGAATCGTAGAAAAGAGGCGAGGGTGAAAGATATATAAAACGAGCTACAGTCTCAAACGCGGGCTTGGAGAGATTATTTTCCATAGCCTCAAGAACATTTGTTTCTCCGGGAGTCCGTGTGACTCGAAGCGAAGCCAGCGGGTCTTCTTTGGGGCTTTCCACGTGAAATGCGGGAAGTATTCCTCCTGGGAATTCGGTTTTGGTTTTAGGTTTCGCGGCGGCGCCTTGTTTTTTGCCGCTTTGTTCTTTGAGATGTTCTACGAGTCCTTTCCATTCATCCTGCCAGCAATCTGAAGCGGGAGAAATCAAAAATTGTACGCCTATAAATTCTTCTTTTTTAGCTTTTCCTAGTACTTCAAGAGTAAGAGAGATCGGATCATATTGCCGTTCTTCATCTGGAGCTTCAAATAAAGGGTAGGTGCGAATAGGGTATGCTTCCTCTTTTCTTAACACCATTTCTGCTCCCCAAATGCTCAATCCCTTGGCATACACCTCATCCATATCTTTCGGCAGATCTTCCATATAATCATCAACCTCTACAAGCTCAACGTCCGGATAATATGAGAAGAACGCAGCCTCCACGAGGGGCCTTTGCTTGTAATAATACCGAATAAAAAAACGAATTTCTCCTCCGAAGCTGCAAATCTCGAGCGTAAACCATTTGGTGATTTCTCCGTCTTTCCAAATTTCCTCGAAGTCTCCGGCTACATTTCGCAACGAATGAAGTGCCATAAGTACCTGTTCCATCGCGCGAGGACTCTTACGGATTTCTCGAGGAATTCGGATCTCGAACATATTTTGCCGGAACTGGCTTGAATGCTCATATTCAAACTGCCTCCACCCGATCCAAGTGGACTTAAAGAGCGGCCATAGAATAAAAAAGACCCAGAACCATTTGGTGAGGTCTAAAAATTCAATGATAATTCCGCCGAGATC
The DNA here is from genome assembly GCA_016867315.1 of Candidatus Liptonbacteria bacterium. Lineage (GTDB taxonomy): Bacteria > Patescibacteriota > Minisyncoccia > UBA6257 > 2-01-FULL-56-20 > VGJV01. Next base: position 63,723 of record VGJV01000003.1, on the reverse strand, counting down.
GAAACCCATGCTTCTTTATTATAGAACAACCCCCGCCGATGTATACCATGGGCGGGGGTCGCACTTGCTATTTTCTCGTCTTAGTTTTCAAGCACCTTATACCGCCCGTCCGGCAATCGCTCGAAGTGAGAGCGATTCTGGAGATTCACAAGGATAGTATTCGGTTTGAAGAACCAATTCTTTTGGGCGGCGAGGATTACTTCTTTAGGGTGCATAGCTCCCTGCTCTGCCAAGATTTTGCGGATTATTTCTCGTGCGGTACCGGTTTCATAGCCATGTTCTTTCAGGGCGTACATTCCGCGGCCCACCAAGACAAAACGGGGATCCTTAATAAGTTCATTGTGCACGGTTGCCGCGAGCGCAGGACGCGAATCAAACCCAGCGGCCGTAATTTTTTCGGCAATATCCCGGAAGTGCGAAGGCTTCCCCTCTTTCTTTAGCACCAGATAAATTCGATCCCGGATGGTTTGAGGTTTGATTTCTGCCCATGCCGCGAGTCCGACATCTCCATAAGGATTCTCATGAATCTTTTTTGAAGCGGTAAGGTAGCTTTCTACGTGCGCAGAAGGCAGCTTCTTTTCTTCTACAAATTTGCCCAAGTGTGCGTCGTAAGCTCCTCCCAATACCGATTCCTTCTTGTCGCTCAAGTGCTTTTCCCACGAGTCCACAAAACTTTTTGCTTCTTTCAAGTCGTTTTTCGAAAGATAGTAGAGCGAATGGAAGTGCCGATCCCCGGGATAAAAAGAAAAAGCTTTGGTTGCATCCGCGAGAAGCGCGACATGCGAAGCTTCAATACCAGGAAAACGTGAAGCGGCTTCTTCAATGAACGCTTGTGCCGGCACTACTCCCCCGCGAGACTTAAGGAACGAGCAGGTTTGAGCGACGAAGTTTCCCAGGGTAGGATGCGCTTCGATTTTTTCCCTTAGAAGTTTCATTGCAGAAGCCTCAATTTGGCGAACTCGTTCGCGTGTAATGCCAAAGCGCACCCCTATTTCCGCAAGGGTTTCACCTTCAGATTTACCAAGGCCAAATCGGCGCACAATTACCTCTCGCTGTCGAGGCGTAAGAGTGGCCAAGATTTCATTTAATTCTTTGGGATTCCGTTCCATAGTTGTGGACCCATCATACAATATACCCCCCTATAGAGTCAACCCCATTTTTAGGCCCTTTTTCCTTTGAAAACCACCAGGAGGGGGCTCGCGATGAATATGGACGAGTAGATTCCTGCAGATACCCCTATGAGCAGAGTAAGAACGAAGAAGCGGAGTGTTTCGGGGCCCATGAAGTAGAGCGCAATGAGCACGAGAATAAGCGTAAGCGAAGTATTTACGGAACGAGCTAGGGTTTGATTGATACTGTCGTTTACCACTGTTTCAAAGCGCTCTTTGTGACCTCGGAGTACCACATTCTCTCGAATGCGGTCGAATACTACGATCGTGTCATGCACCGAGAATCCCATCACTACGAGGAGGGCAACTACGAAGTTCCCGTCTATTTCCACTCCCTGGGTGTGACCAAGATACGCGAGTAAACCGGCTGGAATTATTACATCATGGAAAAGAGTCACGAGTGTTACCCATCCATATTTCCAAGAACTTACCGGATAAGAAGCTTTCCGGAAGGCGTATGCGATGTAGAGCGAGATGCCTAGAAGAACCAATATAATAGCCATTATCGCTTTGCGACGAAGTTCTGCTCCCACAGATGGACCAATCGAAGAAAAACTAAGTTCCTCGAGTGACGGATACTTTTTCTTCAGGGCTTCGAGATAGGATTGGTGGTTAGTTTCGTCTAACACAGGCAATCGCACGAGAAAACCTCCCTGCTCTGTCTGATTTACGCGCACATCTGCTGAAGTCATTTCTACAATAGCGTTTTGGAGTGCCGTGGGAGTCGGGGCATTTTCTTTAACCGCGAGCTGCCAGAGCGTCCCGCCCCGAAAATCGATTCCCTGCTTGAAACCGTATAGGCCGATTGCCACCACTGACGCCACTATGAGAATGGCGGAGACCGCGAAGTAGATATTTTTACGGCCGATGACGTTCAACATTTTTAGAAAATAGAAATTAAAAAGTAGAAAGTAGAATCATCTTGCGCGCTCTTTTAAAAACACTTGGAGGAAGTAACGGGTGGTGGTGATTGCCGAGAACATACTTACCAGAGTTCCGATGAGGAGCGTAAGCGCAAATCCCTGCACAAAACTCGAAGTAAAGAAGTAAAGAATGATCGCAGTAAGAATCGTCGAGGTATTGGAATCCCGAATGGAAGGCCAAGCACGGCGAAATCCTTCGGTGCGCGACGCCGCCTTTGTAAGTCCTCGCTGTATTTCTTCTTTCATCCGCTCAAAAATTAAAATGTTCGCGTCTACCGCCATTCCTATCGTGAGTATGAACCCAGCCAACCCAGCGAGTGTGAGCGTGATTGGCACCAACTTGAAGACTGCGAGCGTGAGTGTGATGTAAATCAAAAGGGAGAGCGAGGCAAAAATTCCGAGCGTGCGATAGTAGAAGATCATAAAAAGCATGACGAGGAATGTGCCTATGGCCCCGGCGAAAATAACCTTTTTTAAAGAATCGCTTCCGAGATTCGGGCTGATTGTTTGTTGATTGATAAGCGTAATCGGCGCAGGCAATGCTCCCGCATTGAATCTTTCGACAAGTTTCTGCGCTTCCTGAATGGTGAATCGGCCAGTGATCACTGCGTTGCCTCCGGAAATCTTTTGTTGCACGGTAGGCATTTCGATCAAAGTATTATCCAAAAATATTGCCACCGGCTTCCCCACATTGGCTTCGGTGAGCTTCTCAAAAATTTGCGCGCCCTCGTCATTGAAAGTGATAGCTACCTGCGGCGCATTCATGTTGGGATCGAGCGTGAGTTCGGCACCCCTCACGTACCGGCCCGTGAGGTTTGTCATTATAAATTCGGTACTTGTGCCATTCTGTTCCACCTCTCGGAAATCCAAAAAGGGCGTTTCCCCGATTTGCTTGATGGCTTCGCTAATTTCCTTTACTCCGGCGAGTTCTACGATAAGTTGACTCTGGCCGCCTTCGGAAGCTACAAATACTTGCGGTTCACCCACACCAAAAAGGTTTACACGCCGCTCGATAACATCTCGAAGTCCATTTACGACTGTTTCGCGGTCTTTTTGCTGCACATCCTTCAAATCAATCCCATAAATAAGATGGCTGCCCCCCACGAGGTCGAGTCCCAACCTCCATGGGCGCCATTTTTCGCCCAAGCCTTTGGGATATACGAAGATTCCCGCAATAATTGCGAGAAGGACAATCAGAGAAAGAGTCAGTCCTGGACGTCGCATGTGATTAAGGGAGAGTTTAGCAAATATATTTTCAAATGGGAAGGCTTTAAAAAGCCCTCCTTATCTCAAAATGCCTTTTACAAAATCTATAATTTTGTTATTATTTTTTCGCTCAGTTTCCACCCATAGCTCAATTGGCATCCCGTACAATATCTTGATTCCCTTTGTCCACCCATAGCTCAATTGGCAGAGCAACTCCCTCTTAAGGAGATGGTTCCAGGTTCAAGTCCTGGTGGGTGGACAAAGGGAATCCAACATAAGATATCTACGGGACAAGGAGCAACTATCCTCTTACAATTGATAGTGAGGCGAAAGTACAAAAATTATTTTTGCCGAACGAACCAATTGGCGAAACATCGTTTCGCCAGGAGATGGTTCCAGGTTCAAGTCCTGGTGGGTGGACGGGGAATGCCCCCATAGCTTAGTGGTAAAGCAGCTGCCTTTTAAGCAGTTGACCTTGGTCCGATTCCAAGTGGGGGCACCAATTTTAATCCTTAAGCAGATCCTCGAACGCCTTTTTATCTTTAGGGTTCAGGCGGGCCGGAGCTTTTAATATGAAATCCACAAGGAGGTCTCCCCTTCTCGAAGAGCCGAACCGGGGCATTCCTTCTCCCGGAATCCTCAAAAGATCTTTTAAATTAAAGTGCGGTGGAATTTCCACATGAAGGGTCCCGCCCGCTAATGTTTTCACTTCCACTTTATTACCGAGAAGGACATCTTTGAGTTTCAACTCTTTTTTTACGATCAAGTCGTCGCCGCGGCGTTCAAACGCCGAGTGCGGCTTAATGCGCACGCGTACATAAAGGTCTCCCGCGGCACTTCCGCGCTCTCCCGCTTCCCCCATGCCTTTTACCTGAATGAGCTGATTATCTTCGATGCCCGGAAGAATTTCTACATCTACTTCTCTTGTAATGGAGATTCGTCCATTGCCATTGCATACTTTGCAAACTTTTTTGGGGATTTGGCCCATGCCGTGACACTTCTCGCAGGCCTTTACCTGCGAAAAACTTCCGAAGAACGTCCTTCTATCCATTCGAATTTCTCCTTGGCCTCCGCATGCCGCACACTGAGAAAATCCGGCTTCCGCATCCGCCCCTTGGCCTTTGCAGGTTTCACATTTCCCGAGCGTTTTAAATTCTATGTGTTTCGCTTTTCCTCGAAGCGCTTCTTCTAACGTGATTTCTTCTTTGACTTCCAAATCAGATCCATGAGCATAGGAACGTCGACGAGGACGTACTCCAAGATTTTCAAAAAGATCTTCGAAAATATCACCTAAATTCCCCATATCTCCCATTCCCTGCGAATCGAAACCAAATCCATCCCATGAAAAACCGCCGGCACCGAATCCTCCGGGCTCCGCGGTACCAAAACGATCATACGTCTCTCTCTTTTTCTTGTCCGAGAGCACTTGATACGCCTCGTTTATTTCTTTGAATTTGGTTTCATTTCCACCGCTTTTGTCAGGGTGATGCTGGTGCGCTAATTTTCTATATGCCTTTTTAATTTCTTCCTCCGTCGCTCCGCGTTCCACTCCTAATATTTTGTAGTAATCCTTCATAAGAATACTTAACTAATGACTTATAACGTATAACAAGATGTGGTCTCTGTCATTAGTTATTAGATTTTGATTAAATATATTCTGCCACTTGCTGCGTGCGCGTTTCCCCTCTTAGTCGCGTTATTCCTAACAAAAGGAGAATGTGAAACATAAGAAGGCCTAGCAAACCGGCAATCCAATATAGGAACACTCCTACTCCGCGGATTATGGCAAATAAAAGAATAGCCCAGCCTACAAGAAACCAAGTTCCGAATTTCCCTTGCAGATCTCCGAGGGTACGCATAGAAAGTTTATAGAATATTGCGCCCATAGATTTCTTGCCCTCTTCAACTTTGACTTCCAATGTTTTTCCAAGATTTTCTTTTACTTTCACAGTTACTTCTTCTGTTACTGCCGCTTGCCTGCTCGGCGGGAGACGCTTGAAATCCGCATTCCCTAAGAGTTCGTAACGAGCCAAACTGCTTGCGAATTGATCAAATGTGCCGGAAAAATTTATTTCTCCGTAGAAGCGATGGAGCGTGCCCCCAATAACTTCATAATAAGAATTGAATTCCGCGGGAGACAGGAACGCTTTCGCCGGAGTCCATATCGGAATAAAGAGGATTAATCCGGAAAAAACCAGCGCAGTCGTAGCTTTCGACAGCAGAGGCTGTACTCCATGGGTGAAACGGACCTCCAAAGAATTCGCGATCCTCGCGCGGGCCAGTGCTTCCCCCCAAAGGAGAAGCAGAAACGTGAGTATTGCCGAGAGACCTACGTACGCTGCGTTTCCCGGCGTAAGCGTAAAAAGGAACAGTCCTACGATTACTCCCACAATCACAAGTATTCGCCTCCCTGCGTGCCTCGTGAGATATAGTCCCACGGCCAAAAATGTGCCGAAAAGCGTTGCCACCGCAGCTACTCCTCCAAGCGAGGCCTCGCCGGTTAGGAAACTCTGGTACATGAGCCCCGTCCAGAATGCGAAGGCTACGGTCAAGACGTCTAATACGAGGGAGAAGTAAAATCCGCTCGAGCGCTCCTCGGTTTCCAGCGGCACTTGTGCCACCAGGTTCCCGGCATCATTTGGTTTAGGACTGCTGAGGTCCCGGATCATTAGTTTGTTGGTTAGGAGGAGTCTGATTCCCTGGATTATTATAGAACGCCTGGCCGATTTTTTGAATTTCGGCAGAAAGGGCTTCTAGCGCCACCTTTATTGCCTGCGCGTCTTCTCCATCTTTTACCTTCTTTAAAGCTTCAACTTTTTCTTCCACGGTTTTTTTCACGTCTGCCGGTACTTTTTCTCCTCCATCCTTCAGAGCCTTCTCGGCGAGATACACCGTACTTTCGGCCTGATTTTTAACTTCGGCTAATTCTTTACGTTTTGCGTCTTCTGCAGCATGCGAGGCAGCCTCTTGCTTCAGTTTTTCTATTTCTTCCCGAGAAAGATTCGTGGAAGCCTGGATTTTCACTGACTGAGATTTACCACTCGCCTTATCTTTCGCACTCACATTCAATATCCCATTCGCATCGATGTCGAAGACTACTTCCACTTGCGGCACTCCCCGGGGAGCCGGAGGAATACCGTCGAGCATAAATCGTGCGAGCGTTTTATTATCCGCTGCCATCGGCCGTTCCCCTTGGAGCACATGCACCTCCACAGAGGTTTGGTTGTCGCTTGCGGTCGAGAATACTTGGGTTTTTGCGGTGGGCACCGTGGTATTCTTCGGGATCATCGGAGTAGCTACGCTTCCCAGTGTTTCGATTGAAAGCGTGAGCGGAGTTACGTCCAGTAGAAGGATATCCTTTACATCTCCTTGGAGAATCCCGGCTTGTACCGCTGCCCCTACCGCTACTACTTCGTCTGGGTTGATTCCTTTGTGCGGTTCTTTATTAAAGAGTTTTTTTACGGCTTCTACCATGGCCGGCATACGCGTTTGTCCTCCCACCAAGATCACTTCATTGATATCCGTGAGGGCAAAGCCTGCACCGCGGGGAGCAGGCGCCGTCACTGTTTCCCGAGTAAGCTCAATCGAGCGCTCGATATAATCGCGTACGAGCTCTTCAAGTTTCGCCCGGGTCACTTGGACCAGGAAGTGTTTGGGGCCCGAAGCATCCGAAGTAATGTAGGGCAGATTTACCTCCGTGGCGGCGGCAGTTGAAAGTTCGTGCTTCGCCCGCTCTGCGGCCTCTTTTAAGCGCTGCAGGGCAAGTGGGTCTTTCGAGATATCGATGCCTTCGGCTTTCTTGTATTCATTTACGAGATATTCGATGAGCCGCTTATCAAAATCATCTCCTCCCAGGTGCGTATCTCCTCCGGTGGCCCGAACTTCTACAGTGTCATCTCCCACTTCGAGCACTGAAATATCAAAAGTTCCACCCCCGAAATCATAGACGACGATTTTTTCATTTTTTTGTTTATTCATCCCATAGGCGAGCGCAGCCGCCGTGGGTTCGTTTAAAATCCGACGCACTTTAAGGCCTGCAATTTCTCCTGCATTTTTGGTCGCTTGCCGCTGCGAATCGTCGAAATATGCCGGTACCGTAATGACGGCTTCCTCCACCTTCTCGCCAAGTTTGGATTCGGCATCCGCTTTTATTTTTGCCAAGATAAATGCAGAAATTTCTTCCGGGGAATACCATTTATCTCCCATCTTTACTTCTACTCCTCCCGTTTGGGAATTTTGAACGTCGTACGGGAGCCATTTGCGATCTCCCGTAACATGCTCATCACTAAACTTACGTCCCATAAGGCGTTTTACCGAAAAGATGGTGTTTTTAGGATTCGTAACCGACTGAAGCTTGGCAAGCAATCCCACCAAACGTTCGCCTGCTTTGTTTAACGCTACAACTGAGGGGGTGGTGCGGTTGCCTTCGGCATTCTCGAGTATCCGAGGTTCTCCCCCCTCCATTACCGCTACCGCGGAATTTGTGGTTCCAAGATCGATTCCAATTATTTTAGGCATGATAATTATGTTTAATATTATTTTCCTTTACTTATTCTTACTCGCGCCGGCCTTATTACTTTGTCATGCAGCCGGTATCCAGGAGCTATCTCCTCGAGTACAGTACCGGGGGATTCGGCAGAAGATGTTTCTTCGATGGCTTCCATTGTGCTTGCATCAAATTGAGCCGGAGGGGTCAATTCGATTCGAGTTAATCCTCTCTTTCGGAGGATATCCTCGAGATGCGCACGTATCATATAAATTCCCTTATCTACTCCTCCCGCCTTCTTCAAAGCCTGAATGGCAAGATCAAAGTTATCGAGTACCGTAATAAGTTCCTCCAAAAGCGTGGCGCTCGCGTACTTCGCGATGTCCTCAAATCTTTTGGCTTCTTCTTTTTTATAGTTGATAAAGTCCGCTTTTGCCCGCTGCCACCCCGCTAAATATTCTTCTTTTTCTTTCTTGCACTTATCTAATTCACTTTCTCCATTCGGAATTTCTTTTTTTATTTCTTCAGTCATCGTTGTGAATTTCACCTATGCTTTTCATAACCTGGATGACTCGACGATAATTCATCCGCTTCGGCCCGATAGTACACACTACCACTTCCCCGTCTGGAATCTGATATTTACCCATCACGACTGCCAAACCTTCACTGCGCGTTACCGGACTCCTTCGCCCGATAAAGATTTGCAACGGATCTCCGGTCCACTCTTCTATTATTGCACCTACCCGCTCATCCAATTCCACAAAATCTCGTACTAATCTCTGAATTTCTTCGGGAGTTTCCCAAGCAAAATGTTCTACTAAACATTCCAAACCCTTCTTGGCCACTTCTCCTCGCTCATTCCCCAATACTCCGAGTACTCCAAGTTCATCCGCGAGTTCTTTGAGGAAAGGCTCCCAGGCTTTGTCCTCAAGGAGTGTGTGTAATTCTTTATCTATTTGAGGCGGCGACTCGGCTTCCAGGGTCCAATGCGCAAAGAGCTCAAAGCCTTTATCTGCCGGGATTCTCCCTGCGGAGTGATAGGGTTGCATAAGATATCCTTCCTCGGTAAGGGCTTCGAGCTCGTGCCGGATCATGGCCGGCTTGATGCCAAACCGATAGTGGTCATAGAGCCATTGAGAACTTACCGGCTCTCCGCGGGTAATGAAGGATTCTATTGCCGCATTTAATATTTTGGCTTTTCGGTCCTCGAGAATCATGGGTCTTCGAAAATTATAGTCCTTAGCAATCTAGTGTCAACAGTGCTAATGCTTCTATTTACTAACATTTGTTTTTTACTTGCTGGCTTTTCTGTATAATGGATTTATGACCAAACAAAAGAGTGCTTCTCTCCTGCGCATCTTTAAGCCTACGGACAGAGACCTCGAATTCCTCAAGGCCAAGTTTGGTATTCATCCGGTTATTCTCCACGAACTTAAAACCGCTACTGCCCGCGCTCGCGTGGAGCATTACGACAATTATCTTTTCTTTGTATATTATTTTCCTCTCTACGATCCGAAAACAGCCACCACGCTCCGCACCGAACTGGATTTCATCATTACCCGCGATACCGTAGTCGTGGTCCACAATGAAAAAATCGAGATTCTCGATACGCTTGGAGAAACCACTGCGGAGAATTCTTTGAAACTTCTCTATCGAGTGCTCCAGGCTCTCCTCGAATTTCAGGAGCGTCAGTTGCGCCACGTACGTGAAAAAGTGGAAGGGGTGGGAAAAGAACTTTTTAGAAATAAGGAGAAAGAAGTGCTTGAGCGCGTTTCCTACCTCAAGCGGGATGTTTCCGAATATAGAATTATTGTCCGACTGCAACAAACTATTCTGCAGTCCCTTTTGTCTCGCGGAGTGAAATTTTGGAATAAAGAAGTGGAAATTTATTTGGATGATCTTATTGGGGATCATCTTCGCATCGTGAACCAGGTGGAAAATTACCGGGAAGCTATTAATGACTTCGGGGATACGAATAACCAGATTATGAACTTGAAGATCAACACAGTGATGAAAACATTTACGATGCTTTCTTTTCTTACCTTTCCGTTCATGCTTATTGCTGCTCTTTTTACCATCCCGGCGCGTGGAACGCCTATTATCGATATGCCTGGAGCTTTCTGGATTTTGGCATTCATTATCCTTGCAGGAATGGGGGGTCTTGCGCTTTACTTCAAGCGAAAAGGCTGGTTCTAGAATTACTGATTAGGACTAGTTATATAAATCACTTAGATGCGGCCAATCCGGATCTGGAACACTCTTACTCAAAAAAAAGAGAAGCTTCCTTCCCCCAAGGGGCAGCCGCTCCGTCTTTTCGTATGCGGACCTACCGTGTATGACTCCACTCATATCGGACATGTAAGGACCTACGTCTTTTTCGATTTCTTTACTAAATACTTAAGAAGCCTTGGTTGTGAGGTGCGCTACATCCAAAATATTACGGACATCGATGACAAGATAATCAAACGCGCGGCCCAGGAAGGAACAGATCCGCTTATTTTTTCTAAAGGGCATACTAAGAGCTACTTCGCGGACATGAAGCGATTCGGCGTGGATGCAGTTACCACCTATGCCCCTGCCACCAAATTCATTTCCGAAATCATCGATCAAGTACAGCGTCTCGTTCGCAGAGGTGTGGCATATAAGATCGAAGGCGATGGGTATTATTTCGATATTGCTCGATTCCCGGCATATGGAAAGTTAAGCCGCCGCACCGCTCTTGCAGCAGAAGATGCAGTGTCGCGAATTGATGAATCGGTGGAGAAACGAAATAAAGGAGACTTTTGTCTCTGGAAGTTTTCTAAACCGGGCGAGCCAGTCTGGAATTCTCCGCTTGGTGCAGGCCGGCCAGGATGGCACATTGAAGACACTGCGATTTCGGAACATTTCTTCGGCCCGCAATATGATATTCATGGAGGTGGATTGGATCTTAAGTTTCCACATCATGAGGCCGAGATTGCCCAGCAGGAAGCTGCTTCCGGAAAAGTGCCCTTCGTGAAAATCTGGATGCACACCGGAATGCTCACGGTCGGCGGAGAAAAGATGAGTAAGAGTTTGGGAAATTTCATTACCGCCCAGCAATTTCTTGCTGCCCATTCCCCTGCTATATTTCGATTTATAGTCTTGAACCATCATTATCGATCACCTATTGATTACGACGAGAAACTAGCTCTCGCAGCGGAAGAGACTCTCGAAGGGGTACGTCTTTTTTTAGGAAAGCTGAAATTCGTAGAAACTGAAGGAGCAAAGAAGCCATTAAAAAAATTTTCGCTGCTTTCCTATGCTCGCAAATGGGAAGCTACGCTCGCGGATGACATAAATACCCCGCAGGCGTTGGGAGTGCTTTTCGAAGTGATGCGGACGGTAAATCCCTTCCTTTGGCAGCTCAACTCCCGTTCCATTCGCAGCTTGCATGCCTTTATAACTTCCCGCTTTGCGCTGCTTGGAATTCCTATTTCTTTGCCTTCTCGGCCGTCTAAAATATCTTCTTTGGCTAAAAAAAGAGAAGAAATGAGGCGGAATCAACAGTTTATCCAGTCAGATGCTTTGCGAAAGCAAATTGAGGAGCTAGGATACACGATAGAAGACACCCCTATCGGGCCATTTGTATGGCCCGCAAATCCCAAGCATCAAAATCCAAATTCCAAATAACTCTTCGAGTTTGAGTTTTGGAAGTTGAATATTGTTTGGAATTTGGTGCTGGGATTTGGAATTTTATTAAGCATGTCCACGAAAGGAAGAACGGATAAATTAAAACTCCCGCCCCAAAATATAGAGGCGGAACAGGCAGTATTAGGCGGTATTTTGATCGACAAAAATGCCATTTTTAAAGTGGCAGACGTTCTCGGTCCCACGGACTTTTACTCTCCCGGACATGAACGGATTTATTCGGCGGTTATCGAACTGTATGAAAAGCATCAGCCCATCGATATCGTAAGTGTCGGTAATCGCCTCAAGGAGAACGGCACCCTTAAAGATGTAGGGGGATCGAGTTATCTCGCCGATCTTACCAACCGAGTAGCCACTTCCTCTCATATTGCTCATTACGCGCAGCTCGTGAAAGAAAAACGAGTGCTTCGAGACCTAATCCGCGTTTCCGGAGAAGTAAGCGAAGCGGCGTTCGATGCCTCGCAGGATATTGAAGATCTGCTTGATGCTATTGAGCAAAAGATTCTCGCGATTTCTCAGCAATCTTTACCTAAGAATTTTGTGCCTCTCAAGGAAGAATTAAAAAACGCCTATGAGCGCATTGAAAAACTACATCAAGGCGGAGGGAAGCATCGCGGCGTGCCCACGGGCTTTGAAGGACTCGACAACCTGCTCTCTGGGCTTCAGAAGTCTGATCTGGTAGTAATAGGAGCTCGACCTTCGCTTGGAAAAACTTCATTGGCATTGGACATTGCCCGACATGCCGCCACGCGAGAGAAGATTCCCGTGGGTTTCTTTTCACTTGAAATGTCTCGGGAGCAAGTCATTGACCGTTTAGTAGCCGCAGAGTCTCAAGTGTCGCTTTGGAAAATTCTTACCGGAAAAATTTCGAATGACGGCGAATTTCGGATGATTCAGGAGGCGCTGGATCGCCTCTCGCAAGCTACTATCTATATCGACGATACTCCTTCTTTGAATATCATGCAGATGCGCTCAATGGCGCGGAGACTCCAAGTGGAGCATGGCCTGGGACTCATTGTCGTAGATTATCTCCAGCTTATTACTCCCCGAACCTCTAGCGACAACGTCGTGCAACAGGTTACGGAAATTTCTCGAGGCCTTAAAGCGCTGGCTCGTGAGATTCAAGCTCCTGTACTCGCGCTTTCTCAGCTTTCCCGTACCGTCGAACAGCGCGGAGGAGCTCCCCGGCTGTCAGACCTTCGGGAATCAGGCGCAATTGAGCAGGATGCCGATGTGGTGATGTTCATTTATCGCAAGGATAGAGACAAGCTCGATGCGCCCCCCGAAGAACAGAATATTGCGCAAATCAATATTGCCAAACACCGCAACGGCCCCTTAGGTTCCGTGGATCTTTATTTCGATGCGGAGCGTACTTCTTTTCGGCAACTTGAAGCTCGGTTCGGAGAATTTTTGCCTGCGAATTCCTAATTTCTAGTATCGAATTTCTAACGAAATCCCATTTCCCAATTTGGAGATTGGATATTAGAATTGAGACATTATTTAGAAATTAGTAATTAGATATTAGAAATTTTTTCCATCATGCGTCTTCCGGAATCGATTCGCCTTTTTATTGAAAAGCTATCCGAACTTCCCTCCTTGGGCCCGCGTCAAGCTACTCGGGTGGCATTTTATTTACTGCGGACGGGGGAAAACAACATTAAAGAGCTTGGGGATGCGATTCATGGAATGAGAAAGATTCGGACCTGCGCCCGCTGTTTTTTTGTGCATCAAAATGAGGATGGACTATGTGAAATTTGCCGCGATCCTCGGAGAGTTTCGAATATTATTATGCTTGTGGAAAAAGAAACAGATTTGATGTCTTTGGAAAGTACGGCGAAATTCAAAGGGAAATATTTAATCCTGGGAGAGATTCCAAAAACCGGCGTGCTCGAAGGGTGGCAAAAGTTACGGCTCCAGAATTTGAAGTCGCTTATTCAAAAAGAAATGAACGGGCGAGCGGAAGAAATAATCGTAGCACTGAACCCCACTTCAGTGGGAGATTTTAATGCCGCAACACTTGGCCGAGAGCTGGAATCATTCGCCAAAAAAATCAGCCGCCTAGGAAGAGGACTTCCCACGGGCGGCGAGATTGAGTTTGCGGATGATGAAACGTTAGGATCGGCGCTGGAACGGAGGTCTTAATCCAATTTGAGAAGCAATCCTTTCACTTTTACGCGCGCAAACATTCGATAGAAGAACCACAGCACCAGGGCTAAATAGAAGAAATTGGTGAGGAAGGCGGCGGAGAGATTCGCTACTCCCAGCGTGCCGGTCGCGATCACTTCTCTCATGCCTTCAAATACATACGACGAAGGAATTATATATGCGATCCACTGTGCCCAACCGGGCATAGCAGAGATCGGATAAAATACGGCGCTAAACGGCTGAATGAGAAATATAAAGCCGAAGGCAAGAATCTGCGCGGAGGTGCCATAGCGCAAAATGATGCCGGTAGTAAAAAGTCCCAGCGTCCATCCAAAAAAGAAAAGATTTATCACAAAAGGGACGAGGTATAGTCCAAATATGAAAATATTGAACTGATAGAGCAGTACAGCGAGGATACTTGCTACTATTCCTACGAGAATAATCCGAATAACCCCTACAAAGAACGTCGAGGCCAGAAATTCCGTAATCGAGAGCGGAGAAACGAAAAGATTCAAGAAATTTCGTTCCCATACATCCTCTAAAAAAGAAATCGAAACCGCCTGCTGAGATCTGCTTAAGAGATCCCAGAAAATGATTCCTCCCAAAAGAATTGTGGCAATGTTTACTCCCGCAGCTTGAGTTTTTTCAAGATAGACACTCAAGAATCCCCATACTAAAAGTTCCATAACGGGCCAATAGAAGATATCCATGAGGCGGGGAAAGCTCCGCTTGTAGAGATACAAGTGGCGCAGAAGAAGTGCACTGACACGATGGAAACGCATGGAAATTTCTAATTTCTAATTAACCTAATTTCTAATTGGGATTTGAGCATCGGGATTTCGTTAGAAATTCGACATTAGAAATTAGGAATTTTGCGACGCTTTCATTTCTCCTTCTCTTGCAATATGTAGGAAAACGTCGTTCAAATCTTCATGGCCATATTTTTTTACGAGCTCTGCGGGAGTCCCATCGTCCACCACTTTGCCATGATTAATGAAAATGACTCGATCGCAAAGTTCTTCGATTTCCGCCATGTTGTGCGAGGTATAAAGCATCGTCACTCCCCTCTCCTTTCGGATTTGGAGTAAGAGCTTGCGCACTCGATCGGCGATATCGGGATCCAAAGAAGAAGTGGGCTCGTCTAAGAGTAAGAGTTTCGGATCATTGAGGAGAGATTTGGTGAGATTCAGGCGTGCAAGCTGCCCGGTAGAGAGCGTAGCAGTAAGTTTCGGAAGTAGATTCTCTATTCCAAAAAATTCTGCGAGTTCTTTGATTTTTAAATTGATATCAGGCACACCATACAGCCTGGCGAAAGTCTTCAAATTTTCCCAAACCTTTAAATTCTGCGGCAGAGTTACGTAGGGAGAAGAGAAGTTCGTCTGACTCAAGATCGCTTCGCGCGAATGCCTCATGTCCATTCCAAAAATGCGAATTTCTCCCGAGGTGGGAGTGATGATGTCGAGCAGCATTTGAATCGTAGTCGTCTTACCTGCGCCGTTCGGACCTAAAAGTCCCGTAATTTTCCCTTCTTCAATATCGAAAGAAATTCCGTCTACGGCGGTGAAATCGCCAAACTTTTTAATGAGATTCTTAACCTCGATAATGGGCTTTGCCATTGGTTTCGTTATACGGAATCGTTATGAATGTCTGATGACCATTACCCCGTATAAACCACTGCGCGATTCTACGGGGCAGGCATCCCCTATTTTACACTAGCCGTGCCTCACCACGATAACATCACCATCTTGAACAACGTAGTCCTTTCCTTCTACCCGCAATGAGCCTTTTTCCTTCGCTTTATTCCAGCTTCCGGCCTCGACAAGCTTACTGCATGAAACTACTTCTGCCCGAATGAAATTCTTTTCGAAGTCAGTGTGAATTACTCCTGCAGCCTGCGGCGCTTTGTCTCCTTTCGTGATTGTCCACGCCCGAGTCTCATCTTCCCCCGTCGTGAAAAAACTGATGAGATCGAGAATCTCGTAGGCTTTCCGGATGAGTTCCGGAATTTCATCCGCAAGTGCGACGTTTGCGACAAGATAATCCGCACCCCGCGCTTTGATCTTTTCGACGAGTGCCGGGGTTACTTCTTCCGGATCACCATTTAAAAGAATGAGCTCTTTTTTGGCACTTAAAAGCGCCAGTTCTTTCACAATCTCTTCGTCACGGAACTGTCTAAGCGATTTTCCGGCTTCGAGCGCGGCTTTTACCTGTTTTAATATTTCAAAGTTTTTTGCCGCCTTTTTGTCACCCCGAGCTTCCGCTTCCAGTTTTTTCCATCGTTTTTCCACGGTTTCTAAATCCTTTAAAGCAAGTTCGGTGTGGATGATATCAAAATCCCGAATCGCATCTACGGAGTTTTCGACGTGGATAACGCTTGGATCTCCAAACACCCGAAGTACTACCACGATCGCTTGCGTTTCCCGAATGTGCGAGAGAAATTGGTTCCCCAGGCCTTCCCCTTGATTCGCTCCCTTTACCAATCCCGCGATATCGTAAAATTCCACGACCGCCGGAATTGTTTTTTTAGATTGACTCAACGTGGTAAGCACCCCCAGCCGTTCATCTGGAACAGGTACAATTCCCACATTTGGATCGATTGTGGCGAATGGGTAATTGGCAACCAAAATATCCTGCTTCGTGAGCAGTTTAAAAAGAGTGGACTTGCCTACGTTCGGCAAGCCTACAATGCCGATGGATAGTTTCATCCCGTTAGAGACAGGTTCCATTTTATGGAACCGTAGAAAACTAAATTATTCTGCATTGAAATTTTTAGGTAACGCATGATAGTGGATACTTCAGATATCCCGTTTTTGTCTCTAACGGGATTCATTCCTAAAGAATCGAGGCGGAGAGAAGCGACACGTGCTGATTTATAAGGATTCCTGCTCCCGCGACCACAATCACCAGGGCCCCTCCGAATATCAATCTGGGGTGCCGCGTAAGAGACATGTTCCATATCATAATCAGTAATGCCAGTGCAAACAACCCTATAAAGAATATATAGACTCCGTTCGCGAGTTTTCGCGGAGCAGCGAGGGCCCCTTGCACCGGATTGTTTTGAGGCTCTATTGATTTCGGATTCAACGATTCAGCGGCTATTTCTGCCCCTCTTACGGCTACGAAAAGCGGGGTAGAAGAACTTTCTAGGATCGGGGAAGATACTTTTTGCCTGTTCGGAGCAGCAGCTACTTTTTTCTTCGCCGGTGATCCGAAAAGCTGCACTACAAACGTAGCGGGTTTCCCCTCATATTCTCCTTGCGCGGTGGCTATTCCTATTTCAGTAAAATTCCCTCGAAGAATATTTGCCCGATGGGTCGGAGATTCCATCCAGGCGTTTGTTACATCTTCCGAATCAAGGAAGTTTACTGCGAGATTCTCCCCGGCATAGCTAAAGTCATATCCCACCATTTCAAACCAATACCAGGGCGTAACCCCAGTGGGGCTTGTGTGGGCAAAATAGCCATTCTGCGCCATGTGGAGGGCTTTCGCCCGTGCCGCCGCTTCAAGTAAGGGATTTACCCGGAGTTCCGGGAGGTTATTTGCAAGGCGGTTTTGATTCGTTCCATCTACCAATGCATTCGAAAATATCACTGCAAAAAGCTCGGATTGCGGAGCCACATACTTAGCCCCGGAGAGAAATATCACTTCTCCTATAAGGATTGCCGCTATCGTGATTACTACGGCTTTTCCTCTCAAAATATGGGGGGCATGATCATTTTCCCTTTGAGGAATAAAATATTTTTTTAGTCGAGAAAGCATTTTATTTGCACAATAATTGCTCTAGGAGGCCGACGAGTTGCGTGAGCAGCGCTACCAATCGTATTCGGAGCGCGGTTATTGTTGTTTCTTCGGTTTCGACTTCTTCGGGATTGAAGGCTACTGCACCTAACACTTGTCCGGAAGAAACGGGAGCTGAGGAAGCCGGAACATTATTTCCCCCCGAATGCCCAACTCCAACCGTAGGCGGTGCCTGCACATATGTAAGAAACGTAGTGAAATGCTTGGTCCAAATAATCAAATCTTCCCCGGAATTTATTTTACAGTCTCCTCCCTCAACCAGCGCATCCCCGGCCGCTTGGGAATCCTCACTGCAAGAATCAGTGATTTCATTGAACGCGCTGCCGCGGGAATAGCCGGCTCGTTTCCCCGCTTGGCCAGCAAAGAACAATCGGACTCCCTTATCGAACGTGAGCGACGTATCTCCTGCCCCAATCGATACTGCAGTATCCACTCTTACGGTAAATCCCGTTTCAGGATTGGGTTTATTATATGAAAGCGCGGAGGCAGGAGGAGCAATCGAACCATCCCACTCTGAAGGGGCGGAAATGGTGGTACCTCCCGGAATGGCTAACGTTACCCTAATACCATTCGCAGTGGCAGCGGCTTCGGTAGTATATGAGACGCTCGCCGTGCGTGATCCATCCCCGGTCGTGACGGTAGAAAAGTTTAAAGTGATAACTGAATTATTAAATGTCGCGAGAGCCGCAGCGAGAGTCGAAGCGGCGGTACTTACCGAGGACTGAGATTGAGTATTTGTTACCGCTCGAGCAGTAGTAAGGGCTGCGGTGAGCGTATCTACCGCCGCCTGCGGATAACTCCCAGAAGAAGTACCGACTGTTGCGGAGGAAAGAGTACTGCTTACCGTGGAGATATTCGAATTGAGAGTGGAAAGATCGGCGTAGATCGTAAAAGAGCGGGAAACATTCGAGGAGGCGGCATAATTATTGCTGCCGACCTGTGACGCAGTGATCGTGCAGGTACCAGTTTCCGTGATATGCACGGTGCTTGTAGAGACCGTACATACTCCCGACGCGCTAAAAGTGGGAGTAAGTCCCGAGGAAGCGGTTGCACTTACCTCGAAGTCCGCATCGCCATAGGTCTTATCACTTAAGGCATTAAACGTGATTGATTGACTAGATTTCCCGATATTAAACGAATTACTGGTTGCCGAAGCGAGTCCCGCACTCGACGCTATGAGCGTATAACTATCTCCTGCACTATCGATATTCAAACTGGCAAAGCTTGCCGTGCCGGAAACCGCTGAAGTAGAGCCGCCATTACTCAATGTTCCACTCGCGGGATTTGTTCCGATTGCAAGACTCACCGAAGCGCTGCTTGTCGTTCGATTGCCATACTGATCCCGGATTTCTACTTGCACTGCAGGATTAATTGTAGAAGTTCGCGTAGTACTCGCAGGCTGCACGCTGAAAGCAAGCTGAGTGGCGGCTCCCGCGGTGGTCGTGAGGGTCCCGAAGTTTGTGGAACTGGTTACCCCTTGGATATCGCCGGCCACCGTCAGATTTCCGCTTGGAAGCGCCCCCGTTGTGGGACGCACCACAATGCCGCTCCAAGTGATTATGCCGCTGCAGAGCGTCTCATTCCCTTCGGATTGTCGTAGGAGTAACTGTGTCTGAGGTGCCATTATCAATTTTTAATACTTTATTGCCGGAACCCGTACATGAGCCCCCATTGATGTTAGTACGCGTGGCGGTCACACTATTCGCGGTGGTGCGAAATTCAAATCCTACAGGTGCATTCAAAATAATATTCCCTTCTTCTATTTCTCCTACATCTCCCTCACTTACAACGGGGCCGGTAAGCGTCGTATAACTTCCGCCTACGGTGTCCACCGAAATCGACGTACCACCCGTAGCCGAGGTTACCGTTGCGGCTCCGTGAGCCGGGAGATAAAAAATAAGTGCTACTCCTAGAGCCAGGACGCCTGCTAAACCTGCACATATTGAGGCATGTGAATGCCGTCGCATTATGTGTTTATTATGCCTTTTTAAAGAAATTCCATCAAATTTCTTCCTGTATTTTTAGCAAAAAATTCTGAAGAATTTGAGAGTATTTTCCAAGACTTGGAATATCCACCCATTCTCCATCGCTCCCGATTCCTCCGCCTATGGGTCCAAACTCAATCCCAGGACAGTTTACTCGGCGGAAATGTCGGGCATCGGAGGTACCCTGCGCCCCGCGTAGTAAAATTTTTTTATGAAGAAGATCTTTCCCTAATTTTTCGAGGGTTTTTACGTATGTATTATTTTGGGGAGTGAAGAGTGCCGGTTCATTCGCGAGGACTTCCATTTTGAAACCTCTCGGGACTAACGCTCGGATCTTTTTTAGTATAGTTTGAGCTTCTTCAGGAATAAAACGGATATCAAGCCACACCGAACACTCATCCGGGATTTTGTTGATTGCCTGATTCTTCGTTTCGATACGACTCACATTTATCGTAGTGGCCCACACCTGCTGCTTGGGAAGTGGAAATTTCTTTTTTAGAACTTCCAAAAAATTTTGCATTTTCCAAACTGCGCTTTCTCCTCTCCATGGATACGCTCCGTGCGCGGTTTTTCCTAAGGCAGAAACTTTTAACCAGAGCACGCCTTTGGCTTTATTCACGATATCGAAGTTCGTAGGTTCTCCGGCAAGGACAAAATCAGCTCTCACTCCTTTTTCGATTTGGTATTTTGTTCCATCGAATCCCCCTATCTCTTCGTCAGTCGTAAGCTGCAACGCCAGCGGGTACTTTACTTTATTCGCCACGGTCTTAAACGCCTCAATAAGACAGGCCACATTGGCCTTCATATCCATAGAACCCGCTCCGAATAATTTATTTCCTTTTACGCGAGGGATGTATTGAGACTCTTTCCCGGGAATTACGTCTAAGTGACCGTTTAAAATTATTTTGAAGCGCGAAGGGCGTGCTTTGGTGTTATATACAAGCGCACTTTGCACTCCATTCTTAGAAAATCGCTCGATTGTGTAATCCTTGAGGGACGGCAGTACGAGCTCTAAAGCCTCTCCCAGGGCTTTGGGATTTCCCTCGACAGACTTTATTGAAATTAACTTTTTACTGAGAGATATAATCTGTTCCATATTCTTAAATGAGCGAAGCCAGGGTCCAATTTCGGAACCTGGCTTCAAATTACCATTTTTATTAACTTCACTCAATTATTTTTCAGAGGTTTGCAACACTTCCGCCCAAACAGTCGAGCTGTTCCCATGATTTCTACCCTCGCGAGCTTCGGTAGAATCCAGAGGCATCAGCGATCTAAAACCGCCTAGGAAATAAGGTTGCCCGTTAATCAGAGACATGAAATTCCGATCAATGACCGTATATTCCCGCCCTGTGTCTTGGTCCACCACGACCATCACCTTCATCTCCGGCTGAACCACATATGGCCCGCGTGAGTTGAGGTTTGTCCGTAATTCAGACCGCACCCGACTTCGATTAAGAGGGCCTCGCACGTGACCGTAACAGCCGTAATGGCCGTATGTGGGTTTCATGCGCAGCCATACTTTCCCAGATTCAACCTCGGAAGGGTCGATCCCTTGAAGAGTTAAATGCTGCCTAAACCCCTCGGAAAGCTCCACTTTTTCAGAGCCGGTGTAAAGATCTGACTCGGTTTGAATTCCGAATCCCATGTTCATCGGCGCCATGTAAGCCTTCGTGTCATTGATACGCCGTTCATGAGGCATGCCTGGTGCATCAATGTTCATCGTGACTGTATTGGCTTTAATGATCCGCCGCATTTGAGGGTCGCCCAAAAGCGGATGATCCACTATCACCGTTGAATCTTTGAGCTTCGCAATTGGATCGCTGGTTCGAGCATAGAGAAGATACCGACATATTCCCTTATTCTCCTCTATATGCTTTCGGAATTCCTCAGGACCCCAGAATGTATCAAATCCCGAAAGTTCTCGAACTTCGGCATCGGTGAGCGGTTGTGCGAGCGCTTTCCCAAACTCTGCTTGACGCATAGCCTGGTACTTTTGAGCAGTGACTGCCAAGAGCGCGATTGGTCTCTGGAATCGCTGCCGCACTTCGTCGAGCGTAGCGCGGAAGCCCTGCCTGAAGAACGAATTTCCCTGTTCATCCGGAAACGAGCGTTCGAGTAATTGATACATCGCGAGAGAGTTTTCGAACTCATAAATCGAGCTCCTCAATGCGGTAAGTATCTCTTTCTCGGACATGTGTGCTGCCGCATCCAAAAACCCTTGCGACAAACCCTTCATGTCAATTTGAACAGCGAAGTTTGTAATCGCTCCCGCCACTTGGCAGTACTGATAGTCGGTATTCCATTCCCGATTTGCTTCTACCAGCCTTGCGAAGTGTGTATTGTATTCCCGATACAATGTCCCGAGCGCCCGAATCACTCTCGAAGTGTAGTGGGTCTTGTATCCGAAGAGCATTCGAAAAGGCCCCTCCGTAGATTGGATGTCCTTTTTTTCCTTAATTTCCCCTAAAGGAATCCTCACTTTCACTTCGATGTGCTCCGGAGGAAGACTCGGCTCCTGTGGAGTGGTGACCGTCAGCAATTCCTGTGCTGCGTCCTTTGCGCGTGCGAGCCATCCCTGATAATCCTGCTCGTGTCCGCGGGTCACCTTACCATTATGGCTTCTTGAAAACCATGGGGGTAGAGTTTCCCCTTCCTGCGGTTGCCAGGCGGTGTACGCGTCTGCGATTCCCAATAAGGCGGCTTCAAACCGATGCGCGCCATCTTGAGCTTTGTGAGCCGATGCCGGAGTTTGTCTTACTCCAATCCAGAATGGCGTTGTAGTCGCCCATTCCGGAGGATTCTCGATCCTCCAAGGAGAAACTCGCAGCCATCGATTTGGACTGTTCGTCTGGCAATTGTGAAGCGAGAAGAGTGCAATTTCCTGAGAGGTGCATCTGTCGCCATTTTGGAGTCGGCGGACAGAATAATTTCTCCTTTCCAGGACACTTGCCGCAGCTTCTGCCGCAATATCACCATCCTGCACTGCAAAGGCAACCTTCATTTGGCCACCCCCGTTTCTGATTGAGCTAAGCTCATTTGCACCACTGGGGAGGAAATGGTCCTCCCATTCCCTACAGTGGTCCGAATACCCGTTGCTTCGTTACGTATCATAGTGCATTACCGCTGCTCGGAGATGTTGAGGAAACACCTCCAGGTTGTACTACCGTTTTACCTCTTTCACATCTACCTTATTTTTAGACGTCAAAGAGCCTTCTTTCCCACACCGGCATACCTAGCTCCGATGGGGATTTCAAGGATTTTCCCTGAAATCCGCACCCGAGTTCCAGGGAATGTCTCATCTAGACATTCCCTGGGAGTTTTTACTAACCTCTCATATTACTCGAGCTTGGTCCACTAAGTGCTCTGCGAGCACTCGCATGGGATCGACCACTGGTTTCCCTAGCTTTTCCACTTCGTCGGCTACCACCGAGAGCTTTGCGCATCCCAACACTAACACTTTGGCGCCTTTCTCGATTAGCTCTTTGGCCACTTTGGTGATTGCCGCAGTATCGGCTTCACCACCGGCTTTGATCGCATTGATTACTTTTATCACCGATTCCTGGCCGGCCACCGTGGGGGCAATCCAATGTATGCCAGAACCTGGAACGGTTTCTTCGTAGATTTTCGAAGTAGGGGCAGGGGCAATAAGTCCTACTGTGGTTTTCCCATGATCTTCAAGAACGCGGCGCACGGTGAGCTCCACCATGTTGGTGACCGGCACCGGTACTCTGCCTTGAATGTCTGAAATCCTTGTATGGGCCTTGTTACAGGGAATTGCGATCATAGAGACTCCTGCGCGCACCAGGAGTTGAGCCGAGGTCACGAGCGTTTCGTGATATTCGCGGTCTTCCACCTTTTCCACCCCATTTTCGTAATCGGCAACCTTTGGGTTGGTGTAACTTACTACCTCCAGATGATCCTGATCTTTCCTCGCCGGAGTAGATTCCGCAATAAGCCTCTGGAGGTGAATGCTTACTAGCGGACTCGTGCTCCCTAACACTCCTATTTTCATGTTCGTTGAAAATAATTAATTGACCTCTTGACCTTTTGAATTCCAGAGTTAGCACCAGATTGGCCCACAATCATGTGCAATAAAAACCGAAATTCTTTGAGCGCCGCTTCCCCAAGTGGACGCTCATCTCATTTGCCCTTTATTTCTCTAAGTGCAAATGGGATGAGAGTCTGATTTTGTAAAAGAAAGACCTCCTCGGGTTTCGAGGAGGTCTGTGAGAATCTATGTTCGTGAAGCTGTTATCTCTTGGTTCTCATGACCCCCTCGGTTTTAATAATAAAGCTAAAGCAAAACACCCACGCAAAAAGCGTAAGCGTAAGCATAAGGGTGCCGAGATAAGCCGAGAGATGTTGCATTGCTTTAAGTTAGATTATTTTTAGCGTATTCCTCCCCTATCCTGCTGTCAAGGGGGTTATCCACAAGCGACATGATGCGGTATGGTCTAAGCTTCTCTATGCGCAGCCGTTAAAGCGAGAGCGCCGAGCGCCAACCCCACATCCCGAAACACCACGTCGAATATGCCGAAGTTAAATATTGTAATGCCAAGGAGCAGGCAAAATGCCACCCATCCTGCCGCTTTTACCCGTCTCCCCGAGAAAAGCCATACCGCCAGCACAATTTCTATTACTGCAAACGCAGGAAGTAAAAAGCCTTGAGGTATGAGCGCTAGGAGAAACGGGGGAAAATACCCTATCCAATCCAGAGGTCGGAGCAAACTGGCTAATCCCGCATACAAAAATACGAATGCCAACCCCCAGCGTATGAGCAATGCTTGTGAATTGTGAATCATGAATTATGAATAAAAGATTAAAAAGCAAAACTTCTAATATTTAATTACTAATTTCTAAATAATTTTAGAATACCAAGCACGAAATTTCAATTTGGAAAATTGGAGGTTGGGGCTTATTTAGGATTTTGATATTAGGAATTAGAAATTACGCCTAATGGCGTTCATAGGTTCCCATAAGTTCGGCTTCGGCGAGTACATGCCCGGCAATTTCCGCATCGAATTCCGGACGTTTTGCTCCCGGCATCAGCGAAAGAAAGGCGTCTAATGCGTAGGCGCGAAAAAAATAACGATGAGGGGAACCTCGAGGGGGGCATGGTCCCATGTACCCCATCGCCCCTCCGGAATTAGTGCCCTCCACGCTTTTTGAAGGTTTGCTTTCTTCTTTAATGAAAGCGGCACCAGGATCGATGTTCCACACCAGCCAATGCACAAAAGTCCCTCCGGGAGCATCGGGATCCTCCATGAGAAATGCCAAGCTCTTTGTTCCTTGAGGAAGATTTTGAATTTGGAACTCGGGGTTCATATCCCCTCCCTCGCAGGTAAATTTTCTGGGAATCTTTTCGCCATTCTTAAATGCAGGAGTGGTGATGAGCATGGAATTTGACTTATGACTAATAACTGATGACGTATAACTTATTAACGCCGCTTAATAAAATTATTATAGCAGTCGAGAGTAAACTTGTATGGAATTTTGTCATATGTCATTGGTCATAGGTCATTAGTCGCGGCTCATCCGCGCAAGGTGCGGCGCCATTTGCTGAGCATCCCCCGCATTCGAGTTTTTACCTTTTCTTTATCTTCCGCAGAATTTTTGGAAATTGTCACGCCGGCGCGAATCTCCCGCAGAATTTCCTCCGGCAGCGGAATACCCGGTTTCGTCATCCCCGGGTATCGCCACGCACTGATTACTTTTCGGATACTCCCTTTATCCTGAATCATTACCCAAAGCTCCTGATTCCATTTCTCCTTCCATGTCCCTTGTTCCTTGTTACTTGTTACTGACAAAGGTTGCATCATTGCCACCGTTTTAGGCGCTACTCCTTCTTCAATTCGCTTAGGAGAATGAACAACCCGCCGAACTCTCGCTTCGGAGAGACGATAAAAGCGCATTTTCCCACGCGCATGATGGGTCCAGTGGAATACTTTGGACTTTTTAGCGAGAAACATACCGCTAAATCCCCAGATTCGAAACTCGAGATTTCTTAGCGGGAATAAGAATCTTTTTAACCATCGGAACAGCTGATTCTTTCGGAAGGTCTTCTATATGTCCCGCTTCTCTATATTTACAATATTCACAATCCCCGGCGGCGACAGGAGCTTTCGTTTGCTCTAAAAGCTTTGCCGCTCCGATAATCGTTTCTTCCACCCACGCATCATCCCCGGTGTGCGATTCAACAAAAATGTCGAAGGGTAAAAGTCCTGTTTTTCCGTTTCGCTTCATCGCTGCCTTCTCCGCTGAAGCTTCGGCGGCCAAGTCGGAGGGCGAAGCAAAACCATTTCCTTTATTCACCCTCGCGAATACAAAGTATCCCGTAGGAGAAACTTCCAGATCATTCCGGCGCAAGAGCCACTGATATACTTCCATTTGTCGGCCGTAGGAATCGTAAATTTGATGCTGATTTGCTCCCGTTGCTTTGTAGTCCACTACCATGACTTCCCCATTGGGGTTTACCCAAATATCATCCACTGCTCCATAAATATGGATACCAGTCGGTGTATGCAGGTGAGAGACTCCCGTGAAGTTGTGTCGCCATTTGTCGAGCTGAGGATGGGCAAAGGGAATGGCTTCCACTCCGTGCTTGGTCATAATCGGGTGAGGCTCACCTTTCTCCCGGTATGAATCAAATTCTTGTTTTAAGAGATGATCGATGGCGCTGTTTATCGTATAAGGCGCAGGCGGAGGACGCTTCACGCCTTTTACTTGATCTAGCCAAAAACACCGAGGACATTCCAAAAAAAGCTCGAGTTTCGAACGGGAGAGTTTTTTCATCTCTCCCATTATACCAACAATCTATCTCTTGGCTATCAACTTTTTGAATTCTTCCACGAGCGGGACCTGCTCCGGATCCACTTTATAAAGTGTCGCGGTGTGATATGCCAGCCAATCCGCAAGAAGGAGCGAGGAGAATATCTTTTCGAGTACCGTCTTGCCTTTAAGCTCAAGGGTCATGACGGGCAACTTACGGGCTTCATAAAGGGAGGCGAGTACTTCCATGCGCTTTTGCACATGTTCATTGTCATTTTTATCTTTGAGCAGAAGGAAATGAAATACCCTAGAAAGCGGACGGGTAGAGGGATGCACATCAAAACCATTCATTTCGTTGTGATTCAACTCCGGAAGGACATTCATAAAAGCCGGGATTTTGCCGGTTTCGTTCAACTTTATTTTCCAGTTGTACGCGATAGGAGCGTTCTCTGAAGACGAATATACTACCGGAACCTTTCCTTTGATTCTATATGCGAGCGCTTTCCCCACTGCCTCGATTTTGTCGGGTCGAAGCCGCGATTTTAAGTGTGAAGCTTCTTTAAGCAAACGACGGTCATTCATCAATGCAAACATGGCCATAATACTCACCCCCAGGGCCGAACGGGGTTGGATTTGCAAATCGGGAAGCTGTACGTAAGGAACTTTGAATTTTTTCGCTAATTCCATGAGTTTTCCTCCCACCGCAATTGCGGCTACAGGAATCTTATGTTTCCGAGCCTCAAGGAATGCGCTCACGGTTTCTTCAGTATTTCCAGAATAAGAACTTGCAATGAGAAACCTGTTCTTCAGATCAGGAAGGGCGGGCAAGCCATAATCCTTATGAATCTCAATATCAAGCTCGGGGTTGATAATCGAGAAAAGATCCGCAGCGAGATGCGAACCTCCCATGCCGGCCACTACAAATTTCTCTCGCCTCTGAAGATTATTCAAGTTCTCGATTTTGGGTTCAAATCCAAACTGGGTATTGAACGTCTTTATTGCGTTGTACATATTCATAGCCAATTGAATAAGTTATTCGATGAATTTAGGATTATTTTCTTTGTATCTTACTCTTTCTCTTTGTTATTTGCTCTTTGCCCTTTGCTATCGCATGCCCTCCGAATTGATTTCTTAAAGCGCTCAAAATTTTCCCCGTGTAGCTAGGTTTTTTTGCGGATCGCACCCGAAAATGAAACGCGCCTTCGATTATAGGGACCGGAATATTCAATTGTTTGGCTGTTTTGGCCGTCCATTCCCCTTCCCCAAGGTGCCCAACTGTCCCACTCACGGCTTCTAATTCTTCCCCGTAGGCTTCGAGCGCTTTATAGAGCCAATCGAGCAACTTAGATTCGATTACCGTGCCGCGATTATAAAGGGCGGCAATTTGTTTCACATCTAATTTTAAATCCGTCTTCTTCAAAATGGAAAAACCTTCGGCTATGGCCTGCATCATGCCGTACTCGATTCCGTTATGCACCATTTTCACGAAATGCCCTGCCCCGGATTTTCCCACGTGCGCGTACCCCCCCGGCACCGCGAGCACCCCAAATAGAGGCTCTAATTCTTTTATGACTTCGGTTTTTCCTCCCACCATGAGCGCCGCTCCATGCCGGGCTCCACTGGGACCCCCGGAGACCCCTGCATCTATCAATGTAATTCCGGAACGAGCCAGTATTCGGCTTCGTCTCATTGTTTCCGTATAGAGTGAGTTTCCTCCATCGATAATTACGTCCCCTTTTTCCAAAAGCTCAGCGAGACCACCTTTTCCGAAAAGAATTTCGTCAATTGGGTTTTTTTCAGAAGGCGAGGCTGCGCGCGAAGGCACCATAAGCCAAATGAGTCGCGGAGCATGGAGAGCCTTCACTGTCGCGAGATTGCTCGTCGCTTTTATACCCTCCTTCTCAATTTCTTTTCTTGCGTCCGGACTTACATCGAATGCTTTTACTTTCCATCCATGCTCCCTGAGGCGAACCGCCATATTTCTCCCCATCTTTCCTAATCCCGCAAGAAAGATTTCCCTTTTATCATGAAATGCGTGAGGCACCGCCTCGGGTATAATTTTCATCGGATCACTCTTTGGCATGTAACTCACTATTTCAGGAGCGCCCCGCTTCCACCTCCCTATGATCGGATCTATGAATTTCCAGCTCGTAAGAATTTCTTCGGTGCTTACAAAAAGTGTTTGGTCTCCTCGGACTACTCCCAGAAGCAACCTTTCGTATGCATCTAAAAACAAGTCGTGATCTTTCTCGCTTCCATAATCCAGCACAAAATCTTTTTCTTCGAGCACAAGTTTTTCTCCTGGCTTTTTTACTAGGAATGAAGAAGTGATGCATTCTTCCGGCTGAATTTGATATCGGAGAATATTATGAAAATGTTTTTTGCGGTCGATGGGGCACAGGCATGGGGCGGGGTGGCGGAATTTTACTACTGCCTCTACTTTGGATTCCTTTAATTTTTTTCCCGCTTCGAGGTATATGGGCACTCCCGCCCAGCGCGGAGAGTTGACTTCGGCTTCGATTTGAAAATAGGTTTCCGTGGAGGAACCCCGCCGCACTCCTGCTTCTTTGAGATAGCCCTGATACTGCCCTCGTACTGTTTTTTCTTCTATTTCTTTTTGCGTCAAAATGCGAAGGGTCTTCAAAAGTGCCGCACGCTTTCCGCGGATGGAATCCGCATTGAATATTCCGGGATTCTCCATCGTAAAAAGAGCTAAGAGCTGAAGTAAATGATTTTGCCCCACATCTCGCAGCGCGCCCACTCCGTCATAAAAATCTCCTCGCTCTTCTACTCCTTTCGATTCGAAGATGCTCACGCGAATGGATTCGATCGTTTGATTATTCCAGGCAGGCTCAAAGAAGGAATTCGAGAACCTAAACGCAAGAATATTCTGGACGGTTTCTTTTCCTAAGTAGTGATCGATTCGATAAATCTGCTCTTCCCGGAAAAGCTTCCCCAGGAGCGCATCAAGTTCCTCGGCAGTTTTCGCATTTTTTCCGAAGGGCTTTTCCACGACCACGCGGGTCCACCCTTCTTCCGGACTGCAAGGCTCCGTGAGTCTCGACGCGGCGAGATGCTGCATGATATTTTTGTAATATTCCGGCGGCACCGCGAAGTAGAAAAGTTTATTGGAACACACTCTCCATTCGTTATCGCGGAATCCTAAAAACTCAGCGAGCTTTTTATAGCCGCTCCGTTTTTCGAAATACCCCGGAACGTAGGTGAACAGAGAGACGAAAGAATCCGCGAGAGGCGTTTTTCCTTCGGGAAGCTTTGTCACTACCTCCCTCACCTTCTCTTTGAACACTTCCGGCGAAAGTTCCCGGCGTGAAAATCCCACCACCTGAAACAGCGATGGTAAGAGTTTTTTTCGATGCAACCGAAAGAGTGCGGGGATTATCTTTTCCCGAGTGAGATCTCCCGTCGCTCCGAATAGCACGAGAATCGTCGGGTTTTTTTCCTGATAAATTGCGTTCATGGGATAGCAAGTAGCATGTAGCGAGTAGCACGTAGCGTCAACTCTTGATTAAGATCGCGCGAACAGGCGAGGCTTCGGCGCCGGTGATTTTTAAGGGCGCGCCTACAAAAAAGTATCGCCCTGGCTTAGCCTTGCTTAAATCCAGGCCTTCGTAGATCAAAATTCCTCGCTTCAAAAGGAGCGGGTGAACCGTGTCTGGTTTCAATCGGAATTTACGTACTGATGGCCCGTCTACTCCCACCGCCTTCACACGGGCTTTCGCTAATACTTCTGCGCCGGATTGATTTATATGGATAAACGAAGGATTAAAACGTTTATCTTTCAGTCGAGAGTTTCGGGTTTTGAAAAGCAGGATTTCTCCGCTCTGAGGCCGGAACTTTTTTATCTCCTTTTCTCCGATTTCGGATTTGAGCTTGCTCACATCCACTACGCGGCACCAGCCTATTGTCTCGTCGAGCGGCAATTTGTCTACTGATGTTCCCATTTTTATATAATGGAGCGGCGCATCTATATGACTCCCGCTATGCAATCCCATCTTGATGCCAGAAAGATTAGATTTGTCTTTAGAAAACTTTTTAAGCGCCATCAGTTCCACCGGCATATTCCCGGGATATATAGGCTCCTTCGCTGATATAGGTCTCGAGATATCTATAATTTTTATCGCCATTGAATCGTAAAACTTTTAAATCCCTGCGCCGCTCCTTCTCTTACCTCTATATTGGTCACGGAAGCCCCCGCGGGACCTTTCTTGCACCAATCGAGAAAAGCAGATAGATTTTTCTCTTCGCCTTCCACTTCCATATATACTGCTCCCTCTGCCTCGTTTCGCGCAAATCCCACGATATCCAGCTCTTTTGCCATCTTCTTGGATTCCTCTCTAAAAAATACCCCTTGCACTCTTCCAAATATTTTTATCTCTAAATGTTTTGCCATGCTCAAGACTTAATTCCTAAAACCGTGGCCATTCTCCCCTCGGCTTCCCCCGTGAGGCGGCTGCGATAATGGGAGAAAAAAGCCGGATCGGCGATGGTGTCCTGAGGAGCAACGTGGATATTTTCTTCCCGCACTCCCGAATTTCTAAGTTCTGCACTATTCATGCCCACTACGTCTAATGCAAATTTTTCCTCATCTATCTTTATAAGGAATTTCTTCCATATTGGCATAAGTTCTTCTTTCATAACTGGGGGGAATATATAACTTTCTTTTCGTACTCCCGGCCCGATACTCACTACTATATTTTTAGCTTTTGAGCCGTACCATTCTTCCATACGATCGATTACTTTTCTCATGAGGCCGAGAGGAGAATTTTTCCGGCTCGCATGTACTAACCCCACCACCTTCTCCATGGGGTCATACACAGCAATAGGCAAGCAATCCCCCGTGAGAAGAAATAGAAATGTCCCCGGAGCATTCGTAAGAAACGCGTCTCCGGGCACTGCAGTCTCCGGGTCTCGCATGCCCATTCCCCGGTGTTTCGTCTCGACGCGCGTTACTTTTGTTTCATGTTCAAGACTCGCACCCACACACATCTCAAGCCCCACTCCTACTTTTATTAAAAACCTCTCTCGATTCGAGAGAACCTGTCCTCCCCATCGGAAGGACATATTCCCCTCTTCTTTATGAGAAATATTATGGAGAAGCTTTGGAAATTTATTTAATTCTGGGATTTGGTACATGACAAATTATTATCTACGAAATTACGAATAGTTACGAAAGTACGAATTTCGTATTTTCGTATTGTTTCGTATCTTCGTAGTTACTGCCTAGCACTCGAGATGTGATCCAGAGCATACGCGAGCGTGCCTCTTACTTTTTTTCCTGGATTAAAAATATCTTGCGGATCGAAAAGAGTCTTCACTGCCTCGAAAAGATCCGCCATTTCTTTGCCATACATTTTTTCTACATACGGCGTACGAATGAGGCCATCGTTGTGCTCCCCCGTAATCGTGCCATGATATTCCAACACAAGATTATATACCTTCTCTGAAATAGTCGGGATCAGATTTCTCACTTCGGGGTTTTTCAAGTCCATCAGCGGGATTATATGAAAATTCCCGTCCCCGGGATGCCCCGCGATGGTGTATATGAGCGATTTTTTATATGGCTCGAGAATTGCGTTCAATTTGGGAAGAAATTCGGGAAGATGCTCTGGACGCACTGCAATATCATCGATAAACGGGGCGGTATCTCGGTCTTTAATATGCCCATGCAGCAAGGCGAAGCTTTGTCTTCGGATCGTCCAATATTTTTCTTCTTCGGCTTTATCGCGAATTGCACGTACAGGAATTCGGAAATTCCGACGCACTACTTGCACCAACCTCATTGTCTTCGCCCGGAGCTCTCCTTCACTCTCCGCAGTAAGTTCCACCAAGAGGACCATCTTTGGAATTCCCCCTCGAAGCGCCATCCCGGCTTCGGGCAAGAATTCCCACAAAAGCTTGAAGAAACTCCCCTTCATTGACCGAATAAAACTCGGCAAATATCGAAGCACTACTCCCAGCGTTTTGTCGTCGTAGGATTCGATGCTTTCGGGTTTAAAGTCCAAGAGAGTATTCACTAAGGCCGCAAGCGGAGAGAGGTTGCGCAAGAATATCACTACCAGGCGACTGTGCTTCGGCTGCGGTAAGAGGCGCACACGTACCTCGGTCATAAGCCCCAACGTACCTTGCGAACCCACACATAATTTCACGGGATCGAAGGTATTCCCATCCCATATATTCCAAAGCGGATAGCCGGAAGAATTTTTGGAAACTTCAGGCCTTGCGCCCGCAATAAGGGCTCCGTTTTTTTCAAGGAGCGCTTTGAGTTTTCTCCATAAGGTTGCCTCCAAATCTCTTTTTTTGAGTTTTTCTTTGAGTGCGCCGCTCGAAAGAGGAGTTATATGATGCTCCTCTCCGTCCGCAAGGACCATATTGATACTTTCTACATATTCCTCGGTTTTTCCGTACCGAAGCGTCTTCTCTCCACCGGAATTATTCATCACTATCCCGCCGATCGCACACAGTTCTTTCGAGGCGGGATACGAGGGATACATCAATCCCCGCTTCGCAATTTCCCGCTCAAAGTCCCGGAAATATACTCCGGGTTCCACGATGGCGTACGCTTGGCCGGAACCGGAGAAGGAATCCCCCTCTATTTTTTTGATTCGGTTCATATGACGCGTGAAATTGACCACGATCGAGCCGGAAAGAGGCCCGCCGGTCATGTCGGTCCCCGCCGCGCGTCCCGTGAGAGAAATCTGTCTGCCTTTTTTCTTCTCTTTACTTACAAATTTCACTAAACTCTTCACATCTTCAGCGTCTTTTGGGAAAACCACCACTTCCGGCTTCACGCGAAAAATCGAATAGTCCCGGCTGTGCGCCTCAAGCGTCTTCTCATCGTCCTCTACTTCTCCTTTTATAATTGGGCGAAGTTCGTCCGTAAGCATCCCGAAGATTATATCCCAAGCTCGTTCTATCGCGAAGCTCGTTATAATTGTTCTAAACGTTGTAGACGTTGGGATCCTTCAGCTAGACCATTTAGATCAACTAGAACATTTATTTTCGCAGTGTGACCGGCTTGCTTCCCAATATTTTTACGATGGTGGAAGCTTTTTTCTGTATTTTTCCTCCATCTACGTAATAATCTACCCGTGCGCCAAAGTATCTTTGTGCTTCTCGTAGGGTGGTCGCGGGCGGCTCCCCCTCCAAATTCGCACTCGGCGCCACGAGCGGCCCGGTTTTTTCAAGTAACTCTCGCAGGGATTTTTTCGCGGGTATCCGGAAAGCGATGTAGTTCGTACCCCGATGAATGTATTCGAATTTTTTGCTTTTTACCGGCAATGCCACGCTTACTCTTCCCGGCCACACTCCCTTTAAAAACCGCATTACGGGACGGTGAAGGAGGGATAATTTGATTCCAAATTGAGCGAGGGCGTCCAGGGAAGAAATAATCACGATGAAAGGTTTTTTCAAATTCCTTTTACGGAGGTTGTAAATGCGCGCTACTGTTTCCTTGCGAAGCGCGGAGCCCACAATTCCGTAGATTGTGTCGGTAGGTATCACCGCCACCCCGCCTTTTTTAAGGACGTTTAATAATTCAATATTTTTTTCTTTTGCCATATGCTTCAGGATAAATTGACGCGACCATATAGGCAACTTATCGAAACAAAAACGAGGGAGCCCGTAGTGAGCCCCCTAGTTTTTGTTATCAAGCCTCCTTATCAGTGATCAGTAGTTCTCCGGCGCCGATAAAGTAAGAACGAGAGAGGATAGAGAGAGACCGATTTTTTTCATAATATTCGGGGATCCGCAATTTTTGTTTGACAAGCTAATCTTAAGCAAGGCTTAAGCCGCTAAACTTAACCCTACGCCTAAAAAGTGAAGGGGACGTTAAAGGATTTACTGCAAGAATTCCCTTCCCCTCACCCGTTTGTGATAGGTAATCGCAAATCTATGCGCTTCGTCACGAACCTGAATCAAGGTGCTGAGTTTTATTCCTGCGGGAATAGTGCCGATAATTTCCGTCTTTTTCCGCTTGGGGCCTTTCGCCATTCCGATAAGCGGAATCGCCAGCCCGGTTTCATTCAATATCTCTTCCGCCGCATTCACTTGTCCCTTTCCCCCATCAATCAGGATGAGGTGCGGGAGCGGCCACGCGGGCACCGAGGTTGAACCTTGGACATTCTTAAGGTTCAACCTCGACTGGTATCTCGTAAATCTCCGCCGAAGTACTTCTTTAAGCATTCCCACATCATCCGACTGTGCGATCGTGCGAATCTTGAATTTGCGATATTCACGCTTTGCAGGCTGATCGTCTTCAAATACCACCATGGACCCCACTGCCGCCGTGCCGGAGATATTCGAGATGTCATAGCCTTCAATACGATAGCGAGTAGCAGATAGCGAGTCGCGAGTAGCAGGATCATTCTCATCCCTGATGAGGGCGATATCATGAATATGACGTAGCGCAAATATCTGCTTGCGGAGCTTGGCTGCTTTTTCATATTCCAGGGCTTTGCTTGCCCTTTCCATTTCTCTTTCGAGTTCTCGAATCACACGCTTCTTTCCTCCTTCAAAAATTCCCGTGAGACGCTTTATATTCTTCCGGTATTCTTTTTTATCTATAGCCCCTATGCACGTACCTGGGCAAAGTCCCACTTCATAATCAAAACAAGGGCGGGAGTATTTTCCGATTTTTTCCGGTTCGTGCAGGCTCCATGGGAAAATGCGCCGCAAAATGCGGAGTGCTTCCCTTAAGCTGGAAGCTGAAGTAAAAGGCCCAAACGATTTTCCTTTTATTCCATATTTTTCCTTACCGCGGATGAGAAGTACTCTGGGGAATTCTTCTTTGGTGATTACGACATGTAAAAAACTTTTATCATCCTGCTCGCGGATATTGTAGACGGGGTGATGTTCTTTGATGCGCTTCGCCTCTAAAATGAGAGCTTCAAGTGCAGTTTCAGTGATTTCATAGCCGATCTCCCGCACCTCCTGCATAAGGCGCTCGATCCGAGCATCATGTGCGCGAAGGAAATAGCTTGAGACGCGCCGACGAAGATTACCAGCTTTGCCGATATAGAGAATATCCCCTTTTGATCCGCGCATACAATACACGCCCGCAGAATCGGGGAGCTCTTTTGTTACTTTTTGTTTTAATATTTCAAAATCTGACATTGCGAATCGAATATAGCATAAAAGCAAAAGAAGAGGAGCGTTTGTCGCGCCTCTCCGATTGGTTAAGATTATAGTTTGTTTAATTGGCCTGCTCATCGATCGGGACAACCCGACCTGTGCCTTCATAGCCAGGCAAAGTGATTTCTACACGATCCGCTGCAATGTACCGGAGGAACAGTGGATCTACATATGACCTGCCATTCGGCGCATCATCGCGGATGACGACAACTGGCTTTCTCCGATTGGGATCTTTCAAAAATTCCTCAATTGTCATGGATTATCCTTTTGTTGCTATCACCGGAAAACGAATTGTGCCTTTGAGTTCCTTCCACGGCGCAAGTCCAAATGCTTTGACGCCGTGGATCTCGTGAAGCCGTGGGTAGAAAATCTGGCCACCTCGGAAGATTTTCGGAGTGTGGAGCACCACAATACTGCCCAATTTTGGCAAAACCCATCCACCGTCTTCAGTTTCAGTTCCGCAAAGAAAGAGTGACGGCGGAGCGAAAAGCCATTCCGGATGCCCCTGGAGCAACGACTCCACGATGGATACGAAACCTAACGGCTCTTCTACTGTAAATTCTCCCATTCCAATGACCGCACGAGGCACTTCGTAATCCGCAATTTGTAACAGCTCCGGCACATGAGTGTTGAACATGTCCACAAGATTTGGATTCTTAAGACATTCCATAATCGCTGTGCCCGATGGCGTAACTTCACCGATTTCCTTGAATTTCACTTCTGGAATTTGCATTCTGTTAGATTGTTAAAAAACATTCACTCTGTTGAATCCACGAGTTCGCCAATCGGCGAATTTTCACTCTCGGACTCAATTGAGCGGGGCAATCAGTTTTCCCAATTGCCCGCACAAATTGTTTTTTGGATTTTTATTTATGAAGGAGAATCCTTACTCCCGATTGGAATTAGTGGGTCAGCGAGCCCTGCCATCCCGGGTCGCCAGGTTTGCGGTGAGCCGCGATGTCTTCAACAGTTGGCATTTCTCCGAGAAACTCAGCCACCGCAAGATACCTTCCGTCGGACCAACTACCTCGCACCCATGTGCAACTGGAGTTGCTGGCGATTTCCCTGACCTCAACGTTTTGGA
Organism: Candidatus Liptonbacteria bacterium; assembly: GCA_016867315.1. Taxonomy (GTDB): domain Bacteria; phylum Patescibacteriota; class Minisyncoccia; order UBA6257; family 2-01-FULL-56-20; genus VGJV01. The sequence goes on along the minus strand of VGJV01000003.1, from coordinate 27,340 downwards.
AACCCCCACGCTCCCGACATTGGACTTTATCCCCAACCTTGACTGCTTTGTCTTCACAATCAAGCCAGAGCTGTTCCGGCGCGTTCTCTAGTGTGCGGAAATAATTCTCCGTTTGGTTCGGCTTTGGAGAACCATTTACCCACCGGAAACCCCACGGGAGTGGCCATCGCGTATTCAGGTCTTCGTCAATCCGAGCCTGCGGATTGATGGAGCCGCAGAAACTCCGATGTCCGTTGGCAACGAACGGCTCGGGAATGTTGTTCTCCGGCAAAGTGGTAGGAGCAAGTCCCCCATCCTCCGGCCTGATTAACGTCATCTGAACCGTATCCTTGTCATCCCGCGTGTAGTACAGCGGCCGCGGGGTCACTTTCCCGGTGTACTTCGTCGTGTCCCATTGGAGGCCATTTTTAGTGACTCCTTTCACCGAGAGACCACTTGTGTGGTCCCATATGAAAAGGTCGCAAGTGCCGCCTCGCGACGACTTCGGATTATCCACAACCACTCCATGCTCCATGACGTTGAAATCGTGATAAGCGATTCCGGCACAGGCGGCGAATCGCTCCGCAAGCGGATGCAATGAGAAAACTCGCTCCGCACACCAGTCACCAGGAAACTCCAGGATTGCTTTTACAAGCTCTTCCAGAGTTTTGACTTGCTCGAACGGTGCCCATGCCGCCGGGGCAATCTGCCACGGCAACGCTCTGTCGTCCGCGACAATCATCGTGATACCCTGGTAGTAGGGCAGCCGTTCCGAAATTGTCTGTGCGGCTTTTTCGGCTTCATAGAACTTCTCCGACATCCGCAACCCGGTTCTAGCGTTGCAGACATAAAACCGGCGGAAGATATGCAGATTGCGATAGTGACTTTTCCCATCTGGACTCCTCGCCGAAACGCCATAATCCCCGTTGATATAGGTGACTCGGGCGTACCCGGGGTCAATTCTTTCCACCCTCATATACCCCCCTAGGCAACAATGCTCTTCAGCCTGCGCCTGCTCCGGCGTAAGGAGCGTTACTCCCCACTTTGCGCAGAACTTCTGCGCGGCAGGAATAACCGCGTCTCGTTCGAAAGCCATCCGTTCGGCTACGAGACGATATATTTCTTTTGCTGGATACTGAGAGTCTTCCTCACTTCGATACCACCCGCTCGGATTTACATAGCACCTTTTGAGAGCTTCCAAGTGGGCTTCCCAAATTTCTGGATGATTGTCTTTGCCTTCGATACTATTCATACTTACCTCTTCTAGATATGCTGTTATGTCACCTTTAAGGGTAACTGGTCGGTAGCGCATACCGGCACGATTACGTGCGTCTCTTGTTTAGCCCCTCCCTCATCTCAATGATGACGGGTTTAAGAGCAGCTCACTGGGATTTTCGACTTAAAGTCCCAAGGAGCTGCTCTCGAGCTAAAAAGCAAACCAGCCAGATTATTCCAATCTTTTTTTGAAAAGAACTACGCTCTGTTGAATTCACAAATCTTGGCGACTCATGAATTCAATTGAGCGGGCGATTGAGTTTATCTCTTTCGCCCATCAATGTTTTTGCCTGCCTGTCGGCAGACAGGGATTTTTGTTTAGGAAGAACCCTTACTCCCAATTACGGATGATGCGAATGATGTGAGTGCGGCTTCTTCGGTTTTTGGTGGAGACCTTTAAGGGCCTCCTTGCATATAAACTCTCCAGCTTTCAAGAAGAGAGTTAGAAACATTTTTCCCAAAAAACCCAGAATCCCGATCTCAAACTTCACAATCTTCTTGCCCATATCCGGCCCTCCTACAATCATTCCGATGAAGTAGGAGGCGATGAGGGCTAGCACAAGAAGAAATAAGGGAGACAAATCCATAGGGTATTCCTTTTTTAAATTGTTAAGCTTACTTGTATATTATACCACTTTGAGTTGTTTTGTCAATGTGGTACGCGCCTAAAACACCATGGAAACAAAGGATTTTTAAGGTTGCTTATTTTAAAACCGGGCGGAGATATTCTGCTGTGAAGCTGCCCTTTTTGCGGGCCACTTCTTCAGGGGTGCCCTCGGCTATAATTTGACCTCCTTTCTCCCCTCCTTCGGGACCTAAATCAATCACCCAATCGGCGGTTTTGATCACGTCCAAATTGTGTTCGATGACGAGCACCGTGTTTCCTCGATCTACCAATCGCTGGAGCACGAGCAAAAGTTTTTCCACATCCGCAAAGTGCAAGCCGGTCGTAGGTTCGTCTAAAAGATAGAGCGTCCGGCGCGTATCGCGCTTTCCGAGTTCTGAGGCAAGTTTTACCCGCTGCGCTTCTCCGCCCGAGAGCGTCGTGGCGGATTGGCCGAGTTCCAAATATCCAAGGCCGACTTCGTCCAGAATCTTCAAGCGGTCCGCGAGCCAAGGAATATCATCGAAGAATTTTACCGCTTCCTCTACTGTCATCTTGAGTATCTCGAAAATGTTTTTGCCTTTGTATTCCACCTCCAAGGTTTCCCGCTCAAATCGACGGCCTTTGCAGACGTCGCATTGTACATAGACCGTAGGCAAGAAATGCATTTCGATCGCTAGGTACCCATGTCCCTCACAGTTTTCACAACGCCCTCCCGGTACGTTAAAACTGAAGCGGCCGGGTTTGTACCCGCGGACTTTGGCATCCGGAGTCGAGGCGAATAAATCGCGGATAAAGGTCCACGCCCCCACATACGTGGCAGGATTCGAGCGCGGGGTACGGCCGATCGGAGATTGATCGATGTTGATCATTCGATTGATGTTCTCGAGACCGAATATTCCTGCGTGAGCTCCCGCTTTGTAACTCGCGCCATGCCAGCGGTTTGCCAGCTCTTTGTAGAGCACGTCATATACCAAACTCGATTTCCCGGAACCGGATACTCCCGTGACTGCAGTGAGGCGGCTCACGGGAATCGCCACTTCGATATCCTTCAAATTATTCTCCCGAGCACCTTTGATGGTGATAAACTTCGTCGTCTTCCCTACTCCGCGCCGTTCTTTTGGCACTTCGATGAAACGCTTCCCGCGAAGGAAATCTAAGGTAAGCGAATTCTGTTTTTTATCCTTAAAGAGATCGGGGATGTCTCCCTGCGCCACAATTTTTCCGCCATGCACTCCCGCACCCGGACCGAAGTCCACCAAATGATCGGAGGCGCGAATCGTATCTTCGTCGTGTTCCACAATTACAATGGTATTTCCCAAATCTCGCAGGTTATGAAGGGTGGTGATGAGCTTCGCATTATCTCGCTGGTGCAATCCGATCGTCGGCTCATCCAAAATGTAGAGCGTGCCTACGAGGCGCGACCCTACCTGCGACGCCAGTCGGATCCGTTGCGCTTCTCCCCCCGAGAGGGTGCCGGCACGCCTTTCGAGTGTGAGATAGTCTAACCCCACGTCGAGCATAAATTTCAGCCGGTTTTTAATTTCTCGAAGCGGCGCTTCGGCAATTTCCTTAAACCGAACATTGCTTTTATTTTCGAGTTCCGCAATGAAATGATGCGCTTCGCTAATAGAGAGTGCTACGACGGACGAAATATTTTTGCCATTAATCAAAACGCTCAAACTTTCTTCTTTAAGCCTTTTCCCGGCACATACCGGACAAATCTTTTCAGACCATAATTCTTCGGTACCCAAGCCGTGACACTGTGGACACGCGCCGTAGGGACTGTTAAAGGAGAATAAACGAGGTTCGATCTCCGGAAAGGAAAAACCGTCGTTAGGGCAAGTAAATTTAGCCGAGAGCGCGATTTCTTTATCGGTGACGATCGTTACCACGTCATTTCCGTATTTGAGACCCGTTTCTATAGCCTCCGCGAGCCGCAATCGATTATCCTTGTCTTTAAAGTCCACCCCGGCGGGGATTCGATCTACCACCAGATCGATGGAGTGCGTTTTGTAACGGCTTAATTCCACCCGCTCTCGGAGCGAATGAAATTTGCCATCCACCCGTACCTCGGAGAACCCCGCATTCAAAAAGTCATAAAGCATCTGGTAATACTCCCCTTTTCGGCCACGCACGACTGGAGCTAATATTAAAAAGTTTTTTCCAGATTTATTTTCTTTAGAAATCTGCACTGCCACATCCACTATTTCTTCGTTCGTAAGTTTTTGAATTTCCTTACCGCATTTCGGACAGTGCGGTTTTCCGGCACGCGCGAAAAGTACCCGAAGGTAATCGTAAATTTCGGTAACCGTCGCCACCGTGGAGCGAGGATTCGAGGAATGGCTTTTTTGATCGATTGAGATTGCGGGAGAAAGGCCTTCAATGTCGTCTATATCGGGCTTATCGAGCCGCCCTAAAAATTGCCGCGCATAAGCGGAAAGTGATTCGATGTAGCGCCGTTGGCCTTCGGCGAAGATGGTGTCAAAGGCCAAACTCGATTTACCGGAGCCGGAAAGCCCAGTAAACACCACCATTTTATCTCGCGGAATTTCGAGCGTAAGGTTTTTAAGATTATGCTCTCGAGCTCCTCTTATAATTATTTTATCTTTCATAGATTTAGATATTGTTTCGCGTCTGCCTGCGGCAGACAGGCGCGCCGCGCACGATGATTTTATTCTTCATATTGATATTGGTGCAAACTCACAAATGCCCCTGCGCCGAGGCGCATAGGGGTATTGCCCGAGAGATTCTAAACTAAAACCGCCCCACTGAAAAGCGGAGCGGTTTATTGAAGAGCCTCACGAAGTTATTGAACGGTGGTTGTAGCTTTCGGAAGCAAAGGCCGTTTGGCTGGCATTGGCTTTTGAGGCTTATTCGCTCCATCTTTCGGTTTTGGCGGCTTCACTCCATCGACTTTCGGCATATTCTCCTTTATTTTTGCGGGCATCTGCTTTTTCGCCTCCTGGATATTTTTAATCCGTATCTTTGCCGCCTCCTGAATCGCCTTTATCTTCGTATTGTATTCGTCCCGGAGCGCTTTGATTTGAGCTTCGGCTTCTTTGTTCGCGGCACTTACGTCGGACCCTATCCCCTGCGAGGTAGAGGTGGTCGAAGTAGACTGCGCGTGCACCAATATCCCGGAGAAAAACGAGAGACCTATTGCCACCGCCAGAATTTTTTTCATAGCTAATAGTTAATTTAAGTTTTGACCTTTCTCTGAAATTATATCAAAAGCTGCTCCCTTAGAGGCAGAAATAAAAAAACCACCGCAAGGTGGGTTATGAAACATCTTTATAAATACAAAGTTTCCTGCGACCCCAGGAAACTCTTGAGAGGCTCCCAATCATTACTTGCCTCTTCTAGGGGGTTCTGCCATTCGCGCTCGTAGCGTTCTGCATATTTCACATTAATTTGATCCTCAATAGGTAGCCCGAAGGCGACTATGCTTTGGATCTAGAGCGTGAAAGATTTATTTGAGCAGAAGCGTATGCACGAATCGTAGAACCATAATCATTTTCTCCTTCTCGCATGAAAAGTCAATGGAGAAATGTGAAAAAAATGTGCGTAACGAGTGAATATTTGGGGATGAAGAGTTGATAAGTTTCGCTTCCTGTATGTTTTTAGGCACGTGGTTATTGAATTCCCGCGATTCAATCCCACTGACTCTCGTCCGGCCGGCTCCTTCTGGAGGCCCAGCCCGTCCGGACTCCGAGATCGCCTAAAAATACGCAGCTGCGCGTGATTGGAATTATTTGGATTCTTTTTTGGCCTCCTCCAAGGTGCCTTTTTTTAAAACTTTGATTTCGTCTCGCAAAAGGGCTGCTAATTCGAAGTTCAACTGCTTCGCCGCCTCCCTCATTTCCCGTTCTTTTTCTTTAATAAGCTTTTCCATGGCAGTCTTAGACTTCGGAATGGGTTTCAATTCGAGCTTCAACACTTCTTCGGGAAGAATATCCGTGATTTTCTTTATTACTGTTTTCGGAGTAATGCCGTGTTTTTCGTTATACGCGATCTGGAGCTTCCGGCGGCGTTCCGTCTCCCCTACTGCGCGTTTAATCGAGCCGGTAATGTGATCGGCGTACATCAAGACTTCTCCACGCACATTTCGAGCGGCGCGACCAATGGTTTGCACGAGTGAGGTTTCGCTGCGCAGGAAGCCTTCCTTGTCCGCATCGAGGATGGCAACGAGGGAAACTTCGGGCAAGTCCAATCCCTCCCGCAGGAGGTTTACTCCCACGAGTACATCAAATCCCCCCTTCACCTCGGAGCCTTTCCGGAGATTCGTGAGAATCCGGATACGATCGAGGGTTTTCACATCGCTATGCAAATAGGCAACCTTCATTTTGCGTTCTTCTAGGTAGGCGGCGAGGTCTTCAGCCATCTTCTTAGTGAGCGTGGTTACAAGTACCCGCTCCTTGTCTTTCACACGCTCTTCGATTCGCGGAATAAGATCATCCACCTGGCCGCGTGCAGGCAGGATAGTAATTTTCGGGTCTACGAGCCCGGTGGGGCGAATAATCTGTTCTGCTACCTGTTCACTCTTTTTCTTTTCGTAGGGACCGGGGGTAGCGGAAGTGTAGAGCGTCTGCCCTACCCGCTTTTCAAATTCCAGAAATTTCAAAGGACGATTATCGGCGGCAGAAGGCAAACGAAAGCCATATTCAATAAGCGTACGCTTCCTCGAAGCGTCGCCTTCGTACATTCCTTGTATTTGCGGAACGGTAATGTGCGACTCATCGATCACCGTGAGAAATCCTTCTGGGAAGTAGTCGAGGAGCGTATCGGGCGGTTCCCCTGCTCCGCGCCCCGAAAGAGGCCGAGAGTAGTTCTCTATGCCGTGGCAGTAGCCGATTTCGCGAATCATCGCGATATCGAATTTGGTACGGCGCTCTAAACGTTCGGCTTCGAGAAACTTTTTATTTTCTTCGAAATATTTGAGGCGTTCTTTTAATTCCTCTTGAATCGCTCCAATTGCTCGTTCCCGCACATCGGCTTCAGTAATGAAGTGCTTCGCCGGAGGAATGATCACCTCTGCGAGCGCAGGGGTTTTCCCAGGCCGGAAACCTACTACCGGATCTACTTCATAAATAGAGGCGATCGTGCCGCTTCGCACTTCAATGTTATAAATCACTTCGCGATCGGGAGGCATTATTTCCCAATTCTCGCCGCGCAAGCGGAATTTGCCCCGCGTGAGATCCGCATTCGTGCGGTTAAACTGCAGATCTATGAGTTTTCTCGCGAACTCTTTCCGCTCCATCCTGTCCCCTACTTTGAAATGAAAAATGTTCGCGGCATATGCCTCTGGAGCTCCTAAACCGTAAATACAGGAAACCGAAGCTACTACAATCACGTCCTTGCGCGTGAGGAGAGCAGTCGTCGCCGCATGGCGGAGCTTGTCTATCTCTTCGTTGATGAGCGCTTCTTTGTCGATATAGGTGTCCGAAGATGGAATATAGGCCTCGGGCTGATAGTAATCGTAGTAGGACACAAAATAATTCACCGAATTCTTCGGGAATAATTCTTTAAACTCATTCGCAAGCTGGGCGGCGAGCGTCTTGTTATGCGCAATCACGAGCGTCGGGCGCTGGACCTTCGCAATTACATTCGCAACCGAAAATGTCTTCCCGCTTCCCGTAACCCCCAAAAGCGTCTGATGCCGATATCCCTTCTCCAACCCTTCCACAAGTTTCTCGATTGCCTGCGGCTGATCTCCGGCGGGTTTTAAATTTTTCGAAATCTCGAATTGCATAGCAGGTCAACTATAAACATATCAAACAACGAACACAAACATATTAAAAATTTAGGGCGGGGTGCTTATTCAGCGAAGCTTTCTTTTATTTTAAAAGAGGGGTGAGCGGACAAACTTCGTGCTTATGTGGTCTCGCAAAGCAGTATTTTCTGCCGTAATCGATGATTAAATATGTAGCTTTGAACCAGTCTTTCTTCGGAAGTATCTGCATTAAATCTTTTTCGATTTTCTCGGGAGTTTTTTCTTTGGTGAGGCCGAGTACTCGAGAGAGGCGCTTTACGTGAGTATCTACCGCGATTCCCTCTACCACCCCATACGCGTTGCCGAGAATCACATTCGCGCTTTTGCGACCTATGCCGGGGATCGTAAGCATTTCTCTCATGTTTTTCGGCAATTTACCACCGAATTTCTCTTTTACCACCTTCGCCGCGGCAAGAATATTCCTGGTTTTAGCTCTATAAAACCCGCATTGATGAATATCTTTTTCAAATTCTCGGGGGTTAGCTGTTATATAACTTTCTAGCTTCGGATATTTCTTAAAAAGCGCCGGGGTAACTTCGTTCACTTTTTTGTCGGTACATTGCGCACTTAATTGCACTGCCACGAGTAATTCCCAATTATTTTCATATTTCAACGCAATGTGAGCGTCGGGAAACATTTTTTCGAGCCGCCTTAAGACCAGCTTGGCTCGCTTTTGAAGGATGGGTAGTTCTTTGGAGGTGACCATGGGCGGATTATATCGTGCTCTGTCCACAGGAGCCAAAAATAAGGCCTAATCTACGACACATTTTGCCTCTCTTGACAAGGTATTCCGGGCATGCTAGACTATCCCCCAACAACATTAAATGCCCCATGGAGGGGGTTTTTTGTTGGAAACACCATGCAAAAAATTGTATTCATCGCGTTTGGGTTTGCAGTATTAGCAGGGTTCTCCTCGCTCGAGCGCGTAACGCGAGCGGACGAGATATTCCCTACCGTAGCGTCTCTTGAATTCACTGTTTTGCGGAGTATTCCGCAGGCGCGGCTTCCTAAAAAGGCGCCCACCGTTACTGTTACGGTCACTGCGTATTCGAGTACGCCGGAAGAGACGGACGATACCCCTTTTATTACGGCAGCGAATACTCACGTACGGGACGGAATCATTGCTGCGAATTTCCTTCCCTTCGGAACCAAAGTAAAGATCCCCTCTCTTTTCGGAGATAAGGTCTTTGTGGTAGAAGACCGGATGCACCCCAAGAAAAAGAACTTTATTGATATTTGGATGCCTTCCAAGTATGAAGCTATCCAGTTTGGGAAGCACCGGACGGAGATTGCAGTGTTGAATTAATAAAACTAATAACTTATGACTCGAAAAACCTCGCTTAGCGAGGTTTTTCTGTTACAATAGCCCCGTGAGAAAAATACTTACTAAAGAGTTTTTTGATAAGCCAGTAGTTACCGTCGCCGAAGGGCTTCTGGGGAAATTTCTTGTGCGCCGCATTGGCGATCAAACTTTGGCGGTAATGATCACCGAAACCGAAGCCTATGATGGCCCCCGGGATAAAGCCTGTCACGCCCGCTTTGGAAGGACTCCGCGCACGGAAGTCATGTTCGGCGAAGCTGGAAGGTTTTATGTGTACTTCAATTATGGAATTCACTGGCTTTTAAATATTGTGACCGGGCCGGTAGATTATCCGGCGGCGGTGCTTATAAGAGCCGGGGTGCCGGCCCAAGTAGCGAGTAGCAAGTGGCAAGTGGCAAAGCCAATCCAGGGGCCGGCAAGACTTACTAAATATTTAATGATTGATAAGACGCTAAACCGCAAACCTGCGAACAAACAAAGTGGACTTTGGGTGGAAGATCGAGGAATTCGAATTCCTTCTAAGCAAATTCTTGCCACTCCACGGGTAGGAGTAGAGTATGCCGGCGTCTGGGCAAAGAAACTTTATAACTTTCAGCTTGTGGATAACGGGATTGACCTCTAGAACCCCAGCGTTAACATGAAAGTACATGCTGTAGGGGGCATGTGTACGTTGATAGCGGCAGAGGCTGCGAGGTGGGTAAAAAGCCAGTCACGGGGAAACTTGTGACTGGGGACTCTTTAAAAGGAGGCGCCTGGGAACAAGTGCCAGCTGTTGGGGAAACTCGCGGCTGGCATTTCTATTTTAAAATCCCCTCTTTTTGAAGAATTTGAATCTTCTTTTCTAGCCCGCGATTATAGCCTCCCATTCCCCCATTACTTCGAATGACGCGATGGCAAGGAATTTTGGGATCATAATTTTTGCTCAAAATATTTCCCACCGCGCGAAAGGCTTTTGGATTTCCCGCCCGTTTCGCTACTTCTTGATAGGTTACTACTTCTCCGCGAGGAATTTTCAAAACTACTGCGTATACTTTTTCTTTGAATGTCTTCATTGCAGTAAATTAAGGCCAGTTTCTGGATCGGGAGTTCTTTCTAATACTCCCTCTACTACTTCGAATCGGATCTCCCCTGTCCCCGAAACCACGAGTTCTTTTATATGTCCGGCGTGCCCGAGTAAGTCCTTTCCCGAAAACACTCCGTGCGCATGGACGGCAATCTCACCCTTCAGTATTCCAACATTGCCTGTAAGGGAGGCAATTTCTACTTCCCTAAACTCTTTGTCGAAATACATTTTCTTTTCAAAATCATAAAAAGAAAGCGTCACTTTTTCTGCGGCGCCTAGTCCCTCGAATGTGCCGGCGCGGATATTCAAATTCCTCGCAAAGGAGACGAGGCCCGTGAGGATTTCTTCTCCGCGATCGAAACGAAGAATAAATATGTTTTTGTCTTGTGTAATCTGTCTCATTTCGCAATCATAATAATCCCTTTTCGCTGTCGCAAAAAGCCTTCCCGTTCGAGAGCCTCGAGAATTTCTTGGACTCTCGCCTCGGATTTTTGAGTGAGTGCGAGAAGCGAGGAAACCGCAAGGCGAGATTGTTCCAAGAGGAGGCGCACTATTCTTCCTCGCAGTTCCCTATTTGACCCTTGAAATGGAGACTGCTTACGATAAGAGGCGCTGCGGCGGTTGGGATTTGGTACAGTTTTTCCGAGCATAGACCCGTAATCCATGAGCGCCCAGTACCACTCTCGAGGATTTTTAGGGTCGAGCACTGCCGCGGCGAGCTCCCAAATTCCCTCTTCGGAGACCCTTCTCTTTTTCAGGAAAAAATGATGCAGAATTGCCCGCCGAATGTTGGTTTCCACAAATACCGTGGGGATATTGAAGGCGAACGCAGCGACAGAACCTGCAGTGGCCTTGCCAATCCCAGGCAATGCTTCTAATTCCGCAGGAGTATGAGGCAATTCGCCTTTGTATTCTTTCATCACTGTTTGGGCAAGTTTCCACAAGGAAAGCGCTCGCCGATTATAACCCAACCCTTGCCAGGCTTTGAGCACTTCTCGAGCTCGCGCCCGTCCAAGTCGAGCAAAGGTGGGAAATTTTTCTAAAAATTCTTCGTACTTGCCTCGGACTCGATCCACCTGCGTTTGCTGGAGCATAATTTCCGAAACCACAATTGCATAGGGATTCTTCGTACGTCGCCAGGGTAAATCACGGCCATATTCTTTATAGTATTTCCAAATAAGTCGCCGAAATTTCAATATATCGCTTTTCTTAAACTTCATACGCTACCAAGTGTATCATATTGACACGTAATACTTCTAATGATATTAATTGACTGCCTTGATTTAGTTATCAGTTCTCCAATCAAATTTTGGGAGAAAGCAAAAAGGATAAGGGTCGCGAGTGCGATTTCTAAACTTTAGCGGGCATGACAGCTTATTTCAAAAGTCCATATGAAAACACTCATCATCGGATTAGTTTGTTTACTCACTACTCTCAATGTGGGCGCTGCAGATACCACAAAATGGGATTCGGGTAATATTGCCATCTTTTACCCCGATGGCACTCCGAACATTGTGCATACTGACGGGGTGAGCCAATGGTACCTTTGGTTCATCAAAGCGCCGGCGTTTCGAACTAACCACTATTGGGTGGAGCTCGAAGGGCGAAGCAAGCAGCTTCACAATGTTGCCGTCTGGGAAGGGGTTCCTCATTCGAGCAAAGGAAAATGCGTAGCGATGTTTTGGAAAACTGGGGTGGAGATTGGAGATTCTAGTCTTACCAATTCCTTCCAAACCTGGCGTGGGGTATTTGATAGAGCTCAGCAGGCACTCCCAGAAGTTTCTCCTCGATTTGAAGGGCTTCGGCCTTCCGAATTTAATGAGACGGAGTGGGAATTTGTGGGACACTCGGACAGCGGAGAAATCTATTATCTGCGAGAGAAAGCCAAACCCATCGTTCTCAAAGAATTCAATGCGGCGGAATTCCCTTTCCGTCCGCCGTCGGAGACCTTCCAGTTGAGGCGAATGGGTAAGTTCCTTATTCCCGTCTTGCCGAAGGGAAGCCACGTTTTAATCGTGGCGCAGTGATTGGTCACGAAAGTAGGCGGTTTTCTAGTTTAGGCACTTATTGCCTCGAGAGGATGCCCTTTCTTCGCACAATCTTCAGCTTGGCACGTTCCTGGGGTGGAAGAGCTTCCCTTGCAGCCTCCTGTGCATACAAACCACGTTGTCCTAGAGCGAAAGCTTTCATAGGCGATATATCCGGCAAGGAGGGCTATGACAAGACTCACCCACAATGGAATCTCTCGCCCTGCGAGCGAAGCTTCCCATCGAAACGCGAAACGAACGAGATTTAATATGCCAAGAAGGATGAATATTCCCCCTGTGATGTTCCCTAATGTTTTTTTACTCATAATTTTTTATCTCCAGCCTCCGAGAATCGCTCCCATTACGAGTAATACTACCAAGTAGTACCCGCTCTCAAGAAACCACAACTTTGAGGATTTTCCCTCCCAAAGCACCTCACCCAGCATTACCGAGGCCACAAATCCCAACCATGCCCAAAATCCCAGTTCCGCTCCTCCGGCGGTGGTTCCCACTCCTGCCATTGCTATGATTCGGGCAAAGACATAGCCCATCACTAATGCCCCTACAAATGCAAGGGCGTACGTTTTTCCCATTCCTTTGGCTTTCGCACTGTCTAGTTGCTCGGTGGACATGCCCGTGAGTCCCATCCACGTTTTTCCGAATATAGGTCCGTACCATAAGGAACCAACGATCATGTTGGCTACTGCTGCTAAAAGCACTGCCCAAAAATTGATCATTGATTATTTGATTATTAATTATTAATTTTGCGACTCTTTAGTTAGGTTGAGACATACGGAATTGATGCAATATCGCTTTCCCCCTTTTTCTTCTGGCCCATCATCGAACACATGCCCCAAATGCGATCCACACTTTTTGCATCGCACTTCAGTTCGAACCATACCATGACTAGTATCTTCTTTAAGTTCAATATTTTCTAAATTTGCAGGTTCAGTGAAGCTTGGCCAGCCAGTGCCAGAATCAAATTTGGCATCTGAAGCAAAAAGTTCACTGCCGCATGCAGCGCAACGATATATACCCTTGCTATGTTCATTCCAATATTTCCCCGAAAATGGAGCTTCGGTGCCCTGCTCGCGCAATATTTTATACTGCTCCGGAGATAATCGCTTTTTCCAGTCTTCGCCGCCTTTTGCCATATCCATTATTGAATTCTATCAAATTGCAGTAAGTAAAAAGTAAAGCGCTCACTCACTAGAAAATCATGAACCCCGTATGATACGGGGTTCATTGAGTTAGCGTCGGCGTCTTTTGCCTCTTCTTTTTTTCGCTTTTTTAGCTTTACTTGCTTTCCGCTTCGTCTTCTTCATTTTTTTCTTCGCCATAGTATTTTGCAAACTTCTGCATACACTACATGCGACCTTTGCAGACGCCACGATTCGATCGCAATCGTCGCGACCGCTTATTCTAGAAAATTACTTTGAGAAAAAAGAAACCACCTTACTAAAATTTTAAAGCCTTGTGCGTACATGTACAGAGAAGTTATGCACAGCCCTGCATTTTGGAAAATGTGCGCGACGAAACGAAAAACTTTTTTCAGAAAATTTTATCGAGAAGAACTCGGTGGCATTCGATTGCTTCCTCGAATAGGAGTTTCTCCCATCGATTGATACATCAAGAGCATCGCTATGCCGATAGCTATTGCTACGATGAACACTACAATATGTATAAATCCTCCCCGATTGCGAATATTCATAACCGCTATGATAACTCTTCTACCCTTATTCCTACAAGACGTATAGTTTTTTTCTGCGGATTCTCCCTTCCATCCAAAAAAGCCATCAATAATCTCATTGCTTCGAAGTTCAGAGTTTCTCCGGAAGAAATGGGTTCAGAAAATGTGCGCGAGCGGGTTTTCGTTTGAAAATCTCGGAATCGGACGGTAAGCACCGCGCGCCGAAAATTCTCAAAACCTTCCCGTTTAAGCCGCATTACTACTGCCTGTGAGAGAACCTGAAGACGTTCCGCTATAAATGCAGGATTCATCGTGTCAATTGCAAAAGTTTCTTGCTCCCCCACTGATTTAATTTCCATTTCTATTCCTACCGGAGAATAATCTCTTCCGCGCAATTTCTCATATAAGTCTTCTCCCCATTTCCCACATAGGTCTTTAAGCCCTTCTTGCGTCAAGTTCTTCGCGTCTTTCACTAGCCTCATTCCCTGCCTCGCGAACATTGTCTGAGTCTTAGGCCCAATTCCCGGAATTACCCGCAGCGAGAGCGGTTCAAGTATCTTTTCAGCTTCTTCTTCGCGGATTATTGTAAGTCCGTCCGGCTTCTGCATTTCAGTGGCGATTTTTGCCATTAATCGATTAGGGCCTATTCCTACTGTAGTAGTGAGCCGTTCTACTTTTTTTATAGTAACTTTAAGTTGTTCCGCAATTTTTTGAGCTTCCTCATACGATCCTAAAAATGAAAGGTCTAAATATGCTTCATCAATGCTCGTTTGTTCTACAATCGGAATTACTTGGGCGATGAGCTTCATAATACGACGAGAAACTTCGCTGTATTTTTTGCCATTCACTTCGCAAAAGATGGCTGGTGGCATTCCCTTCTTACGAGCAACTTCAGAAAGCCGCCACGCTTCGGAAATAGGCATAGCTGAGCGAATCCCATATTCCCGCGCTTTGTAGTTTGCGGTCGATACCACTCCTCTGCCCTTTCCACCCTTCGGATCCGCTCCTACTACGAGCGGCCTGCCTTTAAAACGCGAATTATCCCTTTCTTCCACGGAGGCAAAGAAAGCGTCCATATCTATGTGACCGATAATGCGCATTTCCCGATTATAAAACAAACCGCCCCGAGCAGTCGGGGCGGAATATATATCGAGCTCAAAATCTTATAAACTGCCTTCGATGTCAGCTCCCACTGAGTTTAGATCTTCTCCGCTGGGCTCTCCTACGGAATTCAAATCTCCTTCCAGGGAGGCGACATTCGAGCTATCTGAAGTACCTCCAGTTGGCGCGGAAGGCGCGGGAGTCGAAGCCATGAACCACCACACGAGCACAATTATTACGATTATAGCAATAACCCACCCTACTTTCCTGTTGTTATTCTCCATTGGAATAAATATTTAGTTTTTATTGTGCCGAGCTCGTGGCATTAGTCGACGTTGCTGGCCGAAGCGACTGAATGGCCTGGTGCACTGCTTGGCGGGCATTCCTCATGACTCCATCGCGAAGGGCGAATAAATCTTTCTTCAAAGCCGCGTGCGCGGTCTGAAAAGCGGCTTTGGCGTTCGTTTCCGAGGTTACGGTTACGGGATACGTTTTTTTGGCTTGAGTCTCTACCGCCGTGCGGGCAGTCACAATCGCGCTCGAGGCGTTTCTAACCGCGGCATCAACGCGCGCAATCACGTCCGAATTGCTCGAAGTCGCTTTCCGATCATTTACTCTTCCTAAAATCGCAGCGTACTTGTCGAGCACCTCTCCAAAATGATCCGTCCAGGTTTCATTTACTTTATGCAACCGATCATAGAGTGATTCTGCGGCTTGTTTTTTTCTTTCATCCTTAAACTGCATCACTCTTTTCTTCAGATTATCCTTTTCCATCATCATCTTCGACTTCAGCTCGCCGCGCATTTCTTGCAATTTCATCTTGATTTCCTGCCCTCTCCTTGGAGTCGAGGTCGAATCCGTCGAGGTGGCCGCAGAGACCCACATCGCCCCGCTCATCACAATCCCCAACCCTAACAACAATCCCGTCCTTATTTTGGTAGTCATATTTTTAGTTTTAATAAACCCGACTAGATCTGCAAGATCATACCTCCTCGACTACTTGAAGTGTATAATCTTTTATTAAGTCTTTCTCTCCGAATGTGAATTTCCCGTGAAACTTCTTATCTTCCAAGAACATTGGGAGCCAATATTTGTCATCCGCCCACATTGAATCATATGGAATTTGGTCATAGGGGTACCACTGGGGCTTCATTTCTTCTCCCTCCTTTAGCTTTCCTTTAAAACTTTGGATCGTAAAAATGTGCACCTCGAGGATATCTCCGTTCGACGCCGAAGCGCCTTCGCTTGCGAATGCAAAGGTTATTATTCCTCTCTTTTCCATGTCTTGAATCTCAATTCCTACTTCTTCGAACGCTTCACGTTTCATCGCTTCTTCGATAGTTTCTCCGGGAAGTACTTTGCCTCCAAAACCGTTCCAGCGGCCTGCGCCGAATCCTCTCTTTTTCATCGCGAGAAGCACTCGGGAGGGTTCTTTTATAAACCCCAATGTCATAACTTTCTTCATTCGAGGGAAAGAATTTTAAACCCTTTTTCTCGAATTTCTTCTTCCGGCCAAAACAACTCGCTCAATTTAAAGTTGCGGCTGTAACTCACCTTCTTCTCAGTTTTTCGGCCGGTGTATTTTTTCGTCGCTGGATCCCATTCTTCCAAGAGTAAGGTATCTCCTTCTTGCACATCAAAATCATTCAACCGAAATTCGTATTTCTTTTTGCCTGAAGCTACCGCATCGAAATAGTCCGGCCAGATCTTTTTTCGGATTACTGCCATATCATTATTCTATCGGAGCCTTCCGAAAGTCTCAATTTCCGCTTTCTAGATATTTCTTCCTAAGGTCGGCGAGCATTGAAGGATAAAGCTCTTTTGCCCGAAGCGTTTTGATCTGAGAGGGAAATTCCTTTTCCCAACTTTCGATCACCTCCTTCCAGCTTCCTTTGTCATACTTCTCCTCCAGATGCTGAGGGGAAAGCTTACTTAAATTGTCAGCATCGAGAAGCACCGCTTCATCCTCACTTTTGGATGCATGCCTATTCACCGCTTCCGCCAGCCGAATTACGGTATCAATATTATTTTTGCCGTAGCCAGCGAGGCGCATAATTTTTTCTATGAGCGGCGCGGTGTTCTGACTCGCGGTGGCTTCGAGCTTGAGCATTTCTCCGAAGTTTAATTTCCCGCGAGGAGCTACTCCATACCAGCCCACGTCATGGAGGTATGCGGCGACCGTGAGCACCTCCTTATCTTTCCGATTAGCAGCCAGTTCTCTTACCCACCGAGCCACACGATGCGCATGATCCCAGTCTCCTACTCTCCCCGATTCAAAATACGGCTTGGCGAATGCCAAGACCTTTTCTTCACGCGTAGGCATCTCTTATTTTTTACGCACTCGATAATGAAGGCGGAGTGTATTCGAAGCTAATCTCCATTAGCCAAAGTTATCCCTTCCATTGAGCGGATTTTTAGTCCTTCTGAAGTTTTCTCTATCTCAACAAACCCGCAATCGGCGATATTTCCGGCGATCTCTCCTTTTTTTAATACATCTCGAAAAAGCACACGCATCGCCCCTTCCTGGATCACTGCGGCGACGCAATCGTAGCGAACATCGAGAATTATTTCTCTCAAGACTGATTGAATTCGCATCCTGAAAGCTTCGGAGGGTTCGGCTTCCGGGAACTGCACTTTTTCTTTCAAATGCTGTTTTAGTATTACCGGGCAGTTTATTTTCTTCGATAAAATCTCTGCTGTTTCCTTTGGTCGAATAAGCGTACTCGAAAATATGGCTTCGATGTCTTTATCTTTTAATTTCTCTGCTAAAACTTCGGATTGTTCTCGCTCTCGAGGGGTGAGATGATCGTCAGTTACTCCATGGCGGTTTTCTGTATTTTTTGTCGTTTCACCGTAGTGAATAAAAAATATATGCATTTGAGAACCTGGCCTTATTAAAGATTTAACAACGAAGCCATAGTATATTTTATTTGTTCTGCGCTTTTGAAATGAAATGCTTGGATCCCATGGTCCTTTGCTGTTTGAACATTTTCCGGATCATCGTCCCAGTACATAATCTCCTCTGGTTTAAGCACAAGTTTTTGCATAATGAGCTTATAAAATTCGGATTGAGATTTGGTATATCCTAGTTCGCATGAAAAGAAAGCACCATCAAATTTTTCCTTTAGACTCATTTCATTTAAAATATATGCGGCCCGATATTTTTCGTTATCCGATGCCAGGTAGCATTGCACTCCTCTTTCGCGAAGCGAAGAAACTATTTCGAGTACCTCCATATTTACTGTCAACTCACTTTCGAACCATAGTTTTAAAAACTCATCTACCGATTTGGACCACTCCCATTTAGGAAGATATGTTTTCAGTTCCGTCTTGATATCCGCCTTACCCACCGTGCACAATTTAAATTCATTTTTAAAGAAGGGCAGAACTTTCTCCCGAGGAATTCCGTATTCTTTTTCTAATCTTTCACTGAAATAAGGATGCGGGGCAATAGCCACTCCATCTGCATCAAATAGAATTACTTTGGTTTGCATGGGTTTATATTTGGAGGATTTCTAATGCGCGCATCCAAATTTCCTCGCTTGGTCTCTCATCTGGAATAACGTCTTCCTCGATTGCGAGAATCATATATGACTTACCCTCTTTGTCATATCCCCAAAGCTCATTCCCTCTGTGGAACAATGCAAGACCCTTCTTAGAAATTCCCAATTCTATTGCCGCTTCGCGCAACTTATCCCGCTCTGTTTGAGGCGTTTCTTTTTTGCATACTTTTAGATCGCCTTTCTCTAAAGCTTGAGACGCATCTTCCCAAAGCGAGTCAAAGGAGTCGCTTTCACTTACAAAGTAATATTTTAAGACACGGTCGACAGCATATATCCTTTTCTCCACTCTTTGGAGCGCTAAGCCTTTCGCCGCAGCGAGTTTCATGGCCTTCTCTTTCGCAATTTGAATCTTATCCATGAGGTTTTACAAACTTTTCAAACTCATTGAATTCTTTAGAGATATATGTTTCCTCCTTTCTCTTTGTATACCTCCACGGATTTCGGAGAATCATCGATGAGGAGCGTGAGAGAAATATCCTTTTCCCCTATGGCTTCGAGAGCGATATCGAATAACTTACCCTTTTCGTCTTGTTTTAAAAGACCGTAATCTGCGGAGTTAATTACCACATCGAATGCTTTGTTCAACTGATGTTGAGGGACCGTAATTTCGCTGAAGACATCCATATTGTCGCTCACAATACAAATCTTCTTCCCCTGTTGTTTCAACTCTTTCGCATATGCCAACATTCTTTCTTCGAGCGGAAGTTTCTTTAAATCTTCAAAAAATAATTCGTTCAGAAGCTTTTCCTCTATGCCAGTGCCCTCGGCAATATGCTTATTGATATCCCGGGCTTTAAGCTTCCCCCGCATCCATTCGTCTGCGAGCTGCCATGTGCCTCCGAAAATATTTTCCTGAATCCAATCGAATATGTGCGGGAATTTTTCGCGAAGTTTTTCGTTATAGAATTTTCCACGGCAGAGCACGCCGTAGAAATCGAAAAGGATGGTGCGAGGAGATTTCATTACTTTTTAGAATATTTGGCGAAGATAAAGAGTACGCCAAGCAACGCTATAAAAATCAGCCCGAAGTATACTCCATACGCAAAGGCTTTGCTCCCAAGATAAAAGAATGCCAGGCTGACCACCGCATCTACACTCACGCTCGCTACTAAGAAGTTGCGGAAAGATATTTTAGAGAGCCCTGCGGCATAACTCAAAAAGTCCACAAGGACGGAGGACATGAACCGAAGCGCGACAAATCCCCAAAATTGTCTTTGCTCCGAAATCTTTTCCTGCCAAATATGAAGCTCTTGAAGGGGCGCGAATTTAGCGGCAATGGGTTCCCGCCACTTCCGGGCTATCAAAAAGGCGCATGCGGAGCCGAGCTCCACTCCAATAAGATTGTAAATCCAGGCTTCCTGCCACGGGAGGAAAGCCATACTCGCGAACACCACGGCAGCTCCCGGCAAAGGGGCGAGCACGATTCCTAAGAAGCGAAAAACAATGATTATGAGCGGAGCGAGCGCCGGGTACTGTGCAATGACTTCTGCAGCATACTGGTTGTAGTCGGGTAAAAATATTGGCACAAGAAAAAGAGCGGTGAGCACCGCTCCCGCTACGAGCCATATGAGCTGCTGCTTACGGGACATTTAACAGTTTATAGCGGCTCGAATGTCAGGGATAGTATTTTCTGGCAGTTTATCCTCGAACTCCCAAATTTCGATCCGCATATTCCCTAATTTAAGAAAGGCGGCCTTACCCCTTAAATCTTTTCGCTCAAATCTTTTTTCCTCCTTGAAACCAAACTCTTTATAAAAATTGCGCGAGCGTTCGAGATTTTCGACGCTTATCGCAATATGGTGAATTCCACTTATGCCCCGTGGCATTTTTTGTATTTTTTACCGCTTCCGCACGGGCAAGGAGCATTTCTTCCCACTTCTCCCGCTCCGACAGGCAACACTGTCTTAGGAGTAGAGTTCGGTTGCACTTCAGTTCTTACTTCTCCCGAGGGATTGGCCATTTTGAAGATATTCAAGAAAATCCAAGCATCGAAGCTGGACCAGAAGCCTCGGAATAATCGGTGCGCTTCGTGCCTATATTCCACCAACGGGTCTTTCTGACCATATGCCCGAAGACCAATTGATTCCATAAGCGCTTCTAAATCTTCCAAATGATTCATCCAAAGCAAATCAAGGATGCTCAAGACACGCACGGGAGTTTGCTGATCTTTGACTGCTTCGTCAGTTCGCTTCGTAAGAAAATTCTTTAGTCCTTCTTTATTTCGGATTTCTGCCCCTTCAGTTTTAATTCCTGCTTCTTCAAATGCCTTTTTCAAAACTTCTTTTACTTCATCTGAAAATTCGGCGCTTTCTGTAAGCTCGGGCGGCACGATATTCTGCATGTGATCCTCAGCGGATTCTAAAATAAGGCGGCCGAGCTCCTCCTTGTTCATGCTATCCAAAATCTCCTGTCGTTTTTTGTATACCGAGAAGCGCTGTTTATTCAGCACGTCGTCATATTCGAGGAGGTGTTTCCGCATGTCGAAATTCGCACCCTCCACTTTGGATTGCGCCTGCCCCACCGATTTAGTCACGATTCCCGCTTCGATAGGCTGGTCATCGGGAAGATTGAAACGCTCCATAAGGCCTTTGATCATGTCTCCTCCGAAGATCCGCAGCAGATCGTCTTCAAGCGAAAGATAGAAGCGCGAAGACCCCGGATCTCCCTGCCGACCGGCACGGCCGCGCAGCTGATTATCGATCCGGCGAGCTTCGTGGCGTTCCGTACCTATGACGTGGAGGCCTCCGGCGTCACGCACTTTTGCCGCTTCCTCCGGAGTCGGAGGGTTGCCGCCCAAAAGAATATCTACTCCACGGCCAGCCATGTTGGTGGCGACCGTTACCGCGCCGGGCTTGCCTGCTTGGGCGATGATTGCTCCTTCCCGTTCGTTATTCTTAGCATTCAATACCTCATGCGGAACATGCGCCTGACTCAAAAGTGTGGAAAGCAGTTCGTTTTTGGCGATGGAGGTCGTGCCCACCAACACCGGCTGGCCTTTTTCATGGCAGTCTTTAATGTCCTTCACTACCGCCTCCCATTTGGCTTTTACATTCTTATAAATTAAGTCCGGCAAATCTTTCCTTTGAAAAGGCTTGTTCGAGGGAATGCTTGTCACGTCCATGCCATATACCTTGAAAAATTCTTCGGCGGAGGTCTGCGCAGTACCAGTCATTCCGGAAAGTTTCTTGTATAACCGGAAATAGTTTTGGATGGAGACGCGCGCATAAGTTTTGGATTCCTGCTGCACTACGACTCCTTCCTTAGCTTCGATCGCTTGATGGAGTCCCCCGCTGTATCGTCGGCCCTGAAGAAGTCGGCCCGTGAATTCATCCACGAGCACGATTTCCCCATTCTTCACTACATAATCTTTATCCCGATGAAACAGCGCTTTGGCTTTTAAACTTTCTTCGAGATAGTGCACAAGGCGGAGATTTTGCGGCCCATAGAGATCCCGTACACCGATGATCGCTTCCACTTTTTCGATTCCGTCGTTCGTGATGCCCACTGCCCGGAATTTTTCGTCTACCGTGTAGTGCTTATCTTTTTCCAAATCCCGTACCACCCGAGTAAATGTTTTATAAAATTCACTCGATTCCGTATCCGGCGCCGCGATGATCAACGGCGTACGGGCTTCATCTATCAAAATACTGTCTACCTCGTCTATGATCGCGAAAGTGTGTCTGCCTCTTGCGGTCTGCACCTGCTGTTCCAAACTGTATGCAAGATTGTCGCGCAAGTAATCAAAACCGAATTCATGGTTTGTGCCGTAGGTAATATCCGCGAGATACGCTTCGCGACGGGAAATAGGCCGCAGGAATTCCTGCTGGACGAGGAAGCTTCCTGTCGTGTCCCGTTCTTTATCTAAAAGCGCCGACTGCTCGGCCGTAGGCTCGGGAGCTTTGTATACAGGATCATATATATAAGCGGCGTTTGGGACGAGACAGGCCACAGAGAGTCCCAAGGCTCGATAAATCTGTCCCATCCAGACCGCATCACGGCGAGCAAGATATTCGTTTACAGTGACTACATGGACCCCTTGGCCAGCAAGAGCATTCAAATACGACGGGGCTACCGCAGCGAGCGTTTTGCCTTCTCCCGTCATCATTTCGGCAATCCCGCCTTCGTGAAGCACAATGCCGCCCATGAGCTGCACGTCATATGGTCGCTGATTCAACGTCCGACGAGCTGCTTCCCGAGCCAACGCAAACGCGCGCGGCAACGCTTCATCCAAGGAAGTACCTCCCTGGACTTTTTCTTTGAGCGCTTGGCTTTCCTTTAAAAGACCTTCGTCGGAGAGCTTTTCGATTTCAGGCTCAAGAGCAGTAATGCCCTCTACTTTCCCCTTAAGGGTGTTCAGTTTGCGGCCTGCAAATATATTTTTGACCAGTCCGAGCATAAGAATAAAGTGCTAAAACTATACCCTTTTAATAAGGATTTTCCAAATGTTTTACCCCTTCCTTCGGTTATTCTTTCCTTTTCCCTTCCCGACGAGGCTTGTCGAGAAATTTCGTTTTATATTTTTTGATTTCGAGTTCTAGCGTGTGTTTCAACCGGTCCACGGCTACGCGCAAGTCTTCGGCATATTCTTCGGCGCGAAGCAATGCTTTCGGTAAACGGAGATTACCTTCCGCGTAGAATACTTCACCCTTCCTGTGATGCTGGGTAGTTTTTGCCACTTCCACGCGCAGTTCCACCGCACCTTCCATGTCGAACCGCCGCACAAACCGCTCTAACGACCCCAGCTTCTTCTCTACAAACGCTTTGAGGGACGGAGTCCATTCCATGTCCGTCGCCTTTAAATTTAATTGCATGTTTTTATTGTACCGCTCGAAAATTAAAAACGAAAGAAGTTATATCCTTAAAGTTACCAAGTAGGAACGATCGTTTTTACTTGGGATAGTTTCCATTTCAAATTTCAAAAAATCTGCACCTCCGGTTCAAGCGTGATGCCAAATTTCTTTTTCACTACCTGCTTCACTCGAGAGATGAGTTTTTTTACGTCCTCAGCTTTAGCTTTCCCTACATTCACAATAAAGTTTGGATGTTTTAGGGAAACCTGCGCATCCCCTACTCTCACCCCTTTTAGGCCCGCTTCGGAGATGAGATACGCGGCGGGAACTACTGGGAAAGGATCTTGCTTTATCACATGCGCTACTAGTTTCAGAATTTTCACTGGCACTTTTTTCACATCCACGTTTTGGAAAATACTTCCCACATTCGGGTATTCCAAGGGATGTCTTTCTTTCCTATATATAATTCTTTCCTCGGTCGCGGCGCGGATTCTCTGCTGATTCGCTTTTTTTAAATCGAATACGGCGGCAATAACAATTTCCTCACCCTGCTTCTCTTTGAAAATGCTCGAACGATATTTGAAACGACAAGCACGATTGAAACGTTCTAGTGTTCTAGTTGTTCTAATGTTTAATGACACTACTCGCACCACGGAGTCTTTTATTTCACCTCCGAAAGCACCGGCATTCCCGCGAATCGCACCTCCCACCGTGCCGGGAAGACCGCCTGCCCATTCGAGGCCCGAAAGGCTGTGCTTCGCCGCGAACGCTACGAGCTCCCGCATGGAAACCCCCGCCTCGGCGTAGATTTGCTCGCCGTCGGCTTTAAGACCGGTAAGATTCGGCTTCAATACGAGACCATTGAAACCCTTATCCCCCATCAGCATGTTCGTCCCTTCTCCGATCACGAGCACCGGCAATTTTTCTTCTCCCGCTTTATCGATTGCGGCCTTAAGCTCCGCCACATTTTTGGCTTCAAAAAAATAGCGCGCACGGCCTCCTATTTTAAATGCTACACGCCGGGCAAGAGAAATGTTTTTGTCGAACCGCATTACGACTCATGGTACGACAAACTGGTTTTATTGGCTATTCGCTATTTGCTCTTTGCTATGCCTAAATACCCAAAACTTATATCCAACAAAGTTAAAGAGAAAAGAAGCCCCAATTCCTGCGAGCGCTCCTACATTCGCCCAGGCATTTGCAGAAAGCCCTCCCGGAATACTTACTCCATTTACCACGAAGGAGGCTACTGCCACATTAATCACCCACCCAGTAGCGGCGATGCCGTAAAATTGAGCAGTCTGAAGTTTTGAAGTTTGGGACTGGCCAAACGTCCACCAGCGATTCCAAAGGAAACTATTCGTGGTGGCACAGAAAAAAGAGAAACCTTTTATGAATGGATACCAAAATCCTCCCGCCACTCCGGTGAGCATTATCGCAATGTTTAACACCGCGAGATCGATAAGCGAGTTCAGCGTGCCTACTGCTCCGAATTTTGCGAATTGATAGACCCCCACACCTATTTTGCCCCCGTAGGTGTGAGGGTAGAGGGCAGGAACCAATTTTCCTAAAAAGTACGCGACTAAAAGGCAAAACGGCGCGAAGAGCGTGCAACCCAAAACGACTCCCACCCGAAGGATGGGAGTCGTTGGCATCAAGTTTCCCAATACAAGCTGTGCCAAAATACCAATGGCGACGCCAATGATGGTTACAGTAGTAAAATCCTGTTTCACCATCGGCGAGATCTATTATCGCAACTCGTAGATGAGCTGGACGTTCAATTTCACTTCGGTCGTTCCCGGTTCAATCGTGGGCACGGTGGGGGCCGGAGCTCCTTTCACTTCCGCTGCGCCGCCCATTCCGTAGGCATAATATGGAATCGGGCCTGGAACATATTCGGTCACACTTACCACCTTACCCAAGCTTACCCCTGAAGCCCGTGCCATTTCTTCGGCTTTCGCTTGCGCTTTTTCGAATGCATTTTTTCGGGCTTCCGCGAGCGGCCGCTCCTCGTCTTCCACCATAAAGCTCACTCCGCCTACTTGATTCACACCCAAGGGAGTGAGTCCCGCGATAATCTTCGCCACCTTCGCGAGTTCGCGCACTTTAATAGTCAAGGTTTGCGTGAGCGTGTACCCCGTGATGAAGTTCCGCTGGGTGGTCGGGTTGAACTGATAATTCGGCACAAGGGTATAGGAAGTGGTTTTCATGTCCTTTTCCCCGATCCCCTCTCCTTTCACAAATTTATTCACCGCGTTCATCTTCTGATTATTGCTTTCAGTGAGTTCGTCGGGATTCTTCCCCTGCGAAACTACCGAGAAAGACAGCTCCGCGATGTCAGGTGCCACAAGCGTCTTCCCTTCTGCGGCTACCGTAATCGTCCGCCCCGTAATGAATGAGCTTCCGAACCGCTTCATTGTGGGCAACGCCACAAATACAAATCCGACTATAAAACACGCGAGTGCAATGTTTAGGAGCAACCAGAACCAATTCTTCAATCTATTTTCGTTCATAGTAGTTATTTTTCTTCAATCTTTACTTACTTCTATGAGTTTCAGATGAAATCTCATATATTATTTATGACCTTTTATGCTATGCTACGCCGCCTCTACAATCTTCGCAAATTCTTCGGGCTTCAGGCTTGCGCCCCCCACTAAGGCACCGTCAATTTCTTTCTCTCCCAAAAACGCTTTTGCGTTAGAGCCATTTACGGAGCCACCGTATAGAACAGGAACAGCAGGTAGCGAGTAGCAAGTAGCAAGTAGCGATTTTATAAAGACGATCATTTCTACCGCGTTCTTGGGGTCGTCGGCGGCGTGCGTGGGGTCGCCCCCGCTGATTGCCCAGATGGGTTCGTAGGCGATCACTACAGAGTCTCGAATTGAGAATTGGGAATTGGGAATGTCTTTTAGATCTTCCTTGAGCTGATTTCCTACAAATTCTTTTGCGGCCTCAATTCCTCCTTTTCTAACTTCTGCAGATTCACCCACACACAAAATCACTTTTAATCCCGCTTGGAGCGCAGCTTTCACTTTTTTATTCACCATCTCATCCGTCTCGCCGACGTTTTTCCGCCGTTCGGAGTGACCGATAATCACATATTCCACTTTGGAGTTTTTGAGCATTGCGCTCGAAACTTCTCCCGTGAAGGCTCCCTTCTCTTCCCAAAACACGTCTTGGGCGCCGAATTTTATTCCTTTCCAGGCCTTATGAGACAAATCCGTGAGCCACACAAAAGGAGGACACAGCACTACTTCCGCATTTTCGGAAGGCTTCTCTGCTACCGCCTTTGCGAGCGCTTCCGCCTCCTCGTAGGTAGCCGGGTTCATCTTCCAATTAGCAACGATTAGCTTCTTAGACATACAACAATTCTAGCACAAGAAATTCAAAGGAGCGGCGCCAATGTGGCTCCGCTCCTTCTTTAAAATCATCCTTCTTTATTTGTTTTTGGTTTATATCCTTGCAGCAATGCCTCAAATATCTCACTATCCTTCCCCTCTGAAAGAGACCTCACGATAAGAGTGAAATGCGCTACTTGCTTTCCGATCCGTTCACCTAATTTGGTATCGCTTTCGTGATGATGGAAGAAAAACAAACGTCTTTTTACTTCAAAAGTCATAGTTTTTCCTCCTGCGTCTCTGTTCGAAACCAATATTTGAGCTTCTCCGGGTAAAAGCCAAGAAGCAAGAGTGTTCGCATTTTTACCTCTTTCGTATTCAATTTCGACTAGATCTCCTGGATTAGGAACAAGATGAGACAAGCAATCTAAATCAAAAGGGGCGTCAGGATTTCTTACTTCTCCTTTTTCATCAATAACTACCACCCGACAGGGATTGTTTCTAATAAATTCATTATTTCCTCCAAAAATTTTTTTAATGAGCATCTATTATTAACATAAATACACTATCGCGTCAATACAAACGCAAATTAAAGGCGAGGGTGGTTCGTACAT
Source organism: Candidatus Liptonbacteria bacterium (assembly GCA_016867315.1). Classification (GTDB taxonomy): domain Bacteria; phylum Patescibacteriota; class Minisyncoccia; order UBA6257; family 2-01-FULL-56-20; genus VGJV01. Next base: position 202 of record VGJV01000003.1, on the reverse strand, counting down.
TTATTAAACCAAATCCGAACCTATTTTGAAAGAAACTGACCGCTCCGCCCCGCCGCCGCTCGCTAACGCTCGCCGCCAAGCAAAATACTCTTTACAATTTCTGATTTGCGCGCGCCACTAAAAAATTCTTCTAAAAAGGATAAGAGTATTTTGCTTGGCTCTGCCTCTAATGAGTCGGGCGGTGGGGGCTACTCAATTTTGC
>VGJV01000002.1 GCA_016867315.1 Candidatus Liptonbacteria bacterium | reverse complement strand
AGCGCCGTCGCACTCCCAAAATTTCCTTTCCATATTTCCCGCCTTGCGGCGGAGGGGTGGGGGGAGGAGCCGCGAAAAAATGTAAGGAAATTTTTGGGAGGTGTGCCGCGCGAGCTTGCGAGCGCGGGCTGGGGCGCAGTCAGCGCGATCGGGGCGCACGATTTGGGTCAAAGCCACCACGCGCTCGGCGCGTGCGAAGTCAATCGCTCCGCGATTGGAAATAGGTGCGAGCTTCGTTGTATAATGCCACCAGAATAGAACTCGTTGGTTGAAACCCAACTGCGGAATGGGCGGCGCGAAGCGTCGCCCATGCTGTTTGCATTGATTTTTGGGGGGAATTCAGAAATGTGGGCGCGCTTGCGCGCACCTTTTTGTTTTGGAGGAGGAGGTGCGAAATCAGAAGCGATTTTGATACATAGTATTTGCTTTGGATACAAAAAGAATTTTGCTACAATAGTATTGCAATCAATCTGGGTGGTTTTTCATGTTCGGGCTCAAAAAGCCGTCTTGGACAGTTTAGGTTCGCCTAGATTGATTGCGCCAAGGCGGCTTTTTGAGTTGCTATTAGCAAACTAACTTTTATATGCCTATGCCACCGCAAAAATTCTTTTTGTATGCTCGCAAGAGCACCGATGTTGAGGACAAGCAGGTCTTGAGCATTGAGGCGCAACTGTCGGAATTGCGCGCGTTCGCCAAAAATGAGGGTTTGCATATCGCCGCCGAGTTCGTGGAGAAGCAGACGGCGAAAGTGCCAGGCCGCCCCATTTTTGGCGAAATGATGCGGCGTATAGAGCGCGGCGAAGCAAGCGGGATTGTGTCGTGGCACCCCGATCGCCTCGCGCGCAATTCCGTGGACGGCGGGCAAGTCGTATATTTCTTGGACATCGGCGCTCTTGCGACCCTCAAATTTCCCACATTTTGGTTTGAAAACACGCCGCAGGGCAAATTCACGCTTTCAATGGCATTTGTGCAAAGCAAATACTATGTTGATTCTCTTTCCGAAAATACGAAACGCGGACTTCGCCAAAAAGTGCGTATGGGTATCTTTCCGAGCCAAGCGCCAGTTGGCTATCTGAACGACAGCCGCACCAAAACGATTATCGTGGACAAAAAGCGTTCAGCTATCGTGCGCTTGGCTTTTGAGAAATATGTGCGCGGTGATATGCGGCTGGAAGATGTGTCTCTCTTTTTGGCGAAGTCCGGCGTTACCACCAGAACCGGAAAGAGAATCTCCAAGACCAAAGCGTCTTTTATCCTCGCCAATCCGTTCTATATCGGTTTGTTCAAGTATGGCGGCGAGTTGCACGAGGGAAAGCACGAGCCAATCATTTCAAAGAAACTTTTTGATGAAGCGCAGGAAGTGTTGCGGCGGCGCGGACAGCCGGAGCGCAAGCCGAAAAATGAGCCGCAACCTTTCTGCGGACTTATGTCCTGCGCTTCTTGCGGAATGATGATAACTGCCGAAGCGAAAACGAAGCGACAGAAAAACGGCAATGTTCACCATTACACTTACTATCGCTGTACCAAGAAATCCAAAGCGGTGAAGTGCGCCGAAATGTCGCTTCGTTCCGAAGAAATGGACAAGCAGGTATCATCACTCATTCAAAAAGTTTCTTTGCCCAAAGAGTGGGCGGAGGAACTCAATCGGCTTGCTACGCAAGACCATAAAAACTCCGCCCACTCTTTGACTGCTTGCGTGAAAGAGCGCAAGGAGCGTATCGCCGCAATTTCGCAGAAACTTGAGCGGCTTTTGAACGGCTATCTTGACCAAGTGATTGACCAGAACGAATATCGTCCGCAAAAGGCGAAATTACTCGGCGAGAAAAAGACGCTGGAGGGCGAAATCGCGTCTTTCACACGCAAGCAGAATGATTGGCTCGCACCTTTCCAAGATTGGCTAAAAGACGCTGTTGGCTTGGACAAAATCGCTTCTGATTGCGACCTTTTTGCGAAAAAGGTCGCCGCCAAAGAAATCTTTGGCTCGCACCTCCTCCTCCAAAACAAAAAGGTGCGCGCAAGCGCGCCCACATTTCTGAATTCCCCCCAAAAATCAATGCAAACAGCATGGGCGACGCTTCGCGCCGCCCATTCCGCAGTTGGGTTTCAACCAACGAGTTCTATTCTGGTGCCCGAGGTGGGAGTCGAACCCACATGAGTTTCCTCACACGATTTTGAGTCGTGCGCGTCTGCCATTCCGCCACTCGGGCTTATTGCGGTTTGATTATGCCGAAAAATGCCGTAAAATCAAATGCAAATGGCCCGAGTTATCGCAATCTGTAACCAAAAAGGAGGAGTGGGGAAGACCACGACGGCGGTGAACCTCGCTGCCTATCTCGCAATCATGGGGCGGAAGGTGCTTTTGGTGGATTTTGATCCGCAGGGGAATGCGAGTTCGGCCTTAGGAGCAGAACCTTTGAAGATTCAGAAAAGCGTATATCACGGAATTTTGGGAGCGGCGGAGCCCGAGACAGTCACTCGGAATACGGTACTCTCGGATCTACATCTTATGCCGGCGGCGCCACATCTCGCGGGGGCGCTCGTAGAGCTGGTAAGTGTGCCGGCCCGGGAAGCGTATTTGCGCAAGTTAGTGCATCGAGTGCGGCACAAGTATCACTATATCCTTATTGATTTGCCGCCGAGCTTGAGTTTACTCACGGTAAACGGCCTCGTGGCAGCGGACGAAGTGCTTATGCCGGTGCAGGCTGAATATTACAGTTTAGAAGGGATCGGGCAGCTTCTTCAAACAATGAAACTGATCCGAGACAATTTGAAGCACCCGCTTACGATTGCGGGAGCGCTTATTACAATGTTCGATAAGCGCGAAAAGCTAAGTCGAGAAGTGGCGTGGAATCTGCGAAAAAATTTTCCTCATAAGGTGTTTGAAACAGAAATTCCTCGGAGCGTAGCGCTCGCAGAAGCGCCGAGTTTTTCGAAGCCAGTCGCACTTTATCGTCCAGATTCCTTGGGGGCTTTGGCATACAGCCGGTTGGCGAATGAGGTGATTTTAGAAGAGCGGGAGAAGCATGTCGCGATGCCCGTGCTCGCGAGCCCGAATTTTGGAAATTTTCACGCTCCTGCATAATACTTCCATGCTTGGCAAAGGCCTTGAATCACTAATTCCCCCTTCCGATGAATCTTCCTCTTCCGCTAAAGCTATGGAGGATGCATCGAAGGATGTATCGCAGGGGCCAAATAATAAAGAGAAGACGATTCCTCCTGTAATTACTCCTGCCCCTTCTCAAACTTCTGCGCCCGCTTCGGAGCCGATTTATCCCGAGGTTGCGCCTAACCTTCCGGTTTCAAACCCTGTTCCCGAAGCTGTTTCTCCGGTGGCCCCGCCTTCCGTGAGTGTGCCAACTTCTATTTTTTCTACTCCTTCTCCGGAGCGGGAAGCGCAAGCGCGCGCAGAACGCGGAGGGCAACTTTCAATATTCCAGATTGAAACGGAGAAGATTGCACCTAATCCGCACCAGCCTCGGAAAGACTTCGACGAAGAGAATCTCAAGGAGCTTGCGCAATCCATTCGAGAGTTTGGAATTCTCCAGCCGCTCGTGGTTACCAAAGTGGAAAGGGAGACTCCCAATGGTATTCAAGTGTCCTACGAGTTGATTGCGGGAGAGCGACGGCTGAAGGCGGCGAAATCGTTGGGATTGCCGCGCGTACCTGCGATTATCCGTACGGTAGATACAGAGCGAGATCGGCTCGAGATGGCGGTGATCGAGAACATCCAACGAGAGAATTTGAATCCAATAGAGATGGCGCGGGCGTTCGCTCGCCTTCAGGATGAATTTCGACTTACGCAGCGGGAGATCGCTTCACGGCTTGGAAAAAGCCGAGAGGTGGTGGCGAACACCCTTCGATTACTTGATCTACCTTCTTATATACAAGAAGCAGTTTCCAAAGGAGAGGTGAGCGAGAGTCATGCGCGGTTGCTTCTCGCCGTCACTGATCCGGAGGCGCAGGAAAAACTTTTCCGTGATCTTTTGGATCGTCATTTCACCACCCGAGAACTTCGCGTGCGGATCGCTGCCCGCAAACCTGTAGAGCCTGCGCCGCCCTCGCTTCAGCAGCAGACGCTTTCTCCGGAATTTTTGGCGCTCGAGGAGAAACTTTCCGTGGAGTTGGGTACGCCGGTCAAGATCGCGCAGAGCGAGAACGGCGGAAAAATTACGATTCTCTTTTATTCGCCGGAGGAGCTTAAGGGGATTTTGAATAGATTAGGGGCGAAGGAGGAATAGATCACGAACGCGAAGCTTGCGTGCTATCACTCGCCCTCCCGGCGAGAGTGCTCGTTGGAGTTTCGGCTTCACTCTTCCTCCTCTCTCTGTTCGGAATCCTTGCCCGTTCAGCCTCAGATCCGCGCACGCAAGCTTCGCGTTCGTTATGAAGTTGGTTGAGTTTCAGAATTCTTCGATTCAGATTTCTTGGCTCGAGATTTTCGTTCTTTCTTGGCGGGAGTAGCGGGTTTGTTTTTCCACGTTTCAAGGCCGGCGTCCACTTCGGCTTGAGTAACAGGCAATTTATTCATCACGAACGTGCAATCGGGAAACCTGGTGCAGGCGTAGAAGGGGACGCGGCGGCCGCGGCCTTTCTTTTCTACAATATCGCCTGGCTTCTCTTTTCGATCCGCCGATTCTAAGCAGGCCGGACATTTGAAGCCGGTTTTGTTCCAAATCTTTGCTACCCCCTTACACTTCGGGTAATCAGCGCAGCCTAAGAAGAAGCCAAAACGGCCACGTTTTACCTGCATGGTTTTGCCGCAGAGAGGACAGCGTTCGTCTTTGGTTTTCTCCTCAAGCTCTTTGATCTTCGCCGCTTCTTCGGGCATCGGGAGCGTTACTTTCGATTCCGGATCGGGACAGGCGAGGAATTTGCCCATGCGACCGAATTTGATGAGCATAGGTTTCCCGCAGTGGGGACAGGGGGTATCCGAAATTTCCACTTGCTTCAATACGGTTTCTTCTTTTTCCACGAGGCGTTTTTTGAAAGGGGTATAAAATCCTTCGCAGACTTTGGTCCAGTCAATTTTTCCTTCCGCAATCTCATCAAGCTCTTCTTCGACGTGGGAGGTAAATTGGAAATCAATAATTTCGGGGAAGTGCTCTACTAGAAGGTCATTTACGAGGGTGCCGATCTCGGTAGGGCGATAGGCCTTTTCTTGTTTTTCTACGTAGCCGCGGTCCTGGATGGTAGAGAGCGTGGGGGCGTAGGTCGAGGGGCGGCCGATACCCTGTGCTTCAAGGGCTTTTACGAGCGTCGCGTCCGTGTAGCGGGCGGGGGGTTCTGTGAAGTGCTGCTTGGGATCGAGGGAGGTGAGTTTCAACACTTCGCCTTCTTTGAGTTCGGGGAGCATGCCTTCGATCGCCTCTTCTTCCGGTTCATCGCGGCCTTCGGTGTAGGCGCGGATGAATCCGTCGAATTTTATGACTTGACCGTTTGCGCGGAAAACGTGGTGGTCCGCTTTACCGATGTCTACCGCAGTTTGTTCAAATTCCGCATTGGGCATCTGCGAGGCAATCGTGCGTTTCCAGATGAGTTCATACAAACGCTGCGCGCCACGGTCACCCACGCTTTTTTCCGCGCGACGGGAAAGATCGGTGGGGCGGATCGCTTCATGTGCTTCTTGAGCTCCTTTACTTTTCGTCGCATAGCGGCGAGGAGAGGGAAGCGCGTATGAAGCTCCAAATTCTTCGGTAATTACTTTTTTGGCTTGGACGAGGGCGCTCTCGGCGAGATTCACGCTGTCGGTGCGCATGTAGGTGATGGCACCTTCTTCGTAGAGTTTCTGAGCGACTACCATAGTTTGTTTGGCGGAGAAGCCGAGTTTTCGCGACGCTTCTTGTTGGAGCGTGGAGGTAGTAAATGGGGCGGCGGGACTGCGGGAGGCGTCTTTTTTGGAGATCGAAAGAATTTCATGCGGACCTTCTTTTGCTGCGGCAGTGATTCGCTTGGCATCGGTTTCGGAGCGGATGCCCATTTTCCCCAAAGTTTTGTTTTCGAATGAAACAAGGCGCGCAGGGAAAGGTTTGGACTCTTTTTTCGTAAACTCCGCTTCGATAGACCAATATTCTTCCCGGATAAACTTTTCGATCTCTCGTTCGCGTTCCACGATGAGACGGACCGCGACCGATTGCACGCGACCGGCGGAGAGGCCGTATCGTATTTTTCTCCAAAGGAAAGGAGAAAGTTCGTAACCTACGAGGCGGTCGAGCACCCGACGGGCCTGCTGGGCGTCTACGAGTTTGGTATCGAGTTTGCGAGGATGCTCCAGCGCTTCGAGGATGGCGGATTTAGTAATTTCATGGAACACGATTCGTTCAGTTTTATCTTTAGGGAGTTCCAGAGCCTCCGTAAGATGCCAGGCAATAGCTTCTCCTTCGCGGTCTTCATCAGTCGCGAGTACTACCCGATCGGCAGTGCGCGCTTCTTTTTTTAAGTCTGCTACGACCTCTTTGGCTTTCGGAGGGATTACATATGTAGGGGTAAACTGCTTTTTTACATCGATCCCTAATTTGCTTTTCGGCAAATCTCGAATGTGCCCAAAAGAAGAAGTGACGTGATAATCGCCACCCAAAAATTTAGAAATTGTTTTGGCTTTCGTGGGGGATTCCACGATTACAAGACTTTTCATGCGCGTAGAGTATATCCGTCTTCGGTCTCTTGTACCATGTTTTCTAAAAGGAGAAAACTCAATGCCCGGTTGACCGCCATTACTTCAGTGTCGGTTTTTTCCGCGAGAATGTCCACCGACAGCCCTTGTGGAGAAGACTTAAGTGCTTCGAGAAGTGCTTGTTCTACCTTACCTAGAGAAGCGGTGAATAAGGGATTAACTTTGGGAGCCGGGCTCATTTCCAGGTCTTCCAAAATATCGGCGGTAGAGCGGACGGGCCGAGCACCTTTTCGAAGGAGCGAATGAGAGCCTCGGAAGTTTGGATGTGTTACGGGACCGGGCACCACGAACACTTCTCTATTTTGATCGAGCGCGAAACGAGCGGTTGCAAGTGCGCCGGATTCTTCCGGGGCTTCTATCACTACAATTCCTTGAGAGAGGCCGCTCACCAGTCGATTGCGTTCGAGAAAGCGACGAGGTAGTGGAGTAATCCCCAGGGGATACTCCGAGAGTAGTGCTCCTCCTTTTTCCAAAATTTGGTTCGCGAGCGATTCGTTCGTGCGAGGATGCGGGGCTTCTACTCCACCTGCGAGCACGGCAAAGGTGAGGCCGTTGTTTTTTAAGCAGCCTGTGTGCGCGGCCGCATCAATTCCTAATGCCAGCCCACTTACGATCGTAAAGGTGCCGGCTAGTTCGCCGGCAAGAGTTTCGGCTAAGAGGCGGCCATTTTGGGTAGCCTTGCGAGTGCCCACTATAGCCAGGGCAGGTGGAGGAGCGGGTAGGTGACCTCTATAATAGAGGGCAAAAGGCGGAAAGGGGATTTCTTTAAGGAGAGGTGGAAATTCGCTATCAGAAGGAAGGAGGAGATGTGTGTTCGTTTTCTCTAATTTTTCCCAGGCGGCTTGAGGATTTATTTTGGGATATTTTGTCCGGATTGCTTCCCATGCAGTACTCCACGTGTGATGCTCCTCGTATAGCTTTTTGAGACGAGAATATTCTCCTTCGCACGCAGTGGCTACGGCATTCAAGAAAAGATGTTCCTCCGAGGGCATGATTTTTTATTGTACACTGTTCGATTTCTTGAAATGCTAAAATACAAAGGTGAATGATAATTTTAAGCGCGCATTTTGGACGCATGTAGGAATTGCCGCCGGTGGCATTATTTTGCTTGTGGGTATTATCGGATGGTTGGCGTCGGATATTGAGGCTCAGGCGAGTCGAGTGGCGCAAGATAGAACTCTCATTCGGGAACGCTCAACTTCCATTGCGGCGCTCGCGGAGCTCAAACACCGAGCTCCTCAAGCCACTCTCTATGAACAAAAACTTAATGCGTTTTTGCCGACCCAAGAACAACTCCTCGATTTTCCCCGTACGCTCGACAATTTAGCTCGGGTGCGAAAGGTGGCATTGAACTTCGCGTTTCAAGGCGGGCAAGCATTGCCACAAGGGAACACGCCGGGATCGGTGGGATTTTCTCTGGATGTTACGGGCGCTTACGCGGACATTATGGGATTCCTTAAAGATGTGGAGTTCGAGCCGCCTCGGTTTCTTGCAACGTTCGATTCTTTCGATCTTACTCGGGGCGGGGAAGAGTATCGATTTTTAGGACAAGGCAGGGTATTTTTTAAGTAAGATGAGGATCCGAGAGTTTCTGCGTTTACATCAAGAGTTCGTGCTTATTTTTTGCGCGTTGGGGTTTCTTATATTTCTTTTTATGTATACGGCGTGGGGGATCGCCGCCTTGACGGCAAATCTTACTCAAGCTATTACGGTAAAGAGCGGAGAGGAAAAGGGGGTTAATTTCCGTTTCGAAGAATTTCAGAAGTTGAAGCTTCCTGGGATACAATAAGTTCGTTTGCGTCCTTAGCTCAGTGGTAGAGCGTTTGCATGACACGCAAAAGGTCGGAGGTTCGATCCCTCCAGGACGCACCCCAACAATTACCATTAGGGGACAACGCCTTAAAGATTGATTTTTCGTTCTAAAATCGTATGATAGTGTGCGACACGCGGGTGTGTAGTTCAGTGGTAGAACGCTGTCCTGATATCAAAGTATTTTGATACAAATGGTTCGCTCGGAGAAAACGAAATTTTATACGGGTGTGTAGTTCAGTGGTAGAACGCTGTCCTGATAAGACAGAGGTCGAAGGTTCGATTCCTTCCACACCCACCTTAATGCTCGAACCCGAAATTATTTATGAGGATGAAAACTTGGTGGCCGTGAACAAGCCGGCAGGACTTTTGGTCCATAAAATTAAAAATTCCAAATTTGATAATAAAGAACTCACGCTCGCGGATTGGCTGACGCAAAAATATCCATCTGTAAAAACGGTGGGGGATGATCCGGAAAATAGGCCGGGTATTGTTCATCGATTGGACCGGGACACTTCGGGGGTGATGGTGGCGGCTAAAACCCAGGCATCCTTCGAATATCTTAAGTCGCTTTTTGCTACCCGCGTTATCAAGAAAACCTATTTAGCATGGGTGCGTGGAGAACCCCGAGAGAGGAAAGGGGTGATTCAAAAGCCCATCGGAGTGCTCAATGAAAGTACTCGCCGGAGCGTGCATTCCACGCGGATGCAGAAAGAAGCTATCACCCGGTATTCGGTGCGAAATACTATTAATAAAGAAGGGGAGCAGTTTTCTCTTCTCGAGCTTAGGCCGGAGACGGGACGCACCCATCAAATTCGGGTGCATTGTGCGAGCATCGGTCATTCAGTAGTCGGAGATGTTTTATATGGGAAAAAGCTTCCGTTTCAGAGTCGACTCATGCTTCATGCTTTAGTACTCGAGTTTCCCCTTATGGGGTCGGGGAGCGTGTTGCGATTAGAGGCGGAACCTCCCGAGGAATTTGCGCGATTCGGAGAGTTATCCACACCCTCCCAATAAGGGATTTAGTATAATGGACTCAAGCCGATCTAAATACTTAAAGGGGAAATTATGTCCAATTTACATCACTCTCGTGCCGCAAAGGGATTCACGCTTATCGAATTGCTCGTGGTAATTGCTATTGTGGCGGTATTGTCGGTAGTGCTTGTAATCACGCTGAACCCGGCTCAACTTTTGAGACAAGCCAGGGATTCAAATCGAATATCCGACCTTTCTACTTTGAAGAGTGCACTTAGTTTGTATATGGCTGACGTAGCAAGTCCCGATATTACGGGAACCAACAGCAAATGTTACGCGCACACGTCCTCTACGGCTACGGCGACTGCTTCCGGGTGTAACGGCCGATATAGCAGCGCGACCACGGTACAGACGAGCAGTGCCCGGACAGTGGACATGTCTGGTTGGCTCCCCGTAAACTTCAATGCTATTAGTTCCGGAGCTCCCTTAAGCGTACTACCTATCGATCCCATCAATAACGCCACTTACTTTTATAGTTATGCCGCGGAAGAAACCAACTATACTTTTGAGCTCAATGCGGAAATGGAGAGCACACGATACTCGAGCGGGGGATCTAACGATGTAGAATCAACCGACGGAGGGTCAAGTTCGACTCTTTATGAAGTAGGTACTGATCCAGGGCTCGATTTGTAATACGTATGTTTCTCACCGACAAGCTGGGCTTCGCCCTTCTCTCAGCTTGTTTTGTGTTGCAGTGTTTGCTCCCCCTTTCTTCTTTTCGAAGGACCGTGAAGGTATTTTGGATTGCTGGAGGTGTGATCATTGGGGGGGTGCTTATGTATTGGGCATCCGCTCTTTATTGGGCATGGCAGGGAAATGAAGTTACCCGCTTTTTTCTTCCCCCTTATCAGTCATCAGATTATTTTCTCCTTTATGTAAGACGGTTGTTTGCTCCTTGGATTTTTTCGTTGGTAGCGGGAGTGTCACTGGCTTTTGTGGCACATTGGCTCAATTGCTATTGCAGGGATCGTTTTTTTGAAAAGGGAGAAGCGGCCCTTTTAGGATTGTGTTTTTTCCTTGCGGGATTCCCTACTTTTTTATGGTATGGAGTGGCGGTATTGTTAATCGGGTTTTTACTTACGGGAGTGTACGCCGCGTTTCACTGGGGACGAGCTCCTCTTTATTATTGGTGGGTGCCTATCGCGATGTCTGTTATAATTTTGGAGCAATACTTCATTCCGGAGTCGGTGAGAAATCTCTTTGCGCTTTAGTTTTCTATTCCGTGATAACAAAGCTTTTAAAATTTCGATGAGACAATATTTGGTAAAGAACAATGTGGGTCGGTATAAGGGTCGTTTTGCTACGGCTCCTTCCTGGAGTCTGTTTCTAATGGGATGAAGCTTCCTATTCCTTCTTTTCAACTTAAACGACGATTGGTAGAGGAGAATCTCATCACTCCTGACCGCTTCGATGCTTTCTATGCGGAAGCAGATAGAAAAAATCAGAGTATTTTAGATGTGTTGGTTTCCGAGGGAGTGGTGGAATCAGAATATCTCGGGGATTTGGTAGCCAAAATGTTGGGGGTAGGAAGAGTTAATCTGCGGCTCCATCCCATCAACAAAGATTTAGTGCAGCTGCTTTCCGAAGAAATTGCCCGGCAACGGCAGGTCATTATCTTTGGGCGAGAGCAGGATGGTACTTATGATGTGGCGATGGCGGATCCATCGGACTTGGAGACGCTCGAATTCTTAGCGCAACATCTCAAGGCTCGCACCCGACCTTTTCTTGCAATGTCTGAGGACTTGAATCGCGGGTTCGCAATTTATGGGTATGAGCTCGGAAAAGATTTCAAGAAGCTTATCGAGGAGAATATCCATGCTTCTTTGCAATCCCAAACTAAAAGCGCCGAGGAGGCAGCGGCAGACTTACCCGTCGCGGCAATCGTCGACAATCTTCTTTCTTTTGCGGTGGCTTCGAGGGCATCGGATGTACATCTCGAAGTGCTTGAGGATCAGATGCTGATTCGCTATCGCGTAGACGGGATACTCCACGAAGTACTTTCAATTCCTAAGATTATTCATCCCGCGCTTCTTGCTCGATTAAAATTACTTTCGGGTCTTAAGATTGACGAGCATTTCAAACCTCAAGATGGGCGGTTTCGTCATCATATTGTGAATCAAATAGTTGATGTCCGGGTTTCCATCATGCCTACTTTCTATGGAGAGAAGATCGAAATGCGGTTGCTCGAATCTTCCCAGAAACCGCTTTCTTTGGAAGAGTTGGGGCTTTTACCTCAACCGGCTACTTTGATTCGCACTAATTTAAAGAAGACTTATGGCATGGTGTTATCCTGTGGCCCTACGGGTTCAGGGAAGACCACGACGCTTTATGCGCTCATCAATATTTTAAATAAGCCTCACGTGAATCTTGTGACCATTGAAGACCCTATTGAGTACAACATGCGATATGTGAATCAAACCCAAATCAATCCTCAGGCGGGAGTTACCTTTGCTTCAGGTCTTCGGGCATTTCTTCGGCAAGATCCAAACATTATCATGGTGGGGGAAATTCGAGATGCGGAAACTGCGAACATTGCTGTCCAAGCCGCTCTTACGGGGCACTTACTAATGTCCTCGCTTCACACGAATGATGCGCCCACTGCAGTGCCCCGGCTTTTCGATTTAGGTATTCCTCCATTCCTCGTCGCTTCGGTGTTGAATGTGATAGTAGCACAACGTCTTGTACGGCGAATTTGCCCTACTTGCATTTCTTCCGAGGAAATGAAGCCGGAATATAAGCAGGTGATCCAGTCTCAATTTAATGAGCTCGGACTTGAGAAAGAAGCTTATTTTCCTAAAACGGTATATCGGGGGAAAGGCTGTAACGCGTGCGAGGGGAGCGGATATAAGGGCAGACTTGGTATTTTCGAGGTGCTTGAAGTTTCTGAGGGTATCAAGAAAATTATTACCGATTCCCATTTCAGTTTGGACACGCTTCGGTCAGAAGCACGGAAGGCAGGCATGAAGACCATGTTCGAAGACGGTCTTGAGAAGGCCGAGCTTGCCCTTACTACGCTCGAAGAAGTGATGCGGGTAATACGCGAATAATCTTATGTTGTATCACTACATTGCATCGGATAAAACCGGAAAAGTTGTAGAGGGGGATACGGATGCCGTGAATTTACCCCAGGTACTTCAATTTCTTTCAGCGAAGGAATTGCGGCCGGTTACTATTACGCCGTTGGCACAAAAAGGCGGCGGAGTAAAAAGGATTTTCGGAGGGATCACTATTACCGATAAAGTGTTCCTTACAAAGTACCTCGCGCTCATGCTTCGGGTGGGGACTGATTTGCTTTCCGCAATCAATATTTTGATTGGAGATTTTGATAATCCTGCCATGCGTAACTTTCTCCTGGAAGTGCGGGAGAATCTCACTCGCGGGTTACCTTTCCATCAGGCTTTTGCAAAATATCCCACTATTTTCCCTGCGACTTTTGTGAATCTTATTAAGGCGGCCGAAGCTTCGGGAAGCTTGCAACAGACTTTTGAAGATCTTTCCATATCTATGAATCGAGAAGCCGAGCTTCGCATTCGAATTCGCTCGGCACTCATCTATCCCATCATTCTTCTTATCGCGGCCTTTGCGGTGCTTGTGTTTCTTGTGACTTTTGCGCTGCCTAAAATTGCTAAGGTTTTTACTGATTCTGGTATCAATCCGCCGTTCTTTTCCCGAGTGGTTTTTGGCGTGGGTCTTTTCATAGGAGAACATATTGTGGTTATCTCCATTCTCTTTATCGGGTTGCTGTTAGGAGGGGTATACTTCTTTACTCGAACTTCTGTGGGTCGTCGGATTGTGGACCAAGTTATGAGCCGGATCCCTGTTATTAAGAGTGTTTATCGCGAGGTGGCAATTCAGCGAATGGTTTCAACTATGGCGTTGCTTTTAAAAGCCGGACTTCCTATTATCCAGACCATTGAGATTACTGCGGATGCCGTAGGATCGGAGGAATATCGTTATGCGTTATTGCGGGTAGCTCGAGAAGGACTTGCCAAAGGGCTTACTATTGGGGAGGCATTCCGTCGAGAAGTGGTATTTCCTAAGGTGGTAGTAAATCTTATTGCAATTTCCGAAAAGGCCGGGCATCTCGAAGAAGTGCTCGAAACTTTGGGTGAATTTTATGCCACGAGTATTGATGCGAGTATTAAGTCGCTAGTGTCGGTGCTTGAGCCACTTCTCATTATGGGCATGGGAGGAATAGTGGTCCTTATTGCGCTTTCGATTATTGTGCCAATTTATCAGCTTACCACTCAGTTCTAGGCATTAGAAAATAAAAAAGAAAATAGAATGCGGGCACTACAAAAGCATATTACCGATAGAAGAGGATTTACTATATTGGAAATTACCCTCGTGCTTTTTATTGGAGCGATTCTTGCCGCATTTCTCTTCACTGGCCTTTTCGGATTCCAGAGTAGAACTGAATTTGAAGATACGATAAAACGAGTGACTGCTACCTTGCGGGAAGCGCAGAGCAGGTCTCTTAGTCGGGCTTCAAGTTCCGTATGGGGAGTACACTTTGAAAATAGCACTTCTACCACGCCTTTTTATGTGCTTTTTTACGGCACGTACACGACTTCTACCCGCGTGGGACATTATCCTTTGCCTAAAACTGTTTCATATACCACTTCGAGTTTAGGGTCCGGAGCTACTAAAGAAATAACGTTTGCTCAAATTACCGGATTGGCTTCTACGGCCACTTCCGTCATTATCCAGACCAAATCCGGGTCAGCTTCGACTACAATATCAATTAATGCCAGTGGGGCGGTGAGCTACTAAGACTAGAAAATAGAATTTAGAAAGCAGAAAATAGAATGGATGGCATGAATCAACATAAGAATTTATTTTCTACTTTCTATTTTCTACTTTCTGCCCGTGGAGGGCAGTCTCTTATCGAGGTTTTGATCGCCCTTCTCGTGGGAGTCATCATGATTGGAGCAGGAGCCACTATTATTGCCCCCGTCCTTCGAAGCAATACGCAGACACTTAAGTCGCAAGTAGGTACAAGCCTTGGGAAAGAACTTTTGGATAATGTGAGCGTATGGTCTCAAGGCGATTGGAATGGTCTTCTGGCCTTGAGTACCACTTCGGCAAATCGATATTACCTCACGACGAGCACCTCCCCTTTTTCTTCGGTGTCTGGCAGTGAAAATCTTCAGGTGGGAACTACGACCTATACGCGCTATTTTTATGTAGATGATGTTTTTCGGGATGCGGGGAATCTTATAGTAACAAGCGGAGGAAATAGCGATCCTTCTACGAAGAGGGTTACCGTCGTGTACCGCTGGCCGCAAAGCGCTACCAATACTCTTTCCACATATCTCACTCGATCTCGTACTAGTTATATCTACAGCCAAACAGATTGGTTTGGAGGCCCCGGCCAAGATACCCCCGTTACAAGCACTAATAGCAAGTTTTCTACTTCTACAAAAATTTATTACACGACGAGCACCGGCTCTATCCAAATTCAATTTCAATGAGATCGCCCTCTCCTCGAAATTCCAACCCCATATTGTGGATCGCATGCGGAGTAGCTTCTTTCCTGCTTGTCATTTCTGTGGCTCGCGCCGCCACGGATGTTGATTCTACGTATCGTTATGCGTGGAATGATCTTATAGGCTGGATGGACTTTTATATCAATGACACCGTGAAGGTGAACTCCCAGTTTCTCAAAGGATATGCAAGTTCTTCGGTAGAAGATATTTCCCTCGATTGCGCTACTACTTCTGGCGGTAATATTTGCAGTCAATCCAATTATCAGGTAACGAATGACGGCATCGGGAATTTAAGCGGCTATGCATGGAATGATCAATACGGTTGGATCAGCTTCGATTGCCATAATAATAATGGATGCGGTACTTCTAATTATCAGGTGCTTATTGATGCGGATAACGGGATGTTTTCCGGTTACGCTTGGAATGATGTTGCAGGATGGATTAGTTTTAATTGCGCAAACAATAGCGAGTATACCTCCAATAGTTGTCTTGTTTCGAATTACAGACTGCAGGCTTCTTGGGTGGCAACTTCAGCAATCGCGACATTAGATTCTTCCACATTTGATACGGGAGTTTCAGGCGGGGTGCAGATCAACTCGGTACTTTGGCAGGGTACCCAGCCGTCGGAGACTCAGGTGCGTTTCCAATTCGCTACTTCTAATTCCTCGAGCGGTCCTTGGACGTATGTGGGATCGGATGGGACATCGAATACGTACTATGCTACGAGTCCTGGGGTATCGAAACGGGTGGATTACACATTGCACAGTGGTAAGCGATATTTCCGCTATCGAGTGATTCTTGTATCAAATCGGATGCAAACTACTTCTCCTACCGTAAACGAAGTTATTATCAATTGGAGTCCCTAGGACAGAAAGTAGAATTTGGAAAGTAGAAAGTAGAAGGGCAGAAAAGGTATAATTTCAAAGTTGCATGTCTCTATTTTCTATTTTCTATTTTCTATTTTCTCGTAAGGGGCAGGCGGCACTTTCCTTCGTGTTTCTCGTGGGAAGCATTGTGATTCTCGTGGGTGTTACTCTTGGATTTCTTACTTCGAGCTTCGTAAATTCGAGTTTTGGGTACGTAGCCGCTCAACGAGCATTGGGATTGGCCAAGGCGGGGGCGAACGATGGATATTTTCAATTGCTTCGCAATAAAGATTTCTCGAATACCACAGGGTACAATGTGCCGTTAGGAAATGACAACGCGACGGTTACGGTGACCCAGAACTCTCCTGCTACAGGCCTTGTAAGCATTCTTTCCACTGCTACTATCTCGTTTCACACAAGAAAGGTGCAAGTGATTGCTTCCGTCGCATCTTCCACGGGGCAGGTAAGCCTTGTATTATGGAAAGAAGTCCAGTGATCATGACTTCCTCGCTTCAGAATTTTGGTTATTATCTCCAGCGCGCTGCGGCGCTTCTTCGGGCAAGAACTCCTATCGGCGGGTTGGAAATATCGGATACCGCTGTTCGCTTCGCGCTTTTTGAAGAGGGGAAGCCCAAGTTTGTGAGTATGCGGCTGCCTCCGGGACTCATGGAGTCAAATCACATCAAAAATCGGCCGGAATTTGTGGCGATTGTAAAGAAGCTGCGCGAACAGGTTTTGGGGCCGGATGCGGCAAAAAATAAAAAAGTGAATGTAGTGGTGTCTTTGAGCTCCATCAGTATTTATAGTCAGGTTTTCGGACTCCCGATTATTCAAGGAGAGAATTTAGAAAAGGCAGTCCAGCTTAATATTCAAATGGTTTCCCCCGTAGAGGTGAAGGAGGCATATTCAGGGTGGCAACTTGTGGGAGAGGATAAGGATACGTTTCGGCTGGAGGTACTTTCTGCTTTTATAGATCGGAAAGTCGTGGATGAAGTGACCAAGGCTTTGGAGGAGGGCGGATTTAGCGTCGTGGCTATCGAGTCTCGAGCATTAGCTTTAGCGCGTTTGGCGCGCGAACGGGGGGTACGTGTGGAGTCCACAAAACCTTATGTATTAATAAACCTCGACTCTTCGGGGTTGGATTTTCTTATTCTTAGGAAGGGGCATCTCTACTTTGAATATTTTCATGGTTGGAAAGATGTCCAAAATGATAAACAACAAGTGACACGGGAAGCTTTCGAAGCGCTTCTCAAGCGAAGTCTTTATCAGGTATTGAACTTTTATAGTGCACACTGGCCGGAACCGGTAAAGGAAGTGCTCATTTCGGCTTCCGCCTTAGGAGACGAAGTGGGGCGAGTGGTAAGTAGTAATTTTGGATTGACCGTGCAGCCCCTTGCGCTTCAAGGAAATTTGCAAGCTACTCCAGAGTGGTTCGTGGCATTGGGAAGCGCACTTCGAGGGCTTGTGCCTCGAGGGGAAGATCGAGATATTAGTCTTTTGGGAATCGGGGCGCAGGAGCGTTTTCGGCATGAGCAAGTTCTAGGATTTATAAGTTTTTGGAGAGTGGTGATACCCGCAGTACTTGGCATACTTCTTATTGCTTTTATAGTGGCGGATGTCTTTCTCATCAACATGCGACGAACACTCGAATCGCAGAGCGCATTCCAGCTCAAAAAGGCAGAGGTGGCTGAAATGGAGTCGCTTAGGGCCCATGCCGCCCGCTTTAATCGAACCCTCGAGCTTATTCAGGCGACGGAGAAGTTCCGAATTCCTAAGGGTCCGCTTATTGGGAAGCTCACGGCTTTACTTGCCACTCATCACATTCAGCTGCATCGGCTTTACTATCAGGACAGCAGTACTGCTACCGTGCTTTCCGGAGAGGCGCCTTCGGAGACGGATATATTGAATTTAAAGAAAGCCCTTGATACTGATCCCGCTTTCAAAAGTACTCAGTTGCCTCTTACGGAGATCAGAAAAGCGGCAGGCCGAGGGTTTACTTTTTCTTTGAGTTTTGCGGCTAAGCTTTAATCTGTGGGAGATTAAGGGAATCTCCTATTTTTTCGCAGGCTTGAGAGAGGAGTATTTTGTCCCCTTTGCTGATTTTCGAAAGAACAAATTCACTGGCTTTGCGCCGCAATTCTTCAGGCTTACGGATGCCTATTCTTATTCTCCAAAAATCATTTGTGCCGAGGGCTTGAGCGATTGAAGCTACTCCTTTATGTCCTGCGGGTCCTTTGCCGAATGCGAATTGAATGCGGCCTAAGGAAAGGTCGCTTTCATCATGGAGCACTACGAGTTCTTCCGGGTTGATATTAAAGAGCGCGCAGGCTTCTTCCGCGCTTATGCCCGATTCATTCATAAAAGTAAGCGATCGAATAAAGAGGAAAGTATTCCCCTTGGCGCGGGCGAAATGCTTGCGAGATACTTTTTGAAATTCTTTTACTCCATCGCGTGAGGCAAGGGTTTCTAGGGCTAAGAGTCCGGCGTTATGATAGGTATTTTCGAATTCTTCGCCTGGATTTCCTATTCCTAGGAAAAGGCGTACCTTAGAAGGAAGGGGCATTTGGAGTATTTGTTCTCCATTATTATACGTGTATTTTGCGGGGAGCCCATAGACAAGCATGAAGCCCGCCAGTATACTAGGCTTTACAGACTTCTTTTATGAGAAAATTCCTTGCTTCGCTCCTTGAAGTTTTTGAAATCGCATTAGTGGCGGTGGCTTCGGTATTTCTCGTCCGGACGTTTTTGGTCCAGCCATTTGTGGTGAGCGGATCGAGCATGGTTCCTAATTTTGAAAACGGGGATTATTTATTAGTGGACGAGCTCACGTATCGTTTCCGCACTCCTGAACGAGGAGAGGTGGTGGTATTTCGATATGATGGTAACCCTTTCACCTATTTAATTAAAAGAATTATCGGATTGCCGGGCGAGCGGGTGCGTATCAAAAACAACAAGATAGAAGTAGTCCCTCTTTCAGGAGAACCTTTTATGCTCGAGGAAAAATATTTGGCCCCAGGGGTGGTCACGGGAGGGGATGCTGAATATGTTCTGAGCGATTCGGAATATTTTGTGTTGGGGGACAATCGATCATTCAGTTTCGATTCTCGGAATTGGGGAGGGCTTCCTACTAAGAATGTAGTGGGTATTGCTCGAATAAGGTTATGGCCATTGCCTCAAATTAAGGCGTTCACTTCTCCGCAGTACAATCAATAGTATTTTATGACTACCTCTCCTAAAAAGGCCCCCAGTAAGGGGAAAAAGGAACAACTTTTCCAAGAACCCAAGGGTATGCATGATGTACTCCCTGTGGATGAGGCGCATTGGGGTCGGATCGAGATTGTAGCCAAGGAGCTCGTCGAAGAATACGGATTCCACCGGATTGAGACTCCCGTGCTCGAATTTGCCGATGTTTTTAAAAAGACGGTAGGAGAGACGAGCGATATTGTGACGAAGGAGATGTATACGCTTAAAACTCGGGGCGGCGATCTTCTCGCGCTTCGCCCTGAATATACCGCGCCTATCATGCGCGCCTACTTGGGACACAGTCTCGGAAGGTTGGGCCAGCCTCAAAAATTATACGCAATGGGACCAGTGTTTCGGCATGACAATCCTCAACTTGGACGATATCGCCAGTTTTCCCATTTGGATTTCGAGGTGGTTGGAGGGCAAAACGATTCCATTTATGACGCGCAGATCATTCTCATATTTTTACGCTTGCTTACGGGACTCAAAATCAAAGATGTGATTCTTAAATTGAATTCTATAGGATGCCGGATTTGTCAGCCCATTTATCGACGACAGCTTCAAAATTACTATCGTACTCATGAGAAGGAATTGTGTGCAGATTGTGTGCGGCGGTTTAAGGTGAATCCGCTTCGCCTTTTAGACTGTAAGGAGCCGGGATGTGCCGCGCTTCGAGAGCATGCTCCTAATATGCTTGATAAGCTTTGCACGACCTGCAGCGCGCATTTTAAAGGCGTGCTCGAATATTTAGACGAGCTCAAAATTTCATATGTACTCGACAATACGCTCGTGCGGGGACTCGATTATTACAGTCGTACCGTATTTGAATTTTTCACTGAAGCGGAAGGTAAGGAAGTGGGGGCAGTAGCAGGAGGGGGACGGTATGACTATCTCGCGGAATTCTTGGGTGGACACGCTACGCCGGCAATAGGAGGAGCGGCAGGAGTGGAGAGGCTTATCGCGGTCATGAAAGCCCAAAATACTCCCCTTTCTCCCCGGGGGAAGGCGGTGGTGTTTGTTGCGCATGCAGGAGATATGGCGAAGCGGAAATCCTTCCGCTTTGTGGAAGAACTTCGACAGGCGGGAATCCATATTAAAGAAGCGTTGGCTAAAGAATCTTTGAAGGCGCAGCTTAAATCTGCGGACAAAGAAGAGGCTAAGCTCGCGCTTATTTTCGGGCAAAAGGAGATTTATGAAGGGACGGTTATTGTGCGCGATTTGGGGTCGGGGCTCCAGGAGACGGTGCCTCTCGATAGAATCGTGGAAGAGATAAAGAAACGTTTGCGCTAAACTTATTTGTTTTCCTAATTCCTCCCTGCGGATTTACGGTCGGAAATAGGAAAACCTATAGCGTTATGGACTGTTTATTCTGTAAAATCGCTCATAAAGAAATTTTCTCTCATGTAGTGTATGAGGACGCGCATGTGTTTGCTTTTCTCGACATACATCCCAAAGCTCCTGGGCACACTATGGTGATTCCTAAGGTGCACGCTGGTACTTTAGGAGATTTGCCCCAAGAGGAAGTCGCACCTCTTTTCGAGGCGGTCCAAAAAATAAGTAAGGAGGTGAAGAAGCGGCTCAACGCGGACGCGCTTACCATTGGCGTGAATGATGGGCGCGCGAGCGGGCAAGCGGTAGGACATCTTCACGTGCATGTTCTTTCTCGGTTCGAAGAGGATGGAGGGGGGTCAATTCATAGTATTGTAGAGAACCCCTCCAAAGACCCTCTTGAAATAATGCAAAAGAAGTTATATATTACGTCCACATGATTGAAGCCAAGAAGAAAGAAGGGGAAAGCGCCGGCGCACTTTTTTTTCGGTTTTCCCGGAAAGTAAAGCGTAGCGGCGTTCTTAAAGAAGCCAAATCCCGGCGGTTCCATGATCGACCGGTGACTCGCCTAAAGCGGCGTATTTCGGCGTTACACCGGGAATCTAAAAAACAGGAAATCGAGCGCTTGAAGCGGGCGGGAATGATTTAAGACCAATGGCTCTTAGAGAGAAACTAGCTTCGGATTTGAAGGCTGCAATGAAGGCCGGAGAAGCGGAGCGAGTGGGGGTGTTAAGAATGGTTCAGGCGGCAGTGAATACGGTGGAGATCGAGAAGCGGGCCTCCGGGGTTTTGACGCTCACTGACGAGGAGGTGCTTAAAGTATTGGAACGGGAATCCAAAAAGCGCCGAGAGGCAGCCGAGCTTTATACCAAAGGCAACCGAGCGGATTTAGCAGAGAAAGAGCTCAAGGAGGCCGCTTTGATTGCTGCGTATCTTCCTCCACAAGCGACCGATGCAGAAATTGAAGCTGTAGTGCAGCGACTAAAAGAAAAAGGAGCCACTGAATTTTCTACTCTTATGAAGGGAGCTATGCAGGAGCTCAAAGGCAAAGCAGAGGGGCAGCGTGTGGGGGCGTGCGTCAAAAAAGCTTTGGGAGAATGAAAAAAAGAAAGGCAGAGCCTAGAACCCATCTCAAAATTCCTACCTTTGTCGCTTCGGGACTCGTCGTACCGCAGCGGGTACGTCTTCGCCTTCGCTTCGCGGTAGGGGATGAAATCGCCTCGTATCGCAGCCGGGATGGATTTTGAGATGGGTTCCAAGCTTCGCGAACGCATCCGGCGGGCTGTGGCTCGGGTTCTTAGGGAGCTCGGTCATCCTCCAGGGGCTGTGGAGGTTTTTTTTGTGACTGATGCGGAGATGCGCGCCCTTAAGTTCAAGACTACAGGGAAGAAAGTGCGCATAGTAGATGTTTTGGCATTTGAGGAGCCTCATAATTTTCCTCATCCGGACAGAGAGACTTCTTTGGGGGAGATCTACGTGAATGCGGAACGGTTCGAGAACGATCCAGATCGACTGCTTTTTTTAGTTATCCACGGTTTCGCTCATCTACTTGGCTTCCGTCATGCGCGGGAGCGTGATACGATCAAGATGCGTCGAGCAGAAAAGAAGCTTCTCATGCTCGCGCGCGAAGGTTTTTAATTCGATTTTTATGAGCTCCTCTTTTATTACGGCGCTCGATATAGGAACTACTTCTATTAAGGTAGCAGTGGCAGAGAATATCCGCGGCAGAGCGGTATTACGGTTTGTGCATCGAGAGGAATCCCGCGGAGTGCGAAAAGGCGCTATTGCGGATGTTACCGAGGCTTCCCATGTCATAAGCCGAGTGCTCGGAGAGGTGCGCAAGGTGGCAAAGCCGGCTCTGAAGAACGTTTATCTTTCCATAGGTACGCCCCATGCGAAGGTCCAAAATTCTCGAGGCATTGTCGCGGTGTCACGTGCGGATATGGAGATTTATCCCGATGACGTAGATCGTGCTATTAAAGCTTCTCAGGCCGTAAATCTTCTTCCTAATCGCACTATTATTCATAACGTTACCCGGGAGTTTATTGTTGATGGGGTGGGCGATATTCCAGATCCTTTGGGATTGTCCGGATCTCGCTTGGAAGTGGTGAGTTTCGTGATTGATGCGTTTACTCCTCATGTGAAAAATCTTATGCGGGTGGTAGAGCTCGCAGGAGGGAGGATTAGCGGGCTGGTGTGGGCCCCCCTCGTCGCTTCCCGCGCTTCCCTTTCGCGGGCTCAAAAGGAATTAGGGACTCTCCTTATTGATATTGGATCAGGGACCACGGGAATGACAGTGTATGAGGAGAATAAGCTTTTAAGTCTTGCTAAATTTCCTGTGGGTTCCTCGAATGTGTCGAATGATCTCGCCGTAGGTTTGCGGGTGCCGGTGGATGCGGCAGAGGAGCTTAAATTAGGTTATGGCTACGCATTGGCACGGGAGGTGTCAAGTAAGGACATTATTGAGCTTCGGAAATTTGCCCCAGAAGTGAAGGGTACCACTTCTCGCCGATATGTAAGCGAAATTATTGAATCCCGGATGGCGGAGATTTTGGAATTTGTGGGCGAAGAGTTAAAGGCAATCGGAAAAGCAGGAAAACTCCCAGGCGGAGTAGTTCTCGTTGGCGGTGGAGCCAAGTTGCCTGGGCTTACGGAATTGGTGAAGCAGGAACTAAGACTTAGTTCTAAAATTGGAGCTACGGTAGGGTTTACCCCTGGAAACGGCGAGTTTTCCGGTTATTTAGAAGACCCAGAATTTGCGACGGTACTAGGGTTGGTGCTTTGGGGAGCGGAAGAAGGGGAATGGGAGTCCGCACATCCCCTTCAGAATTTCAAGTTTGAATTAAAGACGGTAAAAGAACTCTTTAAGTACTTCTTGCCGTAATTAAATTGAGTGCTACTATAGGTCTATAAACGCGTAGACTTATTATGGCAAAAGTTCCTAAAGAAAAAACGTCTGTTCCCATCGCGAACGTCAAGGTGGTGGGGATCGGAGGAGGGGGAGGCAATGCAGTATCTCGCATTAGCAAAGACTTTGTGCGAGGGGTGCAGTTCCTGGCGATCAACACTGATCATCAAGATCTGGACCATGCAGAGGTGCGGACTAAAATTTATATAGGGAAGAATCTTACGCGCGGGTTAGGAACCGGGATGAACCCGGACCTGGGGAGGCAGGCCGCTGAAGAGAATCGCTCGGAGATCACCGAAGCGCTCCGAGGGTCAGATCTCGTATTTCTCACTGCCGGATTTGGCGGAGGAACGGGCAGCGGAGGCACGCCGGTCGTGGCGGAAATCGCGAAATCCTTAGGATCACTTGTAGTGGCAGTGGTGACGAAGCCTTTCGCATTTGAAGGGAGCCAGCGAGAGCGGATTGCCCAGGAAGCGGTGGTGAAGCTCAAAGATAAAGTAGATGCTTTGATTGTGGTGCAGAATGATAGAATATTCTCTGTTATCGGCAAAGATACGCCTGTGCTCAAATCTTTCGAGGCGATTGATGATGTATTGCGAAACGCCTTGAGGGGAATCGTGGAATTAGTGGTTACAAACGGTCTTATCAATCTCGATTTCGCGGATGTGCGAAGCATCCTCGAGGATGCGGGCTCGGCGATTGTGGGGGTAGGGACTGCGTCGGGGCCCGAACGTGCCATGAATGCAGTGCAGTCGGCGTTAAACTCTCCACTTCTCGAGACGAGTGCAGAAGGGGCCAAGCGGATCCTCTTGGGAATTTCCGGCGCTCGAGACCTTACGATGAACGAAATCAATGATGCAGCGAAGCTTGTGGCCCAAACCGCGGATCCTTCGGCGCGCATTATTTTCGGAGCCTATTACGATCGGCGGCTCAGACCCAAGCAAATCAAAGTCACGCTTATTGCGGCAGGTTTCAATGGAGCCTCTGCTTCCTCTTTGTTTGGAGCGGGGCAAGTGCCGACGGCGCGACCTGCAGCCGCGGCACACTCTTCATTTTTCGAAGGGTTCAATAAACCTGCTTCTTCCCTTAAGCCCCTCGGAGAAAGAACAGAGGAATTGGGGAAAAAACCTACGCCGGTGATGGAAAAGATAGAGAAAATCGAGAAGCCCGAAATGCATTCTAAAAAACCAGTGGAAAAACAAGAGAAAGAAGAAGTAGATATTTGGGACATTCCTACTTTTTTGCGCAGGCGCAAAAAATAAATCCTAATTCCTAATATCTAATTTCTAAACAAACTCCAATTTCTAAATCCGAACGGATACCTTTGGAATTTGGGATTTGAGTATTTTTTAGGAATTAGTAATTAGAAATTAAAGTAGTGCTTGGCTTTCTTCTTCGTCAAAACTCGGAGCTTCGAGCGTCATAGGTTCTACACCCATCGTTTCGCCGCTGATTTTTAACACGTCTTTGTCTATTTTCCGGAGCTCCTGATAGGCTTTAGAATAGGTTTTCGAAGCAGTGCCTAATTGCACGCCTAATTTTTTCATGTATTCTTCGAAGCTCATGAGGTGGCGACCCAAGTCCCCCACGCGTTTTCGGATTTCATCAGCAGATTTGTTAATTTCAGCTTGTTTCAAACCCATGAGAATTGTTTGGAGATAGGCGGCAAACGACGTAGGAGAGACGGGGACAACCTTCTTTTCCGCAATGGCGTACTCTAGGAGGTCGCGCGCGGCTACCGCTCCTACTTTATTGACCAGGAGGTCGTAGTAAATTCCTTCCGAGGGGATATACATAAAGGCGAACTCGATAGTGCCTTCGGTGGGTTTTATATATTTTGAAGTTTCATCGATACGGGTTTTTAGATCGCCGCGGAACGCTTCCTCAAATTTTTTCCGATCTGCATCGGTTTTCGAATCCAATATGCGCGTGTAGTTTTCGAGGGAGAATTTGGAATCAATGGGGATGATTTTTCCTTGGTGGAATATGACTGCGTCCACGATCGTCCCATCTTTAAAGGGATATTGCATTTGATAGCTTCCCGGAGGGAGGACGTTTCGGAGGGCGGTTTCCAGATAATATTCTCCCAGCACTCCTCGCTGTTTCGGGTTTTTCAAAATATCCTGGAGGTTTTTGAGTTGGTCGGTGATGGAGAGGACTTGTTTTTGACCTTCGCCCACGCGCACGAGTTCTTGGGTGATTTCGCGGATAAGTTTTGTGCTTTCTCCAAAATGCGTCTGGATTGCTTTCGCAGAATCCCCTAGTCGGTTATCAAGTACGCGGGAGAGTTCATTGATTTGGTTTTGAAGGAGAAGGAGGGATTGATCGGGTTTTGCCTCTTTTTCGCGATGCATTTCCCGCCATAAAAACCAAAAGCCACCGGCGAGCGCGGCAAGAATCAGGATGAGAATAAGAATGAGGGCCAAATCCATATGGGTAGTATAGTGTGCTTCTTCAGAAAAAGAAGAGGCTCCCGAAGGAGCTTTCTTTGTGAGTATTTTTCAATACTTGTTTTACGGAAAGAGTTTCAGAAGCACCAGGATTCCAATTACCACAGCAATCCATCCTCGAAATTCGAGCGTGTTATTCCCTCTTTTCCAGCCCACGGCGGTGGTGAGGAGGCCGCCCATGATGAGCACTGCACTTAGAATGACAAGAAGAGGGCGCATATTAAGAGGGATTGAATGCGTTGATAAGAAAGAGGATGAGCATGACTATTCCGAAGGGGAGCAGGTAGCGCCCAGGAATTCCGAGTCGTCGCTCTTCTTCCAGTACACTTCCGGATTTCTTGATCAGGAAGTACGCGCCGGTTATGGTTTGGAAGAGGATTACAATTCCGAGCAGGATTAGAGAGATAGAAGGAGATTGCATACGTTTTAGTTTTTGTTGGATTGTGATTTCGCCGCATTTACGGCGATGAGCACAATCGGTTGTTGCCTCGAGCATGCCAATCGGAGAGTCTTTTGTCAATTTATAGCGTTGGAGTATAATCCCAGCATTATGCAAATTTCTTCTACGGCGCTTAAGGCGCTTGGGGTAGCTGCAATTATTGTGGCGGGAGGGCTCGTATATTGGCTTACCCCTACTTCGGGATTGCCTCCGGAAAAGGTGATTCAAGGGACGTTCGATAACCTCCAGAATGCCCAGTCCTTTCGTACTTCTAGTGAGGCGCAACTTCTTTTGAATTACGACGCCATCGTAGCAAAGAATCCTCAGGCAGGAGGAATTGCGGCGCTTTTGCCCTTTTCTTCTTCTTCTCCTCTTACTTTTTCCATAGAGGGAGCATATGACTTGACGGAGACCGAGAATCCTGCGTTTGACCAGACAATGACGTTTCGCATGATTCAGGAAGATCAAAAAATAGAGGGAGCAATCCAGATGATTGCGAAAGATAATCTCCAATACGTCCAATTGGCAAAAGCCCCGCTTTGGGGATTTATCAATTTGCAACCATTTGCGCGAAAGTGGATTAAGATTGACCCTCAAGCCCTTCAAAAGCAGGCGGAACAGTTTGGGGCGGATTCCTTTTCCGCTTCTACTCCTTCTTTTGCCGAACAGATGGAGAAATTCAAAAAAGCATTTGGAGACGAGAAGCTCGTTAAAGTTTCCAAGGTGTTACGAGAAGAGGATGTGGAGGGGGTGCTTTCTTATCATTATGAGATACAACCCAATGCGGAAAATTTACTCCGAGCTCTCGAAGAGTACGTCCGAGAAACTGCCGAGGAGGAAATAGAAGAGCTTTGGAAACCGGAAGATAGGAAGAGATTGGTGGCCATATTAGGAAGCGTGAAGGCGGAATTATGGGTGGATAAGACGAAGCTTCTTCCCTCGAAAGCTATGGTCATGATTCCTTTCCAAGATGGGAAGGATAATTATGGGAAGATGACCATTACTACTCTTTGGAAGGATTTCAATGTGCCTGTTACTATCGAGGCTCCTGCTTCTTCCGTGTCCATCGAAGAATTTGTGCAGAGTATCTTCGGGCCTATGCCCACTTCGACCACGCCGCGCGTGAAACCGGGGAGAATCTAGAACGTAAGAAACACTGGAGTTACGCGACTTGGGTTTTGTTTGACACCTTTCTTATGGGTGGTTTAATAGTCGCGGCACTAGCAACAATTTAACCCGATGAGTTTATGAATGACGATACTATGCAGATAGCTGAGATGAATGTGACTAGCGTAGATACGAACGAGGGAGGAGAACTGGTAGAGATTTTAAAGAGAAAAGAAGGGGACATTCTTTTCAGCCCCCATTCCTTTTTATCCTTGCGCGGGAAAAACGGCCTTACTCTTCTCCATCTCGCGGTCGCCGCAGAGAATGAAGCGGTTGTCGTAGCCCTTCTGGGGGCGGGGATGGATATCGATGTGAAAAGCGAATATGGAACCACTCCGCTTATGGTGGCGGCCGCAATGCACAGCGAACTCATGCTTGCGCTGCTCGTCGAACGCGGAGCAGATGAGCGCGCGACGAATCATTTTGGGTTATCGGCGGAGCTCTACCACAAATTGGGAGGACTTCGGCCCGTCTCTGATCCTTCGGAGTAGATTGAAAAAAGTTGAGGTCTGCAGCAATGCGGACCTCCACGATTTCTTATATTTCATATGCACAACATTTTGCTTATAGACAAGCCTTCCGGGATCACGTCGTTTGATGTGATCCGAAGACTGCGGCGAAAGTTTAGAGAAAATGGCCATTCGGCGCCTTTTCCCAAGATGGGGCATGCGGGCACGCTCGACCCACTGGCCACGGGACTCATGATTGTGGCGGTGGGGGAGGGTACAAAAAAATTACAAGAATATCTGAAGTTGCCAAAAGTCTACGAGGCAGAGGTAATGCTTGGAATGCGCACAGACACGGGAGATAGGGAAGGGAAGGTCCTCGAGAAATTACTCATTACTAATTTCGAATTTCTAAAAGAAAGCTCGGAGGGAGTTTTAAAAAGCATGGTGGGAAAGATTATGTTGCCGGTACCAAAATATTCGGCGATTAAGGTGGGTGGGAAGCGTTTGTATGCAAAAGCACGACAAAGGGAGGAATTTACTCCTCCCGAAAAAGAAATGGAAGTGATTCGAATTACATTTCAAGGAATTTGCCAGGAAGGAGAGGGGGTAGTTCTGAAGTTTGAGACAGAAGTCGCAAGCGGAACGTATATCCGTTCTTTGGCGGAAGAGATTGGAAAGCGTGTAGGGGTGCCGGCGACGCTTTGGAGTTTGCGCCGGACGCAGATCGGAACCTTCCGGGTAGAAAACGCAGAGAAGATATAAATGAAAAGAGGCCCCTCCTTGGTAATCTTGGGCCTCATTTGATGAGCTTTCTCACTTTCTTCACGTGTTTCAGTATATTCGGATGGCCAGCAACGGGCGCTGCGACCAGTGTGTTGTCCGTTAAGGACCAAGGAGCGCCTTCGGCGTTCGTCACGACGAAGCCTCCTTCCATAAGGATAAGCGCGACGGGAGCATAGTCCCAAATCATCGCTTCGAATGAGACGAGCCAATTGGCTTGTCCCTGAATGAGCATGTCCGCATCCCACGCGACGCACTCGTTCCAGGTGGCGAATCTGAATCTTTTGATGAGTCTTTCCACCTGAGGCAGATTTTTGTCTCCCACACAACCGCCATTCTTACTTCTCCTTTCTTTCCCGTCGCAAAGAGGTACCCGATTTCCGTTAAGGAAAAGTCCTCTGCCTCGCTGCGCGAAGTAGAATTGGTTGGTGATAGGGAAAAATATCCCTGCTGCCTCGAGCTCATTGCTTTGCGCGAATGCCATCATCACTGCAAAGCGTGGGTCGTGTTGAGAAAAGTTCCACGTGCCGTCCAAGGGATCGTAGATCCATGTACCGTTTTTAGGATCTAATATCCATCGTCGTTTTCCTTCTTCCCCAATCCTTTTGTGGTCGGGGAATTCGGCTCGCAGATGTTTTTCGATAATCCGAGTGGAATCATAATCGCCCCTTGTTACCCTATCCGCTGGATTATCTGATTTAGAAAAGAGGGCTTCGGTTTTCCCTCTCTGATGTCGCCAGAACAATTTTGCTCCAGCTGCGTGCAACACTGTATCGAAGAACGGCCGTAACCCTTTGGCCATCATCGACTCCTTTCTTTAGGCTATCTTGCAGCCCGGTTTGGTTTCTTGTTAAGGGGGAGGACAGCATCCCGGCTGCCCCTGTTTAGAAGCCTAAGCTCGGAGAGTGAAGGGTATATGAAGGGGCTTCATTTTGAAATGTAAGAAGCCCGGAGCGCCCTGCGCCTCCGGGCTTCTTTTTGGTCTCGCTCAAAGTTCCGTGGAATTCGTTGTTATTTGGGTAGAGGCAGATTTTCGATATCTGCCATTTGTTTTGCAAAACAGTCTGGGCAGATAGAATGACTGAATCGAACCCCCACTTTGTCTGTGAAAAATCTTTCGAGTTGATACCATTGATTTGTGCCTTCTCGAATCTTTTTGCAATGACTACAAATGGGGAGATATTTTCCCAGGCGTTTTTTTGCGATTTCTAGGGCTCGCGTGATTGCCGGGATGAGCTCGGTGGAGAGTTGGTTTCCTACAATAAAATCGGTAGCTCCACGACGGAATGCTTCGATAATTGCAGAGTCGCCCGGCGAGTTTGTAACGAATAGAAATGGAATGGTGGGAGTTCTTTCTCTAGTAATGTCGAGAGCGGTGAGGCCCTCGAAAGCCGTTCCTTTCCATCCTGAGAGGATTATTTGAGAGGGAGCTGAATTTGACAGTTCTCCTGCAAAATCCTCATTGGTTTTTACCCATAGAATTGAATGATTCAACCCGGCGGTTTTAAGTGTGCTTTCCACCCTTCTCACATTTTCCACGTTATCCTCAAGCAGCAAGATGCAGATTCGGTTTGGTTCGGTAGTTGTTTCCATAATATAAAATTGTTTAAAAGGCCGGCAAAACTTTATAATATCTTCCCGTTCTTGTCAAAACTTTTGGCTTCGCTCAGGGCACAATAAAACACCCCGACCTAGGTCGGGGTGTTTTCCCGTTGCGAGGGGACTGGGTTACCAGTTTCCTCCACCACCGCTGCGGGGTGCACGGGCCTCCATGGGCCGTGCTTCGTTCACCGTCAATTTCCGTCCACCAAAGTCTTTTCCGTTCCACATCTCAATTGCCTTCTGCGCTTCCGCGTCAGT
Source organism: Candidatus Liptonbacteria bacterium (assembly GCA_016867315.1). Lineage (GTDB taxonomy): Bacteria > Patescibacteriota > Minisyncoccia > UBA6257 > 2-01-FULL-56-20 > VGJV01. The sequence goes on along the minus strand of VGJV01000002.1, from coordinate 92,843 downwards.
CGACATTTCGACGAAACCAAAACCTTTGGAGCGGCCGGACATTTTGTCGGTGATGATCGAGGCGGATTCCACAGTTCCCGCTTGCGCGAACGCGTCTTTCAACTCGTCCTGCGTGGTGGAATAGGGAAGTCCTCCTACGTACAATCTTTTAGCCATTTTTCTTCGTATAGGCTGTAAGGCGACCTGGAGTCTTATTAATTAAGAGCAAATTGCTCGAGACCCCCTCTCTCTTCTGGTTCCTCGCCTTACAACACTCAAGGTGTCTTGGGTTCAGAAAACCTCCGAGAACACTTACCGCGGAAGTATACCATAACTCTCTTCAATTGGCAAAAACTCCTGGCGAGGAGCTTCCTTGTCGTGTACTCTTATTTTCATATGAGTCGATGGTTTATGTGGATCGGAGGGGCGGTAGGGATTACGGTAATCCTTAGCGGACTTCTCGTGCATAAGGCGGTTATTGAGGAGGAAATTTCCGAGTCGCAGGTGGCGGCGTTGCTTCGGCTCGAAGTGAATGCCGCGCGGGAGTGGCGGGCTCGAGCTGGTTTTACTCGGGATTTGGGAAAGGGAATTCGAGGTGCAGATGTGACATTGCTGCAGCGGACACTTGCGCAGCAAAACTTTTTGAATGCAAAAGATGTTTCCGGTTTTTACGGCGACCGGACGCAGGCCGCAGTGCGTGCTTTGCAGAAAGAAGAAAATTTACCGGAGACGGGAACATTTGATGCCGAAACTCGAGAGCACATAAATAGACTGTATTTTGACGTAGTGTGTCCCAAACCTTCAGGAGCATATCCGGATTTTTCTTTGTATCGCGTAGACAAGGAGCATTCCTTGCCGTACGCGTATGCGCCTGCGGATCTTGTGGTGCTTGAAGCGAAGGGAATTTGGACAAATGGAATTATTTGTTTACGAGAGGAGACCGCAGGAGCTCTCAGGCGAATGCTCGAGGCAGCCAAAAAAGAAAATATTCAGTTGGGAGTGAGTTCCGGTTTCCGCTCGGCAGAGGTGCAAAAAGCTCTTTTTGAGTATTGGCTCGCAGTTGAGGGAGAGCGCGCACGCAACGCCGTGGCTCCTCCCGGGGCTTCTGAGCACCAGTTAGGAACTACGGTAGATCTCACAGGATTTACCGTAGGGTTTAGAGGGACGCCTTTGAATTTCCATAAAACCGAAGAGGGGCGTTGGTTGGAGAGGCATGCTGCAGAATTTGGATTTGTACAATCTTATCCGCCCGAGCGGGAAACCATCACGACCTATATGCATGAGCCTTGGCATTATCGATTTGTAGGGGAGGCAATTGCGAAAGGGATCAAAGAGGGCAACGTGGGAACCGCGGAATATCTTGCCTTGCATGGAGATGAGCGCTATCCCCGATTTCGTGGTCCAGCCAGCGGGTTAGAACTTTCCGCTCAAGGGGCACTCGCAGTGTATATACCATGGGAAGGCGAGCCCAAGATTCTTATGGAAAAGGAGTCTCGAGTGCCGCGCGCTATCGCGAGTATCACTAAACTTTTTACGGCTATTGTAGCGGAGAAACTTTTCCCGCCAGGAACACTCATCACCGTTTCTTTGTCGGCTGCTCGGGAAGCGGTGAAGGAGGGGCAGGCTCGGCTTGAAGCGGGAGAAGCTATTTCCATAGAAGAGATGCTTTCGTTGCTTCTTATAGAGTCATCGAATCCGGCGGCGCGGGCGCTTGCGGACGCTATAGGGAATGAAAAGTTTATCGAGCTTATGAAAGAAGAGGCTCAAAGGTTGGGGCTTAGCGCCGTAGCGATTTCTAATGTGACCGGACTTGATGGTGCAAAAGACAGTTCGCTGAATCGAGCTGCGCCCCGCGAGCTTGTCGCCCTCTTCCGCGAGGTGCTCGAGGTGCATCCCTCGCTTCGCACTATATTAGGAACACCTGACACGCGAGTACGGAGCACGCGTGGCAATACGTATCGCGTTCGTACTACCAACGCATTACTGAGTAATTCTTCGAATGCTCCTTTCGAAGTTTTTGCCGGCAAAACCGGAGAGACGCCGCGGGCAGGACAAGCTTTTATCTTCGCGGCAGAGAGTCCAAAGGGGCAGGGGTATATTATTGGAGTCCTTCTCGAGTCCGAAGATCGTTTTGGAGAGGCTAAGAAGCTCCTCGCGTGGCTTGATACTTCTTATGATTGGATGGGGCAAAATTAAATTTCATATGAGACACCATGAGGCGGTGGCCATCGGAATAGGCCTAGGCGCGATACTTATCGTTTTTGGATTTTGGCGACAAGGAGTTTTAAAAGAACTTGGGATTTATGAACCGGCGCTTTTGCCACAGGCATTTGCTCCTGCGCTTCTTCCTTTGCCGCCCGAACCTCAGCCTTTGCTTCCTACGCTCGAGTGGTATCGGGCGCCTCAATCTCCAATGTGGGAGGCGCGGGATTCGCATGCGTTTGTCGTATTCAAAGATGCTTTATGGGTGATGGGAGGACTCAACGGCAATGGGTTGGTTACTCGGGATGCCGCGGGTGAGCATGTGCGATATTGGGAAGCGCCGTATTTTGATGACGTATGGACTTCTAAGACGGGACTTACATGGGAAAAAGTTTTAGATCACGCTCCTTGGGGAAAACGGCGTTCGATTCAGGCAGTGGAATTCAGGGGAAAACTTTGGGTGATGGGTGGGTGGGGGCCTGAGGTAGGATATAAAAACGATATATGGGTTACCGAGGATGGGGGGCAATGGGAGCAGATGGTTTCTGCGGCGCCCTGGATCCCTCGCGAGGGACATACGCTCCTTGTATGGCGCGACAAAATTTGGCTTATCGGAGGAGTGCGGTACGGAGATCGCACTCTTAGCGATGTGTGGTCTTCGGCGGATGGGGTGTATTGGACGGAGGAAACTGGCAAAGCAGAATGGATTCCCCGCTGGGATCATGCAGTCGCTGTGTTTAATGATAGGCTATATCTTACTGGAGGTATGGACCTTGCGGGGCGCACGTTCCGCGATGTGTGGGTTTCCGAGAATGGAAGTGCGTGGAGATTACTCACGAATACTCCGCCTTGGGCTGAACGGCAGGGGCATGCACTTCTTTCTTTTGAGGGCGCGCTTTGGAGTTTGGGGCGTTTGAATGATCCGGAATCTCGCGGAGTGAATGATGTATGGTTTACGAAAGATGGGGTTACTTGGGAAAAAACCGATCGAGACCCCTCGTGGCTTGGAAGAGAAGACCATGGCGCGGTGGTGTTTCATGATCGGATGTGGATTTCCGGAGGAATGCGGAATGATTGGGGCTGGGATAACGAGGTGTGGTATTCGTCGTTTGCTAAGTAGTTCTGTTGCTTCCCATATGTCCTGCGGGGACGCGGTCCGCGCGGGGCTCTCGCGGCCGCTATACTCTCACGCCGTCGCGCTCCGAGAATCCCCGCCGGACATATCGAAGCGCGAACGAGACTACGCGCCCTTCATATTTTTATTGATAACGGAGATATCCACAATTGCAGGTGAGAGAGTTTGTTACAATGTAAAATACGTGAATAAGAAAGAAATAATTGTGGTGGGGGCCATACTCATTATCGCGGCAGCGGTCGCAGTGTGGTATGTGCTCTCTGCAGATGTTTCTCCTTCTCCTTCAACGGGGCAGGCTCCTGCAGCTCCTTCTGCTGCTCAGACTGAAGCGGTATCTACTTCTAGTTTAGGAGCTTCAATTTTGGAGAAGGCGCAGAATCCGCTTCAAGACAAAGTGCCGGAATTAGCGCCGGCGCCGAATCCTATAAAGGATGCATACAAGAATCCCTTTGAGTAAGGGATTCTCTTAATTTATCCAATGAATATCAAATTGCGCATTGGGCTTGGTCTGGTGGGGTTCGCGTTTGTATGGGCGGGATTTTTCGGGGCAGTGTATGCCCAAGAATCGAATGTGCCGGAAGGCCCCACGGACGCGCAGATTCAAGCGAGCGGTATTATTTTTCCCATCCCGGAATTGGGGAACTGCGGGGATAAACAGGCCTGCAAACAATACTGTGAAAATCCCGCGAATGTAGAAGCGTGCGTGGCGTTTGCGGAGAAGAGCGGATTGATGAATAAAGAAGAGGCTCAACGGGCAAAAAAATTCTCCCAGGCGGTGGCGAAGGGGGGACCGGGTGGGTGTAAAAGCCCCGGGGAATGTGAAGCGTACTGCAGCGATATCACTCATTTAGAAGAATGTGTGAGTTTTGCGAAGAAACAGGGGATTAAAAGCAGGGATTTGGAACAGGGGGAGAGGGTATTAAAGCATATCAAGGCGGGAGGTACTACGCCTGGAGGATGTAAATCCGAGCAGGAATGTAAAACATATTGCAGTGATTTTTCCCATGCGGAAGAGTGTTTTGAGTTTGCAAAGAAGGCGGGGATTATTCAGGCCAAAGGACAGGCGCGGCCGGGAGGGCCTGGGCCGCAGCACGGAGATGACGATCTTTCTCCTGAGCAGTTCCAGAAGGTGATGGAGCTTGCGAAAAAAGGGGAAACTCCTGGCGGCTGTAAATCCAAGGAAGCGTGTGAGGCATATTGCAATGGGCCGGCGCATGGAGAAGAATGCGTGGCGTTTGCAGAAAAAGCTGGGTTTATGTCCCGAGACGAAGCAGAACGGATTCGCAAAACTGGAGGCAAGGGGCCGGGAGGTTGTAGCTCTCCCCGGGCGTGTGAGGCGTACTGTAATGATCCGGCAAATCGAGAAGCCTGTTTTAAATTTGCGGAAGAACATGGATTTATCAGCAAAGAAGAAGTGCGGCGGGCCAAAGAGGGCTTTGTGCGGGTGCGTGCGGGCCTTGAGCATGCTCCTCCAGAAGTGGCAGCCTGTTTGAAATCGGTGGTGGGCCCAAATGTGATTGAAGATATTGAATCTGGGAAACTTACTCCTGGGCCGGAAATTGGAGAGCGCGTGGGGGGGTGTTTTGAGAAGTTCGGACATCGCAAAGGTCCGCAGGATATGTTCAAGGATGCCCCGAAGGGGGTGATCGCTTGTATTCAGGAAAAACTCGGGGATAAATTTGAGAAGATAAAGAAAGGAGAAGAAGCGCCTACGCCCGAGATCGCGGATACCTTCCGAGTGTGTTTCCAAAGTGTGCAATTTGAAAAAGGAGGATTTTTCGGAGAGCCCGGGGGACCGGGTGGTCCGGGAGGAGAATTCCGAGGGCAGCCAGGCGGCCCTGGACAGCCGGGACAAGGGGGTGCTGGTCGAGGATTCGGAAGGCCTCAACCACACGACTTTCAGCGGTTCCTTCGTACGGCTCCACCTCAAGTGGCGAGTTGTTTCAAGGAGAAGCTTGGTGCGAATTTCGAAAAGCTTCAAAATGGGGAACTTGTCGAAGGATTAGACCCTTCGGTTATGAGGGGTTGTTTCGAGCAGTTCCGGCCTCAAGAACACTTCGGTCCTCCCGCAGGAGGAGAGGGCGGGCCCGCTTCGCCTGCTAGGTATGAGCGAGGCGAGCAAGGAGGGTTTCCAAGTGGCCCCGGGTCGCAAGGATTTCCGTCTGGAGAAGGGCAGGCATTCGGGCGGGGAGGAATTCCTCATGAGGTGCTCTCGTGCGTAAAAGAAAAAACAGGTAGTGAGGTTACTGAGGAAAAGCTGCGCGGTGCGGAATCGGACCGGGGGTCTCTGGGACAGGCCATTCGGGAGTGTTTCGGGAAAATGCAGAGACCTGGGCAAGGAAGTTTCGCGGGAGAGCAGGGAACTAAAGGGGGGCCTCAGCATGGGATACCTCCTGAAGTGCTTTCCTGCGTGAAAGGAAAAATAGGAGGGGAAGTAGGTGGGGAAGCATTGCGTGCGGGAGGTGGCCGGGGAGGAGCTATAGGAAAAGCCATGCAGGAGTGTTTTGAGAGTTTGCCAGGTTCCCGAGGGGGACAAGGGAATTTTCCTGGAGGCAAACCTGACCAGCGGTTCGGACCTCCGGGGAATCCGCAAGGACAAGGTGCTGTGCAGGGCAGGGGTCCTGCACCAGAGCCAGTACTCCAGTGCGTGAAGACTATGCTGGGGGAGGCCGCGGATTTGGAAAAACTGCGCCGAGGAAGTGAGCCTTCTCCCGAAGTCGCTAAAGCTATTGGAGAGTGTTACGGCAAGATGGAGCAAGGAAAAAATCAACACGGCGGTGCTCCTGGACAGGAAGGCGGCCGCATAGAGCCGGGGAGAGTTCCTCCGCGCCCGATCGGGCCTCCGGTGGAGAGTGGGCAACGGCCGGAGCAATTTAACGAGCAGCATAGGCAGCAGTTCAATCAGCAATTTAATCAGCAGTACAACGCGGAGTTTCAGAAACAGTATCAAGAGCGGTTTCAGGGAGAAGTGAACCGACAGATGCAGGGGCAGTTCCCGACGGGAGCTCCAGGCATGCCTCCACAGGGGGGATTTCCGGGTCAACCAGGGACTCCAGGACAGCCGGGGCAATATCCTATGAATCCTCCGGCGGGTTTCCAGCCGGGAATGGATGGTCAGTATCCTAAGCCGCCGGGAGGAATGCAGTACCCTCCGCAAGGAATGTATCCTCAGCCTCCGCAGGGCACGTACCCTCAGCCGAGTCAGGGAACACCTCCACCTCCTCCCCCTCCTAGTGGAGAGTCGCAACCTCCTCCGCCACCTCCGCAGTCTTCGAGAAATCAGCCCTCACTTTTAGGAACAATCATTGCGCCGTTCGTGAATCTTTTGGGAGGGAGATAGGCAAAATCAAAACGTCCCGCAGTCGCCAGAATTGGCAATTGCGGGACGTTTCTTTTCTTTAATTCTATTTTCTTTTCTGTAATTTCTTTCTTCCAACTATTTATTTTTTTGCGACAGGAGCATATAGCCGATAAGCTTGTAAAGCACTCGGGCCCCTACGTTCGCATCCCATTCATCGCCGTGGGTTGGGCCAGGTGTAACTTCCACCAGGTCGCAGCCCACGATTCGTTTGCCATTTTCGACGAGAGCCTGGAGAATTTGTTCCATCTCGTCCCAGGTGAGCCCTCCGGGAACCGGCGTGCCTGTGTGCGGGCACATGGATTGATCAAGGCCGTCGATGTCGAAGGACACATACACTTCGTCTGGAAGCGCCTGTGCAATTTTCCAGAATATGTTCGAAACGAAGCTTGGACTACAAGCGCCTCGTTTCACTTCGTGTGCGAAGAAGGCTTTGATTTTCATAGTTCGCTCGGTTTGAATGCACTCGTGTTCTTCGGGTCCTATGTCCCGCAGTCCCACTTGCACAAGTCTCTCGATACTTCCCGGGAGGAGTCGCCTGTAGAGGACATTGTGCATGACTGAAGCGTGGGAGTACTCGAATCCTTCGAAGCCGTCTCGCAGATCGGCATGTGCATCAATTTGAAGCACTCCAAGTTTGGGGAATTTTTCCGCGTAAGCTTCGATTGCACCTTGCGCAACTGAGTGGTCTCCTCCAAGCACAATGGGAATCTTATCTCGCTCGAGTTGGATTTTCACATGCTCATAGATCTTCCGATGGACCCTGTTGCATATTTCATTTACCTCTGCGGCATCCCGTTCGTGCCGTTTGTTTCCCGGTGCCACTCCGCCTGCTTGGATGATGGGCTGAGCAAGTGCGCGAGCCTTTTTATTGAGCGCGATGATTTCCCGGGACTCGAGAAGCATCGAGATGCCCGCTTCGTAGGGATTTCCCGTGATCGGATCGAAGAGGTCCACTTGTTTGCTCGCGTGAAAAATCGCTTGCGGGCCATTCGCGGTACCTCCGCCGTAGGAAGTGGTTGCCTCGAACGGAACGGGCAGAATAATCACTTTATCTTTCTTGGGATCACATGGTAGGCCGAAAATTCCGGAATCCGGGAGTGCAGCGGCGTTTGGGTTGAATGCTTGTTCTTCTTTCGGTTTATTATTGGTCGGTTTCAATCAGTTTTTCCTTTGTTAAGGTGTATAGCGTAAGAATGGTTTTTAAAGCAACTTCTCTAATTTTCTCTGACCTGATACTATGCGGGGGAAGCGCCCGTAGCTCAATTGGATAGAGTACTTGGCTTCGAACCAAGGGGTTGGGGGTTCGAGTCCCTCCGGGCGCACCATTTTATGGACAACGTTTCACTTTTTATATTTGAATTGCTGGTGTTCGTGTTCTCCGTAGTGATTCATGAAGTCTCGCATGGGGCGATGGCGGAGAAGCTGGGAGATCCTACCGCGCGGATGCTCGGGCGGATTACCTTGAATCCCATTCCGCACATCGATCCCATCGGGTCAATTCTCTTGCCCGTGATGCTTTGGTTCGTATCCGGCGGGACATTCATCGTGGGGTGGGCGAAACCCGTACCTTACAACCCGTGGCATCTCAAGAACCCGGTGACGGCGGCGGCGAAAATAGCACTCGCGGGACCGGCGTCTAATCTCGCGCTTGCGGTGGCTTTCAGTATTTTGCTTCGTTTTGTTGTCGCGATGGAAGGGAATCCAATGCTCGTGGTGTTCTTTGCGATGATTGTGCAGATCAATATTCTGCTCACTATTTTCAATTTAGTGCCTTTGCCTCCTTTAGATGGATCGAAGGTGCTCTATGCACTTTTGCCGCGTACGGATAAAGGAGCTGCAGTCATTACTTTTCTCGAACACAACGGGCTGATTCTTCTCCTTCTCTTTATATTCTTCGGGTTTGATCTCATTGTACCGCTCATGCATTCTCTTTTTTCTTTGCTTACGGGGTTGTAGAAATTTACAACCAGTGCATGCTATTATCCGCGCAGACGGGCAAGCTTTTTGCTTGCGAAACTTACCAACCAAGTTATGTCTAGAAGAGTATGAACGCTACTATTGAATCGGTTTCAGCAAATCCCCCAGCAATCAAATCTCCTAAACCAACCCATATCCCCGAACATAATTTTCTGGCACGCGTGCTCGATATTTCGGACGGTACTTTGCAGATCCCAAGAGTTTCACCTACGCGGGAAGTACAGACGGGGGAAAAGGTGATGGGTATTTTGGGAGAAGGAACAGGCCAAAGACTTTTCGATTGGCGCGAACATTGCAGAGCGCAAGAACAGAGTGCGGCCAAACGCTGGTTGCCGGACGTTCCGGCAGCAAGGGTTATCGCTTTCGATCTTGGCGATGAGGAAGTTGCCTTGCTCGGAGAGGATGGAGACTACGCTAAATTTTGGGCGGAGATGAAGCGACTCACACGACAGCGTGTTTTGGCTGAGCTTCACTTTACCAATATGCTTCACGAGTGTTTTCCAGGCGCGGAACAAGAAGGATTCTCTCGTTTGGAGCCCTGTGTGGGCTGGCGAATTGTCGCTTTGCTCTGATCTGAAGGTTTTTTCTTTTACTATGTGGGCGGGTCTTTCATGGCTCGCCCGCGTGCTTTTATTGACAGTAGTAAGGAGTTATATAGAATAAGGGACGCATGCCCCAGTTGCGCGGGGGCATTTTATAATGTATTGTTTGTTTCATTCTAGATTCTACTTTACTAGCTTCTAGATTCCGTGTGTTATGCCTACCATTAACCAATTAGTAAAGCGTGGACGTCATCCTTTGAAGGCGAAGACCAAATCGCCGGCGTTGTCATACTATTTCAATACTATTCAGAACCGGCCGGTGGATTCCCCATCGCCCTTTAAGCGGGGGGTGTGTGTAAAAGTGTTCACGACGACTCCGAAGAAACCGAACTCGGCCCTTCGGAAAGTGGCTCGGGTACGCCTTACGAACGGCATGGAAGTGACCGCCTATATTCCGGGAGAAGGGCACAATCTGCAGGAGCACTCGATCGTCGTGATCCGCGGAGGGCGTGTAAAAGACTTGCCTGGAGTGCGATATCACATTGTGCGTGGGGTTTTGGATACCACGGGAGTAGATGCGAGAAAGCAACAGCGGTCGAAGTATGGAGCGAAGCGTCCCAAAGGAGCATAGAATTTAGAGCATGCGAAAAAAGCGAGTATATAAGAAGTACCATAAGCCTGACCTTCTCCACAGTCGGGTCGATATCGGCCGGTTTGTGAATTACGTGATGAAAGACGGGAAAAAGACGACCGCGGAGCGAATCGTGTACGGGGCTTTTGAAGCGGTGAAGAAAACTACGGGAGAGGATCCGGTGAAAATTTTTGAAAAAGCGTTGGAACAAGCTTCGCCCATGCTTGAGGTGCGCTCGCGACGCGTGGGAGGAGCGAACTATCAGGTGCCGCAGGAGGTGCGACCGGAGCGCCGCTTCATGCTCGCGGTGCGTTGGATCGTGGAATCCGCTCGATCGAAGAAGGGCAAGCCTATGGCGGAGAAGCTCGCGGAAGAGCTCATTGCGGCTTCGAAGAATGAGGGAGCTGCGATCAAGAAGAAACAGGATATGCATCGTATGGCCGAGGCCAACCGCGCATTCGCGCACTTTGCACGGTAATCAACTATATGCCACGTCAGTATCCGATTGAGAAAATTAGAAATATTGGGATTGTTGCACATATTTCCGGTCGCGACGCTTCGCGCCACTCCTTGAAACCCCTCGGTTTCAATTGCACTTCCGCCACGGAAAAACTCCCGTTTTTCCGACCCTTTTCCCGCGTCAATTTCTAATTAAATTTTATGGCAAGGTTATACCCTATCGAGAAGATTCGTAATATAGGAATTGTGGCGCATATTGACGCCGGAAAAACTACCGTTTCCGAGCGGATTCTTTTTTATACGGGAGTGTCGCACAAGATCGGAGAGGTGCACACGGGGGACACCGTGATGGACTGGATGGAACAGGAACGGGAGCGTGGTATCACGATTACCGCTGCGGCTACTACCGCGTTTTGGGTGCCCACCTATCGCGGGAACGATAAGAATTTTTCGCATCGCATCAACCTTATCGATACGCCAGGCCACATCGACTTTACCGTGGAGGTGAAGCGGTCGCTCCGTGTGCTCGATGGCGCAGTCGTCGTATTCGACGGCGTGAGCGGTGTGGAACCGCAGACCGAAACCAACTGGCATTATGCGGACGAATATCATGTGCCGCGGCTTTGCTTTATCAACAAAATGGACCGGATGGGTGCAAGCTTCTGGGGAAGTTTCGAGGCGATCCGGGAGCGGCTCACGCCGAACGCTTACCCCATTCAGCTGCCTATCGGACTCGAATCGGAGCACCGAGGTATCGTCGATCTTATGCGCATGAAGGCGTATGCCTTTGAAGGAGAGCACGGGGAGAACATCAAAGAAATCCCTATTCCGGACACTATGAAAGAAGAAGTGGAGAAATGGCGGCACCAGCTTGTCGAGAAGATTGTGGAGGGAGACGACGCCTTAATGGCGAGCTACCTCGAAGGGAAAGAAATCGGTCTCGAAGACCTGCGCCGGACGCTTCGAAAGATGGTGATTGGCTACAAAATCGTACCCGTACTTTGCGGATCAGCACTCAAAAACAAGGGCGTGCAGTTCGTACTCGATGCGGTGGTGGATTATCTCCCCTCGCCACTGGACTTACCGCCGGTCAAAGGGACTGATGAAAAAGGAGGAGAGCTTACCCGCACGGCGGATGATGCCGAACCTTTCACGGCGCTCGCGTTCAAAATCGCGGCGGACCCATTCGTCGGATCGCTTACCTTCTTCCGCAACTATGCGGGAGTGTTGAAGCGGGGATCGTATGTATTTAACTCCACGAAAGGAGTGCAGGAACGTATCGGCCGCGTCGTGCGCTTGCACGCAAACCAGCGGGAAGAAGTGGAAGAAGTATATGCGGGAGAAATTGCCGCAATCGTGGGGCTCAAAGGCACTACCACCGGAGACACGCTTTGTGATACGGAGAAGCTTATTGTGCTTGAGAAGATCACCTTCCCCGAGCCCGTGATCGGAATCCGCATCGAACCCAAAACCAAAGCTGACCAGGAAAAAATGGGTACCGCCCTTCGCCGGTTGGCGGAAGAAGATCCTACATTCCGAGTGGCGGGAGACCCCGAGACGGGAGAGACTATCATTTCGGGTATGGGCGAATTGCATTTGGAAATCATCGTGGACCGCATGAAGCGGGAATTCGGGGTGGAAGCATCCGTGGGACGTCCGCAGGTGGCATACAAAGAAACCATCACCGGGTCTGCCGAAGCGGAAGGCAAGTATATCAAGCAATCCGGTGGACGCGGACAATACGGACATGTGCGGCTCAAAGTTAAATCGCTTGAGCGCGGGACAGGCTTTGTGTTTGTGGATGCGATCAAGGGAGGAGTGATTCCCCGCGAATTCATTCCGGCAGTAGAAAAGGGAGTCAAAGAAGCGCTCGATCGCGGGGTACTCGCGCATTATCCGATGATCGATGTCGAGGTGGAGCTCTATGACGGGTCCTTCCACGAAGTGGACTCTTCGGAAGCGGCGTTCAAGATTGCAGGTTCGATGGCCTTCCAGGAAGCAGTGAAGCGCGCCAATCCTGTGATTTTGGAACCGGTCATGAAGCTTCAAGTGATCGTGCCGCCGGATTTCCTTGGGGAAGTTACTGGAAACGTGAATTCGAAGCGAGGCAAGATCGAAAACCTGGGTGATCGTGTGAACATCAAAGTGATCGATGCGAAGGTGCCGCTTTCTGAAATGTTCGGGTATGCGACGGAACTTCGATCTATGACGCAGGGGAGAGGATCATTTACGATGGAGTTCGACCACTATGAACCCACGCCGCAGAACGTGGCGCAGCTCATCATCGAGGGAAAAAAGAAATAAAACCACGAGCTGTGTATTTGACTTTTGACCGGTTATTCATAGAATAAACAAGTCGTATAAGGCTCTTCGAACGTCGAGAGCCGTACATACTAAAATAAATTAACCCATGGCAGAGAAGGAAAAGTTTAGCCGAACAAAGCCGCACGTGAACGTGGGGACTATCGGCCACGTGGACCACGGGAAGACGACCCTTACGGCCGCCATTACCCACGTCCTCTTTATGAAAGGTTGGGCGAAGAAGGAAGAGAAAGTCGATCAAATTGACAACGCCCCCGAAGAGAAGGCGCGTGGAATCACCATCGCCCTTCACCACTCGGAGTATGAGTCGGAGAAGCGCCACTATGCGCACATCGATGCTCCGGGACACGCAGACTATATCAAGAACATGATTACCGGTGCCGCCCAAATGGACGGAGCGGTGCTTGTGGTGTCTGCCGCAGACGGACCGATGCCTCAGACTCGGGAGCATATCTTGCTTGCCCGCCAAGTAGGCGTGCCGGCGATCGTAGTGTTCTTGAACAAAATGGATCAAGTGGATGACCCAGAGCTTGTGGACCTCGTGGAATCCGAAGTACGCGAACTTTTGAAGAAATATGAATTCCCCGGAGACACGACTCCTATCATCCGTGGTTCAGCTTTGAAAGCATTGAACTCGAAGTCTGCCGATGAAGCAGATGCGAAGCCGATCCTGGATCTTATGGCCGCTTTGGACAGCTTCGTGCCGGACCCGGTGCGAGACTTGGACAAGCCGTTCCTTATGCCTATCGAAGACATCTTCTCGATCGAAGGCCGCGGAACCGTGGTAACGGGCCGCGCGGAACGCGGAAAGATCAAAGTGAACGACGAAGTGGAAGCTATCGGACTTCGGCCGACGCAAAAGACCGTCGTGACCGGAATCGAAATGTTTAACAAGCTCTTGGATGATGCCATGGCCGGCGACAACGTCGGAATCCTTCTCCGAGGTTTGAAGAAAGAAGACGTGGAGCGTGGACAGGTTATCGCGAAGCCCGGCAGCGTGACTCCTCATACTGATTTTGACTGTGAAGTGTATGTACTTTCCAAAGAGGAAGGTGGCCGGCACTCGCCGTTCTTCAAAGGCTACAAGCCGCAATTCTATATCCGCACGACCGATGTAACGGGAGAAATCACGCTTCCTGAGGGAATGGAAATGGTGATGCCCGGCGATACGGTAAAGCTCGCAGTGAAACTTATCTCCCCTGTCGCACTCGAAGAGAAACAGCGCTTTGCCATCCGCGAAGGAGGAAAGACCGTAGGTGCAGGAGTCGTAACTAAGATCAATAAATAAGCATTTAGGTACGCAGCTCCTTTCTCATGGCTAAGAAACAGGAAAACGATTTTCATCAGAAGCTCCGCTTGCGGATTCGTTCCTACGACCACAAGCTGATCGATTCTTCTGCGCGCCAGATCATCGATGCCGCAGAGCGGCACGATGCGAAGGTGGTGGGGCCAATTCCGTTGCCCACCGAGACGCGGAAGTATACCGTGAACCGTTCTACCTTCGTACACAAGGATTCGCGGGAGCAGTTCGAGCTTCGGATGCACAAGCGGCTCATCGATATCATGAATCCGAATCAGAAGATCATTGAATCTCTTGGGAACCTGAACCTGCCGGCTGGGGTCGACGTCGAAATTAAAATGGTATAAGAGGCGCTCATCCTGTCACTTGTGGGGACGCTATCTGCGAGGGGCTCTCGCAGCGCTATGTCTCGCGCCGCCGCGCTCCGACAATCCCCACAAGCGGCAGGATTTCGCTTTGTTAGCTGTAAGAGAATATGCCCCCGTTCCTTTTATTGGGTTCGAGAATCCCCATCTGGAACAGGACTTCGCTTATTGGATTAGTAACAAAACGCACTCGAAAGGGTGCGTTTGTGTTTTCAAGGCTAATCCTTTAATCCTTGCGTTTTTTATTGAGAAATGGTATGATTTACCCAATCTTTTGAGAGGTTTTTTGCCCCAGCATTCATGTCGCGGATTGATGTAGAAGAAGCAGACAGTCGCGGAATGAGTGCTGCGGCAAAATCAATAAGTGATGCAACGCCCTCGCATAGAGCGAGTGTGCGTCCAAGTCCCCGTGGCAAAAAAAAGTATGAACACCTTCCATTTTCCCGACCATCGCGTACTCCGCACGGCGACGAAGCGGCGGATGTTCAAGAATGTGGCGAATAATGGAAAATCGGCAACGCTCGAATCGTATCGAGGGCTCTTGAAACATGGGAATACGCGTACGCTTCAGACCAAGCTTCATTGACTTTCCATTTTTAGGAGGTAGAGTGAAAGCATGGCTCGCATTACTATTGAAGAAAAAAAAATCGAAGCAGTGGTGGAGCGGGCGGTGCAGCGTGCATTGCGCGAATTGCTTATCGATTCTGACAAAGGACTTGAGATTCGCTCCGCGTTTGTAAAGAGACTCAAGAAATCTGCTGCGGAAAAAAAGCAAGGCAGGATCCGTACTTTTGAGGAGGTAGTGAGTTCGCTCTAGTTTATAGAATGTCCTCGGGCTGGAAATTTACTTTCACTCTCACCGGAGAGGAAGATTTACGCTCTTTGGACGCGCCAGTACAGAGAAGGATTTTAGGCAAATTGGAGTGGTTTCGCGAGAATTTTCCTTCGGTTGTTCATGAGGCGCTTGGCCACGAGTGGCACGGATATTTTAAGCTGCGTGTAGGAGATTGGCGAGTGGTTTACGAGATGGAACACGAATCACATATTGTTACGATTCATCGCATTGCGTTGCGGGATAAGGTATACAAGAAACCCAAAAAGTAGTGTTTGACACTTTTTGCCATTTGGCTTATCATGTTCCAGTCTCTTTAATGGCCCAGCCCTTTAGGCAACAACACATTGTCCCGTATAACTTCTCGATGTGAGAATTTTCTAGGGATGTTGTGCTGGATTCCTAAAGCGTAAAGAGCTGGGTTGCACAAGGACGTCCCTGCCTAAAGGTACGTGCCTTGGGCAGTTTTTATTTAGGAGTAATCGCGAATAATTCGAATGGAGGCAAATAATGCGAATTGGATGTCATTCATTTTGGGGAAAAAATTTAAAATGAGCCAAATTTGGCAAGATAAAAAAGTGATTCCGGTCACGGTTATTAAGGCCGAACCGAATACTATTTCCCTTGTGCGGGTTCCCGAGAAGGATGGGTACAGTGCAGTACAGGTCCAGCTGGGGAAGGCGCGCAAGGAATTCAAAGGAACCGGAGAACTCAAAAAAGGAGACACGATAGACGTGTCGGCGTTCAAAGAAGGCGACGTTGTGCGTGTGAGTGCGTTTACCAAAGGACGCGGATTCCAGGGGGTAGTAAAGCGGCACGGGTTCGGCGGAGGGCCGAAGACCCACGGACAAAAGAACCGCTATCGGATGCCTGGTTCTATTGGCAACACAACTCCGCAGCGCGTTATTCCCGGCCGACGGATGGCGGGACACATGGGAGTGGAACGGGTGACGATCAAAAATTTGAAAATTGTGGGAGTAGATAAGGAGAGAAGTCTTTTAATGGTCAAAGGAGCGGTGCCCGGCATGCGCGGGAGTCTTCTCGAAATTGAGACGCGATAATAATTTCCATGAAGGTAGACGTATATAACATCGAGAATAAAATAGTGGAATCGATCGAAATCCCCGATTCGCTTTTTGGCGAACGGTGGCGGCCTGCGCTTGTGGCGCAAGTTGTGACTGCGCATCGTGCGAACAGCCGACGGCCGTGGGCACACGCCAAAGGCCGCGGCGAGGTGCGCGGAGGAGGAAAGAAACCCTGGAGACAAAAGGGTACCGGCCGCGCGCGGCACGGTTCGATCCGATCTCCGTTGTGGGTGGGAGGAGGAAAATCTCATGGGCCGAACAAGGAGCGGGATTACACTCAGAAGATCAATAAGAAAATGAACCGCACGGCGATCTTTTCTATTCTCGCGAAGAAATTCCACAGCGGGGAAGTGAAAATCGTGGATGGATTGGCACCGAAGGAATCGAAGACTAAGATGCTCGCTTCCGCGCTCCGGACACTCACGAGCGTATCGTCAAAGGTGAAGCGGTTTGACGCCTTGCTTATTCCGGCAGTGGAAGAGAAAAACACGTTCCGGGCGGCGCAGAATTTACCCAAGGTAAAAGCCATTCACCCTTCAAGCTTGAACGTGTATGACATTTTGAATCACAAGCGAGTATTTATCGCGAAAGAGGCGGTGCCATTTTTGACTCGACATTATCACCTTTCATGAGCGCTCGATTTGTATTGCAAAAACCCTGGCAGACGGAAAAAGCCCTTACCTTCACAGGGGCGGGTAAGTATGTTTTCATAGTGCGACCCGAAGCTACCAAACCCGAAGTGCGAAAAGCGGTGGAGAAACTTTATGGTGTGCACGTCACGAACGTGAATATTGTGAACCGCCCCCCTAAAGCCAAGCGGATGGGAGCGATGTGGAGCATGAAAGGCAGCTACAAAAAAGCGGTAGTGACCCTTCGTAAAGGGGAGACCATTGATATTGCTAAGTAACACATCTACTAAATTTACGAATATGTACGAAAGTACGAATTTACTATCATGAAATCTTATAGACCATATACGCCTTCGAGGCGGTCCGCGACGACGGTAGACTACCGGGGACTCAGCAAGGAAAAGCCGGTAAAGAGCCTCCTTGTCACTTTGAAGTCTCACGCGGGACGGAACTCGCAGGGACGGATCACGATGCGACACCAGGGAGGAGGGGTGAAGCGACGCTATCGATTGGTGGATTTCAAGCAAGCACGGCTCGAACCCGCGAAAGTGTTGGGAATCGAATATGATCCCTACCGAACTGCTTTTATCGCGCGCGTTCAATATCCCGACGGCACTCTTTCTTATATTTTGGCTCCGCACGGACTCCACGCGGGCAATGAGGTTGTGGTTGGAGAATCTGTTCCTTTGAAGACCGGGAATCGCATGAAGCTCAAGAATATTCCGGTAGGGTATCAGGTGCACAACGTAGAAATTCGCCCGGGCCGCGGAGGCGTACTTGCGCGTTCCGCCGGTTCCTACGGCGAAGTGCTTGCGAATGCAGATGGATACACCGACATCAAGCTTTCTTCGGGAGCGGTGCGCCGAGTATCTTGGGAAGGGTTTGCTTCCTTGGGGCAGATGTCCAATCCGGAGCACAACTTGATGGTAATTGGAAAAGCCGGCCGGGCTCGCTGGATGGGTATTCGACCCACCGTGCGCGGAATGGTGATGAACCCGGTGGATCACCCGTATGGAGGTGGAGAAGGCCGTCAGCCTCGAGGAACCCGGAAACCCAAGACGCTTTGGGGGAAAATCACGGGCGGAAGAAAAACTCGCAACAAAAAGAAATGGTCCAATGTATTTGTGGTGTCTCGTCGACCAAGTCGCAAATAATCAATACTCACTTCTATGGCACGATCATCTAAAAAGGGGCCTTACGTAGACCCGCGATTACTTAAAAAGATTTCCGGTCTCAGGCCGGGCGCTCCTGCTATTAAAACATGGGCGCGGGCTTCGGAAATTGCTCCGGAAATGGTGGGGTTTGCCTTTGCGGTTCACAACGGAAAAGATTTCATTGAAGTGCGTGTCACCGAGGAAATGGTGGGACACCGACTGGGAGAGTTTTCTCCGACCCGGAAATTCACGAAACATGGAGGGAAAATGCAGCGTGATATTGAAGCAGGCGCGGCTGCAGCGGTTCCGGCGGCCCCGGCTAAAAAATAGTCAATATTATTGATCATCTATCGCAATGCCCAAAGCTTCCGCACAACTCAAGTTTCTTCATATGGCTCCTCGCAAGGTGCGGGTAGTCGCGGATTTGCTTCGCGGACGAAGCGTGAACGAGGCCGAAGCGGAGTTAATGCTCCACCCGCGGCGTGCGGCGAAGCCTCTTTTGAAGTTGCTTCGCTCGGCCATGGCGAATGCCAAGCAGCAGAAAATGGAACACGCGAATCTCATTATTTCCGAAATCCGAGTGGATCAGGGACCTATGCTCAAGCGGTTCTTGCCTCGAGCCCGCGGTATGGCTACTCCGATCCAAAAGAAAATGAGCAATATCACCTTAATATTGGGAGAAGGCGCTAAGAAAGCCCCCCGCTTCACTATCGTTACCGAACGGAAACCAAAGGCGGCTCCGCATGTGCACCGACCTAAGAAAGAAAAGGAGAAGCCTGGCACTCCGGCCGAAGAAGGGGGAAAGAACCCGCGGCAGGAAAAAGGTTTTTGGAAAAAAATGTTTCGGAGAAAGTCGGTCTAATCATTCACAAGAGCCTTAATTAATGTTTTAATAGGGGTTCGATCAATACTATGGGACAGAAAATAAATCCAATTTCACTCCGGATGGGAGTGGTCAAGAACTGGCCGGCGAGGTGGCTCCTCAAGGGCAACTACGGGCAATTCCTCGAAGAAGATGAGGCGATTCGCCGCGTGATCAAGGAAAAGATCAGTCAAGCGGGAGTATCTGCGTTGGAGATCGAGCGCACTTCGAATAATCTTCGCATTTCGATTCAAGCAGCGCGTCCTGGATTTATCATCGGTCGTGGAGGAAAGGGAATCGAAGATCTTACTAAGGCAATTGAAAAAGCGCTTCGCGCCGTGCGCGCTCGCCGAAAGAATACCGGTAAAGCCCCCCAGCTTAGTGTGAATGTAGAGGAATTGAAGCGTTCGCAGATCGCGGCTCCTTATGTGGCGCAGCAGATCGCGTGGGATTTGGAGAAACGATTTCCATTCCGCCGCACGATGAAAAAGTATTTGGAACAGATTATGCAGAACCGTGAGGTGAAGGGCGCCAAGATATTCCTCTCCGGCCGGTTGGATGGAAACGAAATTGCCCGGCGGGAATGGTTGGCGAAAGGTTCTTTGCCTTTGCAGACGCTTCGTGCGGATATTGATTTCGGGCAGGCTACGGCTTTCACGAGTTATGGCACTGTCGGAATCAAAGTCTGGATTTATAAAGGCGAAATTTTTGAAGAAAAGCCGAAAGAAGAAATGCCGGCCAAGCGAGAACACCGGGGCGGACGACGCGAACACTAATTCTTTTATATTTCCATGTTAATCCCTAAAAAAGTAAAACACCGGAAATGGCACAAGGGACGCTCTCGCGGCCGGACCGTGGAGACTCGCGGTCTTTCTGTTTCATACGGCCAATATGGGCTTAAGGCGCTTGAGCCGGCGTGGCTTAATTCTCGCCAGATCGAAGCAGCTCGGAAGGCGATCACCGGACACATGCAACGACGCGGACGGCTTTGGATCCGGGTATTCCCCGACAAGCCAATCACGGTGCGGCCTCCGGAAACCACAATGGGAGGAGGAAAGGGAAGCGTCGATCACTATGTGGCGAAAGTTTTGCCGGGACGAGTGGTGTTTGAAATTGACGGAGTGGAAGAGAAAGTGGCTCAGGAAGCGCTTAAATTCGCGGGATATAAGTTGCCGTTTAAATACCGAATTATTACCAAAAAGTAATGAAAAAGCGCGAAATTGAACAATTAAAGACGAAGCCTGTTGCCGAGCTCTCGAAGCTTATCAAGGAGTCCGAAGAGAAGCTCCGAAAGCTTCGGTTTGACTTGGAGGCTGGAAAAGTGAAGAATGTGGCGGAGCTTCGAATGATCCGCAAGGCGATTGCGCGCATGAAAACTTTCTCGAAGATTCAGTCGACGCAATCGAAGTAGGCAATCATTTTTATGAACCAGCACGAATCTAAAAAACGAGTTCGAGAAGGTGTAGTAGCTTCCGACAAAATGCAGAAGACGCGCGTTGTCGTGATTTCGCGTTCCCGCAAACATCCGAAATATTTGAAGTACTACACGATTACTACCCGAGTGAAGGCGCATGACGAGAACAACGAATATAAAGTTGGAGACCGTGTAATTCTCGAAGAGACTCGGCCCTTATCTCGCGAAAAGCGCTGGAAAATTATAGGAAAAGTCAGCGAATAATCCCATGATACAAGAGCGATCCATATTAAAAGTAGCAGACAACAGCGGCGCCAAAACAGTGCGTTGTTTCCGTATTTTGGGAGGTACTCGCCGGCACTATGCGCGCGTGGGAGACATCGTCGTGGCATCGGTGCAGGTGGCAGAGCCCCGGAAGACGGTTAAGAAGAAAGATGTGGTCAAGGTGCTCATTGTGCGTTCGCAAGCCGCGCTTCGGCGGTCCGATGGCTCCTATATCCGATTCGATGAAAATGCGGTAGTGCTTATCGATGCTAAAAAAGAACCGGTGGCTACTCGGGTGTTCGGACCCATGCCTCGGGAGCTTAAGGATCGAGGGTTCGAAAAGCTCATGACAATGGCGGAAGAAATTGTATAAACCCATGCGTATCAAAAAAGGCGATCAAGTGAAAATGTTAGTCGGTAAGGACCATGGTAAGAGCGGAGCGGTACTCCGCGTACTCTCGGACGAGGGCCGCGTAGTGATAGAAGGTCTTAATCTTTATAAAAAGCGCGTTCGGCCGAAGAAAGCCGGAGCAAAAGGAGAAATGGTTTCTTTGCCTCGCGCGATTTCTATGAGCAATGTGATGGTGGTGTGTCCCAATTGCAAGCGACCTACACGAGTGGGGCATGCTATGTCCGAAGGTCGGTCTATGCGGCTTTGTAAAAAGTGTAAGGCTTCTTTCTAGTGCGATGAAAAAAGACACCATGCATAAAGGCGCGGGAGCGCGCGCAATAATCGAAAAAATTGTTATCGATGCGGGAATCGGGAAATTGAGTGCGCAACCGAACTTTGAAGATAAGGTGTTGCCGCAAATCATGAAGGATATCGCGCTTATTTCCGGCCAGAAGCCCGAAATTCGGCAAGCACGCCGCTCGATTGCGGGCTTTAAGGTGCGGGAGGGCCAGACCGTGGGGCTTCGGGTGACGCTCCGGCGCGCGAGAATGATTGATTTTTTCACGAAGTTAATTACCATAGTATTGCCTCGTGTCCGCGATTTTCATGGTATTAATCCGCACGCGATTGACGGAAAAGGAGTATTGAATATCGGTATCCGGGAGCAGGTGGTATTTCCGGAAATCAACCCGGAGGTTTCCCCTTTTTCTTTTTCTCTAGGGATGAGCATTGTGCCTAAGAAACGGGATCGCGTGGCAGCCGAAGAGGCGTTCCGCGCGTTGGGTATTCCTTTTATGAAGGAGGTAAAACACGCCGGTAAGAAAAAATAATCATGCCAAAGACTTCAGTCATAGCGAGGAGTAGAAAAACTCCTAAATATGCAACCCGAATGGTGCGGCGGTGTTTTCGCTGTGGCAGAAAGCGCGGCTATATGAGGGAGTTCCAGCTTTGCAGAATTTGTTTCCGCGAAATGGCGACCCGCGGCGAAATCCCGGGAGTGCGAAAAGCTTCTTGGTAATCACTACTATACTATGTATTACGACGCAATAATAAAAGTTAAGAATGCACAAATGGCCGGCAAGGAGGCCGTGCTAGTGCCTTATTCGCAGATGGATCAAGCGGTACTTAAGGTCCTTGCGGATCGCCGATTGATTAAGGAAGTGCAGCGGAAGACCATCGGCCGCCGGAACATGCTAGAGGTGAAATTGAAATATGAGGCAGGAAAGCCTCGCATTGAAGGCGTAAAAATCATGAGCAAACCCAGTCGACGGCTTTATAAACCGTATGCAGAGTTGAAGCCGGTGCGACAGGGATTTGGCGTGGCGATTCTTTCGACTTCTAAGGGAATCATGACGAATGGAGAGGCTCGAAAGCAAAAAGTCGGAGGCGAATATCTTTTTGAAATTTGGTAACCATGTCCCGACTTACTAAAAAACCTGTAGTTCTTCCTGAGGGCGTTACGCTTCGACAGGAAGGCAATACTCTTACGCTCCAAGGGCCCAAAGGAACCTTGTCCTTGTCGCTTCTTGCCGGAGTCACTTTGAAGCAAGAAGAAAATAAAGCATTTTTTTCCGGAGAATCTGCGAAGACCGGAACGATGTGGTCTCATACCCGTAATGCTGCCGAGGGAGTGTCTCAAGGCTTCACTAAAGTTTTAGAAATTGAAGGAGTAGGATTTAAAGCGGCGCTTGAAGGGAAGACGCTCGTGTTGAACCTGGGGTTTGTGAATCCGATTCGGTTTCCCATACCCGAGGGGATTACGATCACGGTGGAGAAAGGAAGCATGAAAGTAAGCGGAGTAAACAAAGAATTAGTGGGAGGCGTAGCTTCAAGGATTCGTGGGCTTAAACCACCGGAGCCGTACAAAGGCAAGGGAATCCATTATCAAGGAGAAGTAATTCGTCGAAAAGCGGGTAAAAAGGCGGCGGCTGCGTCCGGAGCGGCGTAAAACACTACCATGGCAAGTATTCGTAAACATCACAATCAAGTTCGTATGCGCCGGGCTCACCGCACACATGAGCGGATTATCGGCAATGCTCTTCGGCCGAGGCTTTCCGTGTTTCGCAGTAACCGGGGAATTTATGTCCAGCTTATTGACGATGCAAAAGGAGTAACGCTTACGCAGGCTTCCAATCGGGAAATAAAAGAAGGTAGGGGAAAGAGTCACATTGCAGAAAAAGTGGGAGCTTTGATCGCAAAGCGGGCAACAGAGATGGGTATCAAGAAGGCCGTATTTGATCGCGGCGGATATCGATATCATGGACGAGTGAAGGCTTTGGCCGAGGCCGCACGAGCAGGAGGATTAACGTTCTAATACCCTATACCTACTATGAGAAATATGCCGCAAATAAAAAGAGAGGAATTATACAAGGAGAAAATGCTCGATCTTCGGCGTGTCACCCGTGTGGTGGCTGGAGGAAAGAGATTTCGCTTTCGGGCAACCTTGGCGCTTGGCGATATGAAGGGACAAGTGGGGATTGGGATTGCTAAGGGCGTGGATGTCGCGCAGGCGGTAGCTAAGGCCAAAGTGGTAGCGAGGAAGGCTCTTTTTACCGTGCCTCTTCGAGACGGACGAACTCTTCCTCATGAAGTTTTCGCCAAATACAGCGCGGCGAAAGTGCTTATAAAACCGGCGCCTCCAGGACATGGAATTCGTGCGGGAGGAGCAGTACGTGCGGTACTTACTCTGGTCGGAATCAAAGACGCCACTTCTAAGGTATTAGGTCGTACGCCTAATAAACTTACGAATGCATTAGCAACCCTTAGTGCGCTTCGGAAGCTCAAGCCGTCTCAAGTGAAGAAGCAGTAACATTACCTTCATGCAATTACACGAATTACAAAAAAATCCGGCTAAAAAGCGAGCGCAGCGCATTGGGCGCAGCGGTAAGCGAGGCAGTTATTCCGGACGCGGAGTAAAGGGGCAGAAATCCCGATCCGGGCGGCGTATCCGGCCGGCGGTGCGCGATCTCATTATTCGACTTCCTAAGCGTCGAGGGTTTCGCAATAAGCCGATTGAGGCTAAGCCGATACCGATTCAAGTAGGAATTCTCGGAAAGAAGTTAGCGCCGCTTCATGACAGCAAGGCACCTTTGGTGGTGAACCGCGAGGTACTTCAGAAGGCAGGTATTATTCCACCGGGGTTTCGCGGCGCAGTGAAAATTTTGGGAGGGGGAGAGCTTTCGGCCTCTCTCGAGCTTCACGGTTTGCCGACATCTAAGTCTGCCAAGGCTCAGATTGAGAAGGCAGGAGGAAAAGTGCAATAATATGAGTATGCTCCGGCGCGGCTTCGTATGGCAAAGGGACGCGGTCCGCGATGGGCTTTCGCAGCCGCTATGCTCTCGCGCCGCCGCGCTCCGAGAATCCCTTTTCCACCCGAAGCCGACGTCTCTTTTTACTACTTAACGTTATGAATCGAATCCTCCAAATTTTTAGAATCCCTGAAATCCGCAACAAAATCCTTATCGTATTAGGGGTACTTGTGGCATACCGTTTCTTTGCCGCTATTCCTATTCCCGGGGTGGATGCGGACAGACTCCAGCAATATTTCAACTCCAACCAGCTCTTGGGTTTTTTGAACTTTTTTTCAGGAGGAGGATTAGAAAGTTTGTCGGTCATGATGTTGGGGGTAGGACCGTACATCACGGCGACAATTATCATGCAGCTTTTGACGCTCATTTTCCCGAAGTTCAAGCAACTTTATTACGAGGAAGGAGCCCAAGGACGTGCGAAATTTAATCAATATTCCCGAATGCTCACCGTGCCGCTTGCAGTGCTTCAGGCGTACGGATTCCTTGCACTCCTTATGAGTTCGGGAGTTCTCGATCGACCGGATGCTTGGCTTTTGCTTACGACTGTGGTGGTGATCACCGCGGGAGCAATGATCGCAGTGTGGCTCGGAGAACTTATCACTGAGCAAAAAGTGGGGAATGGCATTTCGCTTATCATCCTTGCAGGAATTGTGGCGGGCTTGCCGGCGAATGTGCGTTTGCTGCTCCTTTCCTACACGCCCGCGAAATTGGCTACCTACATCGGATTCCTTTTAGTGTTGCTTCTTGTGATCTTTGGAGTCGTGTATTTGAACGAGGGGGAGCGGAAAGTGCCTGTGGCGTACGCTCGACGTGTGCGGGGCATGAAGATGTTCGGCGGAGTATCGAGCTACCTGCCGCTTAAAGTAAACCAAGCAGGAATGATTCCTTTGATCTTCGCAATCTCAGTATTCCTTTTCCCGCAATTCATCGCGCAGGTGATGACGGCCATTTCTCCCGGGGTGGGAGTCAAACTTAATGAGATCGTGACGAGTGTGCTTAATAACCGAATGTTCTACGGGATCATCTACTTCTCGCTTGTGTTCGCATTCACCTATTTCTACACTTCGATCACATTCAATCCATCGGAGGTAGCCAAGAATTTACAGCGAGGAGGAGGGTTTATTCCGGGAATCCGACCGGGAGAAATGACTGAAGAATTCTTCAAAAAAACCGTGAATCGTGTGACTTTCTTCGGGGCCGTGTTTTTGGGGCTCATTGCGATTTTGCCTATCATTGTGCAGGCGATCACGGGGGTAGCGGTGCTTACCGTAAGCGGTACGGCGTTGCTTATTGTAGTGGCGGTGGCTTTGGAGACCATGAGGCAGATTGATTCGCAGCTTACGGTGCGTGAATACGAAGGGATCCAATAAAATCTGTACGTTCTTTCGATTTTTTGGTACCTTATTCCCATGAATCGGGGATACGATGCTATTTTTGTCCTTGGCCCGCAAGGGTCTGGGAAGGGCACTCAGGCTAAATTACTCGCAGAGAAACTGGGTTTTTTCTTCTGGGACACCGGAGCAGTGCTTCGTCGAAATTCGGAGATGATTACGGTGAGCGGCGCGCGCGCGGGAGATATATTAAAAAGTGGTAGGCTTTTTACCGACGAGGAGCTTTTAAGTGTCGTGCGGACTGAGCTTGAATCCCTACCTCGGGAACAAGGGATCGTGTTCGATGGGATTCCTCGCCGCGTGGGACAGGCTGACTTTCTTTTTGGATTGCTGCAGTCGTTTGGGAAAAAGCGATTTGCTTCGGTATTCCTCGATATTCCTATTGAAGAATCTCGAAAGCGATTGTTGCTTCGCGCTGAAAAAGAAGGCCGGAGCGATGACACTTTGGCGGCAATCGAGCGTAGGCTCGCGGATTATCAGGCGAATACCGTGCCCATGCTTCCTTTTATGCGGCAGCGCACCGAATTTTTCGAGGTGGATGGGCGGCCATCGATCGAAGCGGTGCAAAAGAGCGTGAATATCGTACTTGAACTCGCATGAAAAAAAAGATTATTACAATCACCGGCGTGCCGGGAAGCGGAAAATCGAGCACTGCGAAAGGAGTAGCACTTGTTTTGAGCTATGAGCATTTTTCTTCGGGGGACCTTTTTAGAAAAATGGCGGCGGATCGCGGGCTTTCGATTGAGGGGATTAATATCGCCGCCGAAACCCAAAAAGAAATTGACTTCGAAGTCGATAAATGGATCGAAAAGTTAGGTCAGGAAAAAGAGGGGTTCGTGATCGATTCGCGGATGGCGTTTCATTGGATTCCCGAGGCGTTTAAGGTTTTTTTGAATCTGGATATTCGGAAAGCTGCTGAGCGCACCTTCGCGCAGATCCAGCGGGAAGGGAGAGCGAGTCAGGCCGGATCTTCCGTCGAGGAGATTTATCACAATACGATGAAGCGGTTGGAAAGTGAGAAGAAGCGCTACTGGGATCTTTATAAAATTGACTACACGAACCCATCCCAGTTCGATTTAGTGGTGGATACTGGCAAAAATAACTTGGAGCAGGTGATTGGCATTGTTAAAGACGCATATACTTCATGGCAATCACAATAAAAACTCCGGCAGAAATTGAAATGATGGCCGAAGCGGGAAAGCGTTTGGCCCACGTGCTTGAGGTATTAGTGAGTGCAGTGCGTGTGGGAATGCGGACAGAGGAGCTTGATTTGCTTGCCCGAAAACTCATTCAAGAAGCGGAAGCCATACCGGTTTTTTTGGGATATCACGCTCCCGGGAGCGATGAGCGATATCCTGCGGCGCTTTGTGTTTCTATAAATGAGACCGTGGTGCACGGAATTCCTTCGGGGTATGAAATTAGAGAGAGGGATGTGGTCAAAATCGATGCCGGGCTTACGTGGAAAGATTGGAATGTGGATTCGGCGCGTACAGTCATCGCAGGAAAAGGCACCGAGGAAGCGAAGCGATTGCTTAAGACGACTCACGCGGCGCTTATGGGGGGAATCAGACAGGCACGACCCGGAAATACTTTAGGGGACATAGGAGCGGCGATTCAGAAGCGAGTGGAAGAGGACGGATTTTCTATAGTAGAAAAATTATGCGGACATGGAATTGGAAAAGAACTTCATGAGGAGCCCTCGGTTTTAAATACGGGAGTACCCGGACGGGGACTCAAACTTTTGCCTGGCATGGTGCTGGCGATTGAACCCATGGTTGCTGCAGGGCGTGGCAAAGTGAAGCAGTTTCCTGATGATAGTTTTGCGGCGGCAGATGGAAGTATTACTGCTCATTTCGAGCATACGGTGGCGATCACGGAGTCAGGACCGAGAATACTCACGAGTAAGTAGTATGTAGAAAGTAGTAAGTAGTAGAATACGCAATCAATTCTTCACCTCGTTTACA
This sequence comes from Candidatus Liptonbacteria bacterium, assembly GCA_016867315.1. Lineage (GTDB taxonomy): Bacteria > Patescibacteriota > Minisyncoccia > UBA6257 > 2-01-FULL-56-20 > VGJV01. The sequence goes on along the minus strand of VGJV01000002.1, from coordinate 65,276 downwards.
TTCTTCTCGCTACATACTACCTACTACTTACCACTTGCTATGCAGCCATTTCTTTCCGTCATCATTCCCGCGTATAACGAAGCGAAGCGCTTGCCGCCCACGCTTCAAGATGTGCATCGGATTTTGAGCGGAAAAAACTTTTCATATGAGATTCTGGTCGTGAATGATGGATCGCAAGATGCCACTGCGGAGCTTGTGAGTGAGATGGCCAAAGGCATCCCTTTTCTTTCTCTCCTTGAAAATAAAAAAAATCGCGGGAAAGGGGCGGTGGTGAGACAAGGAATGCTTGCGGCCCGAGGGGAGATCCGTCTATTTATGGATGCAGATAATTCTACTTCTCTTGAGCATCTCGAGCTCGCCCTTCCTTATCTTCAAAATGAACATGAGCAATACGATATAGTGGTGGCTTCGAGAGCAGTGCGTGGAGCGCAGTTAGATCCGCCACAACCCCTTTTTCGACGGGTGGCCGGAAAAGTGCTGAATCTTTTTGCGCAAGCGCTTCTTCTTCCCGGTGTGTGGGACACCCAATGCGGATTCAAGGTATTTACGGGTGGCGCAGCGGAAGAAATATTTTCTCGAGCGGAGATGAATGGGTGGGCCTTCGATGTGGAGGCCTTGGCGTTGGCGCGTGCTTTAGAGTTGCGCATCAAAGAGATTCCGGCGCATTGGAGAAACGACCGAGCTTCCACAGTGCCGCTTTCGGCAGGCTTGCGTTTTGCTATCGAAACCCTTACAATTCGCTTCAGACTTTGGGCGGATACCTATCATATCCGAACTAAAAATTCTGCCGCGACGAAACCACTGCCGGGCAGAGAAGAGCAAGAAGCAAAGAACGAAATTTAATTAACGCTTTGCATATTGCTAAGCCTTTAGGCGCTACCATGCCGAACCAATATCACCTTTCGAAAGAGCGGCACGAGGAGTTGAAGAAGGAACTCGAAACTCTTAAAGGGGAAGGTCGTGCGGATATTGCCGATAAATTAAAGCGGGCTAAGGAATACGGAGATCTTTCCGAGAACGCTGAATATGCTGAAGCTCGTGAAGAGCAGAATCTTATCGAAAACCGCATTTTCGAACTCGAGGAACTTTTGAAAAAGGCAGTCATTATTGAAGAGGAAGCGGGAGGAACGGGAGGAGTGGTGCGCGTTGGGTGTGCGGTGACGGTGAAGAAGAACGGCAAAGAAACTAAATATACTATTGTAGGACCTTATGACGCGAAGCCGGAAGAGGGCAAAATTTCCGACGAATCTCCCCTTGGACGTGCGTTTATGGGACACGAGAAGGGAGATGAGGTGACCGTGCTTACTCCTTCAGGAAAATCTACGTTTGAGATTATAAAAATCGAATAAAAAGGGGCTTGTCCTATTTCTTGCGGGGACGCGGTTCGCGAAGGGCTTTCGCGACCGCTATGCTCTCGTGCCGACGCACTCCGAGAATCTCTGCACGAAACAGGACTTCGCATATTGGACCACGTTCGAGAAAAGCAGGATTTCACTTAGTTGGGAAAGTGGTTCGAGAATCCTTGCAGAAACAGGACTTCATTTATGTTGGAAGAAGAGACGGTTCCATTTTGTAAGGGCCTAAAAAGCTGGTAGTATGGATAACAATGTTGGAGGATCTTATTGCCGAGCGGCGAAAAAAATTAGAGGCGCTCAAGGCCCATGGGGTAGAGCCTTATCCTGTGAAGGTGCCGCGTACGCACTCTGTTGCAGAAGCGAAGGAAAAATTTGCTTCCCTCTCGAAGGCTAAAAAGAAAGTTTCTCTTGTGGGGCGCGTAATGAGCATCCGCGATCAAGGGAAAATTGTGTTTTTGGATTTGCGGAATGAATCCGGTTCGATCCAAGCGGTACTTAAAGAGGAGAGTTTAAAAGACTTCGAATTTTGGCGGACGGTACTCGATCGGGGGGATTTTCTCTCTGTGACTGGACCGCTTTTTGTGACGAAGAGGGGGGAGCAGAGCGTAGAAGCGAAGGCGCTTACCTTGGCTTCGAAGTCGCTTCGTCCCATGCCTTCCACGTGGTATGGAGTGGAAGATGTAGAGACTCGGTTGCGGGAGCGGTATTTGGATATTTTTTTTTCCGAGGAGGCTCGAGAACTATTCCGCAAAAAAGCAGGGTTTTGGGATACTATTCGTAACTTCCTTAAAAAGGAAGGATTTCTGGAGGTAGAGACGCCGGTGTTCGAGATAGTGCCGGGCGGAGCGGAGGCAGAGCCTTTTATCACTCATCACAATGCACTCGATGCCGATTTCTATCTTCGGATTTCGCTGGAGCTGCCTTTGAAGAAGCTTATGGCGAGTGGGTATGAGAAAGTATTCGAAATCGGGCGTATCTTCCGAAACGAGGGTATCGATCGGGAGCATCTCCAGGACTACACGCAACTCGAATTTTATTGGGCGTATCGGGACTACCATGATTTGATGAAGATCACCGAAGCTTTATTTAAAGAGACGATCAAGAAGGTTACTGGAGGACTTACTACCATGCATCAAGGGAAAAAAATTGAATGGGGAAAGAAGTGGAAGAAAATAGAGTACTGTGAAGTTTTCCAAGAGGCGAACGGGCTTGATCCGCGCACTGCAAATGTTGAAGAGCTTAGGGCAAAAGCGCAGGCTTTGAAGATCGCGCTCGAACCAGGCCTTGGAAGAGGAAGGCTCATCGATCTTATTTATAAAAAAACTGTGAGACCCAATCTTATTCAGCCGGGCTTTTTGGTGAATCCCCCGGTAGCAATTGAGCCCCTTGCGAAGCGGATGGCGGAAGATCCGGAACGCGTGGAGCGATTTCAAGTAGTGGCCGGAGCAACGGAATTGGCAAAAGGGTTTTCGGAGTTGAACGATCCTTTGGATCAGCGGGCACGATTTGAGGAGCAGATGAAATTGCGAGAAGCAGGAGATACGGAGGCGCAGATGATTGATGAGGAATTCTTGCGAGCAATGGAATATGGATTTCCGCCCATCGCAGGATTCGGACTTTCGGAGAGGCTTTTTGCGTTTCTTATGGATAAACCTTTGCGCGAGACAGTGATCTATCCTTTGATGCGGCATCGCAAAAACGAATCATGAATCATGAATAACGAATTGCGCATAATGCATAATTCGTAATTTTTCTTCACTATGCGAAAAGTTTTAGTGTTCGGAGTTTTTGATGGTTTGCACGAGGGACACAAACAGTTTTTGAAGCAGGCTCGGGCGCAGGGGGATTATCTTGTGGCGCTTGTCGCGCGAGATACGGTGGCGGAAGGGCTTAAAGGAATTTATCCTCGGCTTCCTATACTCGTGCGTATGGAGCATTTGAAGTCTTCCGAATATGTAGACGAGGTAGTGATGGGAGACAGGCTTGGAGAAAATTATGTGATGTTCCGAAAGCAGCGGCCGGCAGTGGTGGCGCTGGGGTATGATCAGCAGCCGCTTAAGGAGGATTTAGAAAAGCGGCAACAAGGGAAAGAATTCGACTGGGAGTTTGAAATCAAGGTGATGGAACCGCATGAACCCGAGAAGTTTCATTCCTCGATTCTTTAACATCGGATTCTTAAACTCGACGGTCGTCGGGTTTAAGAATTTAGGCTTCTAATTTTTTCGCGTCGTCGCAGATGATCTTTGGCTCTCCGTTTCTCCAGGACATGCGGCCCTGGAGGATGACTACGTTGTTTTCCTGCCACGCAGCTTCGGTTTTGGCGAGCGTTTTGGTAAATACTATTACTTCCAAGGGTTGCGGGGAGAAATCTTCCAAAGTGGCGAAGAGCATCGGCTCTCCGTTTTTTGTGAGTATTTTTTTAATAGTAGAGACTAGGCCCGCGGCGCGGAAGGTTTTGGTTTCGTCTTTGATGGCGCGAACTTCATGGAGCGGCTTCGCTTTGAGCCAGTTTATTTTTTCTTTATAAGAGTTCAACGGATGATCCGAGAGATAGAAGCCCAGGAGTTCCTTTTCCCAGCCCAGTTTTTCTTCCCGAGTAGCGGGAGGCGCGGGTTTTAGCTTTATGGAAAGCGAGGCGGTAGAAGAGCCGAAGAGGGAATTTGATTGGCCGGCGGTTTTCCGCGCGGCGCCCGCAAAACGCACGATGTCATCCAAATTTTGGATTACCTGATTGCGTTCCACGCCTAAGGATTCCAAAGCACCTCCCTTTGCCAAGCTTTCCAAAGATTTTTTATTCAAATCTTTGTGTTGAATGCGGGCGAGGAAGTCCGTGAAAGTTTGGAAAGCTCCGCCTTTTATCCGTTCCTCAATAATGGCGTGCGCGATTTGAGAACCGACATTTTTGATTCCTAAAAGGCCGAAGCGGATTTTCCCTTCCTCCGGAGCAAATTTTACGAAGCTTTTGTTAACATCGGGAGCGAGCACTGGAATGTTGTTTTGTTTGGCTTCATTTACCAGGAAGGAAATGCGATCCAAATCGTTCAGATCGGCATTGAGGAGTGCCGCCATGTATTCGATGGGATAATGGGCTTTCAAGTAGGCAGTTTGATAGCCGATCAAGGCATAGCAGGCGGCGTGACTCTTGTTGAATCCGTATCGGGCGAAGGGCGGGAAGAGTTCCCAAATTGCTTCCGCAATCTTTGGGGGAATGCCGTTCTTTACCATTCCGTTCACCAGCTTGGATTTTTGTTCATCCAAAAGCGATTTAATCTTTTTCCCGATAGCTTTCCGCAACGTGTCTGCTTCGGGCAAGGTGTACCCCGCAACGTCCCGGGCGATTTGCATCATTTGCTCTTGATACACACCGATGCCGTAGGTGGTTTTCAAAATTGGTTCGAGGTGGGGGTGAAGATAGGTGATTTTCTCCAGGCCGTGTTTGCGTTTAATAAAAGTGGGAATAAGTTCCATAGGACCCGGGCGGAACAGCGCTACTAAGGCGATTAAATCTTCGAGTTCGGTTGGGTGGATTTCTTTCATGTAGCGGCGCATGCCCGATGACTCAAATTGAAATACGCCCGTGGTATTTCCGGCTTGGAGCAGCGTGAAGGTGGCTTTGTCGTCGAGTGGCAGATTCGAGATTTGGATTTCCTCTCCCCGCAGATCTTTTACGAGCCGAATAGTTTCTTCGATTATAGTGAGGTTTTTCAAACCCAGAAGATCCATTTTAAGGAGCCCAAGGTCTTCCACGGAATGCATTTCAAATTGAGTAATAATCGCGTTTTTGTCTTGCGGCGCGTATTGGAGTGGGAGGTATTCGGTAAGAGATTTTTTGGAAATCACAGTACCGCAGGCGTGTACCGACGCATGCCGTGCCACCCCTTCGAGGTGCTTCGCTGTATCCATCACGCGTTTTGCATCCGGAGTTTTTTTGTAAAGTTCGAGAAGTTCAGGAACTTGTTCCAACGATTCCTCGATCGTGGCATTGAAAGGAATGAGTTTCGCGATTTGATCGCAAAAGCCATATTGAAGGCCCATGGCGCGGCCGGCGTCGCGTACTGCGGCACGGGCAGCCATTGTTCCAAACGTGATGATCTGGGCTACGCGATCTTCGCCGTATTTTTGACGTGCATAGGCTAACACTTCATCCCGGCGAGTGTCGGCGAAATCGATGTCGATGTCGGGCATTTGAATACGTTCCGGATTTAAAAAACGCTCAAAGAGGAGCCCGTACCGCAATGGGTTAATGTCCGTAATTCCGAGGACGTAGGACATAAGGCTCCCGGCCGCAGAGCCTCTTCCTGGGCCCACCGCAATACCGTGCGCACGAGCCCAGCCGGTAAGATCTTGCACGATAAGGAAGTAGTCGGCGAAGCCGGTTTTCTCTATAACTCCTAACTCATACTCCAGCCGGTCGAGCACTTCCTGTGTTTGCGCTTCTTTCGAAAAACGGTTGGGGAGACGTTCATACGCCAGTTCGCGGAGATATTGATTGGCAGTTTTGCCTTCCGGTTTCGGAAAATCAGGGAGCTGGGTTTTCCCAAGTTCGAGTTCTACGTTGCAGCGCTCGGCGATTTTTACCGTGTTCGTTACCGCTTCCGGAATATTTTTAAAATTCTTTTCCATTTCCTCAGGAGAGGTCATGGAAAAATTGTCAGCTTTGAGCGTTAATCGATCTCCATCCGACAGGTTGCTTCCTGTTTGCACCGCAAGAAGTACATCATGATATTCGCGATCATCGGGGTGTGCATAATGGATATCCTGCGTGGCAGCAAGGGGAATTCCCGACCGTTTGGAGAGGGCGATCAATCCATTCCACACCTTTTCGTGTTGTTTGGGGCTTACATGAGGGTGATAGCCGATTTCCAAGAAGAAGTTTTCTTTGCCGAAAATGTCCACGTATTCCTTTAATACTGCGTCCGTATCTTTATCTTCGTTGATGGCGCGTTGAATTTCTCCCGTGAAGCAGGCGGAAAGCGCAATAATTCCTTCGTGGTATTCACGAAGAAGGTCCTTATCCATCCGCGGTTTGTAATAAAAACCTTCGAGATTCGCTTTCGTTACGAGTTTAATAAGATTTTTCCAACCGGTGATATTTTCGGAGAGTAGAATGAGGTGATAGTATTTTTCTCCTGCATCGCGAGACCTCCTATCTTTCGGGGCAATATAGGCTTCCACTCCTAGGATGGGTTTGATCCCGGCAGCTTTGGCTTTTTTATAAAACTCGATTGCGCCGTAAAGCACGCCGTGATCAGTGAGTGCCAAGGCATCCATTTCGAGTTCTTTTGCGCGACCTACAAGATCCTCAATTTTCGCAAGGCCATCAAGGAGAGAGTAGTGAGAGTGAGTGTGAAGATGAACAAATTTTCCCATGAGACATTCCCATTCTAGGAGATTTTTCTCAAGGGGTGAAGGAGTTGCACGAAGCTCAAAAGTACGTAGAATAATGCTGTTCATGCCGATGTAGCTCAATGGCAGAGCAATCCCTTCGTAAGGGAAAGGTTGGAGGTTCAAGTCCTCTCATCGGCTCCAACTATTTTTCTCATTGACTGGTTTTCTGCTTGCGTGGTACACCGTAATTAAGCCGTTTGCGCGGCTGAAGAAAGGGTCCCTCGGACCTTAACAAATCAACACGTTGAGAGAAGGATGGTTATGTCAGACAAGAAATTATTGGTTCAAGCGTTACAGTTATTGCCGCCGCATTTAGGCCCCAAGGCGGAAGGGGTGGCAGTTGTGTCAGTGCAAATCACGCTTGTGACTTTGGGATTGTTGGATCCGGACTTTTTAACTGGCGAGGAGGCTGGATGTTGGGGAGAGAAAACCATTGAAGCGGTGAAAAGGCTGCAGCGGGCGCTCGGATTCCAGGATGAGGAGGTAAACGGATGTTTTGATGAAAAAACCCGCGAGCGATTGGCTGCACGACTCTTTTTCGTCTCGGATAATCCTGATGGAGAGGAGTTTCATTTGGACTTGCGACGACTAGGTTCGGCGCAGTCCGGACGTACCACCTGGTTTGAGCTCGGGAAGCCGGATGAGCCGAAACAATGGCCGGTACAAATGGATGCACTGAATTCGTCCAAGTCCTTAGGGTCTAAGCCTAAGGTCGTGCCAAAGGCAGATACTCCTCGAAAGTTTATTCCCAAACCGCATTAATCGGACTCCGTAAATTAACTCATGTATGCCGAAGGCCTCCCTTCGGCATAGCTTTTTCTTGTGAGCAATACCGGAGCGTGCTATTCTTGCCTCCAGCAAACTGTTTCTGGTTTGCTTTCACAATCAAGGGAAATCCTCTATGAATGAATCAAATGTTTCAGAAGAGCCGCAAGATTTTCTTCGAGTTTCTCAACAAGCCGGGGCACATTTATTAAAAGTTATAGGGTTTGGGATGTGCTTGTTTTTTCTCGAAAACGTCTCTATTGGGATCGGGCCAGTGCCCGAAGAGGATATCGATTAAATGCCAAATAAGGGATGCCGGTCGAAGGAGCCAAGGAGCTTTCGACCGGTGTTTTTTTCTAAAACGTGCTATTCTTTTTTTATGGATTCGCGAGAGAATTTGGAAGAACTTGCGACTGAGGCCCGCCGGTTAGGCGGGCGGCTTTGACCTCGCGGTAAAGGAAAAAGAACTAAAAGAATTGGAGGCGGATATGGCCGTGCCTGGTTTTTGGCAGGATAAGGCGGCAGCCGAAGAGAAGCTGAAACGCGGGGGGATTCTTCGGGATTTGCTTTCCCGGTACAAAGAAATTGAGGATGGACTTGCGACTCTCCAGAGTAACTTTGAGGAGAATTTATTTTACGAAATACGCCGGAAATTTCGGACGCTGGAACTCGAGGAGCTTTTTAAGGGTAAATATGACGGGCAAGCGGCGGTGCTCTCGGTATATCCCGGAGCAGGAGGGGAAGATGCGGAAGACTGGGCACGAATGCTTGGAGAAATGTATATTCGCTATGCTGAGCGGAATGGATGGAAAACCCGGATTCTGGATGATAATCCTCGGGGGCGCATGATCGAGATGAAGGGACAATATGCCTACGGCTATCTGAAAAAAGAATCGGGAGTGCACCGCTTGGTGCGGATGTCTCCCTTTTCCGCAAAGCAGCTGCGGCATACGGCTTTTGCGCTTGTGGAAGTCGTGCCGGATTTGCCTTCCGTCGAGGAGTCAAAAATTCAAATCCCGGAAGCTGATTTGAAGTGGGAATTTTCCCGGGCGGGGGGTCCGGGAGGACAAAATGTGAACAAGGTGGAAACGGCAGTACGCGTGGTGCATTTGCCTACTGGGCTCGCCGTGAGCGCGCGGGTAGAGCGAAGTCAGCAGCAGAATCGGGAATATGCGCTCCGGCTCTTGAAGGCCAAGATTTTTCAGCTTATGGAGCAGCATCATGTGGAAGAACTTTCTGCGTTGCGGGTAAAAGTAAAGCCAGAGTGGGGCAATCAGCTCCGTTCGTATGTTTTGAATCCGTATCAATTAGTGAAAGATCACCGCACTGAAGTGGAAACTTCGCAGGTGGATAAGGTTTTAAATGGAGAACTTGATTTATTTATTGAAGCGGAAATAGAAAAAGGAGTTTAAATTCACGAGAAGTGGACAACTTCGTCAAAGGTAGGGTAGAATGGGGGGGCCGGAATGGCTTTTTTTCTTGCCTATGATTTTTTTTCAAGGGGTAGCTAAAATTTATGATCACTTAAGTCCAGCGCTTGAGGATGTTACGTTAGAGATAAAACAGGGAGAGTTCGTTTCGCTTGCGGGGAGATCGGGAGCCGGAAAGTCTACGCTTATTAAGCTTTTAATTGGAGAAGAGAAACCCAGCCGCGGCCGGGTGTTTTTTGGTCAATATGAAGTCAATAAATTGGGTTCCAGCGAATTACCCCAATTTCGTCGCCATATCGGAGTGGTGTTCCAGGATTTCCGATTGCTTCCCACTAAAACTGCATTTGAGAACGTCGCATTTGCGCTCGAGGTAGAGGGGCGGGCTCAGCGGGAGATTAATGAGTTGGTACCGCAGGTTTTGGATATGGTAGGGCTGGCCGAGAAGAGCAAGAATTTTCCGCATGAGCTTTCAGGAGGGGAGAAGCAGCGGGTGGCAATCGCGCGGGCGATGATCCACCGGCCGGAAGTCATTATTGCGGATGAGCCGACGGGGAATCTTGATCCATTTCATACTGCGGAAATCATTAAATTATTGGAGAAAATCAATCAATTAGGGACGACGGTAATACTTGCCACCCACGACAAGGAAATCATCAATAATCTCGAAAAGCGTGTGATTACGCTCGATCGAGGGCGGGTGTTCCGGGACGAGGTTAAAGGCAAATATATCCTTGTGTAATTTCTAATTCAGAATTTCTAATTCCTAAATAAATCCCAACTCCCAATGAATAAGGCGCAACAATTTTCTTTAGAAATTAGGTCAATTAGAAATTAGAAATTTTATTTATGTTTACTATTGTCTTTCGCATCGTACAGTTCGGATTCAAAGGTTTTCGCCGAAATGGCTGGCTCTCGACGGCCACGGTGGCTATTACTATTTTGGCGCTTATGGTATTCGTAGGTCTTATTCTTTTCCGCGTTACGACTCAGCATGCGGTGGTTTCCATCCAGGACAAGATCGATATCAGTGTGTATTTCAAAAACAATACTTCCGAAGATCAGATCTTGAATATCAAACAATCCCTGGAGAATCTTTCGGAGGTGAAAGACGTGAATTACGTTTCGAGCGACAAGGCGCTCGAGCTTTTTAAAACTGCGCATAAAAATGAGCAGGTTATCAGCCAGGCTGTCAACGAGTTGAATACCAATCCTTTTCAGGCCTCTTTAAGTATCAAGGCTCAGAAGCCGGAACAGTATGCGACTATTGCCCGATATCTTTCCGCGCCGAATCTTTCGAATTACATCGATAACGTGAGTTATGCCAAAAATCAGGTGGTGATCGACCGACTCGCGCGAATTATCGATAACGTCAATAAAGCAGGGTTTACGCTTACCCTCCTTCTTTCTCTTATCGCAGGCCTCGTGGTGTTCAATACTATTCGGCTCGCAATCTACTCGAACCGCGAAGAAATCGGGATTATGCGAGTAGTAGGGGCTTCGAATGCGTTAGTGCGCGGCCCTTATATGGTTGAAGGCATTATTTCCGGAGCAATTGCTGCGGTCGCCAGTCTTATCTTCATTGCTCCTGCAATTTACTTTGCTTCCCCATATCTCGCGGTATTTATTCCTGGATTGAACCTTTTCCAATACTTTATCGCGAACTTCATTACTCTTTTGGGGTATCAATTACTTTTCGGGATCGGTATCGGGGCTCTCTCCAGTTTTATCGCAGTGCGGCGTTACCTTAAGAGCTAGAGTAGAATTGCATGGTTTCCTAACCCCGCATGGATGGGGTTTGTTTTTTAGGGGAGAATACTATAATTGGAATATGAGCCGGAAAGCAGGAGCTGTATTTCTTATATTAGCTTTCGTATCCATCGCGGTGCTGGGGGCTTTCGGTATGAATCATGGAGCGAATCACGGAGGAGGATGTTTGGCCGCGAGTGCACATGGGGGTGTGGCGTGTCCTCCAGGGGATGCGGTTTCCACTTCCGGTTTTTATCTCGAGGCCTTGAAAGGTTTTTCGCTCGCCACGATGAGTGCATGGGGAGTGTTCGCCGCGCTTCTCCTGCTTTTTGCGGGTTGGATGGCGCTGCAGCACATTGCTTCTCATATTTTCGAGGGAGCGCTTTCTCTCTATTTGAAGACTTTACAAGGAAATTTTTTGAAGCTTCCTGAGCGTTTCGCTCGTTGGCTTAAACTGCACGAACGAAGGGATCCTGCCTTAGCGCTTTAATTTCGGGCGAATCAGTGCGCATGTCGGCGCGCACTTCGTCGAAATTTTGGGAGGCAGGTTTTTGTTTACACGGGGTCTACTTACATGGACAATTCTAAAAATGTACTTATTGGAATCGGGTTTGTGGTAGTGGTAATAGGAGCGCTTTTTATTTGGGGAAAACAATCTTCTCCGGGTGTCGCCCCTATAGTTTCGGGGACGTCGGCGTTGAGCGCCGTGGAAACGAGTTTCGATTTCGGATCTATATCAATGGCGGCGGGGAAAGTTAAGCATGTATTCAGTATTCGAAACGGTAGTTCCACCCCCGTGAGACTCACGAAACTTTATACGTCATGCATGTGTACTACGGCGCAGCTCATGACTTTGGCCAAAAAAGTAGGGCCATATGGGATGCCGGGCCACGGCTTTATTCCGGGAATCGATATTACTTTGGCTCCTCAGGAAGAAGCTGTGGTGGAGGCAGTATTTGATCCGGCGGCGCATGGGCCGGCAGGGGTAGGAAAAATCGAACGGGCAGTGTTTGTAGAAACGGAGACTGGGCTTCCATTCGAGCTTCGCTTTACCGCGCAGGTAACTCCCTAATATGACCAAGAAATTCTGGATTCTCGTAGGATTAGCGGTCGCAGTATTAGGAACTGTGATCGTAATCAAGACAGGGAATATTGGAACCGAGGCGCTCTGGAATCTTTCGGGCGAAGGAAAATGGCTTTTGCCTCTCGTGTTGGTAGCTGCTCTTTTAGATAGCATCAATCCGTGTGCGTTTTCGGTGCTTATTCTTACGATAGCGTTTCTCGTGAGTTTGGGGTCGGCACGAGGAAAAATTCTCACCGTAGGGGCGTTCTATATCGCGGGGATTTTTGCCGCGTACTTCCTTATTGGAATAGGGCTTCTCCAGGCGCTCCATCTCTTCAACACGCCCCATTTCATGGCGAAGATTGCGGCGTCGCTTATGATCGCGGCGGGATTCCTGAGTCTCGTGAATCATTTTTTTCCTTCGTTTCCCATCAAGCTTAAAATCCCATCTATTTCCCATCGGCCAATGGCTGCGCTTATGGAGAGATCGACGCTACCAGCGGCATTTCTCTTGGGGGCATTAGTGGGAGTGTGCGAGTTTCCCTGTACGGGAGGGCCATACCTCTTGGTGTTGGGGCTCTTGCATGATCAAGGAACATATCTCATGGGGCTCGGCTATCTCGCGCTCTATAACCTCATTTTCGTAGCGCCGCTCGTCGTGATGCTTGCCTTGGGGAGTGACAAAGGCGTGCTCGCTAAAATTGAGGATTGGAAGAAGCGGGAAACAGGTCGATTGCGCTTGTGGGGAGGGCTCTTGGCGATCCTTCTTGGAATATTCGTGTTTATCTTCTAATGGACTGTTCGAACACATATTGCAGGGACGCTGTCTGCGGCTGCAGCCGCAGCAGCTCTGCTCTTCCCGCCTTGGCGGGACTGCGAGAAGCCCTGCAGCTATGTGTTCTTTACAGTCATTCAAATTCATGACTAACCCAACATTCGATTTCGGAGAAATCATAAAAAAGGTAGAAAAACTCAAAGCTTCCGGTACGGTGGATTTATCTACCGAGGAGGATTTGAGCATTGCGGCGATGAACTTAGTAAGTTTGGAGGAGCATTTATTCTTCACCAACGTGAAAACTGGCAAGGAGGAATATTTAGGGCTTCTTACGCAAATTCGAGAATTGCGGAAAAGCGTGATGGAGCGGATGGTGCCGAAGCACGAAGGCGAAACCTGGTGCATTACGAAGCACCTCTTGGCAGCCACCATGCGGCTCATGGAAGTGGGGACGAAACTCAATGCAGACGGTAAAAAAGAAGAGGCGAAAGAGCTTTTCAAAAAAGCGCATGAAACCTATTCGATGTTTTGGGTTTTGCGGCTTAAACTGATTAATGCCGGGGAGTTCAAAGAAATTGCCGGAGCCGAGAAGGCGTGGACGTATAAAGACATCGTTAATAAATTAGTAAATTGCTGCGATGAATAATAAAAAACAGCATATTCTTAGTGCGTTGCTGGTTGTGGGAATTGCGGCAGGATTGTGGTGGTTGCTCTATTCTCCCGTACCTGCGTCAGGGGAGTATGATGGGTTTGCGCAGTGTCTCGCGGATAAGGGGTTTGCTATGTACGGAGCAGACTGGTGTCCCCATTGCCAAAATGAGAAGCGCGCGTTGGGAGATTCTTTCCGACTCATTCCTTATATAGAATGTCCGAAGGATCCGCAGGCCTGTGTAGCGCAGCGAGTGAAGGGATATCCTACTTGGATTGTGAAGGATGGAAGGAGATTTAAGGGAGAAATGGGTCTTGCCAGGTTGAGCGAGGCAAGCGGGTGTTCGCTCCGGCCAAGCGTTACTTCCACGCAGCTTTAATCGCTATGGATTGTTGTCATCACAAAATCGAAGAGGAACTCAATAAGAGGAAAGGAGAACAGGACGAAAATAAACCCGGCGATCGCCCGAACGATATCACGGTGCCGTGCGTCGCGACGTTTTACATATAACTGCCTTTGTGGCGATTCAAGACAAGTTGCTTGAAGCGTACGGGATTCCCCAAATCCAGCGTGGGTGGGCGTACCAGAAGATGGATTTTTTCTGGATTGCTCAAGTCGTGCATCGGATCCTGCGATCCATTTTATGGAAGCGGGAAAAGCGGATTGATCATCAGATCGAGCAGCTTAAGGGGAAAATCTCAAGTGTAAAAATCAACCGATTGAAGCGCAAAGAAATTCGGTAGTTGGTTCGCAAATTTGTGCCCGGACGGGAGAAATCCTTTCCGGGCACGAACCTTTTTAAAAAGTATTATTCGGTTGAACATTCCAACATTCTATAGAATGTTGGAATGTTATTCGTTTACTCAATTATAAAATTATTTTATTCCACGCAGACTTTTCGCTGGAGCGTGAGTGATTCATTGCCGGAAGCGATTTGAAAGGTGTTTACGTAACTGCCGGCTTTTTCGTATTGATGGGTAGCGGTGGTTCTTGTGTCGGCGGCGCGAAGAGAACCTTGAGAAGTCTTTCCATTTCCCCAATCGATTCGGAAGGAGAAATCTTTAGGAGGGGAGAAAGGGTTTTCGATTACATAGCTTACACTCCGGCTTTTTAGAGTGGAGCAAATACTCAAATTCAGCGCATTCCCTTCCGAATTTCCCGAACCTGCAGGAGTAATTCCCAACGCTTCCGCGAGTTTATTTTTTGCGCTTTGCGTTACAGTGTTTACTACTCCGTTTACTCCTTCTTCTACTTTTTCTTCGATTGCTTTGGAGGCGGTGTCTAATGCGGATTGTGCGGTGTTAGTTACCGCTTCCTGCGCATCGGAGAGTTTTTGCTGAACTGCGGCAGAAGTAGAAGAAGAATTAAAATTCAAAAGCGATAACGGATTCCAAAATTGCCCGGTTTCTTTAAAGGATGGGTAGGTGAAGTAAATATAACCGCCGATGAGGAGAATGAGGATGGAAATAATAATGAGAAGGCGTTTCATATTAAGAATATGGTAGCGCTAAAAAGGGAAACGTTCCAACCATTACTGGTGGAGCGTCTCTTGTTAAAAACTTTGCGGACCGAGAGGCGGACTAGCGGGTGGCGTCGAAGGCGAGACGAACACTTTGTTGCCGGTTTTTAAACCGAGAGTAGCCTGCCCAGTTCAACGTCCAAAATTTCATGTTGAACGGATCGAGCAGGACGTACTCAAAAGTGCAGCCTCGGCAGACTACCACGAGTCCCGGAAAATCGAGGAAGCCTCTTCCCATGAAATCCAAGGTTTTCAATTCCCAGAAATCATTTTGATTTTCGGCAAGCCACCGCGCCTGCTGGAATCCGAGGGGAACCAGCAAATCTTTTTCAACCCGTCGCACCCGAGTGCGAAAGTCACCGTGGCTACATTATAGCATATTTTTGTGTTTTTGTCTATATATGCAGAGAGCGCTTGTCCTATATAATCAAACCCAACATGCCCAGCCGGATTGAGGTTCGAAGCATTCTTGCGGACGCGCGCGCTGCGTCGAAGAAAAATTATTTCGAAGGGTTGGGTTTCAAGGGAAAAGTGAAAGAGGTGCATGTGGTGGATGCGTATGTGATCGATGCACCGCTCAATAAAAAAGAATTGCAGCAAGCCGGAAAGCTTCTCACGAATCCCTTGTTGGAAGAATTCTCGGTGAATAAGCCATTGATGCCGATATGGTTTGCTCCCGTAAAAGATGTAAAGCGCTCACGCGCCACGTCTCACGGGACAGGTTGGGTAATCGAGATCGGGCCCCGGCCGGGAGTGACTGACAATGTGGGAACGACCGCGCGAGAGGTTTTGGAGGATGGTTTGAAGAAAAAATTTGAGACCGGAGAGAAAGTATATTTCTCCCAGGTCTTTTTTGTTTCCGGGAAGCTTTCGAAGGAGGAGGCCGAAACATTAGCTGAGTCGATCCATAACCCGCTGATTCAGCGGGCGGTGATAAAAGACAAAAAAGAATTCGCGCGAGATAAGGGAATGGGAAAACTTATGCCTAAGGTGAAGCTTGCCCCGCCACCCGAACCACTTTCCGTAAATTTGGAATTGCCCGACGAGGAGCTCACGAGGATCGGAAAAGCGGGAGTTGCGGACCCTCGAGGATTCCGGCGCGGGCCGCTCGCGCTCGACCTCGATTCTATGAAAGCCATTCAAGTCTACTTCCGCGCGAAGCGCCGGGCGCCGACGGACATCGAACTCGAATCTCTTGCACAGACGTGGTCGGAGCATTGCAAACACACCATTTTTGCCTGTCCCGTGGATGAAGTGAAGGAAGGATTTTATCGGAGGTATATCAAGGCCGCGACGAATAAAATTCGTAAAGCGAAAGGCAAAAAAGATTTTTGCGTGTCGGTGTTTACTGATAACTCGGGAGCGATTGAATTCGATGAAGAGTATCTTGTGACGCATAAGGTGGAGACGCATAACAGTCCATCGGCACTCGATCCCTTTGGCGGAGCGATCACGGGAATCGTGGGAGTGAATCGGGATACGATGGGATTTGGATTGGGGGCGAAGCCCACGATTAATACGTATGGATTTTGTTTCGCCGATCCGCGCGACAAATCCGAATTTTACAGAGATCAGGCGCGGATGCAGAAGCTTTTGCCCGCGCGGCGGATTATGGAAGGAGTGATCGCGGGGGTGAATGCCGGAGGAAACTGTTCCGGAATTCCCACGCCGCAGGGGTTTGTATGGTTTGATCCGCGATTCCGCGGGAAGCCGCTCGTGTTTGTGGGCACGGTGGGAATTATTCCCCGTAAAAGCCCTGCGGGCTCACGGGGCCCTGCCCGGAAACTGTATGAGAAAAAAGCTAATCCGGGGGATTTGATCGTGATGGCGGGCAACCGCGTGGGGCAGGATGGTATTCACGGGGCGACATTCTCGTCGGTCGCGCTCGATGCGGGGAGTCCGGCCACCGCAGTGCAGATCGGAGATCCCATCACGCAGAAAAAGCTTTCGGATGTGCTTGTCAAAGAAGCGCGAGACATGGAACTTTACTCGAGCATTACGGACAATGGGGCGGGAGGAATTTCGTGTTCGGTGGCGGAGATGGCTAAAGAAGCAGGGGGATGCGAAGTAGAGCTCGACAAGGTGCCGCTCAAGTATCCGGGGCTTGAGCCGTGGCAGATTTGGATCTCGGAATCCCAGGAGCGGATGACCTTGGCGGTGCCTCCTAAAAAGTGGAAAGCGTTTTCGGAGCTTCTCGCGCGGCGAGGAGTAGAGGCTACGGTGATCGGGACGTTTACGGATTCCGGCCGATGCGTGGTGCGGTATGGCGGAGAAAAAATCATGGATATGGAAATGGAGTTTCTCCATGAGGGCTGGGTACGGAAAGAGCTTCACTCGAGGTCCCGTGCGGTGCAGTTCGGGGAACCCATGCAGACCAAAGCCAAAGATTTATCTGCGGCATTGCTTGCACTCCTCGCACGGCCGAATCTCGCGAGTTTTGAATTTATCTCCAAGCAATATGATCACGAAGTGCAGGCGGGGTCGGTGACGAAGCCGCTCGCAGGGAAAGGCAGAGTAAATGTGGAAGCGACCGTTACGCGGCCGCGGTTAGACTCGCCGCAGGGAGTGGTGCTCTCGCAGGGCCTTTATCCCACATATTCCGAAATCAATGCATATAATATGGCGGCTTCGGCAATCGACACTGCTATTCGCGCGGCGGTGGTTGCAGGAGCTGATCCCGAGCGCATTGCGCTCCTCGATAATTTCTGCTGGTGCAGTTCGTATGACCCGGAGCGACTGGCGCAGCTTAAGGAGGCGCTCCGCGCGTGCTATGACACCGCAGTCGCGTTTGAGGCGCCATTCATTTCGGGAAAGGACAGCATGTTCAATGATTTTAAAGGCTTCGATGCGAAAGGGAATTCCGTAGCGATTTCTATTCCGCCGACGCTCCTTATTTCCGCAATCGGCATTGCAAAAGAGGCCACTAATGTGCCCTCCATCGATTTCAAATTCGCGGGAGATTTGGTGTATGTGTTGGGAGAGACGCATGAGGAATTGGGAGGCTCGGAGTACGCGATGTGGCAGTCTGAGGCGCATAAGAAGGTGCTTTGGGGGAATAAGGTGCCTAAAGTAAACGCCGCAACAAATAAAAAGCTTTACGCGGCTTTTGCGAACGCGGCGGAGCAGGGACTTATCGCCTCGGCAATAAGTGTGGGGCGGGGCGGATTAGGCATTGCAATCATGAAGAGTGCCATGGCGGGGAATTTAGGGGCGGAACTCGATCTCGCTATAATTCCGGGAGAAGTGAGAAGCGAATATGCCGCGCTTTTTTCGGAGAGTCAGGGACGGATACTCGTGAGCGTGAATCCTAAGCAGCAAAAAGAATTCGAACATACGCTCAAAGGCAATGCGTTTGCGTGTCTCGGGAAAGTTGTGGAAAAAGAAATCCGATTGCGGTCGGGGAATAAAAAGATTTCTCCTATAAAGGTTACTACAGCCCTCAAGGCGTACCGCTCGACATTTGTAGGGTACTAATGACTTATGACAAAAATTCGCAAACCTAAAGTTATAGTATTCTCCGGCTACGGCCTCAACTGTGAGGAGGAGACGAAATTCGCATTCGAACGAGCGGGGGCCACCGCGGACGTCGTGCATGTGAACGATCTTGTGGATGGATTTGTGTCGCTCCGGTCTTATGAGATTCTCGCAGTACCGGGAGGGTTTTCCTATGGAGACGATACGGGATCGGGAAAAGCATATGCGAACAAGTTGCGGAACCATCTTGCGGCGAGTATCGATACTTTTTTCGAAGGCGATAAATTGGGAATCGGGATTTGTAATGGGTTCCAAATTTTGACGAACGCAGGACTTTTGCCAGGCGCGCTCACGTATAATGACTCCGCGCGATACACGGATCGATGGGTGGATTTGGAAACGGTAGGGAAGAGCCCGTGGCTTCAAGGTATTACCCGTATTTCCGTTCCTATTGCCCATGGAGAGGGAAAATATATTGGTAGCGACGCACTTTTAAATTCTTTAGAGAAGAGTCAATCGGTGGCATTTAAATATGTGAAAGGAGAAATATGCGAGACGCAAGCCTTGCCCGCAAATCCCAATGGCGCGCTCCGGGATATTGCCGGGGTGTTGGGGAGGCATGGTAAGATTTTGGGGATGATGCCGCATCCCGAGCGAGCGATGTTTCCAACGCAGTTGCCTCACTGGGCATATCTACGCGAAGAGTCTTTGCGGACTAGGAAGCCGTTGCCGAAAGAAGGGCCTGGGTTACAGATATTTAAGAATGCTGTTAAATATTTCGCGTAGGGTAGCGATGCTAATATACGAATGAGTACTAATTATGCGAATATGAATCAGAAACTGATTCATCCAGAACTTTCTTATACAATCACGGGAATTTGTTTCGCTGCTCACAATGAATTGGGAAGGTTTGGAAGAGAAAAGCAGTACTGCGACTTTCTTGAGGCAAAATTTAAGGAAATTGGCTTGCCTTACAAGAGAGAATATTCAATAGGCGAGACGGGCAATATTGTAGATTTTTTAATTGATGACAAAATTGTTCTTGAGGCTAAGTCTAAGCGGTTATTGAACAAAGAAGATTTTTATCAGACACAACGATATTTGCAGAACCTAAATAAAAAGCTGGGATTGCTTGTTAATTTTAGAAATCGTTATTTGAAACCCGTGCGGATTGTTAAAATCGAATCTGATACACGGAAGAATTTAATTTGATTAGTATTATTAGTAGATTAGTATATTCGCATCGATACCATGAACGAAGTGAATGAA
This sequence comes from Candidatus Liptonbacteria bacterium, assembly GCA_016867315.1. GTDB lineage: Bacteria > Patescibacteriota > Minisyncoccia > UBA6257 > 2-01-FULL-56-20 > VGJV01. Next base: position 45,843 of record VGJV01000002.1, on the reverse strand, counting down.
AAATGTGGGATTTTCGGGATTTTTGGAGAGGGTATGGATGTAAGCCGATTATCATTCTTCGGCCTTTTTTCGCTGCAGCATCGCGGACAGGAAAGTTCGGGAATTGCCGTGGGAGACGGGCAAAGTATTCGTTCTCACAAAGGATTGGGACTAGTGACCCAGGTATACACCGAAGAAGCGATTCAGAGCCTCAAGGGATTTTGTGCGATCGGGCATAATCGCTATTCGACTTCCGAAGGCACTGGCATGACGCATGCGCAACCGGTCGTCGTGCGAGATGGAGCACTCGCCCTCGCGCACAACGGGAATTTGCCCAGTGTGAAGCTTCTCGAAGAGTTTCTTTCAGCGCGAAATGTATCCATCGAAGGTAAAAATGACTCGGAGCTTATGGCGGAGGCGATCGGTTATTTCATGAAGGTGGGTAGTTCGCTTCCGGAAGCAGTGAGGCAAGCATTCCCCTTTTTCACAGGGGCTTTTTCTTTGGTCGTGATGACGAAGGAGGCGCTGGTGGCCGTGCGGGACGGATTTGGCGTGCGGCCGCTCGTGATGGGTACTTTGAATGGGGGCGTGGTATTCGCGTCGGAGACCTGCGCGTTTCACTCGATGGGGGCCGAGTTTTTGAGAGAAGTAGCGCCGGGAGAGATGGTCACGGTTACCAAAGAAGGCGTGCGAGCGCAACAGCTTGTGCCTGGGCGGCAGCGTTTCGATATTTTTGAGTTCGTCTACTTTGCACGGCCGGACAGCACTTTTATGGGCCGATCGGTCTATGAAGTGCGGAGGAACTTCGGGATGCAGCTCGCGAAGGAATATAAGCCCGAGGCGGATATTGTGGTACCAGTGCCGGAGACGGCAGTTCCCATGGCGGCAGGCTATGCGCATGCCTCGGGGATTCCCTTGGAACTCGCCTTTATTAAAGACCGATACATCCATCGGACGTTTATTGAGCCCGATCAGCACTCGCGGGATTTGGGAGTGAAGTTGAAGCTCGTGCCTGTGCCGGAGATTTTGCGCGGCAAGCGGGTGATTTTAATCGATGATTCGATCGTGCGCGGGACAACTTCGCGGAGAATTGTAAAATCGCTTTTTGAAGCGGGAGCAACTGAAGTGCATTTCCTCGTGAGCTCGCCGCCCATTCTTTTCCCGGATTTTTATGGAATCGACACGCCGGCGCAGAAAGATTTAATTGCCTCTACAAAATCCGTGGAAGAAGTGGGGAAGTTTTTGGGAGCGACCTCGCTTTATTATCTCTCGCTTCGAGGCCTTATCGAATCCACCCGTTTGCCCCGATCGGTGTTTAATACTTCCTGTTTTACCGGAGATTATCCGATCGATATTCATGAACGCATGCGCGAAGTGCGGGTGATGGAAGTGATGCACGAGCGGCAGGGGACTTTGTTTACTTCGTAGCCATGAAAATTGCTTTGCTTATCTCCGGCGGGGGGACTACTGCCGAAGCTATTATTCGGGCCACTCAATCGGGGAGACTCACGGGAGTGGAGATCGGGTGTGTGATTGCGAGCAAGTCGGAGGCGGGAGGGATTGAGAGATCGAAAAAAGCCGGAGTACCGGAGAAAGATGTGTTAGTGCTCTCGCCTAAAAGTTTTGCCTCGCGGGAAGAATTCGGGGAGGCGATTATAAAAGAGTGCCGTGCACGAGAGGTGGACTTTGTGGGGCAGTATGGGTGGCTCGTGAAAACTCCGGAGAATGTCATTAAAGCTTTTGAGGGGAGAATTGTGAATCAGCATCCGGGGCCGTTAGACCCTGGGCGGTTGGATTTCGGCGGACAGGGAATGTATGGAAAGCGGGTGAGTGCAGCGCGACTGTTTTTTGTGCGGGCAGTGAATCGGGATTTCTGGACGGAAGCTACCGCGCACAGGGTGGCGGCGGAGTATGACAAAGGGGCGGTCGTGGGAGTGCAACGCGTGCCGATTTTGCCCGAAGATACCCCCGAGGGATTGCAGGGGCGAGTGCTTCCCGCGGAATATGAAGTGCAAATTGAGACCGTGGCGAGTTTTGCGAGGAGAAGCGAAAGCCCCGCAGTGAATCGGGCAGTGCCCGAGGGGTGGAAGGCTGCCCGATCTACTGACGGGGTGATGGAACTCGTGCGGGAGACGTCGCTTGTTTGGCCTGGGGAAGAAAAAATCTTGGAAGAAGCGAAACAAAAAGCGATAGAATTATTTCCGCACGGATAATATCAGATGAGCGCAGAAAGTTTAAAGCTTCAGGCAGAATCTCTAAAGAGAATGGCAGAACGTCGGCCGTTTCTTAAGAAGAGTACGGGTATTAATTATTTTGTACTGCCGAAGGTCTATCAAGGGAGCACGGATACAGAGCTTCTTTGCAGCGTGCTCGATCTCAAGAAAGGAGAGGATTTGTGGGACATAGGTACGGGAACCGGATTCGTGGCTTTGTATGCAAAAAAGCACGGAGCTCATTATGTGCTCGCGACAGACAAAAATCCGGCGGCGGTAGCAAACGCGAAACGGAATAGCAGCTTTCTCAATTTGAATATAGAGGTGCGGCGAGAGGATGTGTTTGGAGGAATCAAGAAAAAATTCGATGTGATCGCGTTCAATCCGCCGTTCACCGATCATCAGGCGAAGCGAAGTCACGAAATCAGTTTTTGGGATGCAGGACATGTTTCCGTAAAGAAGTTTTTGAAACACTTGCCGGAGCATCTTAGGGAAGGAGGGAGAGGCTTTATTTGCTGGTCATCATTCGGGGATACGCGAAAAATTAAGCGGTTGGCGAGAGTATATGGTTTGACGCCGCTTGAAGTCGGAAAGAGAAAAGGTAAGAATGGGTTTACATATTACGTCTATAAATTAAATTCGAATGGCTAAAGTACTTGTGGTGGGAAATTATGCGCGGGAACATGCGCTTGCGTGGAAGCTCGCGCAGTCGCCACGCGTCACGAAGCTGTATATCGCGCCGGGAAACGGGGGCACGGGCAATGTGGCCCAAGACGTGCCAATTGCCCCAACGGATATTCCGAAACTTATTGAATTCGCCCTCGATGAGAAAATAGATATTACGGTGGTGGCGTCGGACGATCCGCTGGCGATGGGGATCGTGGACGCGTTTACCGCGAGAGGGTTAAAGATTTTCGGACCGACGAAGGCCGCGGCGCAAATCGAGGCTTCGAAGGGATTTGCTAAAAAAATTATGCAGGAGAATAGGATTCCCACCGCGAAATTTGAAACTTTCGATAATTATGAGAAGGCCTTGGAATACGTGAAGAATCAATCTTTGCCGATTGTGATTAAGGCTGATGGGTTGGCATTGGGGAAAGGCGTAACGATTGCGGCTACATTCGAAGAAGCAGAAGCTACGCTCAAAAAAATTATGGTGGAAAAAGTGTTTGGAGAGTCGGGGAGTCGGGTGGTGATCGAAGAATTCTTGAAAGGAGAGGAGTTTTCAGCACATGCGTTTACGGATGGGAAGACATTTGTGATGTTCCCGCCGTCGCAGGATCACAAGGCGATTTACGAGGGAGACAAGGGACCCAACACCGGCGGTATCGGTACTATCGCGCCGCTTACGTGGGTGGGAGCGCAGAATATGCAAATTGTGGCAGAGAGGGTAGTGGCTCCGGCACTCGAGGCTTTGCGAAAAGCCGGGACTCCTTTTCAGGGGCTTTTATATCCGGGGCTTATGATGACTGCGGAGGGGTCGAATCCCGTAAAATCCGCTGACGCGGATCACGGGATAAAGACGATTGAATTTAATTCTCGGTTTGGCGATCCGGAATGCGAGAGTTATATGCGCCTTTTGAAGACCGATTTGCTCGATGTTATCGAAGCGTGTATCGAGGGCACTTTGGAAAATGTTTCTATAGCATGGAATTCCGGATTTGCGTGTTGCGTCATCCTTTGCAGCGGAGGGTATCCGGGCAATTATGAAAAGGGAAAGGAAATCACGGGAATCGAAGAGGCGGAAAAAATGTCCGATGTTGTAGTGTTTCACGCAGGGACTAAGATGGAGAATGGAAAATTAGTTACTTCCGGGGGAAGGGTGTTGGGAGTAACGGCGATTGGAGCTACGCTCGAGGATGCGCTCAAAAAGGCCTACGAGGCAGCGGCGAAAATTCATTTTGAAGGCGTTTATTATAGAAAAGACATTGGGGTGAAATCTTTGAATCGAGTTTGACGAAGGCGCAAAAAGAGAGATAGGCTAGAAGCAGTTGTAGGGCCACTTTTTGAGAGTAGTGGCTTTCGCTATTTTGTAAAAACCAAACCAACGAGCGGGAGGATATGAAACTTATCACTATTTCCGGTTGCCGAGGAGCGGGGAAAACACAGATTTTGAAACGAATTCAGGAAGCCTTTCCCATAGTTCGCTGCGTGGAGAGGAACGGACATCCTTTTGGGATGGTGCAGGATTCACTTGCGGGTTCTGCGCAAGTAGCTATGGAGGTAAGTCCTCAAGAAGCCAGAACACTGGATTTGCTGACGGAGAAGGGAGACAAAACATTGCGGATATTTATTCGCGCTTCGCTTGCAGAGCGAGAACGAAGATTGCGGGAAATGTTTCCCGATTATAAACGTCGCGTGATCCAAGCTTGGTTGCGGGAAGATCCGGCGGCCCAATTTCCGCGCCTTTTACAGCACCCCATTTTTCATTTGGTCTATGCCAATGAAGAAGGGCAGTTGGAATTCACTGCCCAAAAGGTTATCCGCACTGTCGTGATATTTCTTCAAGAAGCTCCCACGATCAGTATTTAGCCATTCATGCCAAGAGGCTGAAGGGATTTCCTTTCAGCCTCTTTGCTTTTCCGGTATAGTCATAGGCAATGAACAGGAAGCGAATCGGGATCGTGGGCGGAGGACAATTGGGGCGGATGCTCACGATGGCGGCGCATGCATTGGGGTTTAGTGTCGTGGTACTCGATCCCACGCCGGGGAGTCCCGCGGCACAAGTTGCAGATGGGCAGATTGTCGCAGGTTTTAAAGACGCGAAGGCGATTCGAGAACTTGCCACGCAGAGTGACTTTATTACCTTTGAATTGGAGCACGTGAATCACGAAGTTTTGAAGGAGCTTATGACGGAGGGGAAGAGCGTGAATCCTTCGCCCGAGACTTTGGAGATTATCAAAGACAAATTGCGGCAGAAAGAATTTTTGCGTGCGGCGGGAATTCCTACCGCCGATTTTGTTTCGGTACATTCGGAAGAGGAAATACGGGAGGTAACAAAGAGTTTTGGGTACCCTTTCGTGCTCAAGGCGCGGGAGGGCGGGTATGACGGGCGTGGAAATTTTTGCGTAACTAAGGAGGAGGAAATTAAAAAGGGCTTTCAAAAGTTATCGAAGTCCCCGTGCTATGTAGAAAAGTGGGTGCCGTTCACGAAAGAACTTTCGGTAGTGGTCGCGAGAGGCACCACGGGCGAGATTGTTTCCTACATGCCCGTGGAGACCATGCACCGCAATAATATTTGCCATGTGGTGATCGCGCCGGCGCCTGTGGGCGAGGCGGCGCGCAAGGAGGCGCAGCGCGTCGCAAGCCGGGTCCTCCAAGAACTCAAGGGAGTAGGCGTATTCGGAATCGAAATGTTCTTGGTTCCAAAGGAATCAAGAATCCCGAGCGGAGGCGAGGGATATGAAATTTTGATAAACGAAATTGCGCCGAGGGTGCACAACAGCGGACATCTTACGATTGAGGCGTGCCTTACGTCGCAGTTCACGCAGCATATTCGGGCGATTACCGGAATGCCGCTTGAATCTGCGGAGATGAATGTGCCGGCGGCAGTGATGGTGAATATTTTAGGAGACCGGAGCGGCCCGGCGGAGCCAAAAGGAGTGGAGGAGGCCCATAAAGTGCCCGGTGTGCGCGTGCATCTCTATGGCAAACAAGAAACGAAGCCCGAGCGAAAAATGGGGCATGTGACCGCCATCGGAGAAACTATAGAAGAGGCGCGTCGGAGAGCAGAGGAAGCGAGGAGTAAAATTTCTATATAATCAAACTAATGGATCGGATTCAGACTATTATTGAATCGCGGAAGCTCACTGGAGATATTATGGCCGAAGCGCTCAAAGGCGTAGAGGGAATTTCCGAGGCGGGAATGCGGGATCGGATTCTCGCGAATATTTCGCAATATCCGCAGTTTTATCCGACCGGGTGGTATGACCCTCCCGCAGGGGGAATAGGAGTGCTTGCGGCAGAAGCTCCTTATGATCGGTTGAAATTCGAGACGCTTCGAAAGCCGGAGTCAGCTCCGCAAGAATCGGTGCCAATGACCGCGGAGTCGGTAAGTATTCTTTATGCTTCGACGGTGGACAAGGCTACAGGGATGATCGGAGATCTGGGATGCACCGTGTATCGGGGGACAGATGAGAAAGTTCGGGAGCATATTTCGAATACTTATAAGATGATATATGACGCAGCAGCACTCGCAGAGGTAGGAATGAGTTTCCGAGAATTATTTGCGGCGGCGATGCAACATTTTGCAAGTCAGTGGCGGGTGATCGGGTGGATGACGACGAATCACGATCCATTAAAAACCAATTTGGGACACACGGTACCCGGTTCGTATGGGGAGCCGATTTCATTCGGTAATTCTTTTGAAGAAGTGCGAGAAACTATTCGCTCGAAGCGGGTGTATATTAATGAGCTTGAAACTTTCAAAATTCCCGAATCGTGCGCATTTACATTCGAGGCGCGGCTGATGAATCCGGAAATGCCAGAACTACCCAATGTGTTTGTGCATCTTATGGTGACTTTTTCGAATGGAGAGAAAAAAATCCTCTCGAATTTCGATGGGATATTCAAAGCGGCGGGAATGGATTACATTAAGAGCAATTATGGATAAACCACTCGTAGGGATCATTATGGGTTCGGATTCGGATTTGCCGGTGATGCAAGAGGCGGCGAAAGTGCTCGAGGAATTCGGCGTGCCGCACGAAGTGACGGTGGTCTCGGCTCATCGAACTGTGGATCGAATGAATGAGTATGCGAAGTCCGCGGCGGAGCGGGGACTTAAAGTCATTATCGCGGGCGCGGGAGGGGCGGCGCATTTGCCGGGGATGACGGCGTCGATGACTTCGTTGCCGGTCGTCGGGGTGCCTATTAAAACTTCTACAATGAAAGGGATCGATTCACTTTTTTCGATTGTGCAAATGCCCGGTGGGATTCCCGTGGCGACGGTGGCGATCAACGGAGCTAAAAATGCGGGACTCCTCGCGGTGCGGATTCTTGCGACAGGGGATAAGAAGTTGCAAGAACAGCTTGATACTTATCGGGAGAATTTAGAGAAAGCGGTGTTAGAAAAAGCGCAGAAATTGGAAGAGGAGGGGTTTGAGAAATATCTTGCAGAAGAGAGTAGAAAATAGAGAGTAAAAAATAGAATGTTTTATAAATAGCCTCTTGACATTCAGAGGCTGAATTTGTATTCTTTCCACTGCTCTATGAAAACTAAATATGTTTTTTTATTGGTTTTGATTCCAATCTGCATCTCGATCGCCATCTTCTGGGTGTTCCCGGTGAAAATTCAGAATCCCATTCCTACGAGTGCGGATATCATCAAGCGTTACCACTACCTTATGGCGCATCGCTTGAAGGACCCTCTCCTGCCTGATCGTTTTCCCGTTCATATTTCCATGAATCCCAAAGGAGTTGATTCTAATGATATTGCGGGAACTTGGACTGCCTCGGGGACGGCGTTTATGGGCGCGAATGGTCCTGAACTGGTGGTTACATCCGCTCATGTTTTCTTGCGTTCGGGTTTCTACTACGTCACGATTGTCCTGCCGGAAAATTTTTCGGGGCGTGTATGGGCAATTCAAAGCGTGTCGCTTCCTTCTCCCAAGAATGATGCGGCGGTTGCGATGGTGGGTGAAGCACGGCTAATACCACAATTGTGGTTTGGAAAGACAGATGTAACGGGAAAAGCTGACTTTGCCAGAATCACAGAGTCGGTTATTGCACAATCTCAAATTACCGGAGAACGGTATAACGTGATTGGAACGTCTGTCGATTCCACTGATCCTACTGCAGAGAAGTTTCTCATTATGGATTACGATCCTACTCCAGCCGAAAGCGGTTCGAGCTTTGTGTGCCGCGATTCCACATTCATCATGAGTCGTCTCACCTTCATAGATGGAGAGATGCAGCGCAGATTAGGCATTACACCGCGCAGTGGTGGATTTGCGCTTATGACCTCGGTCAAAATCAAGTTGCATTGAAGTGCAATGTTAAACACGGGCGGCGCTTGGGTAACCTCGCGCCGCTTTCCGTTTTTCTTGGGACAGTGCTATTCTAGTTCTAATCATTCTACTTTCTATTTTCTAATTTTTACTTTCTATGCAGAGCGAATACGCAAAAGCGGGAGTGGACTATGTCCAGATGGAGCCCTTCAAGCAGCACATGGTGCGCGCGGGGCGGAAAACTTTAAAGTTCCCGGAAAAGCGGGGAGTGTTTATTACCGAAGAAGCGACGGGGGCGCACGGGGCGGTATTTGAATATCGAGGAAACCAATCGCACATCTGGTGCCAGACGCAGGAAGATTTAGGAAATAAAAACTGGATTGCGGAATGGATGCGGCAATTCTCCGGAGATAAACATAAAACTTACTACGATGCGATTGCGATCGATACCGCGATGATGACGGTAAACGATTGTTTGGCGCAGGGAGCGTTGCCGGTGGTTTTTACCGATCAGATCGAAGCCTCGAACAGTGCGTGGTACTCGGACGAGAACCGGGCGAGGGATTTAGCGGCCGGGTTTCTCAAAATTTGCGAAGAAGTTGGGATGGCGATGCCTGCGGGGGAGTCCGCCTCGGTTACTTATATTGTGAATCCGAAGCCCCCCGTCGAGATGGTCGCGACCCTTTCGGGGTGTACCACGGGAATCATCGCGCCCAAAGAAAATTTGATTACCGGGAAGAAACTTGTGCCCGGAGACCGGATCGTTGCGGTTACTTCTTCGGGGATTCATTCGAACGGGATTTCCCTCGCGATCAAAAAAGCGATGGAATTGCCGGAAAAGTTTTTGACGAAATTGCCGAACGGCAAAACGCTTGGAGAAGAAATTCTTATTCCCACGCGGTCGTATGTGGCGCTCGTCGAAGCCTTACTCGCGGAGAAGGTGGATATTCATGCCTTGCTTCCGGGGACGGGAGATGGCGTGGGGAAAATTGCGTTTGATAAGCGGCCGTATAACTATCGGATTCACTCGTGGGTGCCGGTGCATCCTTTGATGCAGTTTATGCGAGAGTTAGGAGTGGCGCTTAAAGATTGTTTGAAGACGTTCAATTGGGGAGCGGGGTACTATATCTTTCTACCTCCGCAGGAGGTACAACGGGTACTCACAATTGGAAAAAAGGCAGGATACGAACTCAAGGAAGTGGGAATGGTGGAAGAAGGCGATCGGAGAGTATTCTTTGAGCCGGAGAATATTACGCTCGGCGGGCCGGGGGAGGGGTAGAAACCTTACTAGAGAATTTTTTGATTAAGTAGTTTTGTAGAGGAGGCTTTCTCCTGCTCTAAAATATCTTTTCAGCAGAGGTGCCCCTGTTCCCAAGGAAATGGCAAAGATACATACCTTGCTTCCATTTATATTAATCGCTAAAAATGCTAACAAGGATAAGTATCTCGATTTTTTAGTGAAAGAGGCCTACATTCATATTCAGTATTAGAATCTAGCCAAGCCACGGTCTACAAGACTAAAAGGATAATATTGGTAGTGAGCAAGGCTCCCCTTGAGAAGATAAGACAGATAGTGGAAGCGCAGATTTTTTTTAGAGAATTCAAGTCACAATTACATTCTTATCTTAGAATACATAGAATGATATGGACTGAAATAGCTGACATAAAAGAAAAAAGCAAAATAAGAGGAAGAGATATTAAGAGATTCAGGGCGCAATTAGACTCTTATCAAAAGACAATAAAGCTGATAGAGAGCAGAATAAACCAGATGGCTTCCTATCTGAGGACAAGAGGAAAGATTGCAAATACGCAGAAAATTGATGAAACTCTTGACCAAATATTCTCATATAAATATGAGACTCTTGAAGATACTTTGTCTTATATCAAGGAACTCTGGAAGATGACTGACAATTATCTTGGTGCGACTCTTGCCAGATTTGGTGAGATGGGTGCTGAAAGCACTCGTAATTCTATCGGCTCTTTACGTTTGATAACTACTGTCGGAGTAATCGCAGGCATACTGGGTTATCTTGGAAGAGATAGCCTGCCTACGCTTACACCCATCGGAGGAGCATTCTTCGCACTGTTGCTGGCAGTGACTTGGGTAGTAAACGAGTTGGTATCTCTTTATTACTCGAGAAAGAACTATGCCTTGAAGAAAGATGAAAGTCTGAAATTATTGCCTTAGGTCAAAATTCTTGCTCCGTATAGTTCTTTAATAAGATATTCTTGATCTTTGTTGTTGGCAAGCATTATTTCCTTAGATCTTGGCAATTTCATCTCAATAGGGCCATATTTATCATTTCTTCTTTTCAATGCGTCATTTTGGTCTGCAATTGCTACAATTCTACTGTATATATCAAGGAGCAGTTTTGTTCCTTCAGAGAATTGTACGGGCTTTTCTGGCAACTCTAAAGGATACTTGTTTTTTTGGTAGCGATGATGGGTAAGGGCCAGCCATGAGAAATTTATGGACTAATTTTCACCATAGCTAAGGCTAGGCTAAAATATAAAAACCTTCTTATATTATGAAAGTTATGAAAACAGGGCATATCTCTTTGATTCTCTCTCTTCTTGCGTTGCTTGTTGCTGCCTTCAGTTTGTATTTAGTAGCTACTCCTAATGGACCCCTCACAGGACCGCAAGGACCTCGAGGAGAGACAGGTCTTGCAGGTATCTCGGGATATGAAGTTGTTACAAAGGAAAACGCGGATGTTTATGCTGTCAGTCTGGGAGGAGCAGTAAGAGTTTCAGGGGTAACTGCCGAATGCCCTGTAGGGAGGAAAGTTATCGGCGGCGGGTGTGATGGACCCAATGGTAAGTTCATGGAAGATAATAAACCTTGGATAAGTTTAGATAAAACAAAGTACGGATGGACGTGCTCCTTACATGTCCCTCCAGGAACTCCTGATAGTGATTATTCGGTTACTGCCTATGCTATCTGTGCCAACGTGAATTAGAAGCGTTATATCTGAGGACAAGAGGAAAGATTGCAAATACGCAGAAAATTGATGAAACTCTTGACCAAATATTCTCATATAAATATGAGACTCTTGAAGATACTTTGTCCTATATCAAGGAACTCTGGAAGATGACTGACAATTATCTTGGTGCGACTATTGCCAGATTTGGTGAGATGGGTGCTGAAAGCACTCGCAATTCTATCGGCTCTTTACGTTTGATAACTACTGTCGGAGTAATCGCAGGCATACTGAGTTATCTTGAAAGTGATAGCCTGCCTACGCTACACCCATCGGAGGAGCATTCTTCGCACTGTTGCTGGCAGTGACTTGGGTAGTAAACGAGTTGGTGTCTCTTTATTACTCGAGAAAGAACTATGCCTTGAAGAAAGATGAAAGTCTGAAATTATTGCCTTAGAATTTGTATACAAAGCATTAAAAAAGATGTTTGGGCTCTTTTTGTTGGGTCCATAGTTTAGTGGATAGAACGCAGCGCTTCGGAGTATAAGGAACCCGACTGTTCCTTTTTGTTCAACCTCCCTTTTGGAAAGGAGCGAAGGAACGCTGTAACGGGGGTTCGATTCCTCCTGGACCCGTATTTCTTTTTCTACTGAACATGGGTACTTTTTTTAGGAAGGGTTTTTAAAGGATTGTCCAATCAAATTTCTATGAGAATGATTGTTCAAGAGTTTCTGAAAGAATCTCAACAAAGAGCAACGTATATCAATTCTTCTCGTGGAAGGCTACTTCGCAATGCTGCATTTGTTTTAGGAAGTGCTGTTGGCGCTTATGTCGGGATGGAATTAAATAAAGCTGTAACTTACTTTCCACAAAACGCTTTTTCGTATACTGTTCTTCAGCATCCTAATTTGACTCTTATGGCTAGTACTGCTCTTGGAGGGGTTATAGCAAGAGGATTTGCTGGAGGGTTACAAGAACTTGTTGCCCGCCCTCAAGCTGTCCTGAAGACCATGCGTGATGAAATGTATGGTCGAAGGAATGGCCATTAACTCTAATATTCTTTGGAGTGAGTCTCAACGGTAGATTTTAATAGCTTATCATCATTAATTGAATATGAAGACTGAGAAGGCTGCCAAGGAAGTTGTGAAAGAAATAAAGGGAAAAATTGAAGATACTAAGGGTTTGACTGTAAAAAAGAATGAAGACTTTTCTGAATGGTATACTCAGGTCGTGCAGAAGGCAGAACTTGCCGATTTACGATACAATGTAAAGGGTTTTCTGGTATTTCAGCCTTGGTCAGTCATGGTTATGGAGAAAATGTACTCTTATCTTGAGAAAACCTTGCAACAAAAGCGGCATAAACCCTATTTTTTCCCTACTCTTATTCCTGAAAGTAACTTAAAACGGGAAAGTACTCACATTATTGGTTTTACACCTGAAGTGTTCTGGGTTACTGAAGGAGGAGATAAGAAATTTGAGGAACGTCTCGCTTTAAGACCCACTTCAGAGACTGCTTTCTATCAGATGTTTTCTTTATGGATTCGAAGTTACAAAGATCTGCCTTTTAAAACGTACCAGAGGGCAAATGTTTTTAGGTATGAGACTAAAGCAACACGACCATTCTTACGAAGTAGGGAATTTCATTGGATTGAAACTCACTGCGTACATGCAACAGAGAAAGATGCTGAAAAACAGGTACTAGAAGATATGCAGACTACAAAAGAAGTCCTTCATGATGTATTCGGATTGCCTTTTATCTTTTTTGAGCGTCCAGCATGGGATAAGTTTCCTGGGGCAGATCGAACATTTGCAGCAGATGTTTTGAATCCTGATGGGAGAGTTGTACAGCAGCCTTCAACACATTTACTTTCCCAGGCTTTCTCAAAAGGGTTTGGAGTTAAATATACTGGTGCAGATGGAAAAGAAAATTATGGATGGATTACTTGTTATGGTCCTGCAGTTTCACGAATTTTTGCAAGTGTAGTTATTGTTCATGGCGATGACAAAGGCCTTAGATTGCCTTGGAACCTTGCACCTATTCAAGTAGTAATAGTGCCGATTGTTGATGATCCTAAAGTTATGGAGAAAGCTGACAACTTATATCATAAGTTATCTTCATTTTCTAATGTAGAAATTGATATGACTAATAAAAGTGCAGGTGAAAAATTCAATCATTGGGAGATGAAGGGAGTTCCGGTACGTATTGATCTTGGCTTGAAAGACATTAAAGAAAAAAGCGTCACTATATTCCGAAGAGACACAGGTGAAAAGAAAGTAATTCGAGAGGAAAATGTTCTGGGCTATATCAAAAAACTCGCTGAAGAGTCTGGTAAAATCCTAATGCGGCAAGCAGACAAGGTATTTGATGATCTGATTATTAATGCGACTGATCTGAAGAAAGCGAAGCAGGTCATTGAATCTGGAGGTATTGTGCGATGCGGATTCTGTTCGATAGAAAAAGACGGTGCTTCATGCTCTGATAAAGTTGAAGAAAGCACAGGTGCCAAAGTTAGGGGAAGAAAGTTTGATGAGATTGGAAAAACAAAGACTTCCGGAGTTTGTATTGTGTGTGGAAAACCCGCAAAGGAAACGGTATATATTGCACGAGAGTATTAAGCCTGCACATAAATTCTTTTCATAGGCTTATTTCCGCTATAAATCCAGTTTTTTACTATACCTACTGGTGAATTCATTTATTAATCTAATTAATTATCTCTGCGAAACAAACACTTAAAAACATCTTCTTCTCTTGAGAAGTATGGCTGAACTTGGTTTCAATGCAGGAGATGAAGTTAGATTTAGATTGGCTCAAGAGGAAGTCGATGGAATTGTACTTGAAAACCCTGACAGTAGCGTAGTCTTAATAAAATTAAAATCTGGTTATAATGTAGGAATTCCTCGGGATAATATATTGGCTTCAAGAGTATTGAAGAAATATGAGAGAGTCGTTAAGGAAGAGAAAAAAAGTGAGGTAAAAAGAAAAAAAGGATTGCCTGTGCTGGGACTTGTTGTGACTGGTGGGACAATAGCGGCCAAGCTTGATGCAAAGAGAGGCGGGACATCTTGGCTTACAGATCCTGGAGAACTTATGAGATTCTACCCTGAACTTTTTGAGATGGTCGATGTTAAGACTATAGATGTTCCATTCATGACATCGTCTGAAGCCATGACTAGTGAGCATTGGATAAAGATAGCTGAAAGCGTGAAGAAGATGGTAGATGACCCTGAGATAAAGGGAGTCATTGTGACACACGGGACGGACTTCCTTCATTATACTGCAGCAGCACTTTCATTTTTCCTTCAAGATCTTACAAAGCCAGTAGTTTTGACATATTCTCAGAGAAGTATAGACAGAGCTAGCAGTGATGCCAATCTGAATCTAGTGTGCGCTGCGAGGGCAGCTTTATCAGATGTCGCCGAAGTGATGTTGGTCGGTCATGCAAACTTAAATGATGAATACTGCCATGCCATGAGAGGATCAAAAGTAAGAAAGATGCATAGCTCAAGAAGAGATGCTTTTCAGCCGATTAATTGCGAGCCCATCGCGAAAGTCTGGCCTGATAAGATAGAGTTTATCTCTGAGTATAGGAAAAGTCCTGGAGGGAAAACTGTTCTGGATACTTCTTTTACTGATAAAGTGGCATTAGTGAAATTTTATCCTGGGCAGGACCCTTCTATCCTTGATTTATATGCACTTAAATTTAAAGGTGTTGTTATAGAAGTTGGAGGATTGGGGCACCTGCCTCCTAGTGAGGCTAAACATAATTGGGTGCCTGCTCTGAAAAAACATATCAGACAAGGCCTTGTGATATGTGCTGCAGCACAAACTATCTATGGAAGACTTGATCCCTTTGTCTATTCAAATGGGAGAGAAATCGTTGATGCAGGAGTGATTTTCCTGGATGATATGCTTCCTGAGACTGCGATGGTTAAGTTGGGCTGGGTTCTCGGACACTTCGGTTGGAAAGGAAAGGTGAAGGAGAAGATGAAGGAGAATGTTTCTGGGGAATTGAATGAGCGAATCGCGGTATAAATTAATGTTATAACTATAAAGGAATTACAATTAAAAAGATTTAAATAGAGAATTTTTCTTATTTGCTTCATGGAAGACGGACATAAACCTCCCCGCAGGGTAAAATGTGAAGGAAGATTCTCAGAGTTACGAGGACATTTGTATGAGACGGTTCTGCCCTTAGTTTTAGAAGATCGTAAGGTTGTAACTCGGTCAGACCTAAAAAATGCATGGGGGTTCGTCCAAGAAGACATATATCAGTTCGATATAAGAGACCCTTACTATCATAATACCGCAGATAGCTTGCGCAGGACTCCTTCTCTAGATTATTTGTCTCTTGTACCTTTGATAGAATCTCCAGCAAACCACCTTGAAGAAGGGCTTTATCGTGAGTATACTTTATCTATGGGCAATGATATTAAAATCTCAGATTATTTACAATGCATGCAGAAAAATCCATCTGACTTTTTTGGAATATGCCTTAAGAGAACTCTAAAGAATATTGTTCTGCCTTCCGGGATTAATTTAACAGGATATGTTGTTTCAGGAAATTGCGGTTTGGGTACTACTAGTTTAGGCGGGGCAAAAGGAGGAGGTATACGTTCTGATTCTCCTTTCCTTTTAGAGATGTATACTCATCAGAACCATCAAGAGTCTAATCTTGTGGCAGTTGCAGGTTTTTGGGCTCAAGATAATGCATTGCTTGTATCTCAGATGCAGCCTTGTAGAAATGCTCATTTCCCTCCAAACGTATTGCTAGGAGTAGCTCTTCTCCATATTGCAGAAGTAGCTGCTGAGAGAATGGGTTTTGAAAGGATAATCTCCTATTCGGCACGTAACCACCCTATCTTCAAAGAACATCCTGATAGCCGATCCCAGTTAGAAGCAGAATTTGTTTGCTTGTGGGATAACTCTGCTTCCAAGCTTAATTTTGAAGGTTCTAGACATTCCAATCATTCAAAGATTTTAACAAAAACTAGGTGAAGATAATCTTTAATAACTCCTTTTATTCTGTGTTGTTATGGATTATACAAAGAGAGTCTCTCAACATACTGCAACTGCCTATTCTAAAATAGGGCTAAAAGCTGGATTGGAAATACATCAACAGTTGGATACGGGGAAGCTATTCTGTGCATGTCCTGGATATCTTAGGAGTGAGGAACCCCATTTCTCTGTGATTAGAAGATTGCATGCGGTGGCTGGAGAGACTGGAGAAGTAGATGCTGCTGTTGCGCATGAGGCAGTTTTAGGAAGGACATTTTTATATCAAGGCTATAATGATACGACTTGTTTGGTAGAGTTGGATGAGGAGCCCCCGCATTTTGTTAATGAAGCGGCACTTGATGAAGCATTGAAGATAGCACTTCTGCTCAATTGCGAAGTATATCCTGTGACTCAGGTGATGCGCAAGACTGTGATTGATGGAAGTAACACTTCTGGATTCCAGAGAACAGTATTATTGGCTCACGATGGATTTATTGAAACTTCTTTTGGCAAAGTAAAGGTAGATACTGTGTGTCTAGAAGAAGATGCGGCGCGCATTGTAAGTCGAGATGAGAAGGCGGCTGTTTATCGTCTTGATAGACTAGGAATACCTTTAGTTGAGATTGCCACTGCTGCTGTATTAGATACTCCTGACAAGATAAAAGAGACTGCACTTAAGCTTGGAGAAATATTAAGGGCTTGCAAAGTAAAGAGAGGGATTGGCACTATCAGGCAAGATGTGAATATCTCTATAAAAGGGCATGATCGCGTGGAAGTCAAGGGATTCCAGGATCCTGCTATGATGATAGAGACTGTTCGCAAAGAAGTGCTTCGTCAAGAGACGGAACTTAAGCAAGGAAAAAAAGAAGGCGCTGTGAGAAATGCATTGCCTTCAGGAGATACGGAGTTTTTGCGCCCCATGCCTGGAAAGGCGCGCATGTATCCTGAGACAGATTTGCCTTTGTTAACAATTGGAAGAGAAAGATTGAATATGCTTAAGAAGATACTTCCAAAATTGAGGACTGAAATCAGAGATGAGTTGAAGAAGAAAGGACTAAGCGAGGAGATGATAAGGCTTGTATTGGATGGACATCTTGATGAGTTTGAGACTCTTATCAAGATATATAGCAAAGATGCCGATCTTGTTGCCAAGATGGTAGTTTTATGGAGACAAGAATTTGCGAGCAAGTTGAAGAAGAGCTTTGAAGAAATTGAAGGTGTTTTGAATGAGAGAGTGTTGGAGCAAGTTCTTGAGGCGCTAGTTAAGGGAGAGATTGGCGAGGGAGATATTAAAGGGGTTTTGTGGAAAGTTACTAATGGGGCCAAGATTGAAGATGCTTTGAAGATAGAGAAAATAGATGATCACGTTATAGAAGAGAAGATAATCGCGATTGTTCGAGATAAACCTGGATTGAGGGCAGGAGCATATATGGGGATGGTTATTGCCAAGATGCCTGGAGTGGATAAGAGAAAAGCGATGGAAATATTGAATCGACTGGTTAAATAGATCCTTTAGTGATCCAAGGCTATGTCTTCGTCAAATTCTTTAAGCGCATAGCAGAGAAAACGTGCACTCGTTAATTTGGAATTTATTTGTGCCGGACCTGCATGACAGGCATCATTTATTTTCTGATATGTACCGATACTTGTTATAACAACGTCTTCTCCTGTGGAAAAGCAAGCGTAATCATCTTTTGTGAAAGTAGGTAAATTACATGGTTGATAGGGATCATTACCTATTGGAAATACGTCTAGGGGCTTATGAGGAAAGAGTATTCTTGCCAGACCTTTTATTGGGAAGTACATATTTACTCTGCTTAGAGGATTTGTTGCCATAGATTCAAGCTTTAATTACACTTTATAAATCTTTCTAAAAATGTCTCTATGTAGGGATAACAAATTTTATAAAGGTACCTTGATTACTTGTCCCATGCGTAAAAAAGCAAATTGGAGGCTTGTGTTAATTGTGCTGGCACTTGTAGTTCTGGCTTTCTTCGCAGGATTATTTGTACAAAAAGTGAGTGGGACTGGATTAGCAATTGATGAGAAAGATGATGAGCCTCTTCATTATACATGGACATTTGCATTATGCACGCTTAGTGGAAAATGTATGGATATTACTGTGGAATGCAATGGAACAAGAGTTATGAACACAGTTTCGGTGACGGAAATAAAGGGGAATGATTTTGGATGGGAAGATCCTAGGGGCGGAAATCCCAGAGTGTGTCCTTGGGAAAATTAATGTAGCATAAGGGTTAAAAATAAGATTTAGGAAACCTCATGGATATTAATCCTTGATGGCCATCAAAGTCCGATAGACTTTGAGATCTTAACAAAGTAAGGTTTTCTGAAAGAAAAGGGTTAAAAAGCGCGTTTATTTGGATTTGGCATGTTAAGAACACATACATGCGGAGAATTAAGCGGAAAAGATGTGGGAAAGAAAGTGCAATTATGTGGATGGGTGCAGACAGTAAGAGCGCATGGAGGTGTTGTTTTTTTGGATATGCGGGACAGATATGGAGTTGTGCAAGTTGTTTTGATTAAGAAAAGCAAGGGATTTGAGCAGGCAAAGAGCATTGCGCTGGAGTCGTGCGTGAAGATTGTTGGGGAAGTGGTGAAGAGGAAGGCAGGAACTGAGAATAAAGAGCTATCTACAGGGAGCATTGAAGTTTTTTGTGAGGCGTTTGAGGTATTGAATCCTTGTCCGCCTCTGCCGTTTATGCTCAATGATGCAGAGGTCAATGAGGATGTGAAGATGAAGTATCGCTATCTTGATTTGCGCAGCGAGCGCATGCAGCGCAATCTCCATTTGCGCGGCAGGATTATGCAGACCATTCGTAGTTTCTTTGCCAAGGAAGGATTTACGGAGTTTGAGACACCCTTACTTGCAAAATCAACGCCGGAAGGAGCGCGCGACTATCTTGTACCGAGCCGTGTTCATGCAGGCAAATTCTATGCTCTCCCGCAATCGCCGCAATTATTTAAGCAACTCTTGATGGTATCGGGAATGGATAGATATTTTCAAATCGCGCGCTGCTTACGCGATGAGGATTTGCGTGCAGATAGACAGCCGGAGTTTACGCAACTCGATGTTGAGATGTCGTTTGTTAATGAAGAAGATATTTATTCGAGTGTTGAGCAGCTCATGAAGGCGTTGTTTAAGGAGGTTCTTCATCAGGATCTGAAGACGCCGTTTCGGAGGATTCCGTATGCAGAGGCGATGAAGAAGTACAACTCTGACAAGCCCGATTTGCGCAAGGAGACCGGAGAGAAGTATGCCTTTTCCTGGATTGTGGACTTTCCGCTTTTTGAGTACTCTGAGGAAGAGAAGAAATATGTTGCTGCGCACCATCCGTTCTGCATGCCCTCTGATTTGACTTTGCTTGAGAAAGAGCCCTTGAAAGTGAAGGCGAAGACGTATGACCTGGTCTTGAATGGAACAGAATTGCTGAGTGGCAGCATTCGCATCCATAATCCAGAAATTCAAAAGAGAGTGTTTAAAGTTCTGGGCATTGACGAGAAAGAAGCAGAGGAAAAGTTTGGTTTCTTGCTGCATGCTTTGTCGTATGGAGCGCCGCCACACGGAGGGTATGCTATTGGCCTCGACAGGTTTATTCAGATTATTATCGGCGCAGACACTATCCGCGATGTGATTGCTTTCCCGAAGAATAAAGCTGCACAAGACGTCATGCTTGATACTCCGTCTTCAGTAAGCGAGAAGCAGCTCAAGGAAGTATTCATTAAATTGGATGTTCCTAAAAAGGAAGAGAAAAAGAAGAAGTGATTATGTTGAGAATCGACCAAAAACACACCTCATCAAGATTCTAAGATTCCTGACTGCCATTTAAGATTAACTTCTTCTATAATGAATCTGAAGTGGCGCATCGTTTTAGTGATAGTCTAAGAGAAGGATGGTTAAATGAAAATGCCTTTGAATTATTACTTCTTAATTTACCTATTTCCTCTAGTTGCTTTCCAATCTAAATTGGGAATTTATGTACTTGTTCAGCATCATGCATGAAACAAATCTCTTCTAAAAGAAATTGTGGTACTCAAAACTTAATATTTGGTAGCAAGGGATTGCTCTCGGGTTTTTTCATATAATATGGACACTCTGGGCAGTTTTGTTTTCTCCACGTTCTCCATTTAGAGCGATGATGAATTATCCAATCGATTAGGGCATGTTCAAAACCTATGTCATAACCTGCTTTCTCAGATTCTATCCACTTATGCCTTAGAACCTCTTCGCGTTCTGCTTGGAATTCTCGGTAGAGTGAAGACCTCTTTAGAAGATCAGAATCTTTCACCAATCTAATATCCATTAAAAATTTAACCTTGGTCTGTATTTATATTTTACTAGATATTTTTTTTAATAAGATTTTCTTGCATTGGTAATGAGACTACTTGTTTTAGGGGATTTTCAAGGAGTATCCTTACAAGATTAAAAAAATCATTACTAAAGAGAGGATCGATGCAGTATTTTTTTAAAAGAAAGTAAACTTCACTACATTAGCTTTATAAATTCAAGCTTTCTTTCACAAATATGAATGCAATTTCTGAGAAAGAAAAGGAAAAGATTAAAGTAGAAGTACAAGAAATATTGAAAAAGTTCAGCTCTGCGTTGTCCAAGATTAAGATTTCCAAAAAGAAAAATGAAGAAAGAGTTGGAGGATTCAGAGAAGAGGGGAAGGGAGCATCTGGAGATGAGGCGTTCAGAGATATGTTACTTGCTAACGCGCCAAATAAAGATGAGGATTGCATTATCGCGGAGAAGAAGAAATGGTAGCTAAAAAAACAAAAAAGAAAGAAGCAGGGAAAGTAAATGCGGATAAAAGTGATGATGAAGGGATGTCTTTGGATGATGCATTTGGTGATGATGAAGATGTAGAATATGCTCCTGCATCCAAGCCTGCGAAAGTGAAAAAGAAGACAGTAGATGAAGATGATATGGATGACATGGATGACATGGTTGAAGATGCAGTTAATGTTATAGAGAAGATGAACCATAATGGGCCGTCAGAACCTCCCAAGGTAAGT
The DNA here is from genome assembly GCA_016867315.1 of Candidatus Liptonbacteria bacterium. Classification (GTDB taxonomy): domain Bacteria; phylum Patescibacteriota; class Minisyncoccia; order UBA6257; family 2-01-FULL-56-20; genus VGJV01. The sequence goes on along the minus strand of VGJV01000002.1, from coordinate 24,752 downwards.
GCATCTAGACCAGTATCAAAGATCAAGAAAGGAGACAAGATAAAGATAGATGGTGTGGAATTAGAGGTAGATGCTCATTATGTCTTAATGGATCATGGGAGCACTAAAGAGATGACTATAGAAGTATTTGACAAAAATGATAAGGAATATCAGATAAGATATTTTGACGATCAAGTTGAAAGCACCATGGAAGTCTATGAATTGCAGGAGATTATGTATATTAAGAAGCCTGTGAAGAATATAAGCTGGTAAGCCTTTGTATAAACCTTAGACACGACTTTGTTTTTGTACAAAAGAAAGGTTCATAAACTTCTTATTTTCTTATAATAATATGGAAGAGGCAGATCCTGACAAAGCACGCGCCGGTTTGAATGAGCTGGAATTGAACTGTTACTCATTAGGAAACATGGAATGTGGTTTTGTGGCAAGAGGTAAAAATATTGATGAGACTGCCGAGAAAATGATTGAACATTTCAAGAAAGCACATTCTGATAAATATGGAAAGATGGATGCTTCTCAAAAGCAAGCATTAGAACAGAGAGCAAAGGAACTAGTACATTGATTGTAAAGGAAGATTAATAAAGTGCTAATTCTCAAAATCGGTATGAGTGTAGAAGATAAAGTAAAGAAGTTTCTGGAAAAGATAAAAAAAGAGGATGGCAAGATTAATGCGTTCTTACATCTTAACGATAAAGTTGTTGAGGAGGCAAGAGCTGTGGATGAAAAATTTAAAAAGACAGGCAAGAAAGGAAAGCTTTATGGTTTCGTAGTGGCTGTAAAGAGTAATATAAATGTAAAAGGGATTATATGTAATTGCGCTTCGCGTGTCTTAGAGAACTATGTCGCACCTTATGATGCTACTGTCATTTCTAAGATCAAGGGAGAAGATGGAGTTATAATAGGGATGACAAATATGGATGAATTTGCGGCAGGAGTAAGTGGGGAAAATAGCGCATTTGGACCAACACAGAACCCTGCTGCATTGGGAAAAATACCTGGAGGAAGCAGCAGCGGTAGTGCTGCGGCAGTAGCAGCAGGTTTTTGCGATGTTGCACTAGGAAGCGATACTGGAGGGAGCATAAGGGCCCCCGCCTCGCATTGCGGGATAGTTGGGATGAAGCCAAGTTATGGCGCAGTCTCCAGATATGGACTTGTAGACCTGTCGATGAGCCTTGATCAGATAGGGCCACTAGCAAAAAATGTTGAGGATGCTAAATTGTTGTTTGAAGTTATATCAGGTAGAGATGAGAGAGATACTATGAGTGAAGACATAAAGGAAGATGAAGGGAATACAATAAATATAGGAGTTTTAAAGATAAAAGGAATAGATTCAAGGATTCATAAAATTGTGGAACATAAACTAAGAGAGGTCGCAAAGATTAATAAATGGCTTATAAAAGAAATAGAACTTGAAAACATAGGGCTTGCTGTACAGACATATTATCCTCTCGTATATTCAGAGTTTTATTCTGGGACAAGGAGGTTTGATGGAAGGAGGTACGGATATCGGTTTGAAGATAAGTGCGGCAAGGAAGTGTTAAGGAGAGTACTTGGAGGGAGCGAGATCACTAAAGCAGAACACGCGGGAGCATATTATAGACGATCATTGGAAATTAAACAAATGATATCAGAAGAATTTTCAAAAGCTTTCGGCAAAGTAGACTGTATAATAATACCTGTGTGCCCAATATTGCCATGGAAGGTTGGGGAGGGGGACAAGATGAGCATTGAAGAAGTATATGCTGCTGATGCACTTACTTGCCCTGCGAATCTGGCCGGTATATGCTCTGTTGCTGTACCATCGGGAATTGTGGAAAATATACCTGTCGGCTTACAGGTAATGTGTGCCAAAGGAAATGATTTAAAGGCGTTGAAGATAGCAGGGAAATTTTCTTAATACCTCTTAATGTTGGTCAAAATAGTGCAATAAAAAACTATCAGTCTCATGCCTGCCAGTATGTATCGAATGAAATATCTGTAATATGGCCGTCAACTGCCCATTTTTCCTCATATTTAAATCTTTCATGTCAATCACCAGTAAGCTTATAAATTAAGTAAAGATTGATTGTTGATGAAGATAAAAGATGTCATCATTGAATTTTTAGGCCACGATGGCTTTTTGATAAGTAATAGTAATGGAAAAAGGATAGCGATAGATCCATATAATGTATCAGATGCTGCTGGAAAAGCAGACTACATACTTGTCACACACAGTCACTCTGACCACTGCAGCATAAAAGATATTGCTAAGATGTCAAAAAAAGGGACTACGATAATAACGTCCCCTGATGCACAAAGCAAGATAACGAGAATCGATGATGTCCAAATGCAGATAATGGAGATTGGTGATGAACTTGAGATGGATGGAGTCAAAATAGAAGCCGTACCTGCATATAATGTCGGGAATGATTTTCATCCAAAATCTGAGAGGTGGCTTGGCTTTGTGATCAAATTTAATGGGGTAATCATCTACCATGCAGGAGACACAGACAAGATACCTGACATGGAGAGGCTTACAGGATATGGGAAACATGGAAATGAGTTTGTGGCATTGTTGCCTGTTTCTGGGACTTATGTAATGACTGCAGAAGACGCTGCAGACGTGGCCAAGATGTTAGGTGCTGATCTGGCAATCCCCATGCATTATGGGTCTGGAGTAGTAGGCACGATTGATGATGCTAAAAGATTTGAATCTCTCTGCTTGCAAAATGGCATTAATTCTGTCATTTTAGAAAGAGTATAAGTATCAATCACCTGAGCATGGAAAAACCCAATTGGATTACTGGGAATGAGAAAAGGTTTGCTGAATATGTTGGTTCTTTAGATGATAAAGATGTGATTGCAGTAGTTAGTCACAAGTCTGACCTGGATGGCATAGTTTCTGCAAAAATAGTCAGTGAAGCCATTGATCCAAATATAGTTAGGCTCGTAGGATATGAGGAATTGAATGATGAACTTATAGAAGAACTAAGGAAAGAAGGTGTGACCAAGGTCGTCATGACTGACCTGAATTTTAAAACCAAAGACAAATTCATTAAATTGGAATCTTTTGCAAAAATATTGATAATAGATCATCATCAGATAATAGAAGATTTCAATTCTGAAAAGACAGTATATATGAACGCTCAAGGAATGTGCGCAGCCTATCTCTGTTATTTTTTATTTTCACAAATACAAGAACTGAAATCTTGGGATTGGGCGGTTGCTTGCGCATCCTTATCTGATTGGGCATGGAAGTCAAATGGAGGTTTCTTGTCAGAAGTATATAAAAAATATGGAGGAGAGTTCGTTCCTGGAGATGAAGAGGTAAAAGATAGCAAGATATGGGATTTTCAATACAAACTTTATCTTGCTTTAGTATATTATAAAGATACAATATATGATTTTTACGATAGATTTCCCAGGCAGTTCGGCGAACTTGGCATCTTGGGAGGACATATAGCTGAAGTGCAAGAAGAGGTCGATAAAGCATTAGAGTCTTTTGATTCTGAGAAGAAGGAGATAAATGGAAGATATGTATGGGAATTCAAAGGGATATTTCCAATAAGAGAGGTTGTAATTAACGATAGAAGCCATAAAATTCCAGATAAGACAATCGTCATTTACAGAAAGTCTAATAACCTTGTAAAATGCTCGTTTAGAAGGCAAGATAGAGGAGAAGATGTGTCTATACTCGCAAGAAAAATAGTCGAAGGGTTTGAGAATTCAGATGGAGGCGGGCATAAAGCCGCATCTGGGTGCTTATTTCCTTTAAAGTATATTGCAGAATTCATGGATAGACTGAAGAGAATATAAGTTCAATCTATTTGCGGACCTGCTTGAGATTGTACTTATCGAATAAGACATTAGTTTTTTCGTTAAGATTGGCACTGTAGCATGCAATTCCTACTACCCTCCCACCTAATTTTTCTATAATCTTTACTGCTGCAAGCACTTGTGTTCCTGTGTGGATCCATTCATCTACCAATAGAACCTGATCTCCTTTCTTAATAGAATCTTTTCTTATCTCTAACTTCCTGCTTGGATTATTATCTTTGTCCGTTTTTACACCTCTTGCATCAATCCTTAGTAACGCACTAGACGGGTAAGGCAATTTTCCTTTTTTTCTTATAAGTATCAAAGGCCTTCTCATTTTTAAGGCCATTCCACTCGCCAGGATAAATCCCAAGGCATCTAATCCTACTATCTTATCTATTTTCACTTTTCCGAATGGTTTCGTCATCTCATCTACAACTCCTTTGAAGGCTGATGGGTGCTCAAAGAGAGTCGTGATATCTGCTCTCTTCTTAGTTTTGAAATTTACAAACTTATCGAATGCAGAAGACTTTTTTATCATGTATATATATGTGGTTTTTTCCTTATAAAATTATCATTTTCACTCTTTTTATCTTCTCATTCTTATATAATCTGGTATCGTCAAGTATAAATAGTGAAGTGGCCTTTGAAAAAACATAAATATTAACTGAAAGGAGGTAAAAAACATGGTACTTGATTTTGCAAAAGAGGCGATCAAAAATGCGGAGACGCATAGCATCAATTTTGATGAATTGAGAGCTGGAAAAGCCAATATCAAAGTATTTGGTATTGGAGGAGCTGGAAGCAATATGGCGACATGGCTATTCAACAAAGGAATAAATGGAGCTTCTATTTATGCTATCAACACTGATGCATTACATTTGAGCATAACAAAGGCAGATGAGAAAATACTTATCGGAAAAGAGCTTACACGTGGTCTTGGATGCGGGGGATATCCTGCCAAGGGACGAGAAGCTGCAAAGGAATCTTTGTCTGAGCTTAAGAAGTCTGCATCTGGAGCTGATATGGTCTTCGTCCTCACAGGAATGGGGGGAGGAAGCGGAACAGGAGCATCACCCGTTGTTGCACAGCTTGCTAAAGAATCTGGAGCTGTAGTAATAGGAGTAGTCACAATGCCGTTTGAGTGTGAAAAAGCAAGACATGACAAAGCAGAGTTTGGATTGCAGGAACTTACAGAAGTTGTTGACACTGTTATCGTGATTGATAACAATAGACTGGTAGATATCGCTGGAAACTTGCCTATGGAGCAGGCATTCGCAGTAGCTAACGAGCTAGTCAGTACAATGATCAAAGGCATAGTGGAAACTATTACCTTGCCATCATTGATTAACTTAGACTATGCAGACGTTTCAGCTATTATGAAGAATGGCGACGTAGCAGTAATCGGCGTTGGAGAATCTGACACAACAGCAAGAGTAGATGAAGCAGTCAGGCAAGCTTTGACACATCCTTTGCTCGATGTAGACTATAAAGGAGCAACAGGAGCTTTGATCCACATCACTTGCGGCCCTGACTTCAAGCTTGAGGAATTCGCAGGAGTTGGTGAGCTTGTAACAGAGAACATCAGCCAGGATGCCCAAGTAATTATTGGAGCTCGCGTCAATAAGGAATTCGCTAATCGCGTCAGAGTTATTACTATCATGACGGGTGTCAGATCACCTTATGTCCTTGGTAAGAAAGCCTTCCGTGAAGAAGCCTCAATGAAGTCAGAGATGTCTGATTTAGGCATCGAAGTCTTCAGATAAAGACAAAGTTCTTATTAACTTCCCTTTTTTTTATTTTTCTCTTGAGGGGCCTCGAAAGAGGCTCCTTGATTTATATGTAACAATTTGAAAATTTTGGTTTTATTAACGCTCGTAGAAATCCTCTACCTTAGGTAGAGGTTAAAACTCGAAGAGTTTTGTTAAGGTATTAATTAAAAAATAAAAAGGTTTAATTATCTTCTTTTTCATTTTTACTTATGGTTACAACAACTGGAGTTCATCATATTACTTTGATTGTGCGGAATATTTCTAAATCACGTGATTTCTACAGAGATGTATGTGGGATGGAAGTAATGCATGATGAGGAAGATGTTTGTGGTTTGACCGATGGAATGTTTTCACTATGGCTCGCGAATTCTCAATTGGTAATTGGAAAAGACGAGACTTTTGATCCTGAGAAACTAGGACTAAATCACTGGGCTTTTAAGATTGATACCAGAGAAGACTTGGATGAAATAGAGGGAACCTTACGTAAAATGGGAATAGAAATGGAAGATAATGGAATAACTGATGATGGATACGGTGGAACTGCCATATTCACTAAGGATCCCGATGGGATGAAAGTTGAGTTTCATCTGCAGGAATAATATCATCCCATCAGTAATTTTTTTCAAAAACTCTGATGCGTCAAGAATTGGTTTAACGCAATTCTTGATCGTGCTCAAGAACAAAGTTCTTGACAGGATGAAAGTTGAGTTTCATCTGCAGGAGTGATCACGACTCTATCAAATCTGGGTCGGGAGCATCTTCGTTGAATAATGAGGGGCGCTTTGTGGAACCCCAGGATTCCCAATTGAGAGTGTTTTCCAAAGGTCTTTTCCTTCTTTTGTTGCTTTTTGTCTTTTCATAACCAATAGGGATGATTGCTTCTATTTCAATATGTCCTGGAATCTTGAGATGTTGCTTTATTAGATCGTCTGTGAATGCCCCTACCCAGCATGATGAGAGGCCTAGGTCTGTTAATTTTAGAATGAAGGTATTTATGGCTGCCCCAGATTGTTGCCTTGAATATCTCTTTCCACGCTGGCCGTGAAGGTGTTCAAGATGAGTATCATCTGAACAGACTATGACTAAAATACTTGATTCATTTATCCATAGTTGTCCTGATAGCTCCGAGACCTTGTCAATTGTAGACTGCTCTTCGATTATCAGAAACTTAAGCGGGTTTATGTTATCTGCAAATGGCCCTTGATTTGCAGCATCAATTGCATCTAATACGAGCTTCCAACTTGCTTTCTTATTTTTGAAAGCTCTTACAGAGTGCCTCTTGTCTATAACTGAATCAAAGTCCATAGTACTATTAATGTTTTGGTGTATAAAAATGTGGCGATTGCGACTACCGAGTATTTTTAAAGTCTTCTTACGATTTTATTGAATGGATAGATTCAAAGAATATGGAATCAAGATCTGGAGGTTTCTAAAAGAGGATTCCTGGAAATCTTGGATGGTTTCTTTTGTCTTGATAATAATTGTTATAAAATTTGTATTATTTCCTCTTCTTTCACTTGTTACAGGCACATCACTTCCTATAGTCATAATTGAGTCATGCTCTATGTATCATGAACAAGTGCTAGATGATTGGTGGGGAATCAATGGAGACCTTTATTCATTATATGGTGTTTCTAAGGAAGATTTCAAATCTTATAGATTTGTGAACGGGCTTAACAAAGGAGACATAATTTTTCTTGTTGGTGGGAAGAAATATAATAAGGGAGATGTCATAGTGTTCAATGCGCATCCAACCGCTTCAAGATATTACCCCATAATACATAGAGTCGTAGGTACAGATCCAATAGAGACAAAAGGAGACAATAACAATCTTCAGCTGGTCGCTAATCCAGAATTCTCTAACAACAGAGCAGGAGTTGATGAGATAAATATATCCATAAGCAGAATACAGGGAGTGGCTGTAGGAAGAATACCTTATCTTGGCTGGGTGAAATTGATATTCTTCGACTTCATGAAACCTGCTGATGAGAGAGGTTTCTGTAGAGGATCGACTCAACCAAAGCTTTAAAAGAAGTAAGTCTCTATTAATGCGATGGAATTTTGCGAAAAATGTGGCGGTATTATTGAGATAGTTAATGACCGTGCAGTATGTGCAGCATGTGGCCATAAAGGTAAAAAAAAGCCAAAAATAGAAGCATCTGAAAAGATAATGAAGAAAGAAACCGTGGCAGTCATAAATGAAGAGGCAGATAATACTTATCCGGTGATTGATATGGTCTGCCCAGAGTGTAAGAACAAGAAGGCTTATTTCTGGACCACACAGACAAGATCAAGTGATGAATCAGAGACTAAGTTCTATAAATGCACAAAATGCAAGCATACATGGAGAAAATATCGTTGATATTAATCTTAAAAATTACAAAGCTAAGATTTAAATAGATGACCTGGACGCTTTATTTGTGGAATGGGATATAGGAAGATATTGGATAGCACTTGAGGCGAGAGGCCTGACGTCACAGGAAAATTTAGAGATGCATCATGTTAGGACTCAGTTTGAAGAATTGGCTAGTGCAGATGAGGACAGGGTATTTGATAAAAATAGAAGAGATTTTGCCAGAGATCTGCAATTAAAATACCCTGATGTCGATAGCTTTTTATTATATCATATTCTTATTGGCAGTACTCCTTCAAAATTATGCAGTCATTTTGATTTTCCCTCTGAACACTCCGTAAGAGATTTTTTCAGAAATGCCATTAATAATTATAGAATAAAATTACTCTAGATACTTTTTTAAATCATCTCTTGCTTTGTGTTTTATGGCCTCGTAGCTCAGCCCGGTCAGAGTACTGGACTCTTAATAAGGGAACTACGTTACCCTTATGAACCCTCCTCGGGGACATAAGGCATTTTCTTGAGGGAAGTTGACCCACAAGACGTCAGGAATCAAAGATTCCTGAGCGTGCTCAAGGACTTCGTCCTTGACGAACCGTAGGTTTCTTAGGAAATCCAGGTGTCGGGGGTTCAAATCCCCTCGAGGCCATTTTATGTCAAGGAACTTGACTAAAACTCCAGCTTTTAAGCTGGAGTTGTTCCTTGAGCATCCAAACCTCAAGAATCTTCTATTCTTGATGGCATCCAAGAACAATGTTCTTGGTGAAACGAGCGCCTGCATCAAACTGCGGCTCATCAGGAATCTAAGATTCCTGACTGCCATCGAGGATTCACATCCTCGAGGTTTAAGCCGCAGTGGCGCATCGTTTTTTTGATTTTTAAGAATAGATGTTTAAAAAAGAGATATAACCAATTAATTTTAGAATTAATTAACCAACAAGGCGTTTCACATTCTCAATATTATCAGCGATTTCCTGGCCTTTTTTGGTGAGCTTGATAAGCTTGATGCGGCCTTTCTTCTCAAACATGACTAGACCTAGTTTTTCGAGAGATTGTAATATCTTGACGGCGTGGCTGTAGGTACAATCAACTTCTTTTGCAAGGACACTACCATATCTTGCTCTTGCAAGCCTCTTTAATGCTACTAGGAGCAAGGCTGGCTTTCTTCTAAAGAATATATCAAAATTATCTCGAATTTCTGCCATGGTATATTGTAATGGTTATATTGTATCCTATATATTACATCTGCGGTCTGCTTTTAAATCTTTCTGCAAGTTTGTCATCTAAGGCAGTAACAATTCTAAGATGACTTGTTAAAAGGGTAACTAGGTGATACTTCTTGAGAACGACAATTTATCTTACTTCTTTTAAAAATGGGTCTAGCTGTGAAATATGGGTCAATTTATCTATCTTATTTTCTTGATTCACCAAGACAGAAGGGGTTGAAGTAATGTTGTACCAGGTCTTAAGGTTGCCTACAATTCCCGACCCTATACTGGAGTCAAATGCATATATCATTATTCTCTCAGGACTCTCCTGTTTGAACGCGTTCAAGATGAAAGAAGCCTGCTCATTTGCATCGCTCTCTTCTTTGGCCTGAGTATAGAAATATAGTACCGTGATAAATTTTGCTCCACAATATTTGTTCAGTCTTTGGATTATGAGATAATGAGTATGCTGCAATTCTGCATATTGCTTCTTCTGAGTCACTACTCTTTGATCAGATTTTCCAAATCTTTTTTCAAGTAAGTCTATCCTGTTTCCCACATTATCTAGCTTTAATGAAGCATCAAAAATCAGTTGGTCACTGCAACTCTGCTCCTTAAAATATCCATTGAGGTCTGTTATGTACGATCTTATGACTTCACTTTCCCTGGCGTTTCTCTCATAACTTATATGTGTGAATGAGTCAGCTATCGCGAATACCAAGATGAAAAGAAATGTTGCTATAAAGAATGAATAGATGTATCTTCTAAGATAAATTGAATTATCCTGCTTCATGCTTCTCTTTCCTCCATATAACTTTCTTGTTAAATATAAGATAGGCTGTAGATACTATCCACCAGAACACAAAAAGAAAATAATACAGGAGGAAGAACAAGACAAAATTCAATTGCCATCTTTCCTTAAAACCTGTGATCCTCTTGGCGAATATAAGATATCCTGCAAGAAGTGCCAGAAAAAGAAGACTCATGAGGAACAAGGGATAGCTTAATGATGACAATATTATCTGTTCAAAGATATAACTGTTATATTCCCAAAGGTCCTTGAATCTGAAATCTATAGACTGCAAGAGTATGATGTTTCTCCTTATATCGTCAAGGTTCTTTATTACTTGATATATTACCAATATCATCGGCAGAACTATGGCTATCACTGCTGCCGGAAGGACCAATGTCCCAAGTGGACCTCTTGATGGACCGAATAAGCTCTTGTATCTCCAGAGATTTCTTGCAAGTCCAGTATACCATCTTCTTCTTTGTATCATCAACTCTCTAAAATATCTTGGGCCCCTGGTATATGCTACTGCATCTTCTGCATTTTCGATAACGTATCCTTTGCTTTGGATACGCAGGGCAATCTCAAGGTCCTCTGTAATATTATGCTCGTCGTAACCGCCATATTTGTCAAAAAATATTTTTCTATAGAGTGAAAATGCTCCCGGAGTGACATGGATTGCATTGAGAGTTGAGAATGATTTCCTGAGGAATACTCCCATTGCATACTCAATATGCTGTATTCTTCTCAGTATGCCTTTTGGCTCGATTATTCCTACGGATGGAGCTACTGACATGACGCTATCATTATAGAAAAGAGCAACCATTTTTTTAAGGGCGTCTTTTTGGACAAAACTATCTGCATCCATGGAAGCAATAAGTTCTCCTTTCGCGACTTTTATGCCTGCATTTAAGGCAGAGCCTTTGCCACCATTATCTTTCCTAATTACTCTGACAATATTAGATTCAAATCTTTTTGCTTGCGAGTATGTGCTATCTGTACTACCATCATCAACAACGATTATCTCCATTCTGTCTTTAGGATAGTCTAGTTCAAGCAAAGATTGGAGGGTCTTAGATATTGTTTTTTCTTCATTGAACGCAGGTACGATTATACTTACTGAGAATTTTTTATCAGTAGTCTTCCGAGGTTTTCTATAATAAGAGAAAAGACTTAGTAAATAAAATGAAGTAGCAAAAAGGCCCAAATAGACCAAGATATATGTAAGGATGTGGTAGAAATTCAAGATCTCACTCTCCCTGCCTTGGCAATTCTTCTCCTTGAGGAAGGTGGAAATACTCATAAAAACTGGAGCTTAATGATATTTCTGCAGTGTGACCCATTTTTTTCTTGTTGATTAGACCCATATCTGTGAATTTTCTTATGTGATCATAGCATTTGTTGCCTCTAATCTTGACAAGCACAGACTGCTTCATTGGCTGCTTATAAGCAATTATGGCGAGAGTCTCTTGCTCCGCCTTGCTGAATTCAGAACTTCCTGTGGCAAGTTTATTGACCATCCAAGTATATTCTTCTGAGACGTCCATCTTCCAAAGACTGTCTTGCTGGATAACGGATATACCCGAACTCTTATATTTGTCTACAAGATCCTCAAGTATTTTCTTAAGAAGAAGAGGGTTTACATCTGTTAAGGCCACAAGTTCTTGTAATGAAAGGAACCTGCCCGAGATGAACAATGCGGCCTCGACTTTTTTGGTATTCTCCATGTCTCGCTCTGCGTCAATCTCTTCAACGCTTTCTTTTGTAAGATCCATATAAGTTGGTTATTTCTTGATGTTTTAAATATTGTGAACTTGTAAGGAAACCTCAAGAACAGAGTTCTTAATGGCTGAGTTATGCGATGAATGCAATGAGCAGACCTTCAATTATTGCAGCTATGAAAAGCAAAGGGATTATTATAAATGTAAATGCCTTTATTGATCCAATCAGTCTCTTCTTCAAATCTTTTCCGGGATTCTTTGAGAAAATAAATGCTCCTAACCTTATGCCTAGACCCCATGCTATAAACAACGCAAGCAATTCAAATATTCCGTGTGGTAGAAGTTTCCATAAATGAGTAAATCCGGAATCAATCCACAGGGCGTTTATAACATACCCTATCAAGGTCCCATTGAGGGCTATGTTGAATATTGTGAATATGCCCATCAATATACCGAGGAAGAGAGAGAAAAATGCTGCGCGTATGTTTGATAAAAAAATTGCGCGAGTCAGGTCCTTTCCATCAAGACCTGAAACACTCTCTCTCATCTCTTTAATCACACTGTCCAAGATTGTTAGCTTATCAGCAAAGCAAAAACCAATAACAATGAATAAAATAAATAATGCTGCTGAAAGGTAAATGTATCTCCTGCTTTCTTTCAAATATTCTAATCCTTCACTTGCCCATGATTTGAGCCTTGACAATAGACTGCGCCTCTTCTTCATCTGAAAAACCTCTTGAGAAGCAGCATCTTTTGAGGGTACTTTAATCTTAGATAAGTCCCATATGCCAATCCAAATAGTAGGCCTCCCAAGTGGGCACTATTCCCGATAGGCAGGTCTATGGCAAAACTGATGACTATCAGAGGCACTATTGCAACAACAGGGGCAAACCACATAGGTAATGCTACTGGTATTGAAAATTTACGGAGATTCTTGGAAGGCATAAATAATGAGAATATCATGGCGAACAGGATTATGTTGAGTAAGATATTTATTATGAATATGGCCGGCGATTGTGGGAGTGTATCAATTATGGCAAGTAAGACAAATACTATGATTGGACCCACGATAAGATAGACTCTGTATCTTGGTACCAACATGGCCAAGAGCCCCAAAAGTCCAAATAGTGCACCTGATGCTCCTGCTGCCATCGCGTTGATGTCTCCAAAAACTCTTGGACCCCATGGAATACCTGATCCTATGATTGTGCCTAGTACAAAAAAGATTCCGGCAAAAAGGCCTGCAAGAAGGTATAACCATATGAATCTCTTCTTGCCAATCAGCTGTTCACAGAAATTCCCTAAGAAGAACAACGAGAACATGTTCACAAAAAGATGTAAGAGGCCTTGATGCATGAACATACTTGTGAGCAAAGTCCATAGGGCTTCACCTTGGATTATCTGTTTTCCTTGAAGAAGGATATATCTTGAAGATTCTGGTGCTAAGTAGAATAGGATGTAGAATATTAATACATTAGTAATTATCAACCAAGTTGTGGTCCTGAAATTGTACAAACTTTTTCTGGATCTATTTCTATGCTGATAACGAGGCATGGTTTAACTAGATCTCCGCTTTTTTGGCTTATTCTTCTTCTCCTTTAACTTTTTCGCTCCAATTCTTTGCTTCTTCCTCTCTTCTCTCTCCTTTTTCTTTTTCACTTCTTCTGCCTTGAGCTTTCTTGCCTTTGCCTTGTTTTGCTGAGTATTTATTATGTCCAACTCCTTATCTAAATCATTGAGTATCTTCTCCTGCTTAACAATCTCTTTCTCAAGAGCCATAATTTCCTTTGAGTTGTCCTTCAATTCAAAAGTCTTTCCGCATTCCTGACAGGTATATTGTATCGATAGTGCTTGCTCCTCTCCCATCTCTATCTGGCAGTTAGGGCAAAAGAAGAATTTCTCGGTTTTCTTTACTTGTATTTGTTGTCTCTCAGAATTTATCAGACTGTGCAAGTACTCCTTGAATTTTGCCAGGCCCCTTTCTATGTTGAGTGTCCAGAAATATGTGTACCAGCCTCCTTTTTTCGTGTCTTTTTTCCTGACAAAACTTACAAGCCCCTCGTCAGCAAGCTTGTAAAGGATGTTCCTAGTCTGATTTATAGTAAGCTTCAGCTTCTTGGCCACGAGAAATTCGTTCACATTCTTCTTCTGATGAAGGAGGTCGACTATAGATTTAGCCTTCTCTCCAGCGACAGAACCTACAATATCTTTAAGAAGATCTATTTGCATATCCATCCTTGAAAAAGTTTGATTAAAAATGTTTCGAAAAGGTGTTACTATTAAATAATTAATATAAAGCTATATAAATTAATTTTAAAACCTATTGGTATGTTTTGGGGTAAAAAAGACGATAAGCAGTTACCGGATCTACCTCCTATGAAGCCAGGTTTACAGGGAAAGACTCCTCTGCCTGCTTCGCCATCAGCCATGCCTGGAATGCCTGAAAATGAAGAGAGTGATGACACTTCTCCTACAGAGAAGCATGGGCTTCCTTCCTTTCCTGATTCTCCTATGACGAAAGGTTTCTCACAAGCAGCAATTAAGGATGCTATTGTAAATGATTCTGTTAAGGACGCAGAGATAGTTGGTGTCGCTCAAGAACCTAAGTCTTTCAAGGTAGTAGAAGTAGATGACGAGTCGCCCCTTGCCTCTTCTCCTATTCTTGCATCTAGAGCATCTGTAAAGAATACCTCATTATTGCCTCCACCTAGGGAAGAAACTTTGCCAGAACCTGTGCCAGAGCCTAGACCAATTATAGTTGAACCTGTATCTCAGCCAGCCCCTTATCCATCTTCGAGTCGCAGCTCTGATGTTTTTGTAAAAATAGATAAGTTCCACTCTGCAAGAAGAGCATTAAGCATGGTGCAAAACCAGCTTGAAAGTGTAGACAGTCTTTTGAAGAAGATAAGAGAGACAAAGATGAGAGAGGAGCAAGAGTTTTCTGCATGGGAGAAAGATATGGTGCAAGCAAAATCGAGGATAGATGAGATAAGCAAGGCACTTTTTGAGAAGGTTGATTAATATGGATACGGAATATATTAGGCTTGGCCCTCAAGAGTTAAAGTATGGAAAGAAAAGCCTCCTTGAATCACAGTTTTTTATCCTCAATGCTATGAAACATTATAATGAATATAGGAGACTGAGAAAAGAAGAATTTATGCTCAAAGTGGCGCTTAAGAAATCTGCTGATGATGTCATGTCATCATTGAACCATCTTGAATCTCTATTGCCTAAGGCAAGCATAAAAGTAGAAAAATCAAAACATATCAATACTTCTCATGTTAAAGAAGTTCATTCTAAGCAGCAAGACAAAGTCCTTGCTTTGGACCTAGAGATAAATAGGATAAAACAAAAGCTTTCTGCATTAAGGTAAGCATTCGGTCTCAATTTCCTAGAATTAGGATATCGAATTATTTGCTGTGTTTATCTGTTATCTATTTATTGTTGTGATTACTGAAATATGAATATCAAAAAATATGAGGGAGCGAAGGAGTTTTTTCTTTCGCGATTAATGAAATTTATATCTTCTATTTTTGTAAGTGGGGACGGAAGAGCGTGCTGTTTTTTTCAAAAATAAGATCGTTATTTTCCTTCAATTATAAATTTTTTAAAGTATATTTTCTCTTTCTTTTTCGTAGCCCAACTTGGTTCTCCACCACCAAAAAATAAACTAAACATTATCTGATTAATCCCATAGGTAGTCTTTTTTCTAAGATTTAATTTCTTATTTAAAACCATTTTTCCATTTACATAGGCCGTGATTGTATCTTTTCTTTTTGGGTTTTCTGATAGTTTTATGTTTGTTTTAAGTTTATACCATTTATTAGATTTTACGAATATCTTTCTGCCCTTATATCTATAAATTAAATCTTCACCGAATTTTTTTGATGGATGCCTATCTGGATAATACATATACTGAACCAAGTATGCCTTGTGAGAGTCTTTTATTAGGTGTTTATTATGGAAGTTTAATACTCTCCACATTAATCTTGCTGAAAAGCCGTTTTGATATTCATCTGGAGTTGCTCCGCATCCATTTGACAATCCACCACCGATTCCAGGGAGTTTACCGCCTCTAACAAAATCAAAATTTTTTCCAAATAGAACATCATATTCAAATGTTACATTTAGGAAATCTTTTGGAAAGAGTAATCTCCAAAAAGACCCTCCATCACTCAATGTTCCCCTTGGAATAGTTATTTCTAGGACTTTGTCTCCATTCTTTTTCACAATTCTGCTTCTCCCTTCAGCTACGCCTCTTCGTGGTTCAGAACCCCAATCTTTGATAAACGTTTTTACATCGTATAAACCAAGTTTATGATTTGAAAATTCAATATTTTTGAAATATCTATTTTTTGTTTTCATTATCATTCTTACTAATTTCTTAAAAGAATTAAAGTTTATAAGGTTACTCTTTTGCGCGCTTCTGTATGTGTGAGAGCAGTATTAAGCAGGTTCTCAAATTGCGTTGAACAAGTTCTGGACCAGAACTTTTGGCTTTTTCATGTTGGCCCAGCAAATTTGTTCTTTTAGCCTTTAAGTCAATTATAAATAGAAGCTATTCTCTGATTTAATATGGCTGTAGAAGCATTCTTGAGACCTGGAGATGTCAAAATGACTATTGAGAAACAAGTTAGGCAGAAACCTAGCCTGGCCGAGCTTACAACGATAGAGTCTCCTGGAAAGGACCTAAAGGGACTTGAGGACATACCAGATGTTAAGAAAAAGAGAAGGAAGAAGACTGAGAAAGCAGATCCTTCCGATATAAGTCTAAAGAAAGACATTCTCTTGATAATAACTGAGAAACCTCAAGCTGCACAGAAGATTGCAAATGCGCTTGGAAACTCAAAAAAAATAACTGAGAACGGAGTATCTTACTTTGAACTTGAGAGAAATGGCAGGAAAGTCGTGATTGCTTCTGCAGTTGGTCATCTTTTCAATCTGACCTACTCTGCTGGCCAGAAAGGATGGCCGATATTTAATGTGGAATGGCAACCATCTTATGCTACAAAGTCAGCGGCATTCACAAAAAGATACTATGATCTTCTAAAGAAACTTTCTTACAGGGCATCAGAGATTGTGATTGCAACTGACTTCGATGTAGAAGGAGAAGTAATAGGCTGGAATGTACTTAGGTTCATATGTAAGCAGAAAACCGCGAAAAGAATGAAATATTCTACGTTAACTGCTCCTGAGCTTGAGTCTTCATATGAAAACCTTCTTCCTGAGCCTCATTGGGGAAATGCATATGCTGGAGAGACAAGACATATACTTGACTGGTTGTATGGAATAAACTTATCTAGAGCACTCATGTCCGCGATAAAAACATCTGGATCTTTCAAGATATTATCTATAGGAAGAGTCCAAGGACCAGCATTAAAGTTGATAGTAGACAGAGAAAGAGAGATAAATGAATTTAAGCCTTTACCTTACTGGGAAGCATATGCGCATTCAAGTGGTCTTGTTTTCAAACATCCCTTAGATATTTTTGATAAAGCACATCTTAAATTTTTTGAGGGTATAAAAGAGGCAAACGCAGAGACTAAGAAGGGAGAGGAAAATACTCCTCCGCCTTTTCCATTTGATCTTACTACCTTGCAGAGAGAGGCTTATAGGTTCTATAAAATCTCTCCATCTGGGACTCTCCAAATAGCACAAAAGCTATATCTTGCAGGTCTTATATCTTATCCAAGGACATCTAGCCAGAAGATTCCAAAGGAGATACAGCCAAGAAAAATATTAAAATCTTTAGAAAGATATTTTCCTGAAGCAAAAAACGCATCTAGGCCTTATCCTGTTGAAGGGAAAAAATCAGATCCGGCACATCCTTCGATATATCCGACAGGAGAGCATGCTTCATTGTCAGGCAACGATGAAAAACTCTATTCATTGATAGTCAAGAGATTTATCTCAGCTTTCTTTCCAGACATGAAGACCGCCACTACTAGAATCACATTGACAGCTTTAGATTCCAAGGGAAAAACTATAATGTACACTCCTAAACCTGCACCCTCAAGAGTAGAAGATGAAGATGGGGATGAAAAGACAGAAGAAGATATCAAAGAAAGAGCCATAACTTTCACCGCCTCTGGAAGCATATTAATAGAGAGTGGATGGAGCAGAGTATATCCAACATCCTTTGAAGAGAAGTCTCTCCCCGAAATTAGTGGCAGAGTAAAAGTGGACAATGTGGAAATATCTGAGAAAGAGACACAACCTCCCAAAAGGTTTACTCCAACATCACTGATAACATTACTTGAAAAAAAGAATCTTGGAACCAAGGCTACTAGATCAGCTATAGTAGACACGCTATTTGACAGAGGATATTTAGACGGTAGAAGTATACAAGCCACACAATTAGGTATCAGGTTAATAGAGGCACTAGAGAAGTACTCCCCCATAATAATAGATGAGGGCCTGACTAGGCAGCTTGAAGAAGAACTTGAAAAAGTACAGGAAAGCAGAAGCAATTTTGAGTATCAAGAGAAAGAAGTTTTGGAGAAGGCCAAGAGATTAATAACTGATATATCCAAAGAATTCAAAGCTAAGGAAACTGAGATAGGGAAAGAGTTGCTCAAGGGCGTGGAAACCATGAGAGCAGACCAGCAAGCGGCAAATACATTGATGCCTTGCCCATTATGTAAGAAAGGAGAATTGAGGATAACTTATTCCAAGAAGACTCGTAGATATTTTATTGGATGCACAAAATATCCTGATTGTAGACAGACCTTTTCATTGCCCCCTAATTCACTTATAAAACGATCCGAAAAATTATGTCCTGCCGACCAGTTTCCTAGACTTCTTGCAATAAGGAAAGGCAAGAGACCGTGGGAATTCTGCTTCAATCCTGAATGCCCTATTGAGACGCAAAAGAGACAAGAAAGAGAAGTCAAGAAAAAAGAGGACGAATCTGAGTAATCAATCTCTAAACCAGGGAGTAAAAGGGTCCGACAAAACTTCATATTGACCATCATCTTTATGATTGGCATTATATCTTCTCATCCTTCCTTGTTCTATAATGGTAGGACCTTCGCCTACAGAAATCTTGCAACCTCTTGAATTAAGTTCATCTAGAGAGTAGATCCTTCTAGCCAGGCTTTTCTTAAATAAATAACCCTTGGCGATATCGTCCATAAAAGCGTCATATATTTCATCTACCTCCCTCAAAATAGCCAGTAAATATTTCATAGGCTTCAGAGACTTACTTAAGGTATTTAGATATTTCTATTACTGAAAGCAGAGACATTTGCTTCAATAAAGTGGAGGACTATCAGAATGATAATTACTTGCCTTTTCTTCCCCAGGCTCTCTGGCTTGGGCGCACTTTCATGTTTGGGCTCTTTGTCCTCAGGCCACGAGACTTCTTAGCTGCGCTGGTCAATCCTCTTTCTGCCCTTCTTCGATTAGACGGATTACATATCCAGTTGATTACATTATCATTCTTAATCTCAGGTCTAGAAGGATCTACAAGGATGACCTCGTAAAAGTAATATTTTCCATCCTTACCAAGAGGATATGAGTTTAGGACTTCCAATGTAGGATATTTTCTTGCTGCTCTAATCTCAGCGACCCATCTGTAATTCATCTTCAGAATCTTTCTTACATGCTGCTTTCTGCTTTTTCTTCCATGTTTGTGGCGAGGCCTTTGGCGTCCTCCTCTCTTAACACGAATCCTTACAACTACAAAACCTACTTTAGCTTTATAACCCAAGGCACGGGCTTTGTCAAGGCGCTCTGGTTTCTCTACTACAACAGCGGCTTCACCGGCCCTCCATTGAATCATTCTTCCATGAATCATCTCTCTGCTCGGCTTTTTCCATACCTGTCTTAATTGATGATATAATCCTGTTGCCATCCTTTTTTCAGCAAGAAATGCTTTTTAAACCTGTCGAAAACTTTGTTTATCTGAGTATATACTCAGCATTACCTCTTTTTGCATACAAGAGTACCGGCCCTCTTGAGAGATAATGTGGTTTTTGTACCATTACATGATTATGCGTAAAAAAGAAACGTCTGATAAAAGAATCATCAGGGTTACCAAGTAATTGGAGAATATTAATTTTACTTTTTTCTCTCGACGATAAAGATAGTTGCAAGTCTGATGTCAATATTAACCCTTCTGGATAGCACTCGTTATTAAGAATCAGAGCCTCGTGATTAGAAGTGATATCCGCATGATCAATAGGATAATGGCGTGCAAGGAGAAGGCTATTTCCCGAAGCAGCAAGGAAGTCCTGATTATGGACAGTGCTCACCATTATATTTTGATCATACAACCTAGGTTCAGGTTTAAACTGGACTATGCTTGTTCTTGGGAGATATTTCTTGTCTTTCAATCTCATCCAGACATTCCATGAATCAGAATCATTTTTATGTGTTAATTTCATAAAGATGTGTTTTCAGCAAGTTTTTTAAATCTTATGTCGGGAACCGATGAAAACCACACCTTTCAAGGTGTGGTGGTTCCCGAGCATCTCCAAAAACGAGCGCCTGCAACAAACCTCGGCTCATCAGGAATCTTAGATTCCTGACTGCCATCGAGGATTCACATCCTCGAGGTTTAAGCCGAGGTGGCGCATCGTTTTTGTGATTGTGGAGATTATTTTTTTGAAACCTTCCACAGCAATTCAAAGTACTTCCTATAGCCTTCACAAATCTCCTTGTTCTTTATTGTTATTGCCAAAGGTTTTTCTTTGTTCCATAGTATCAATGCTACTTTGTTGCCATAAATATTCACAGACAGAGGAGAAGAGTATTTTTGTGGCAGAAATCTTACCTCTGAGAAAGGAATCTTCTTTATACCTTGCTCATGGAATATAATCTTGGTTTTTATCTTCTTGGCAGCTCTTCTCTTATCAAACCAGAAGAAATAATCTCCTAACATATCATAAGCAAGAGGTGATGCGCCCAGAATCAGAATCTCTTTACCTATGGCTAACTGATCCTCAAAGACAGTTTTCAATCCATTCTTGCCTGTGAAAAAATTAGTCTCCTCCTTCTCTTTTGTCTTGGTGAAGAGATCTATCATGTATGGCATGACTTGCTCAACGTGCTGTTCTTTCTCTTGCAATATTTCAACTAATCTATGAGGATGGACGCACTGGAACAGCTTGACATTGTTCCTAAGTATGTAGCCAATAAGACCTTTCTGAATAAGCATCTCCAAAGTATCATATACAACTCTTCTATGAAGTCCGCTTTTCCTGGATATCAATCCTGCATGACTTGGTCCTAGCTCAAGAAGAGTGGTGTATACTTTTGCTTCATTCTCAGTCAATCCCGCTTCCTTAAGATTCTCTTTCATATCAAACAATCGTAACCATCCCTTATAATTATTGTGGTGATAAATATGGCCACATTATTTCATAAGCTGAGGCATGGTAATATCTATAATAATTGAAAGGAGAAAAATAAAAATGCAAAACGAATTCATAGAATTGATTGCGCGCGACAGGATAGAGATTCCTCTGTCAAGCATGTATCAGAAGATGAAGAAATCCAAACAAGCACTGGCCAGAGACTTGGCTAATCGAGTTAAGGATTTAGATGGGTCTGAGTTTGAAAGTGAAAGGATTTTCGCTTATGTTGATAGAGAAAACAAGGAAAAGGCGCGAGGCATGAAAGAAGCAATTGCAGAGTTTAGCGCAGAACACCCAGAGCATGGGGCAATTTTGCAGAGAAAAGTCGAAGAAAAAAGAAAAATTGCGGAAGAACACCTGTATTTTGGAGTCAATACTGGCTGCAGGCTCACTACTGACGACTACATCTCTGTGATGCGAGATCTTGGCCTGAGCGAGACAGTCGCACGCAACCTTTATCCTGACCTGATAAATGTAAGCAGAAAACTTGCTAAGGCGCGTGAAGAGGACCGCAGAGTCATTGTAGGCAAATATGCTGCCGATGGTCAAGCAGTCTCAGAAGAGGGAGAACTAGCAAATTAAGCAGAAATATTTTTTTTTACTTTTTACTTTTTTTAGGCAAAACTTAAATAGTTTGCTGATTATTTTCTCTTATGTCTAAAGGCACCGTTTTGATTACAGGTTCAAGTAAAGGCCTTGGGAGAGCTTTGGCCCTTAAATTTTCGAAGAATAATTATTCTCTCATCCTTCATGGCAGAAATAAAGGCGATTTAGAAAGCGTTAAAAAAGAGGTTTGCAAAAGTGGTGTTGAATGCATTGTCTTAGCTGGAGACCTAAAAGAAAACAAGACGATTGTACGATTAGCAGAGTTAGTAGAACAAAAAGAAATTGATATCTTGATAAACAATGCGGCCATTATGTCTAAGGCTCTTGTTGAGAAGATTGAAGATTCTGAAGTAGATGAAGTTATCAATTCAAATCTTATGTCTGTAATTAAACTTACAAAACGAATTTATTCATACTTTCTTACCAAAAAATCGGGAATGATTATCCAAATTAATTCTACAGGAGGCTTGGATACTTCTATCGAACATGGTGTTTATGCTGCTTCCAAATACGGGCTTAAGGGATTCACAGATGCACTCAGAATTGAGGCACGACCAAGAGGCATTCGTGTTCTAGGAGTTTATCCAGGAGGAATGCGAACCACATTTCACAATCGCGTAGGCGGTAAGAAAGATTCTGATAAAGCCATGGATGTAGAAGAAGTTGCAGAGATAATATTCAATCTAGTAGGATATGATTCGGTTCATGTGAAAGACATCGTTCTGGAAAGAATGTACCGCTAATCATCCCTTTGAGCTATAAACTGGTATTAATAAGTCTCTATCAATCACCATTTGAGTAAATGTCCGCTTAGTATACATTAAATATGAGAGAATACAGAATAAGTATAGATTTGTGCGTTAAGAAAGTGATTGAAGTTGTTTGAGAGTCTGAAACCCCGTCAAAGAAGGAATTTCCTATTTGGAAAGAATTTTACTTGTGCTCGCAGTGCAAGAAGAGAAGCAAGCGATAGGTCTCGCTCCGATAATATCTGCATAAGCATCTTTTTATACCAGCCTCTCCATTGATGAACATGACAAAGAATACTTACTATGTAACAACACCGATATACTATCCTACTGCAAAGCCACATCTTGGCTCTGCTTACACAACAATAGCGGCAGATATACTTGCGAGATGGAATAGGCTGGCAGACAAGGACGTATTTTTCCTGACTGGTACTGATGATCATGGGAAGAAGCTCCAAGAGGCAGCTGAGAAAGCAGGATTGAAGCCTGAAACATTTGTTGACCATATAGTTCCACAATTTCAAGAGGCATGGAAAAAGCTCAATTTACATTATGACCGATTCATAAGGACAACTGATTCAGATCATGAACAAGTTGTTCAGACTATCTTATCTGAAATGCATAAAAAAGGCGATATTTATGAAGGATACTATGAGGGTCTGTATTGCACTGCTTGTGAGGCATATTATACAGAAAAAGACCTTACTGAGGGGAATTGTCCTATACATAAGAAACCTGTTGAGAAGATAAAGGAAGAATCGTATTTCTTCAAATTGTCCAAATATCAGAAGAAGCTTCTTGCCCATTATAAGAAAAATCCTGATTTTATATCTCCCGAGGGCAGGAGACAAGAAGTTATAAATAGGGTAAAAGAGGGCCTTCAGGACCTGTCAATATCCAGGACTACGTTCTCTTGGGGCGTTCCTTTGCCGTTCGATAAAGGTCATGTGGCCTGGGTATGGTTTGACGCCTTGCTCAATTACATCTCTGGCATAGGGTATCTTGAGAAACAGGAGATGTTCAATAAATTCTGGCCTGCAGATGTGCATCTGATAGGAAAAGATATATTGTGGTTCCATGCAGTAATATGGCCTGCAATATTGATGTCTGCAGGAATAAAGCTCCCAAAAAAAATATTTGCACATGGATGGCTTACTATAAAAGGGGACAAGATAGGAAAATCTGCAGGAAACGCAGTTGATCTTGATACTCTTTCTGCAAAGATAGGAGTTGATTCATTGAGATATGTACTATTTAGGGAGACACCGTTTGGACAAGATGGGGAGTTCTCTCAAGATGTTTTTATTGAAAGACACAATAATGAACTTGCAAACAAGCTTGGAAATCTTGTTAGCAGGCTCTCAAACCTTGCCGAGAAATACGGGATGCAGAAGACTAAAACGGAGCTTGAATCAAGGAGCATGATAAACAAGGCGAGCAAGCATATCGATGGTTTGGAATTTGATAGAGCATTAAATGAGATATTCGGGTTTGTTGACAGGATTAACCATTTCCTGCAAGAAAAAAAGCCTTGGGAGACTGGAGACGCAAAGGTAATCTATCAAGCAGCCAACGCTTTGAAAGACGTGACTATATTACTTTATCCTTTCATGCCTGATACAGCTGAAAAGATTGCAAAAACATTCCATTTTGAGATTTCAAAAGAAAGCCTGAACAAGGATCTTGGAATAAATAAGATTAAAAAAGCACATATACTCTTCAAGAAGATAGAAATCACTCAAAATAAAATGGCATTTCCACCTTTTAAGAAACAAGATGAAAAGAAAATTGAAAAGGTAGATAGTAAACTAAATGAAAATGTTGGGAAGAGCGAAGAAAAATCTAGATCTACTATAAATTTTGATGATTTTGCAAAGCTGGACCTGAGGGTGGGTAAGATAACTGATGTAAAGGAACATCCTCAAGCAGACAAGCTCTTCGTACTGACTGTGAATATGGGAGAAGCGAGACCAAGAACTATTGTCGCGGGCCTTAGGAATAGGTACAAAAAAGAGGAGCTTGTTGGTAAGAAGGCAGTATTTGTAGCAAATCTAGCCCCAAGGATGCTTAAAGGCGTTGAAAGCAATGGGATGATACTTGCTGCAGCTGCAGAGGATGATGGCCAAGTAATAATATTATCGCCTGAGAGAGATATAAAAGAAGGAAGCAAGATTAGATAGTCAGGGCATCAAAGCATCAATATCATAAATTCTGACTGCGCTAAAAGTCACGATTCCATCCATACCTACTGTATGAGCAGCAGAAATAATTGGAGTGATTTCTGGATCAATAGAGTCCATTATTATGTCAAGGAACTTGACTAAAACTCCAGCTTTTAAGCTGGAGTTGTTCCTTGAGCATCCAAAAAACGAGCGCCTGCATCAAACTGCGGCTTTTAA
>VGJV01000001.1 GCA_016867315.1 Candidatus Liptonbacteria bacterium | reverse complement strand
GGGCTGGGGCGCAGTCAGCGCGATCGGGGCGCACGATTTGGGTCAAAGCCACCACGCGCTCGGCGCGTGCGAAGTCAATCGCTCCGCGATTGGAAATAGGTGCGAGCTTCGTTGTATAATGCCACCAAAATCTGACTTTCTGCAAATTCACCGACCATTTCGGTGGACGCGCGGAGCGCGTCCCACATCTTGGCTTTGAAAAAGCCGATTCGTTCTGTATTGGTGTCTTTATTGTACCGCCCTGCGGCCGCTGCCGAGAAATGCTTTTTCAAGTGAATTATGAAAACCTCGAAACTGAAGTGATTCTCAGAAAAGACAGGATTTCGAAACTCAAGGAATTGCTGCCGGAAAGATGGCAGGATAAATACTAACTGTGCCGACGGCAGGGATTGAACCTGCGACCTTGGCCTTATGAAAGCCCTGCTCTGCCACTGAGCTACGTCGGCATGTTTGGATACTACTATACAAATACCCTCGTTGGAATCAAGTTAGCCATTGAGAAACTTCTCGTGAAAAAGTTCTCTTAGCTTATTTCTTCCAGAACCACTTTTCCACCACAACTCCCTATTCTTCGCTTCCACCTCATTAGAAAATTGCTCCGAAATAAACAATTTTAATGGCCTTCTAAATTTCGTTGCTTTAACTCTCCCGGAATTATGCAGTGTCAAACGCGCATCTAGATCATGCGTGTAACCAACATAAGTCCTTCGATCCTTTTCACTCAAAAGAATGTATACAAAATACATTTCTTTGGTTGCGGGCCGCCTTTGGCGAGCCTCGCAATATTTTTCTTAAGCAGTAGAAAAATGTTGCGGGGGTGGGAATTGAACCCACTACCTCAAGCTTATGGGGCTTGCGAGCAACCGTTGCTCCTCCCCGCGGGAAAATTTTATAGTAAATCCATGAATTGTCAAAGCTTCAATTCAATGGAATGATAGGAGGAATGCAAAAAATCGGCATCCTGGGCTTTGGCCGCGAAGGACACTCACTCCTTAATTTTTTGCGCCGCTCTCCAAAATTCAAGAACTCCGAAATTTGGGTCCGTGATAAAAAACACCAAAAAGTTCCACGAGGTGTAAAAACGGCTTTCGGATCAAAATATTTAAGAAATCTCGCAGCCTTCGACGTGCTCTTCCGCTCCCCCGGCATTCCTTACCTTATTCCCGAAATCCAACGTGCCAAAAAGAACGGAGTGCAAATTTCGAGCGCTACAAAATTATTTTTCGAGGAGCTGAATCGCCGCTACCCGCTACGTGCTACCCGCTACTCGCCTTGTGTTATCGGTGTAACCGGCACGAAAGGCAAGGGCACCACCTCCACTCTTATATATAAGATGCTCAAAGCCGCAGGCAAAAAAGTTTTCCTCGCCGGAAACATCGGTACCCCCGCTCTCGATCTTCTCAATTCTCAATTCTCAATTCTCAATTCCGCCTACATCTTCCTCGAACTCTCCAGCTTCCAACTACAGGATTTAGAAATCTCTCCTCACATCGCCGTCGTCCTCGACATTTTCCCCGACCATCAAGATAGCCATACATCGCTCCAGGAATATTATTCCGCAAAAGCGAATATCGCTCGATATCAAAAACAATCGGACACAATTTTCTTTTTTGAGAAAAACGCGAAGAGCCGCTGGATCGGAAAGCAAAGCCGAGGCAAGAAAGTCCTAGTGAACCCCTCTCGCTGTAATCTATTCAGACCCTCGAAACTCCAAATGCCGGGAGCTCACAATTTCCAAAACGCAGTAATGGCAGCCACGGTAACCCAATCGCTCGGCATAAAACCCTCTACTATCCGAAAAGTGGTAGAAGATTTCAAAGGCAACGAACACCGTCTTGAATTAGTCCACACCGTAAACGGCGTGCGATTCTATAACGATTCTGCTTCTACGAATCCCCACACCACCGCCGCCGCGATCCGAGCTTTTCCCAAAAATCCGGTGATCCTCATTGCGGGCGGTCAAGACAAAAATCTCGACTACGCTCCACTCGCGAAAGCGCTAAAAAATTCTTCAGTAAAACTCGTGATCCTTATGGGCGAGAATAAAAATAAAATTGCCCGTACCATTAAAAAAAGCGGTGTACCAATAAAATTTGCAAAAACTCTAAAGGGTGCAACAACCAGCGCGCTTCGCACTTCCGCTCTACATACTACTTACTACCTACCACCTACTGTGCTTTTCTCTCCCGGCGCCACGAGCTTCGACATGTTTAAGGACTACGCAGATCGAGGGGCCCAATTCAAGAAAATTGTGAAAAGTCTCCACTAAGCTAGGATTTCCAAAATTGTAAGATATAAAGACCTTGACGAAGAAGGTTACTTGTGCTATAAAATAGAACATTTTTCACTTCATAAGTGAATATGGAATGCAGGACTGACCAAACCCAGAAGAAAGGAACTGTGAAAGGAGCGGTAATTGGAAGCATCATCAAAGCAGGGTCGCCGAAAGAACCCATCGCGGGAACATCCTTCATGTAGAGGAAGCGCGGAGCAACTTCTGCAACTCCTCCAACTTGTTCTAAAAGATGAAAAGTTCCCTACGGCCGAAAGCCAACGAGCTTTCGCGGCGATATGCGAAAAACAAAACTCGAAACCTCAACCCCAACCGAAAGCGGCATAAATATGCCCATACCCCCATTGATCACAGAGGAACTGGAAAAAATCCCCAAAGCCAAACCGGGGGAAAAACTGATGCCAGTCGTCAAAGAAAAACGGAAGAGAAAAGGAAAACGGTAGTTTCCCCAGCAACTCGGAGGAGGTGATATTAAAAAACGAAATTGGTAGAGCGTCACGCCCGGCCTTTTTCTTTTTCTCACACCTGCATTACAATCACGGAAATGGCTGATATTATCGATAAAAAGGCGCTCGAACACTTGGCCGAGCTCGCCCGATTGAAACTTACCCTCCAAGAAGAAACGAAGCTTTTGAAAGACCTCCAGAATATTTTGGCGCATTTTGATTCTTTGAAGGGGCTAGACACCTCGAATGTCGCCCCCCTCACTGGCGGTACAATGCTCCAAAATTCGTTTCGCGAAGATGAGGAACGTGAAAGCACAAACGCAGGTAAAGGTGTAGAAAATTTCCCAGAAAACCAGCAGGGCTTTTTGAAAGTCCCCAAAGTATTCGAGCACTAACATGAAATCCCCCCTCCACACCCTCACTATTAAAAAAGTCCA
The DNA here is from genome assembly GCA_016867315.1 of Candidatus Liptonbacteria bacterium. GTDB lineage: Bacteria > Patescibacteriota > Minisyncoccia > UBA6257 > 2-01-FULL-56-20 > VGJV01. Next base: position 279,862 of record VGJV01000001.1, on the reverse strand, counting down.
CGAAGGCCTCCTTAATAAAGAGTTCTCCGCGCTGGAACTCACTCAGGCTTGTTTCGAACATATTCGAAAAACCGATCCTGAAATAAAAGCATTCCTCTCGCTCCGCGAAGAAGCCGCGAGCCGCGAAGCAGAAAGGGTAGATCTCGCCCTCGCGAAAGAGGAGGAAATTGCTACGCTCGCGGGAATTCCGCTCGCCGTGAAAGACAATATGAACTTTGAAGGCGAAATCACCACCGCAGCTTCAAAGATTTTGGAAACGCATAGAGCCAGTTATAACGCAACAGTAATCTCTAAACTCAAAACTGAACAAGCGGTCTTCCTGGGCAAAACAAATATGGATGACTCTGCGATGGGTTCCTCCACGGAAAACTCGGCCTTCCAAGTTACAAAAAATCCCCACGACCTCACACGCGTTCCCGGGGGAAGCTCGGGAGGTTCCGCCGCCGCAGTGGCGAGCCACATGGCAATAGGAGGATTGGGCTCAGACACCGGAGGTTCTATTCGTCAGCCCGCCGCGTTCTGCGGAGTGGTGGGGCTCAAACCCACCTACGGCACAGTTTCACGCTCGGGCCTTATCGCTATGGCCTCGAGCCTAGATCAAATCGGCCCCATCACGAAAACCGCAGAAGATGCAGCGCTCCTCTTCAACGCGATACGCGGCAAAGATCCGCTCGATGCCACCAGCACGAATCCTTCGAACGAAGAAAAATATGAAGCCGAATTGCTAAACCCTTCTTTTGATCGGATAAAAAAAATGCGCGTGGGACTTCCCCAGGAATATTTCATCGACGGTCTCGCTTCCGAGGTAAAGAAAGGAGTGGAGGAAGCGATACAAAAAATAAAAAAGCTAGGCCTCGAAGTCCAAGAAATTTCGCTTCCGCACACCAAATATGCAGTACCCTGCTATTACCTCATCGTCCCTGCCGAAGTTTCTTCGAATTTGGCTCGATATGATGGCATTCGCTGGCAAGGCACCAAAGAACGTGTGGAAGCAAATACGTTAAAGGAGCGCTATTTCCAAACTCGCGGCGAAGGCTTCGGCCCCGAACCAAAACGCCGTATTATCTTGGGCACCTTCGTCCTTTCCTCCGGGTATTACGACGCCTATTACGACAAAGCCCAACGGGTACGCGCACTAATCAAACAAGATTTCGAGAACGCTTTTGAAAAAGTGGATGTGATCCTCACCCCCGTCACCCCCACGTCGCCCTTCAAAATAGGAGAAAAGGTAGACGACCCTCTCGCGATGTACCTCGAAGATATTTTTACGCTCCCCCTTAACCTCGCGGGCCTCCCGGGCCTCTCACTCCCCGTTCGAAACCAAGCCTGCGAACCTCTTTCGACGGACCTCCCGGTAGGCTTTCAGCTCATAGGAAAACCTTTCCACGAACCAGATATTTTGGGATTGGGACGCCTCTACGAAGAAACAACCTAATAATTCCTTTAAATTCGGGCCTTCCGACCGTAAATCCGCAGGGAGGAAGGAGCAAATTATAAAGGAAAAAGTTATCCACACCTTAATTTGACGCTCTTATCAAAAATAGTATCTTTAATATGTACCTTGCAAATACCCCATATGAGCGCGGACTAGAGTCTGTTGAAAGTGTCTAGGCAAAATAGGCATTTTCAACAGGCTCTTGTAGCCCGCACCCTTAAACCTTCGGCACTATGCCGAACCAATTGTAAAGATGGGTCTGCCTAAAATTTATCGGCGACCCTCTTTTATTTCTAGGCATTCAAAAGAGAATCGCCACCGAAGCATAAGCCCAGGTGGCGTTCTTTGTTTTATATCTAGAGAAATTTCTTGGTCCCTAACTACACCCTAAGGATTCTCCGCAATTGAGGCACTTGTAACATGCCCCGTTCCTTACTGCCACATGCCCGCAACTGGGACACGTAGGAGCTGAAATCCCTTGTGACACGCATGGCCCTGCTACTTCCCCGAAGGAAGTAGCAGGAGCTGCTCGCGGCGGAATGGGCGCCGCAGCCGAGCCCTTCCGGAGAATTTCCTTCATTAATCCCGGCATGCTTTCATTCCGATTGGACCCGCCGCAATAAGAACAAACGTACTGAGAGTCTAATTTTACCACGTTTCGAAAACAGTGGCCGCATGCCCCCACAACCTCGCCTAATTCCAAAAGAAACTTGGTCCTTATCGCATTCGCCTTGTAGGTCGGATAAGGAATCCACTCTTTTTTAATCCTGACGAGCGTAACCTGGATCGACGTGTGTTCCAGCAAGAGCAATCCCAATTCCTTTTGGGGAATTTGAAAAGCCGTGAGGAGTTGCTCCATCCTTCCTAGTGCGGCGTCATAAAAATGCTCTCCGACCAATAAAGGGAACTGGAATGAGAAATCCCAGGACTCTCTGACAGAAGCATCCGGAAGATACGTGAAAGACATAGGCCGCAAGGTCTCTCTTAAAGCATTGTGGAGATAGACCGAGATAGCTGCCGCCATGGAAGAGTGGAAGTCTGCTCTCACCGGTCCATCCACATCGTCCCAAACCACTTGAAAAACCAGTTCTCCATGAATATCTCGTTTTACAGTTGACCAAATCCGGACTTCTGTAAGCCGGTAGAAGTTCTCCCTATCTTCAGGAAGTTTGATCGTTGGTCCTAGGTTCCACTTCCAATATAATGTCGTTTTGTTCCATCGTTTCATGTTTCTCTCCTTGCCGCCCATGGAACTTACCGCGTCGTGCAGTAAGCGACTGACATCACAATCAGTTCTTTAAAGGCAGCATTTTGAGCCTAACTCACCCGACCCAAAACGCTGCCTTTAAGAAATTATCAAAGTACAAAAACACCCTATAATCAGGAACGCAAAGAGGCAACCAAACCTTAAAATTATGCCGCTCCTCTCACCACCTTTTTTCTATTCTTCGCCTGAAAAAACTGCGGATTCAATTTTTTATAAATCTCACCCACCAACCTTCTCCATAATTCTCTTTTTCTCCAAAAAGAATTGCTTTCGGAAAACTCACTGCTTTGAATCTGAGTAAGCTCCCGAATCACCATATACCGCGCATGTCCCAAATCTTCATTCGATTTAGTCTTCACATCCTCTAAACCTCGATAAATTTGCTTGAGATAACCGTATCGGACGGGGATATTAAGCTCGCGATTAGCTTTAATCCGGGGAGAAAGAGCATCTGCAAAAGAAGACGTATGTTCGATACAGGCTACAAAATCATGAATAGCCTCAAAAAAATCGAAGCTTGGAGGAGTATCTACTACTTTTTGAAACGCCGCATGGAGTTCTGCCTGTTCTTTCTCGAGTAACTGCATAGGATATAGAACCCTACCATGAGGGCACAGAAATAGCGATACTCGCTTTTTTATTTTAATCGGCGCGGGTTGAGGATTTTCACGTCGCTCCGCTCCTCGAGAACCCTCGGTTCTCGACAGCAGCCTCCTACACGGAAGGGACGCGAGCTTCCCTTCCGACCCATCCCTCGTTCAAATCCGCTCTTCTCAACAATCAAGAAAATACCCTTCCAGGTGGAAGGGTATTTTCTTGTGGCGCGACGTAGTGAAGGACGTTAGAACTAAAATAATCGAGGCTTTGCTGCGGAATGATAACGTTTACGTGCCGGATTTATCGGCACTTGTGGTGAGCGAAGTCGAACCATTCGATCGAGTAGAAGTTTAACCCTACCGAGCTACTCACTAATTAAATAATTTCATCACGTTCCTCCGTTGCGCGTCCATGTTGAACTTTCCCATAATAATACGCCGCTAAAAGCGTGGTGATAGGCACCGCAAGAATAATTCCAATACTGCCAACCGCTGTTCGCACGATTTCCTCCGCAATCGGTTCTCCATTTATGGTGAGCCACAACGGCACTTGGCTTTGAAATGCGACGAGGTAAAGAATAACTGGCAAAGCAACTCCGGCATAAGCGAGAAAAAGAGTGTTGATGAGCGATGCAATGTGTTCCCGCCCTATCGACATGCCTCGGCGATACAATTCTTTCACATCTAAACTCTGATTTGCTTCTTTGAGTTCATGCACCGCAGCCGATTGGCCGATGGTTACATCATCAAGCACGCCTAGCGCGCCAATAATGATTCCTCCAAGAAGAATACCTCGCAAGTTGAGCGCGATATTTTTACCCACTTCCAAATAAAAAGATTCGTCCGTTGCAAGACCAATAAGGCGCGCTCCGGACACAAAGAAGATTGCAAGAAGCGATGAGATAACAAGCGTGATCATAGTTCCGCAGACGGCGATTGTCGTTCGTTTATTGAACCCATGGGCAAGATACAGCGAGGCCACCGCAATAACAGCTGCTCCGATGACGCACGTTGTGAGCGGGTCCGCTCCCGCAAGAATCTGCGGAATAACATACCATCCAAGAACGCCAATGCTGATGCCAAGTCCCAAAATTGAAGTCAGTCCGCGGATTCTTCCGAAAAGAACGGCGACCGCGACAAAAACCAATATTACAAAAAGAAGCATCGGCAGTCGGAATCGATCGGTGATGTAATACGGCGCGCCCGGGAAACTCTCGAGCGTGTCTTTGCCAAGCAGCACCTTCTCGCCGGGCACGAGTTTCAAATAGCTATTTGTAGTAGAGCTGCTCACCAACCGATCGGAAACAGTGATAGTTTGCCCTTTGTCGCTGCCCGCGAGAAGCAGCACGGAAACGTTGTAAATCGGTCGATCGCTTTGGATGTCGTTATTTTGTTCCGTTGAAACAACCTGTCCCAGCGTCAGCGCTTGGCTTGGATATTTCTCAGCAAGATATATTTCAATGTTATTTTCTTGATAAAGGTAAACAATCGAAATCGCGGCGACTATAACAATCGCAATTAAAATTTCGATATAAATCCGCTTACGGTTTTTGATGTGATGGGCGATGCGTTTCATGATTGGTTTTTGCGAGCACACGATTTGCAGATGCCGTAGAACTCCAGCGCATACTGTTTGATTTCCGAAAAATGCTTAGAACCTTTAAGTACGATACCCTGGACATCTTCTATACCGCAATGATGAACATCCTCAATCTTTCCGCATTGCATACAGACTAAATGGTGATGCTCAGCCAAATTGGCAAGCTCGTAATGGGCGTGGTTATGCCGCAAGTCGATCTGCTTGATAATGCCTTTTTCTTTAAGCGATTTGAGCGTGCGGTAAACGGTCGCCAGATCCGCGCCTCGGGGAAGCGCGTCGATGACCTCCTGCGCGCTCATGGGACTTTTTGATTTTTGCATGACGCCGAGGATTGCGAGCCGGGACGGTGTCGCTTTATAGCCGCTTTTCCGCAATATGCTTCGATGATCCTCTTTCTTGCGCATTTCTCCATTATATCTAAATGCGAATTACTTGCAAATAATTTGCGTTGCCGCGCTCCTCGGCTTATGGTGAGGCTATGAGAATCGCATTTGTAGGCAAAGGCGGATCGGGAAAGACGACTCTTTCCGCGCTGTTTGCGCAATACATGAGCAAAAAATATCCGGTGCTTGCGGTTGATGGCGATTTGAACATGCATCTTGGCGGACTCTTGGGATTCGAAGATGAATTGCCGAAAGAAAAACACATCTCTCACCCCGAAGCCGCCAAAGCAATCAAAACTCATCTCAAAGGCAAAAATGGGCGGATCAAAGATCTCGCCCAGTTCCGCAAAACGACTCCTCCAACCGCCGAGTCAAATCTGATATTTTTGGACGATCCGGCCGATCCGATTCTCATGCAATTCAGCGCGGTCAATACTACATTGCGCCTCATGGTCGTGGGTTCTTACGATAGCGAAGAAATCGGTGCGAGCTGCTACCACAACAATCTCGCCATTCTTGAAAACATCCTTTCGCACCTTATCGATGCGCGCGGCGTTGCGGTGGCCGACATGGTGGCGGGCGTTGACGCGTTTGCAAATACGCTCCATGCCCAGTTCGATCTGCTTGTTCTTGCCGTCGAACCGACGAAGCGCGGACTTGAAGTGTTCGAGCAATACAAAAAGCTGGCCGAAGAAGCAGGCGTTTACGATTCGCTCTATGTGGTCGGCAACAAAGTCCGATTGGAAGCCGACGAGGAATTCATCAAGAAGTATATTCCTCAAGAAAAACTGCTCGGATTTTTGAAAGAGTCCGAATATTTGCGGCGCAAAGATCAGGAAGGCGGAGCGCTCAATGTTGATATGCTCGAAGAAGAGAATCGGAAACTTTTGCAAACTATCGAATCAAAACTCTTTTCCATGCAACCGGATTATCAGGCGCGTCTCGAAAAACTTTTTGATCTTCATCGCCGGTACGTGGCGCAGGGCTTTATCAAAGAACGTTTTGGCGATCTCACCAACCATATCGATCCAACATTTAATCTCGCGATTATTTATGAGAAGCATGCAAGCAAAAACAACTAACGTCTTCAGCGGAACGAACGCAGTCAAAGATTTCCTGAATCCCGATAAGAATCCGTACATTCCGCTCGTCGAAATTCCAGAATCCTTGAATCCTTTCGCAAAGGATGGCGTTCGCGTATTTGCCAAGCTCATGCAGATGGTGCCGCTTATGAATGTGAAATCGCTTCCGGCCTTAAACATGCTTCTCGAGGCGGAAGCGGAAGGCAAACTCAAAGACGTGAAGTCGCTTATCGAAAACTCTTCTGGCAATACAGTATTTTCTTTAGCTATGATCGCCCGACTGTTTGGCATCGAACGCACCAAAGCGATCGTTTCGCACGAAGTGACGTGGGGTAAGCTGCAACTCTTGCGCCTTTTCGGAACCGAAATACTGGTCAACGAAGAGCCGATCTGCCCTGATCCAGGCGACAAAACGAGCGGCATCTACAAGGCGAAACGCATCGGCGCGCGCAAAGGCTGGTTCAATCCCGGGCAGTACGAAAACGAAGCGAACCCCCGGGCGCACGAGAAATGGACTGGTAAGCAGGTATGGGAACAGACCGAAGGGAAAATAACGGTGTTTTGCGCAGGGCTTGGAACGACCGGAACTGTATTCGGCGCGGGAGGTTATCTCAAGAAGAAATTTCCCGGTCTCGCGACGGTCGGCGTCGCTCGTTTGCCGAACAATCCTGTGCCGGGCGTGCGCACGCCGAATCTTCTCCGCGAAATTGCATTCGACTGGAAAAGCGCGACCGACTTCACGGAAGAAATCGGCACCAAAGAATCGTTTGAAAAAAGCTTGGAGCTGTGCCGCGCGGGACTCGTGGCGGGTCCAAGCTCCGGTTTCGCTCTGGCCGGTTTGCTGAACTTCCTATCAAAACAAAAAGGCGCTGGAACACTTGATGCGTTGCGCAATGCCGACGGAGAAATCGTGAGCGTGTTTATCTGTCCCGACAGCCCGCTGCCGTACCTCAATGAATATTTTGAGTATCTTGATGCGTCGCATTTTCCAAAAATAGAAAATGAGAATTTGCTGATCAACAAGCCCGATGCTCCAAAGCAAAAAACACCGATTAATGAACGGCCGCTCAATTCAGCTTTTGAAATCGAACCCGAGGAAGCTTATGAAATGATCTATCCGATTTCCGCGCAAAAGACATGGCGGTTGCTAATCAAGGATAAGAAAGTGCCTGTACGTACCGGCGTCGAGATTATCGATATCAGAAGCCGGGGCGAATATCTCCATTTTCACTTGCCCGGTTCAAAACAGATGGAAAGCTACAAAATTATGGAAGGTCTGCCGAAGTTCGCGCGCGCATGGAAGGATCGCAAAATAGCGCTCTTCTGTCCAATGGGGGTACGCACCAAAATCATTGCAGAAGCTCTTCGCAAAAAAGGCATTGAGGCATATAACGTTCGCGGAGGCCTCACTGAATGGTCGGCGAAAAATCTTCCACGTTGGCGGCCGGATATTTGCAAGGTTTAACCCTACCGCGCTACTCACTATTCTGCATTTCAGAAATATGACAAATTTGTATTATTGCTGAAACGTTATTTGTTACTTTCCAAAAAGCGTTTAACAACTTCGGCAAACTTATCATGCCTTCCAGTTATCAAAACTGGCAATGAAGCAAGTACAGACGCATTTTTGGTGGGAAGGAGCACAACATCGCCCTCAGCATACTCAGTAAGGTTTGTGAGAAACTCGTCAAACCATCCCGGTGTGATTGTAAAAGTATCCTCGAAGTTTATTTGTATCGGCTCGCGCGGATCAAGTGTTTGGCGAATTGCCTTAAATGCCTCTAATCCCGCTGGTCGCGAAACTAATACATTGCCAAATTTTTTGAGATAAATTGTTTGCATGTTTAGAAGTGGATCTTACCGAGTTCTCACTATTTTAGTACGTGGTAGTTTATCAACTAATGTGCCGCATCCCGTCTTGCAAGCATACCGCCCATTATCTTTTCCGTAATGTTTTTCCAACTTCCACCATCCACCCGGATGAGCGCAGCAAACCTCGATTATTTTAGTTCTAACGTCCTTCACTACGTCGCGCCACAAGGAAATACCCTTCCACCTGGAAGGGTATTTTCTTGTGGCGCGGGTGACCGGATTTGAACCGGCGATCTTTCCCGTGACAGGGGAACGTGTTAGACCGGGCTACACCACACCCGCAAACAAGAAGCGAATGTGAATATCCTCTATTCACATTTGCGACGAGTACCGCGGGAGAAAGCTCTGTTTACACCCGCAAGCAAAGAAAATATAAACGAAATTCCGCGCAAAGTAAACTATTCCAGAAACTTCAAAAACTCTTTCTCCTCGAGAATCTTCACGCCAAGTCTTTTGGCTTTTTCATACTTAGACCCCGGCTCCGCCCCCACTACTACGTAATCCGTTTTTTTACTCACCGACTCGGCAATATCTCCCCCCAAATTCCTAATCCTCTCTTTGGCAGCCTCCCGAGACATAGTCTCTAACGTACCGGTCAAAACAAAGGTTTTCCCCGAGAATTTCCCCGAAACTGCCCGCACTTCATATTTCTCGATTCTCACTCCTGCTTCCTCCATCCGCTCCAAGAATCTCACATTGCGAGATTCTCTGAACCAATCATAAATACTCTGCGCCACCTTAGGGCCAATATCTTGAATTTCCTGCAAATCTTCAAGCGACATCCCCTGAAATGCCTTAAAGACGTGAGTGGGTTTTGAAACTTGAGTTTTGCCTGCCTGTCCGGTAGGCAGGGACTTTGAAATTTCCTCCGCGAGGAGAATCCCCGTCTCCTCTCCAACATGAAGAATCCCTAGGGCAAAGAGGAATCGCGGCAAGCTGGTCACTTTCCGCCGCTTCACTTCCTCTACGATATTCTCTGCCGATTTTTCTCCGAATCCTGAAAGCACCTCAATATCCCCCTTCTCCAGCGTAAAAATATCTGCGGCATCCGCGATGAGTCCCTCATCCAATAGTCGATCAATGATCTTCGGTCCTAATCCTTCAATATTAAATCCGCCCCGGGCCACGAGATGATAAAGCGCCTCTCGATGGCGGGCTCCACAATTCGGATTCGAACAGCGGTATGCCACTCCGTCCCGAATAACCTTTGATCCGTCCACGGGGCACTTCGCGGGCATTTCGAACTCCTTCTCCTTTCCCGTGCGAAGCTCGGTGAGGACTTTAGTAACCTGCGGAATCACATCCCCCGCCCGGCTCACGATGACAATGTCTCCAATTTTAAGTCCCAATCTTCGGATCTCATCTTCATTGTGCAGCGTAGCATGCGCGATGGTCACTCCTCCTACTTGCACCGGTCGCATGACCGCGACTGGCGTAAGCGTTCCCGTGCGCCCCACTTGCACATGAATGTCTTCCACTACGGTCGTAGTCTCCTTAGGTGAAAACTTATATGCAATGGATGCCCGAGGGGCTTTTCCAATAATTCCCGCCTCCATGGAAGTCTTATTATCATCCACAGTCACCACAATCCCATCGATCTCGTAAGACAACTTCTCTCGCTTCTTTTTCGCTTCTTCGTGAAATGCAAATACTTCCTCAAGTGTTTTGACTACTTTTCCGTGCGGATTTGTTTTAATCCCGAAAGCCCTTAACGCCTTATATTCGGAACTTTGCGTGGGAAATTGCTTTAAGAACTGAGTATCTTCTCCTTCATTTCCCACAATGCTGTATGCAAAAAAGTCGAGCTTCCGGCTCGCAGTAATTTTGGGATCGAGTTGTCGGATAGATCCCGCTGCCACGTTCCGGGGATTCGCATAAAGTTTCCCTCCCTTGTTTGCTTGTTCTTTGTTGATTCGTTCAAATTCTTTTGTAGTCATAAAAGCTTCTCCACGCACCACCAGTTGAGCGGGATACTTTCCTCCGTGGGGTGAGCCCGTCGAACCCTCGAGCCGCAATGGAATGGCCTCTATCGTGCGCAAGTTTTGAGTGATATCTTCTCCCACAAATCCATCTCCCCGCGTAGACCCCTGCACAAAAACTCCATGCTCATATACGAGCTCCACTGCCAACCCATCCATTTTCAAATCGCAGTAAAACGGTCCAGGCACGTTACGCTCAAGAAAGTTTTCCAACCGCTCGTGCCACGCCCGCATATCCTCCTCCGAAAAAGCGTCATTCAGAGAATTCATTCGCCGCCGACCCTCTCTCACGACTTTTTTGAATTCCGGAAGCGGCGCCCCTCCTACGCGCTGCGTGGGAGAATCTGGAGTAATCAATTCGGGAAATTGCTGCTCCAAATCAAAAAGCTCCTTCTTTAAGGAGTCGAGCACTTCCTCCGAAAGAAGATCTCGATCAAGCACATGATAGGCATACCGCGCTCGATTAATCTCTGCCCTCAATTTTTGCACCCGCTGTTTGGCTTCCTTGATAGAACCCATCTCAAAAATATACCCTTGACTACCCGATCTAGCGAGGAGCAAAAGACCCCAGTTCAGAAACCTCGAAAATTCTGGTCGCCCCACTGAAAGTACCATAAGAATGGATGGTTCTGGTTTTGGCACTCTGACAATCTGGAGCTCCGTTCTTTTTCAACTCCGCACCAAGCTCGTCAAAACATTTTACCTCTACGGATGCCCGGTTTGAAAGAGTAGCAGGCAGTGCAGCGGTACTCGTCGCTCGAGTATAGCGATACAGCGCCCACTCAATTCCCGAATCCGCCGCGGCAATTGCATTCGTCGAAGCTTTAAAATCCGCAGATTGCCGCAACTGCGAAATCATGAGCAGTCCCGCAACCACCGTCACTCCCAAAAATATTCCCGCTATTGCGACAATCGAAATCACCATAACTTGGCCGGAACGCGGTTGATTGTAATCAATACCAAGCATTAAGGAGTTTACTCTCGAGTATTAATAACATCACATGTTCGTCGTTCGTTTACTTTGGCGGAGTCATACCTCGTGTTGGGTGGCTTTTGAATAGCGCAATCTCTATCAAAGTCCTTTTTGTAAAAAGATTCATACAGCTCATCCACACAATATGGCCCCTCTGCAAGCGTTACCTCAGTGCCAGTAGCAGATCCACGAAAGAGACAAATGCTGGGAGACGGATTGCTTGCAAAGAATGCGTGGCAAACGCTACCGGTGCTGTGCATATATTCGATGATATTTTGAGATTCCTTCTCCTTTTCCTGCTTAGTCTTACCAGAAGTATTTACATACTCCTCCGGAGTAAGACAAGGCCTTACATAATCTCCCACTACCACCATCGCAAAGCTCTCGGGCCCAGATCCTCCTCCACCTGGATTATTGACCTGCTTTCGAACCCAAAGTCCCGGGGGATCATCATCCATCAGGCGAGCACTCACTGTAGTCTGAATATCAATTGCGCTGGAATTAAGCGCTGCGTCGGTCGTATTTGCTTGTGCGCGAAGTGCGATGGTAATACGGGGAGGAAAACCATCTTCATTGTTTGTGCCCTGTACATCAAACCGGGAATTTGTAATACGAACGTTACTCCCTGTAATTTCTCCTCCCTGAAGCACTCCTTGAAAAAGAGAGCCTGCAAGCCTTACCAACGCTCCATTCCGCACGATATAGATAACTGTTTCTCCTTTCGCATTGGTAAATCCAAATCCCGAAGATTGTCCTGCTTGCCGAGTAAAACTTACCCCAGTTCGAATTTCTCGCGCCATAATTTCGAGCGCCTGACTAATATTACTGTTTACAGACATCAGTAACGCCGCCTGTCGCTGTGTCCGAAGCGCTTGCGCAAATCCTCCGACCGCAATTGAGGTGACGACACTAAAAAGCCCAATCGCAATGAGCATTTCTATAATCGAAAAACCTTTATTCCTATTTTTCATTCTTATTCTCATTATCGTGAAAACTACCTGCGCTGCCAGTTATATAACCGATGTTCGACATTTACCGCGAAAGTACCTCCCCCCCGGACCGCCCACTCTACAATGGAATTAACGCGCAATTCGTCGGAGTTTTGAGGATTTGGGGTCACTTCAATCCTTCGCGTAAACGAAGTGGGGGTCCCGCTCCGATATCCGTACATATAACTCACCTCTCCATTAGGATTTACAAATTGTTCCATCTTAAGTGGGTCTCCTATATACGTCCATTGAGCAAACGCCTTACCGGGACAATCTTTTTTGGAATCGTTCCTGTCTACGGGAGTTAACCGCCAATCCAGCTCATATACCCCCGCGGTCTCAAACCCACTGTTCCACTTACATTGCTGATTATTCAAATTCTGCATATACGCGATATTCGCATCAATCACATTTTTGACGAGCTCCATGCCTTCAAGCGCCAAATAATTTCCCACATAAGAATTTGCAATCTCCCGATTCAAACTTAAAGATTTTGCGAGAAGAGTAAGCATCCCCAAAAATCCCACCGTAAGGATACTGAGGGCTACCATCGATTCCACAATAAAAAATCCTTTTCGCATATTAAAAACTTACCTCTCCTCGAGGAGTTACGAAAATTGTTGCTTGCATATCTCCTGCCGCGGCCTCAATGCGAATAAAACCAGTCTCTAATTCAGCCTGACCAGTCCGGCCATCTTTCCAAATGAGAGTGGCGGGCTCAGGAGCAAGAAACATCACCATATCCAACTTTGAAGAAGGCGGCGGCAAAACAAATCTCACCTCTTTTGCAAGTTCATACTCTTCTACCTCTTCCCAATTAGGAATTTTTGGCTCGGGCTTTTTCTTGGCAATATCTTTGCATGACTCTCCACTATCCGGTGAATAGGAAAAAAGGTGCAGTGAGCGATTATAGTCCACCCACACCCCATATCCGCACGGCCGTCCCTCAGCGCCTCGCTTAGTGGCTAGCGTAAGCGACTTAGCCCTGAGGATAAGCTGGCCTATTCTTGCTCGTTCGATAGAAAGAACAGTAGTATGGCGGCTCACATTCGAATAATGCACCGCAAACCCCGAAAGCACCAAAGTAACCCCTATCACTACGATAATCTCAATTAAACTAAACCCCGCAGTGAATCGGGCAGCGCGAAATCCTCTCGAAGAAACTGCCCGATCTACTGACGGGGTAAATCCTGCCCGCATACGCATATCCTTATTATAACTCATAAACTCCCTCTTTTATGGCACTGATACTGCAATTGAAAAGTTTGCGCCCCTAAGGAGCAACTCTCGGAAACCTCGCGAGCTTGGTGTCCCGCGTTGCGGGACTCGCGAGGTTGAGAGGTAGTGGACGACTCGCCGCCGGAGCAGGTCGTACCACGGTGCTCCGTGGGGCACAAACTTGCAAATCAACTCCCAATAAACACCCTCAAATACCACCCCACAAATTCAAACCCCCCAAAAAACAACAACACTGCCGAAAGAGCGATAAAGGGACCAAAAGCTAGGGCGCTTTTCAAGGTCTTCCCCCCAAACGCCATGCTAAGGAGTCCCGCCACTGCACCGAATACGAAAGCTCCGCCCAAAAGAACCAAAATATCCGGCCATCCGAATAATGCTCCCAACGCCGCGGAGAGTTTTACGTCCCCCATGCCTATTCCTTTACCGCGGGTGACCACAAGTATAAAAGCCATCCCTAATCCCCCGATAAGGATCCCTATGAGTTTATTCACCCACGCAAGCGATGAAACCCCAAAAAGTAAACTATAGGCTCCCAACACCGATCCTCCAGTAACTCCAAAAGTAAAAGGAATGAGTGCCAAGCACAACGCCGCACCGAGAAGCAAAAAATGAATTTCGTCTGGAATGATTGTCGTGCGAAAATCGATTACCGCCATAAGCAGTAATACCCATAACGTTACAATCCATATGACCGAAAAGAGGAGAAAGTGAAAAGGCGTAAGGAGAGGGAAAAGCGAGGCTATGCGCCAAGGCACTGCCACAAAAATCAGTCCCGAGAGAATCTCCACTAGTGGATACTGAAAGCTCACTCGTGCGTGACACCTGCGGCAGCGCCCACGCTGGATAAAGAAACTCACCAGTGGAATAAGTTCAAACCACCGAAGCCGATGACTGCAATGCAAACATCGGGATCTTCCTCCCTCCGGGTCTATCGACCCCGAGGGTCGGAAACCTACCGCTTTTTTAGAAAATAAAAATTTCTCTGGATCATAACGAAAAACGAGTACATTCAAAAAACTACCGAACGCGGCTCCTGCTACAAAGAGAAAAAGATGCTGCATAGAAATATTGTAACTCAAAACAAAAACCCGCCCCTGCTTCGCGTGAAGAGGAACGGGTTAATCAAACTCTGCTACTGTCCCGCGCAATACACCGTCCCTCCCGTAGCAGCCCAAGCCTTACCGCACACGGTATCCTGCACGGAAGACTTAAGTATCGAACTGCTCGTATTATTGTCCTCGAGAAGCGCAAAGACTCTGTAACCCCTTCCATTGTTCAAAGGTACATAGCTATAGTGTTGATTGCCCGCTCCTTTAGGATCATCAGGAATTGAGGTTATTCCTACTCCCGCGCCCTTCAACGCCTCCGAAAGTTGAATCCAGCAAGCATCGCTAGCGAACGACACGGTGCCACATTGCGCTGCCGCCGGATAAGTTTGATTCTTTTGGTAGTAAAGCTCGAGCGCCGTTTGCACTTGCCTTAAGTCCGCCACCCGCCTGGCATCTCTACCACCTCGCTGGGCCGGTGCAAGACCCACAATAATCACCGAGGCTAGAATTCCGATAATAGCCACGACGATCAAAAGCTCAATAAGCGTAAACCCCTTCTTAGATTGTATTTGCATAGATTCAGTATATAACTCTCGACCTTTCACCGCTTGTGGATAAGTATAACTCCTTAAGGGCTCTTCGCAATCCACAAGATTTGAAAAATCCAGCTCCCCCGCACTTAGGAGACCGAAACCGGATGGGCTGCGAGAGCGATAGCTTCAGCCGAACAGCCCTGAGTATCTCTCGCAACCCATGCGGTTCCGGCATATATGTCCCGGATACGCATGAAAATCCTAAGCAAAGGAACTCGTCAATTGGTAAAGCGGCATAAGAATAGAAGCGAAAAGCAACCCCACAAGCAATCCTATCCCTGCAATAAGAATGGGCTGGAGCAAATTTACGATGTTATTGATCACATCGTCTGCCTCTCGATCGTAAAAGGTAGCAATCCGGGCAAATATTTGGCTAAGCTGCCCGCTCGCTTCTCCCACCGCAAGCATTTGAGGGACCAAAGGCGGGAAATACTCTGGATATCGCGTAATTGCCTGCGACATTGTTTCTCCGCTCCGCACCGCCTCGGATACTTCATGGAGAAGTTCCTCATAAAGCGCATTCGAGACCACATGACTTACAATCTCCAAAGCCTGCGCTACCGGAATGCCTCCGCGAAGAAGCAGTGAAGTAGTATAGGAAAACCGGGAAAGAATAAGAGGCAAATAAATTCTATTAATGAAAGGCAATCGCACCTTCGCATCATCAAACACCGCACGGCCCTCCGGGGATCGTACGTAGTCGATTCCCATGAGTCCCACAAAAACGACCCCGATAAGGACGAGCGGCCACCAAGCTCCCAAAAATCCTCCTGCCCCTAAAAGTATTTTAGTGAAAATCGGAAGCTCTACTGACGACTGTTCGAACACCGGCTTAATTTGAGGGAACACAAAAGCCACTAGAATAAAAGAAACGAGGAGGAACATCCCCACAATAAGCCCAGGATAGGTAAGCGCACTAATAGTCTTCCCCACCATGACATCCTCCTTCTCTGTATAATCCGCAAGGAATCCTACCACCTCATCAAGTCTCCCCGTGGTCTCCGAAGCCCGGACCATCGCCACATAAAAGTCCGGAAAAATTCCTCCACGCCGCTCCAGGGCTTGGGAAAAAGAAAGACCCGTATCGATATCCTCCGCAATTTCGGAAATTGCCTCCCGTAAAGCAGGACTTGCGGTTTGCTTCTGCAAATTCCGTAACGCGGCGGAAAGCGGAATTCGAGCCTCGAGAAGCGTGGAAAGCTGCCGAAAAAAAATCACCTTATCTTTCCGCTTCACCCCACCGAAATATCCTCCGAGACGCGTAAACCAGCCGGTTTTCCCCGCAGACTCAATGCTTAAAACGAAAAGATTGTGACTTAAGAGGATAGCGCTCGCGGCTTCCTTATTAGGAGCTTCCACTACTCCTACCTGATCTTCTCCTTCTTTAGTTTTAGCCTGATATTTGAATTTCATTCCCCTCCTTTAAAGCCTCTCCAAAAGTATACGAAGCTCTGCGGGATTTATAGAGTAAAGTTCTGCGTTCTCCAATGAAATTTCTTTGTTTTTGACGAGCATGGCGAGCGCTCGATTCAAAGTGATCATACCCTCCTGCAAGCTCGTTTCGATTACAAGATCAATCTGATAAATCTTCCGCTCCCGAATAAGATTTCGAATTGCCGGATTCACGAGCATTATCTCCGCAGCCGGAATTCTACCCCCAGAGGTACGGGGTAAAAGTCGCTGGGAAACAATAGCCACTAAAGTGGCCGCAAGCTGCGACACCACCTGCCCTTGTTGCTCTGCCGAGAACGTGTCAATAATCCGGTCAATGGTTTGAGAAGCCGAGTTTGTATGAAGCGTAGAAAATACCAGGTGGCCGGTTTCTGCTGCCGTCATAGCAGTAGAAATGGAAGTGGCATCCCGCATTTCTCCGATCATGATGACATCCGGATCCTGCCTGAGCACAGTCCGAAGGGCATCATGGAATGTTGCCGTATCATTCCCCACTTCCCGCTGCGAAATAATGCTCTTATCCTGGGTGAAAAGATATTCGATAGGATCTTCTACGGTGACAAGGTGATCCGCCCGCGTGTGATTCACTTCGTCCAATACTGCCGCGAGCGTCGTGGACTTCCCATGTCCCGCCGGGCCCACCACAAGTATAAAACCTTGTGACAATTTAGAAAACTCATGAATGATGGGCGGAAGACTCAATTCTTCCACACTGCGAATGCGGGCGGGAATTACCCGAAGCGCCGCTGCTACATAGCCCCGCTGATAATACACATTCACCCGAAACCGCACTTTGTCTTCCAAGTTGTATGCAAAATCGAGCTGTCGCTCTTTAATAAAACGCTCTTTCTGTTCGGGAGTAAGGAGCGCAAATACCAAGCCCTCTGCAGCTTCGGGAGTAAGAATTTGTTCTTTCTGAAGAGACACAAGGGCTCCATCAATCCGAAGCGAAGGCCTCCTCCCTACCGCCAAATGAAGATCCGACGCATTTTGCCGAGCCGCAGCCACAAGTAATTCTTTAAGTTGTGTTTGGTAGTCCATGATAAGCGCATATCGCAAAATATGAATCGTCAGCCGAGTTGTTCTTGCGAATAGCTCTTTGCTATCTTATCACACTCCTTCCGTCTCCCGAACCACCTCTTCAAGCATCACCTGCCCTTCGAGGGCCTTGAGCACCCCATCTTGCCGCAATGTCACCATCCCCTGCTCTTTAGCTTCCTTCATGACCAAAGGAAGCGTAGCTCCAGTTGAAATAATTTCCTTGAGCCGATCAGTCATTTCTAAAACCTCGAAAAGCGCCACCCGCCCCGTAATCCCTTTTCCTTTACACACACTACAACCCGGGGCGTGGAATATTTTATAAGGCTCGCGAAACCGAGATTTCATCTCCTGCGGCACTCCTTCGAGAGTCTTAGTAATAATTTTTACCAATTCCGGTGAAGCGGGCTCTCCCACTTTGCATGCGGCGCATAATTCGCCCACGAGACGTTGCGCAATCATGATATTCACTGATACCGGCAAAAGAAACGGCTCTACTTTCATATCGATAAGCCGCGAAACCACGCTCACCGCATTGTTAGTGTGAATAGTGGAAAGCACGATATGCCCGGTAAGTGCCGCGCGGACCGCAAGCTCTGCCGTCTCACTATCCCGAATTTCTCCCACCATGATGACATCCGGGTCCTGCCGGAGAATCTGCCTCAACCCCGCCGCAAAGTCATATCCGATTTCCGGATGCACCTGGGATTGGTTCACGCCATGCACCAAATATTCCACGGGATCTTCAAGACTCACAATATTCACCTTGTCGTTATTCAACCGCTGCAACACCGCATAAAGTGTGGTCGTTTTTCCCGATCCAGTAGGACCGCTCACGATCACCATTCCATAAGGCTTGGCTAAATTGCGCTCGATAATCTGAAAACTCCGACCCACGAGTCCTAGGGCATCGAACGATTTTATGCCCACCTGCGGATCAAGCACCCGCACCGCCACTTTCTCTCCCGCCGGCGTGGGAAACGTAGCTACTCGGAAGTCAATTTCCCGATTTTGCACCGCCGTTCGGAATCGCCCGTCCTGGGGCACACGATTCTCATCGATCTTCAATTGAGAAAGCACTTTAATCCTTGAAATCACCGGCTGTGCAAGCTCCACAGGCAAAGAAGCAGTCTCCTGCAACTCACCATTAACTCGAAAGCGCACGCGAAGGTATTCCTCCTGCGGCTCGATATGCACGTCCGAAGCCCTCTGAAGCACCGCCTCTTCGAACGTGCGCGCGACAATTTTTATTACTGGCGCATCCTCGATATTCGCCTGGCCCATCTCCTCCAAACGCACTACTGCTTTAGGCTTCACCCCAGGCTTCCCCCGAAGGGAAGCCACTGCTCCCTCAATTTCACTCTTGAAAGGAGAGTATTTTTGGAGAATCTTTTGCCAATCGCTCCAAGAAATCACATACACTCCCAAGCTCGACCGAGTGGAACGAGCGACAAATTTAAGGGCCTCCTGGGCTTTCTGATCGTCGGGATTGAGCATCCCGACAATAAGCAATCCTTCCTTTTTCCCCAAGGGCGCTACCCCGTACGTCCGCGCGGTAGGCTCCGGCACAACTCTCAAAAGCGATTCGTCGAAATGTTCCACATCTACTTTTTGATAAGGCACTTTGAGTAAGGTGCTTTTGAGCTCTGCCACTTTTCCCTCATCCACCAGCCGCTTTAGATAAAGGGTTTCTTCAATGGGCCGATTGGAAAGCAAAGCTTCCCGCTGCGCCTTTTGCGCGGCTGCGGGATCGATCAGCTTGGCCTTCTGAAGTTCCTCAAGAAGCTTCTCTCCAGTCATAGATAATTTAGAATCCTAAAAATGGGTTCTTTCTTCCGAGCTTACTAGGCTGAGGCAAGGATGTATACTGCTTCAAAGCCTGAAACTCGGGGCTGCGCACCACTTTTTCCGGATTCAAATCTATTTTGGCCAATGCCTCGGTATTTTGGAAGCTTGGCGGGGTACTGAAAGAAATAAAATCGGGATTTTTGAAAAATAAATAGTACGCGGCAGCCCCAACCACTCCCAAGATTACTATCCAAATAACAATAGTGATCAAACTGGTTCCCCCTTCCCGTTCTTCTTCAATAATAATAGCCATAATGTTAAAGCTGGTAATGCGTAATTAACGTAGTGTCGACCCTATAGAGATCTTGGGAGGCTTTTTGAGAAGGAGATACGGAAAGCGAGGTGACATCAAAGATTCGAACATTCGATTCCAACTTCTCAAGAAAACTTTTGAGATTATCGTAACTCCCGGAAAAAGAGACTTGATATTTTACAGTGCCAAGGGGCCGCAAAAGATTCGAGGCTATGGGAACTTCTGCCTCACGCGAAGATGCGGCTTTTTCTCCTGCGGTAATCTGATATGACTGCCCACCAAGCGTCTCTCCCTGCACTAATCCCGCAAGCTGCGCAAATCCTCCGGTCATATCGCTCTTCAAAGGCAGCGTGAGACTAAGAAGATCGCGAAGCTCTGCTTGATTGTTGTAACTGCTGATAAGTTGCTGCACTTTTTTCACAGTCTGCTGCTGATTCGATACGAATGCCTCTCTCACTTTCACCTCCGCTTTAAGCTTCTGCACTTCCCCATATGCGGGTTGAGTAAAGTTGAAAAAGAGCAAAAAGGCTCCCGCAATAAGGAGAAGAGAAAATACGATGCTTAATAATCTTTTTGTACTCTGCTTCATAATCCCGTTTTATTGGCAAAAAATTCTGGGGAGAGAGAGAACGTTCCTCCAAAATCCCACGCCCCCTTTTCTCCTGCGGTCACGCCGGTTATTGTCATCGTCTGAACATCGGGAGAACGTTCCAAAACCGCGAGCTGCTCTTGCACATCGAGTAAGCTTTTTCCAGTGGCAGAAAAAGATATTTGCCCACCCCCCACGTCTATCGACAAGCTCTTTAAAAAAACATTGCTATGCGTATTTTTTTCGAGCCATGCAAAAACGGGGGTAAGCAACACATGCTTATCCAATAATTCTTTGGTGTTCGCAAGTTGAGAATAGAAAGAAGTTATTTTCTCCTGCTCAGGAAGCGGAATCTGCTGGGTGAAAGTTTGAATTTTATTATTAAGCGCCTTCCGTTGCTTCTCATAATAAGGTCGGTACCCGAATACCACGCCGGCGTACACAAAAAGACTGATAAGAAAAAGCGCGCTTGAGAAAAGCAGAAGCTGCCCCGACCATCCCGGCGTAGTAGCGGGCTCTCGACTCAATCGATCAATAACTTTTTGAGGTAATGGCATTGAATGCGAAGCCTTATACAAACTCCCTCATAGTAAGTCCCATGGCCACCGCGAGCATCGGCCCCACTTCTCCCACCATAGGCTCGAGCTCCGCAGAATGTTCGAATCGCATGAAAGGCATTGATTTAACCACGGGAAATCCCAACTCTTTTTCCATATATCCCGTAATCCCCGCTAAATTTGCCCCACCCCCGGTAAGTATTACACGCTCGGGCTGAGGCGCTCCTGGGAACTGATTCCCATAATTAAATTGGGCCTTTTTTACCTCATTTATTATAGCATCGAGGAAAGGCAACATGATTGTGGACAATTCATAGCTCTGCCCTGCTTGGGCGATTCCTCGTTCGCGCTTCAGCTCCTCCGCTCGCAAAGGATTAATATTCAGCCCCTGCGCTAAGGCCTGCGTAAGCGATGCTCCTGCAAAATCGCTCTGGCCGACATACCGAAGCTCTCCTCGGGCCGCAAACGCGATGCTTGTAGACCGACTCCCAATATCCGCAATGATAGTGGGGGTGGGATCCCCCATCGTGAGAATCCGCGCCAAACTCAAACTCTCAATTTCAAGCGCCCGAAGGGTAAGCCCCGCCATCCCAAAAAGGCGCTGATACCGCTTAATCTGCTCCCGAGGCACGGAAATAATAAGAATCTGGTCATGTTTGTATCCTTTATCCTCAAACTCCCCTACTTTAAGCCAATCGATTGCCACTTCGGAAAGTGGCTGAGGAATGTATTCTTTCGCCTGAAAGGCGATCGTTTTCTTCAGCTCCTCCGGAGTCATCGCGGGAAAATCGAGCACCGTAGTAAACGCGGCGAATGCCGGAATTGAGGCCACCACCTCCTTGGCGCGAAGCTTCATTTTAGCCATAAGCACCTTGAGAAGCTCCGCGACTTCTTCCTCAAAAATTTTGAGCGTGCTCGTCTGAAGCGCGTTATTTGCCCGGAGAAGATATCCCCCCAGTTCAAGCATTCCATAATTCAAAAGTTCAGGAAGTTTTTCTCCCTGCTTCACCTCGACCGCCTTGATCGAAGTCGTGCCAATGTCTACTCCGAGATAGATCGGGAAAGTAGCTTGCTTCAAATTCTCGAACACGTTCCACATACCCACAGTATACCCTAATTTCTAAGCTCTAATTCCTAATTTCTAAAAAAATCCCAATGAAAGGAGCGGCCAAGCTCCAAAAAGAAGGGAGCTCCATATAATGCAGTGGGAGAGCGAAGTCTTGTTTCTTGCGGAGATTCTCGCAGTGCGGCGGCACGAGAGCATAGCGGTTCCGGCAGCAAGTCGGAAACCGCGTCTCCGCGAGGAATAGGACGAGCGTTGCTATACTATGAACATGCTTGAGCCGCTCCTCGACCTCTTCTTTCCTCCTCGCTGTCTCTCCTGCAATACCGCGATTTCCTCCGCGAAAGATGCCCTTTGTCTCTCCTGTTTCTCTTCTATTTCTCTCGAACAAACATTGCGATGCGGAGAATGCTTAGCGCGAATCCCCGAAGAAAAAAGAATCTGCCACAAAAGCTTCCCTTATATATTGGGCGCGGCCTCTCACTATTCAGACCCCCACATCCGAGCGCTTATCCAAGGCCTCAAATTCCGTCACGCACACGCGGCCGCAGAAGTTTTAGGATCGCTTCTCGCGAAGTACCTTCAAAATGTTCCGCTTCAACTCTCTGCGTTCACTATTCTCCCCATACCTCTCTCCTCTAAAAGAGAGCGGGAAAGAGGCTATAACCAATCAGCGCTTCTCGCTCGCTCGCTTCAGACACACATACAAATTCCTATTCTTGAAAATGTACTGGTGCGTATAAAACACTCCGATCCTCAAAGTCAGCTGGAAAAATGGGAACTGCGCCGCGAGAATGTCCGAGAAGCATTTAGAGTAATAAATCCTGATCTTCTCCCTAAATCCAAAATCCTTCTTCTGGATGATGTCACTACTTCAGGGGCTACCTTCTTCGAAGCCGCGAAAGTACTCCGTGAAAACGGAGCACGCCAGATTCTTGCCATTGCCGCCGCGAAGGCATGAACCCCTAAAGAACCGTTTTGATCTTTCGAGCTATCTCGTCAAAGCGTTCCTTACTGTCCATTCGATCCCTCGCCTCCTCGAGCGTCAGCCAACATCCCCCATTTTCTTCTTTCACAGTGAATTGCTCTTTGTCAGTTTTAAATAAATAGATATGCCTCTCGAGATCATTCCACGCTGCATAAAATACACCTAAAAACAAAAGGGTCTCTGGGCGCAACTCAATATCTAATTCTTCATGGGTTTCCCGGAGTACAGCTTCAAGCGGAGTCTCCCCTTGTTCAATACTGCCGCCGAAAAATCCCCAGTCCGGCTTTTTGTATCCCCGCCTATCTTGTATAAAAATCTTCCCTTCCTTATTTATAGGAATAATCAAAGCCTTATGCACTACAGATGTGGGTTCCATCTAGAGCGGGATACGAGAATCGAACTCGCGCCTTTACCTTGGCAAGGTAATGTACTGCCACTATAC
Source organism: Candidatus Liptonbacteria bacterium (assembly GCA_016867315.1). Taxonomy (GTDB): domain Bacteria; phylum Patescibacteriota; class Minisyncoccia; order UBA6257; family 2-01-FULL-56-20; genus VGJV01. The sequence goes on along the minus strand of VGJV01000001.1, from coordinate 256,575 downwards.
GAATCCCGCAGGCTAAACCATTCTAAATTGATTATAGAAAATATCAATCCACTCCAAAACTTTGGCTTTTTCCTTAATACTCCTTGTTACTATCATACAAATCCCCTGAGAAAGTCTTTTAGTAGGATGCCGACCGCGAATATATTGAGTTTTAAAAAAATTATTCTGATCCAAACCCGTAGCTCTTAACCAAAATTCTCTTGCGCTCACCTCGGAAATGTCCGGGTAAAGAATAAGTCCAAGTTTTATTTTATCTGATGAAATAGAAAGAATCTCTTTTAGAAAACGGATGTATAAATGTACCATTCGAGGATCGGTATTGGAAATTCGCAAAGGGTTTTTAGGCTTACTATCTCCTTCCCCCCAATAGAACGAAAGTCCCACAAGAAAGATAGGGTTCTCCAAAAACGTATTGAAAGAATTATGAGCTTCCTTTCTCCCTAATTCTCGAACCTTTTCCCATTTCTCTCGAGAAGATTGGATAACCTTTTGAATCCTATAGCGACTCCTTTCCCTATTTTCAGCCATAAGGAAACTCTTTATTTTTTTAGATTCAGGATTCTCTGCAAGCCAATAAGAAACAGTGCTTTTAGAAATGCCAAGAGCTTGAGCTATTTCGTTATAGCTTTTTCGATTTCTCCTAAGAGAAAGTATACGTTCCGAAAGATCCGAACCTGTGTCCACTAGGACATTATAACCCAAAACAGGTTCTACTTCTATCGAGCGGGAGCTCCCGTAGGCGGCTGTTCTTTAGGTCCTTCGATATAGGGGGCACCCACTGGCCCTCGGAAGGTAGAAGAAGAGGGGGGATTCGAAGCAGGAAGAACTTGCACTTCGGCAGAAGGTGGATTGGAAACCGGCGGAGTCCACGTGGGCGCGGGAGAAGATTGCTCCGGACGAGAGAAGAAAACAATCACCCCCAATGCCACGATCACGAGCAAACCCCCAATAAGTAAACCGCGCTTTTGCATATAAGAATTATACCAATTCGTGTCTTCTACTATTTTCTACTTTCTATTTTCTATTTTCTACTTTCTATCTCTGTGTCCCCAAGAGGAATTGAACCTCTATCTTATCCTCCGCAGGGATACGCTCTATCCGTTGAGCTATGGGGACTTAATGTAAACCTTTCGCTTAAAACCTGAAAATTTCTTCGAGTGCATCTACAAAAGAACTAGGTTCATCGGTTTGCGCACACCAAGGAGTAATACATTGCAAAAATCCTTCCATCTTATCTTGAGGCACAAAAATCCGAATCGGAGGGCGTATACGTCTGCGAAATCGGAGTATTACAGAAGACCCCCCTTCTATCTCCTCGGGAGTAAAACTTTGAAAATCCCCCCAAGGATATCGCTCTCGCTCATTAATAATCAATTCCTTCTCAAAGGCCTTAAAGGTAATGAGCGAAGGATTCCGGGCTCCCCAAGTAAGCACCAGTATTTCAGCGATCACGACGAACAATCCGAAGAGGAAATTGCGTTGCCACACTGCGATCGCCACGAGAAGCACTGCGCAGATGATGGTAATCCAATACCACGACACTCCTTTATGCCGATATTCAAACTCGGGAGCTTGCCAAGTAACAATTTCCTTTGAGTGAGAGTCCGACACCCCCCCATCCTATATGAGAAAACTCTTTCCTGCAATTACACGGATTTTTGACGAGAAAAGTGAGAAATCGTATTATATTGGCGGGTAAGGCGTTCTTGGTGATTATGTAACCAACGACGCCCTTATTCGTTTTCTATGATGGATGAGCGCCAAATAATTGAAAGCGCCGTCGGGGGTGAGGCTTCGGCTTTTGGCCAACTCTACGACAGGTATCAACCGAAAATTTACCGGTTTGTATTGTTTAAAGTCGGCCATCGTGAGGAAGCCGAAGACCTCACCCATGAAGTGTTCATGAGTGCCTGGCAAAACATCCGGAATTATCGCGACTTCGGTTTCCCTTTTTCGAGCTGGTTGTATCAAATCGCTCGAAACCGCGTGATAGATCATTACCGAACGAAAAAAACGAATACCTCGATAGAAGAGGTGGATCCCGAATATTTCGTAGCTCCCGCCGTAGCTTCCTTAGCCCTTGAGGAAAAGCTGGAGATGGAAAGAGTGAGACGCGCACTTACACAGCTAAAACCGGAATATCAAGATGTGATTATTATGCGCTTTATCGAAGAACTTTCGCTCAAAGAAACCGCTGCAGCCCTGGGGAAAACAGAAGGAGCGGTAAAGCTTATGCAACATCGGGCAATGAAAGCCCTCCAAGGATTAATAAGTTGAATTCCATGAATCTTATTTCTACGCTAAAAAAATTACGCAACATAGAACCTGATTCGCACTACCAAATGCGCTCTCGAAGCGTGGTGTTGCGCGCTACTCCTTCCGAACCTCCGGCAAGGGCGGTGTGGGGATGGTTTATGGGAAATATTGAATCTGCAGCTTCCTTGGCTCTTGCGGGCCTCTGCCTCTTTTTAATATTTGCAGGTTTCTCCATTTGGAAATCTTTCTCGCCTCTGGGAATTGCTCGTCTCGACCTCGCCGCACTTCACGCTGAAGCCGAAGCCATAGATATTCAAATTCAACTCGCAAACCTCCGTTACCAAGAATCCACATCTTCCGTGGCAATGCCCGTCCCGGAATTGAAATCGGCCCCGCTCAAAAAACCAATAGAAGCCCCTGCGGTCGCTCCCCTTTCCTCCACAGAAGAGATCCCCACTTCCAGCTCCACCCTTGAAACCACAGAGGCCTCCACTCTCTCGATTGATGAAGCCCTAGAAGAATTAGCGAAATAAACCCATGCGACGCCTTTCCCTATTCTTTTCATGCGCGATAATCTTCCTTTCTTTTGGAGGAGCAGTTCACGCCAAAACCGAAACCCCGGGCTGCACACTAGAAACTCAATCCTTTTCCGCACTTCAAAAATCAAAAATCTCCGATTCCGTACACACGGAACTGCAAACGAGGAAAGCCCTCCTCCGAAATGTGTTGGAATGCCTCGAGGAGGAAGTTCGTACCGATCGCACCGCGCTAGAACGCACCGAGGTAAAGGAAGCGAATATGCAGGCGGTGAGAACTAACTTTATGGCCTCGCTCGAAGCTGCTGCACAATACTACGAAGATCGAAAAGAAAGCATCTCCAATGCCGGCCTCCGTTCCGCAAAAGATATCGCCGCCAATGCTCGAGAATGGAGAACAAATACATTCGCTCCCCAGCAAACGAAAATTCGTGCTTTTATCACGTGGACCAACAATGAAGAATTCTTAACCATCGCCAACCGCCGCCTGGAAGAACTGAAGAGAAGCGTACAGCTCCTAAGAATCGTGGACCACCTAGACGAAATCCAAACTCTTCTGGAAGACGCAGACCGCAGCTACCGAACCGCCGTGGACTTTCATGGAAAAGCCCGGAACGCATTCCTAAATGGTTTGGATCCTGCAAACTCAATTAAGCTTTCTCTCGAAGCCCTCGCCAAAACCTATCATTCCTTTATCGAATTGAGTGATACAATCAATAGCCTCCTTCCCCACGGCAAAGAGAAAAAATAAAATACCGCCCCTCACAGGCGGTATTTTATTCAAAACTATAAAAACTATTTTACTGCTTCTTTGAGCATCTTTCCGGCGCGGAACTTCGGTTTCACCGAGGCCGGAATTTGGATGGTTTCCCCGGTTTTGGGGTTCCGTCCCTGTCGAGCAGCCCGTTTCGCTACGCGGAACGTGCCGAAACCCGTGATCGCCACATCTTCGCCCCGACCCAAGGATTTCGTGATGGTGTCGAATACTGCTTCTACTGCACGATGCGCTGCTGCCTTGGTCTCAATTTCCGCAGCCTTCATTACTGCTTCCACCAATCCGTCTTTAGTCATAAAAATGATTCTCGAAACTCACCGACCTTTTCCCCGTAGGGTTTCATTTACTGTACCAACTAGTGTAGCAAAATCAAGGGAAATTCGCGCCTCTGCCTGTGGATTGACTCAATTTCTCAAAATATATGGAATGTGGCGCAATCCCTACCACCTTATAACCTTTCTCCATATTCGGCTATCCGGACCGCGACGGCATACATTTTTCTATAAAAAACTTATCTGGTCGACGCAGAGTTTAGTACCTCGGACCGACACGGCGGTGCGAGTGAGAGGTACTTTTCAGTAGAAAAGTACCCGTGTCCGAGATAATAAACTCGAGGAACTACCGTATCCCTAACGCCTCCAATATTGGCTTCATGGAGGCATAGGAGGGGCTTGTGCGAAAATCGAACTGCTTACTCACGATTTCTAGCTGTTCTTTAGCTTTCCCTTTCTCCCCTTTAATAAAGTAAGCCACTCCAAGTTTTGTTCGCGCCTCTAAGTCATTCGGCTCCATGGCAATTGCCGTTTCAAATAAAGAGATTGCCTCATCGAGATGTCCTGAATCCGCGAAAAAGTTTCCGACTACGCGCGGCTCATGATACTTTTTCCATTTCCTACCCATGCTCAAAGCCTCTTGTATCTCCCGATACCCGGTTTCATGATCTTTGAGAGCGTACGCGACTAGTCCGTAATAAAAGTGCGCATCTGCTACCTTAGGATCAAAGGAAAGGGCTTCTTTAAGCAATTGCAAGGCCGCCTCGTTGTCTCCCTGAAGAGATTTGGTCTTGGCGAGTGAAAAATACACCTCTTGTCGCCGCGGACTGAGTACAAGCGCAGTTGCTGCTGCGCGCTCCGCCGCCGGAAGCAGCGTTTCAGGGTCAATATTCGAAACCTGATTATACATATCCACCAAGGCATAGTGGTAATAAGCATCCAATGGATGTTCTTGCACTGCCTCTTCCATCGCCCGTAGTGCCTCTCGCGCCTCCTTGTCGGGAATAAGACCGGGATTATAGAAATACGCTTCCGTTACTACCGACGCATAATCCCGTTTCAAGTTCCACCCATAAGGACTCCACATCTCTAAACCTCTCTTAAAACTTTGAATTGCCGCGAGGGGCTTCCCATGGAGGAAATAATTAAATCCCCAAAATTGATGATTGGAAGCCTGTATGGACCGAATATTTATAAAATACAAGAGAAGCACGGCGGGCAGGAAAACCAAACCCAGAGCTCCCCAAGAAATGCTTCGCGGGGATGGGACGCTAAATTCCTTTTTCTGAGACACATATAAAGCATCAATAACTCCTAAGAAAAGCCCCCACATGAGCAAAGGGCCCAGCGTCTCAAAAATAAAGATATTGCGGACAATATATGCCCCCGCCGCTGCAATAAAAACATTCCCCAAAAGCCTATCGAAAATGCGACGCGCCTGGAGAAAAAAAGCTGCGAATACACAAAGGTAGGCGAGAGCAAGCAAAGCCCCTCCCACTACCAGATACTCGAGAACAAAGTTATGCGGCTTATCAAATCTAGTTTCTTGGTAGCTAACCTGCAACACCCGAGGGTCATAAAATTTATTAAATACAATATTAAAATTATCCCAACCCCACCCCAAAAAAGGCTTCTCCTTAAACCCTTTCCACGCGGCCTCCAGCGCAATCAACCGCGGAACTAAAGATTCACCCTGAAGAGAGATTTCTTGAAATCTCCCCAGTCCGGGCACCTTCCCCCACAAAGAATTGCTCCGAGTAATCCAGAAAAATGCCCCTAACACAACTAATACCCCTAAAATAATCACATAGAGGCGTCGTTCGCTAAAGCCTTTGATCCGCGGAGGTTCGATCGCAAAAAGAATAAGGAGCAGGATAACACCCGCAACAATTCCCAAAATATCTCCCCGCGTTTCCGTAAGAAATAACACCAATCCATCTGCCGCAAGCACTACAAGTAAAAACCAGGGCGCCAAGCGGGAAAAAACTTCCCCCTCTCTTCGCTTCCGAATCCAATTGAGTAAAAGATAAAGCGCGAGAAAAATGTTGAAAGTGAGATACCCGGCGAGGAACGAAGGATTGCCAAACGTACTTCCTGGCCGCGCCTGCACAGACTCGCTGGGAAGAAGGAGGTGAGGAATAGAAAGCTGAAGAAAAGCGAGGAGAGAAATAGCAAGGGACGTCCCCAACGAGGCATAGAAAAAGGGCTCATGCCGTATGACGCGAAAAAGGGAGCTGGTGACTGCTACGAATCCCAAAACATGAAGCATGGTGAAAACTCCAAGGGCTCGTTCCTGAGTGGACCAGAAACTGCGCCAGGGATCCACGCCCATAAAAGTAGTGAGAAGCAAAAAAACGGCAAACCCTGCCAATCCCACAGTTAAAGGAGTCCAAGAAAGTCGAAATCGCCTGTCATAGTATGCCAAAAGTAACCATGCAGCCAAAAGCAGCTCCACCACAATCTGGAAAAATAAACTTTTTGCCAACCCGTAGGGGTATACTGTCCTCGCAATATAGAAGAGAGGCACCCCCACCACCGTAAGGTAGAAAAGAGATTTTACCACCCGAAGCAAGGCGCTCGTAGACATGAGGTTTATCCTACCGGAAAAATTCTTATAAAACAAAATGATTCGAGCATACGATTCTAGGAACAAAACCGCCCCTCCGAAGAGGGGCGGTTTCTTCCAGTTCAATCCCGATCTGCGAAGCAGAGGAGGATAACTGGTTCGAGTCAGACTAGGATCCGGAAGCGAACGAGATGGAGTTGATCGGAATCGGAACCACGTTCGACGGAAGGTTAATGTTGCTGTTCGCTGCGGAGTCAAGTCCGTCAGTGTACGCAACATCCGTGGTCGCGTTGATTCGAGCCGTCAAAGTCTGCGTTACGTTTGCCGCCCCAGCCAGAGTCTTCGTGGAGTCAACCCGTAACTTGAAGGTGTACGAGTTGCCAGCCGAAATCTGCCAGCCGTTGGTGGTCGCTCCAAGGCTCCAAGTCTTCGTACAGGTGTTGGTTCCCGTACATTGCGAAGACGTAGCCACAGATACACCTGAGGTGTTCGTTACCGATACACCGTTCGCGTCAAGGAGATCCACTCCATCCAAGAAGGTGGAGATAGAAGGCGCCGTGCCGCTGAAGGTCACGATTACAGTGTTAAGCGCAGTCGCTCCTGCACTGTCCGCAGTAAAGGTAATGGTACCCAAGTCATCTGGGTTGGTCTTGTTACGATTCGAAGCGCTGCCCAAACCCGCTGCCGTTACCGTGAGTTTCGAGCGGAGCACCGTCAAGGTGTTTCCGTTCGGGGAGCTCAAGGTTATCGAGGAACTGTTGTTCGAGGTCGAACCCAGCGCCACGATAGTTTCAGGCAACGAGTCGTTCGCAGTGTCCGTCGAAGTCGCGATCTTGAAGACGTGAGTCGTGTTGTCCGTAGCACCCGAAGAGATGTAGGACGAAACGTCTCCCTTCAAGACGAGCGTTACCGATCCGGATTGCGGTACTACTACGGGCGTTCCAAAGTTGAACTTGTAGTAGTATCCCATACCCGGCGTCGAGGTAGCGATCGAAGTGTTCGCTACTCCTCCGGTCGCAAGCGGGGTCGTCAAATCCGTCGACTTGTAAAGCTTGAGGTTCGAGAACCCGGCTTTTACAGTCGTCGACGAAGCCACCTGTTGGAAGATGTTAAGATCGGTGATCTTAATGGCTTCAATGTTGGTGGTCTCCGTGAGCCTCCAGGCCGCGAGGGATACTCCAGTGGAGCCCATCACGATCTGTCCAGCCGCAGGCGAAAGCGCATTGTCAAGCGCGACAGTCACAGTGGACTGACCCGCTACGACTACGCTTTGTCCGCTCGTGGAAGTACAGGAGATAGCCGTGAGAGACGTCGCTCCTGAACCGGAACAACCGCTAAGAGTGGTGATAGTGGCCTTCGTGGCAGCGCTCGCCGAAGAAAGTACGTCGGCGTACACATCCACGTAGGTCGTTCCACCCGCAGGCACGGTAAACGGCGTTCCCGAGTACGAGTAAGCGCCGCTGTTCGCAAGCGTGGCTTGCGTCGAGCCGAATTGGCTATTGCCAATCTTCACCTTCAAGTTCTGGAAGTCGGAACCAGCCGCTCCCATAGTAACGGTAAGGTTAGATACGGTAACACCTTCAGCCGAAGAAGCAGTGAATGCGTACGAACCGATTCGTACGTTCGCAGCTCCCTTCGAAACCGTCTGCGTTCCTACCCCAGTGTTCTGAGCCACCGTGAGGGCGCTCGAGGACAAGCTCAATGCGCTTCCCGAAGCCGCTCCGGTGTTTGCAGTCGCACTGGAAATCATACCCTGCACGTTGCTGCTCGATCCGGCAACGAGCGAAGCCTTGATCGTTCCGAAGTCAGTTCCCGCATTGTTCTGGATATCACCCTTGAGCGAGAGCACCCGAGTGGTGTTCGCCGGAATGATGTAGTTGATGGGAGAACCAGACGATCCGAAACAGTTCGTAGCCGTCGAGGTTGCTGCGGAATACGTCGCATCCGTACAGGTTACGGACGTAGCCAAAGAGGTGATCGTAGATCCCACTTGGCCTCCCGCGTCGTCATCCAAGTGCACGTTCTTGATGTACGTGTCAATGGTGGACGTAGCGGATTGGTTGCCCGTAAACGCCAACTGGAAGGTGAGCCACTTTACTTTTACAGGTTCACCCGCCGCGTACACGCTGAACTTCGCGAGGGTGACGTTCGTCTGCCCTTTCGCGATGTTACCCGTCGGAGTGTCGGAAGCTGCAGTTACCGTTACCGTTCCGGCGTTGATCGTAACCTGGGTTCCAGTGTTCGAAACCGCCGTGATCGGCACATTGTACTGCGAGTCTACCGCCAATACGTCGTACGCGTTCAAGATCTCAAATTGGAACGTGAAGTTCGGAGATCCCATTACGTCCGCGTAGACTTGGACGTTGTTCGCGCCCGTGTTCAAGGTAGCCGGAGCCACCGTGAGGTCGAAGTACGCCGTCCCATCCGCCGATACCGAGGGAAGGGTAGAGCCTACCTGCGAACCATTCACGTAAAGCTTCACGTTTTGGATATCGGTTTTAGACGCCGATCCAATAACCTTGAAGTTGAGTCCCTTGAGCCACACTTTGCTGTTCGCGCCAGTGAAGCTCCAGGCACCTACGATGACATTTTTGGTGCCAGCGTATACCGTCGTTCCGATCGAGCTCGACGCTATCGTAAGAGTCGCGATCGAGGGATTCGAAACGGAGGTTACCGTGAAGGTGTTGCCATTAACCGGGAAGCTGCCGGACGGAGTTACTGCTGAGCCAGTGGCGTCAACAGCCGTTACGTCCGAAGCCATCGTCATAGCAAATCCCACGGTGTTACCCGCAGACAAACCCTGAGCCGGGTCAATCGAAAGGGTCAAAGTCTTGGTCTGCCCCGCAGCGAGGTTAATCGCCAATCCAGGGAAGCTGATTACGCCACCCGAGATCGAGGTGTATTGAGCCAATACTTTGCCGTTCTCTTCGATGTAAGCTCCGGAAATAGAGCTGTCCGAGAGCACGCCAGTTTTCTTGAATTTAAGTCCCGTAACAGTCACACCGCTCGCCGTGCCGGCCGTGAGATTCACTGCAAGCACAGGGACGCGAGCCGCTGCACTGTTCGAAGACGAGATCAAGGATCCCGCAGCCGGGCTAGAGGGAGACAAGCTCACCATAAGTCCCGACGCAGGCGCTGGCGTTGAAGGAGTAGAAGGAGTCGACGGCGTGCTTGGCGTCGACGGAGTTCCCGCTACTGCCGAAAGAGAAGCTCGAGTCTTAGGACCGAAAGACCCTGCAGCGGGCGAAATGCCTTTTGCAGCTTGATACTTCGCTACTGCCGCTTTCGTGGCAGGCCCGAAGTAGGTGGTTTCATTTCCAGGGGACCCAGCTCCGCTCGCCGCAATTCTGTAGCCGTTAGCATTCAACCACTGTTGGAGCGCTTTTACGTCCGCACCAGTGCTTCCCACGGTGAGGTCGCGGGTAAACGTGGTGGAAGGAGCAGAAACACTCGAACCAGTGTTGAGCTGGGCTTGAAGTTGGGCGATTTGTGCCAAAAGCGCTGCAATCTGCGCCTGAAGATCAGCCGAAGATTGTGCATTTGCCACCGGCACAAAAAGAAGCGCTCCTGACGCCCATACTGCTACGGTCGCCATAAGCGCTACTGAAACAAACTTCTTACCGAATGTACTCATTTAGATAATTACTTTTATTTCGACTTTCGTTTCTTGTTTTATCGACCAATTACCAAAAGTAACCCACTTAGAGGTAAATTAAGTTATCGACCAAATTATTCTAAGTGTGTACTGATTGGATATTGAGGCCGTCGACCTTTCGAACTCGGGAAAGCTCCCTATCGATCACTTCGACCCTCTCCACCCGTGAGGTTGAGTGGATAGGAGTGACCGCGAGAGAACTTACGTTTACTAAAATAAAAAAACTCGCTTGCGAGCGAGGCTGAAACGTGGAAAGGATATGGATACAAGAAGTAATGGGCGCCTAAAACCGCCCCAAACGCTTCTTCCCCCCAATCCTTATCTGGTTCAGCCTCACGTCCTGAACCCCCATAAATAAAGGGCCAGAACCTGAACCAACGTGCTACTACCTTACCACAACTTTGCCCAAAGGCCAATAGCTGCAGCTATTCTTTAAAACGAAGGCCTTTTTTAAAGGTTACTCTCCCAAAAGCGGAGTGGTATTGTCCGATCCACTGGAAAGCGGAATACTGGGGGATTTAAGCCTATAAAAAGTACCGGGTCCTCCCTCCCCCACACGCTCCAAAGCCCCTTGCTCTACAAGACCCTGAAGATCATAGCGTAACGTTCGCTCACTCGTAGAAGGGAATTGTTCCATCAAATCTTTCATCCGGCAATTGCCGGTCTTTCCAACAAAACCAAGTATTGCCGATTGCCGCTCTCCGGCACTGTGTCTTTCCGATTCGTTAGGTGATTCCTCTTTTTTTTCCGTAGATAAGGAAGATTCCTTTCTTTTATAGGTAGGCTCAGGAGCAGGGCTAGGGGAAGAAGAAAATACACCGCCTAAATTTGCTTTGGCGGAAAAGTTTAAGGCCTCTAAAGTCGACAATACAGAATCAAACCTCAGAATTTCACTGAGAAGTAAATCTGCGTTGGATTTATGCAAAAGATTGGAATCTGCTCCAATACGAACATAGTTTTTTGCCAGATTAAGAGAGTTCCTTATTCCGGCAATATTTAAAGCACTTGCCGACTCTATAATAGAGAAAGCGCATTCCTCCAGCTTTGCCGAAATAGAAGGCTTAACTCTGGAAGCTACCCGGCAAAGAGCGTAGCTCACCTCATAAGATTTTTTGGCAACCACTTTGGCTGCTTCTTCTTCTCGCATATTGCCGAAAATATATTCTTCGGCAATTTCTTTGTCAACCGAGCTAAGCAGGCTTTACTCGAGGAACTGCCGAAAACGTCTTTTCAGCTTCCTCCAAAGTCTCCTTGGACCCAATGTCATACCACACACCCGGCACCGCCCACGTATAAACTGAAACTTTGGGGTAAAGCCACTGAATAAGTCTCCCGGGCTGATCCGGATTGTTCCCCTCCGCCACATATTGCCGAATGAGCGCTAAGGTTTCTTGGGGGTAATAGTAAAGGGCAATTCCTATAAGCGTACTTTTGGGAGCTTGGGGCTTTTCTTCAAAATCCACAATGTGCCCATCGGAAGCTAAAGTAAACACGCTAAATTTCTTTGCCGCCTCCAGACTCTTCACATCATAAACGGCAAGGACTGGTGTTTTCCGAGTACGGGCAAATTCCGCAAACGCTCCGACACTCTCCGTAAAAAGGTTATCTCCGGCAATTACTATCAGATCATCATTGATTTGGGCTTGCTCCAAGGCAAAAAAAAGATCTCCAATTGCCCCTTTTTTATTTGCATCTTCGGTAGATCCATCATTCAAGATAGAAATAGCAAAAGGAAATCCTTCTTTTTTCTTAACCGCAGCCCATTCTTGAAAATTCGCCACAAACTTGGCGTTAGAAACCACTACTACTCCGTCTAACCCCTTCATTTCCCGCAAAGAATCGAGCGTATAATCAATCATTGGCCTACCCGCAATGGAAAGTAAAGGTTTGGGCTGAGAGAGAGTAAGCGGATAAAGCCGCGTAGCATAACCCGCCGCAAGTATAATAGCTTTCATAGATACAAGAATACGAGGTTCAAACTGAAGAAACAATGAGAAGGTCTAAAGAGTCCAACTTGAAGTAATAAAGATGATTATAATCGCTGCAGTAAGTATCCCCAAATAACGCCCGAGTTTTTCAAGTGGAAGTTGATGACCCTCAAAAGGCGTAAGGAAGAAAAAAGCGATAGCCCCTGCAAAAAGTACTGCGCTTTTGGGTAAGACTTCCAAAGGAAATCCGCTCACAATACTTCCGTATCCAAAAAAAAGAAATGCGGGAAGTGCACTTTCCAGAAACTGCTGCTTTCCAGGAAATTGAGGTATCGCCGCATCTCCCCGGTGAGATCTCTCATACCGGAAAGCGCTGTCCCGAAGCAAGAAAAATATGAATGCCACGGCAAGATATATGAATGGTAATCCAATCTGGTCCTTCCCTTGGATAAAAGAAGCAATCTGAAGACACCCCAAAAAAAGAAGCACCACTGAAAGCACTTCGTATACCCGAGCGCGATGAATAAAGGCGAGCTCTTTAGCTCCAAGTATCAGGAAAAAAAGACTCCCTATGCCCGCCAAAAGCCAACCCGTAGGCTCCCCTACAGCTGAAAGCAAAAGAGTAAGCACAAAGGGAACTAAAAATACTCCTGCTGCAAAAAAAGGAAGCCAATAAAAATAATTAGCGACTAAAAAAAATAGCCAAAAAGGGAAGATAAACCAAGAAAGCGCGATAAAAATCGCCTTACACGCCAACCACCAAGGAATTTGACTTAAAGTGGACTTTAACTTTATCTCCATCTTTAATCTCGCCTCGAATAATCTTATCTGCCAACTTATCGAGAATCACTTTTTGGAGTAACCGCTTTAAAGGTCGCGCGCCGAACTCCGCACTAAATCCCTCTCGGGAAAGATATTCTCGCGCCGCAGCGTCTACCTTAATAGTAATATTATTCTCTTGAAGCCGCTTTTCGAGAAGACTAATCTGAATATCGACGATTTGTTCTATATCCGCTCTGGTAAGAGGATTGAAAATGATTATTTCATCGATTCGGTTCAAAAACTCTGGCCGGAAACTTTCCCGAAGGGCCCCCAGCACTTTCCCCTTATAGGTCCCCTCTTCTTGCACATGGGTCTCTTTCCCGGCAGAAAAGCCCAGCGAAGACATCGCGCGGAGATACTCACTTCCCACATTGGAAGTCATGATAATGATCGCATTTTTAAAATTCACCGTTTTCCCCTTGGCATCCGTCAGCCTCCCGTTGTCCAAAATCTGAAGCAAAAGGTTGAATACCTCCGGATGAGCCTTTTCTATTTCGTCAAAAAGGATGAGGCTGTAAGGCCGATGGCGAAGAATCTCAGTAAGTTGCCCCCCTTCCTCATGTCCCACATACCCGGGAGGCGATCCGATAAGCCGGCTCACTGCATGCCGCTCCATATATTCCGACATATCAATTCGTACCAAAGCTTTCTCGTCGTTAAACATAAACTCCGCCAAAGCCCGAGCAAGCTCGGTCTTCCCTACCCCCGTAGGCCCCAGAAACATGAAAGACCCCAATGGCCGGTGAACATCCGAAAGCCCCGCGCGCGCACGGCGTAAGGCATTCGCCACCGCCTCAATTGCTTCAGTTTGTCCCACTACTCTCTCCCGAAGGGAATCTTCGATTTTGGTGAGTTTTGTACTTTCGGATTCAAGCATGCGGGTGATGGGAATCCCAGTCCACACCGATACTACCGCAGCCACATCTTCCTTATCGACTGCCTCCTTAAGAAAACGCTCCTCAGGGCCCTCGAGTTTTTTTCGACGCTTTATCCCGCTAAAATGCTTTTTCTCAAATAAAGAATAGTCCTTTTCCGCCTGAGGTAGCTCGCCATAAATAATTTGAGCCACGCGCTCCAAATTCCCCTCTCGCTCCGCTACTTCTGCCTCACGCCGCAATGTATCGATCTTTCGGCGTAATTCGTGCAAAGTTTCAAACTTTATTTTCTCGGTGTGCCATCGCGCCGAAAGCTCATCGTTCTTATCCTTAAGATTTTTGAGTGCGGAGTCTATTTCTTTTAGGCGAACGGGATTTTTCTCCTCGCGCGTCAAAGCCTGCCGCTCTACTTCAAGCCGCGTAATTTCTCTCCGAACCGAATCAATCTCTTTCGGCAGACTCTCCGATTCTAATCGCCGTGCCGCTGCCGCCTCATCTATCAAATCTACGGCCTTATCCGGCAGAAATCGATCCGTAATATAACGTGAAGAAAGTTGCACCGCCTCGACGATTGCCTCATCGCTGATACGCAGTCCGTGATGCATCTCGTATTTCTCTTTAAGCCCGCGGAGAATTGCAACACTATCTTCGAGTGAAGGCTCCTCCACAATGATAGGCTGGAATCGCCGCTCAAGCGCAGGATCTTTCTCGATATACCGTTGGTATTCTCGGATAGTAGTAGCTCCTATCGCATGCAGTTCCCCTCGCGCAAGCGCTGGCTTTAAGAGGTTCGACGCATCCACCGCTCCTTCTGCCGCTCCTGCGCCTACAATCGCATGAATTTCATCTATGAAAAGGATGAGTTTCCCGCTCGCATTCTTGATTTCTTTCATAAAAGCTTTGAGCCGGTCTTCAAATTCTCCACGGAATTTCGTCCCGGCGATGAGCGCACCAAGATCCAACATAAGAATTTCTTTGCCCTTCAAAGGCTCGGGTACATCCCCATGCACAATCTGCTGAGCCAAGCCTTCTACAATTGCGGTCTTGCCTACGCCGGGTTCTCCGATAAGCACGGGGTTATTTTTTGTACGCCGCGACAGCACCTGCATAACACGGCGCAATTCTTCTTCCCGGCCGATCACTGGATCGAGCTCCCCCGCCCGAGCTTTCTCAGTAAGATTGATCGCATACTTCTCGAGTACCTGAAATTTACTCTCGGGGGTTTCATCCGTCACACGCACAGAACCGCGAAGCTGCGCGAGGATACGAAACGCCGCCTCCCGCCGTACCCCGAACTGCTCCAACACCGATTTCGCCGCTGCCGGCACATCAAGAATTGCAAGGAGAAGATGCTCGCAGGAGACAAACTCATCCTTCTGCTGCGCAGCTACTTTGGCGGCCTGATCAAGCACCCTCATAATTTCATGCGAAAGATAGAGCTGGCCAACATTGGAATTTCCCACAATTTTGGGAATCCTATCAAGCTCCAGATCAATTTGCTCCTGAAGTTTTTCGAGATTGACTCCCAATCGCGTAAGCACCGGCACCACAAGCGACGACTGATCCTCGAGCAAAGATGCTAAAAGATGGAGTACTTTTAATTCTCCATGATTCTTTCTCCCCGCCAGCTCCTGGGCGTTCTGTAACGCCTCCTGGGCTTTTATAGTAAATCGATGAAAGTGAGGCATTATCTATATAATAGTCTATTTTACTGCTTCGGGCGCGCGGTGAGGGTAACAGTAATGGTAAGAGTTTGATTTCCGCGACGCACCTTAACGGCTACTTTCTCTCCTACCGTACGCTTCGCAATGAGCGCCGCAAGAGGGTGATCCTTGTCGATCTTCTCTCCCCCAACCTCTAAAATGATATCTTCCGCAAGCAACCCTGCCCGTGCCGCAGGAGAATTCGCCATAACGGCGACCCCTTCTTGGGCTCCCCGCACGAGTGCGCCATATTCTACAGGAAGATTCTGCCGCTTCGCAAGCTCGGGAGTCACCAAAATATACCGCACCCCGAGGAAAGGAGTTTCAATGGTCCCCGTGGTCCGAACCGAAGTAATAGCCCGCTTCGCCGCATTGATAGGCAGCGCGAAACCTACATTTTGAGCTCCGGAAGCTACGGCGGTGTTAATACCAATGACCTCTCCTCGAAGATTTAAAAGCGGCCCCCCAGAATTTCCCAGATTGATTGCGGCATCCGTCTGCAACACTCCTGCAATTGTTTCAACTAATCCTCCTCCAGCCGCGGTAACCGTCCGAGAAAGGCCGGAAATCACTCCCACCGAAACCGTATTGCGGAATTCCCCTAAAGCGTTTCCGATTGCAATCGCCGTCTGTCCCAGCTCTACTGCGTCCGAATCCCCTAAAGTAACGGTGGGTAATCCTCGAGCTTCTATTTTTATAAGAGCGAGATCCTGCACGGGGTCTTGAGCGAGTACTTTAGCTTCATATTTTTTCCCATCATTGGTAAATACGGTATAAGAAGCCTTGGAATCGCTCACCACATGTTTGTTGGTAACGATAAGTCCATCTGCAGAGATGATAAAACCGCTTCCTCCTCCTACATTCTCTAAATGAGTTCCTCGTTCACACGGAGCAAAAAATTGAGGGGAGCCTCCGAAAAATTGCTGGAATTCTGGGGGCAAGTCTCCAAACGGATTCACGGGGCAGTTCTCCAAAATAGGCACATTCTTGGTGATAGTGATAGAAACTACTGCGGGCTCCGCACGCTTCACTGCAGCGATGACTGCGCGCTCATAGTCCAATGCTGGCTGATATAAAGTCTGAGGGGAAGTTTGAGCAGGAACAATCTGTCGGGTACTCGTACTGGGCGCAGGAACTACAAATGAAGAAATGCTCCCCATGAGATCACCCCAAAATCCCGCCCTCGCTGCAGGGCCCGAAAGTAAAAAGAGGAAAAACGCTGCGGCGCTGAACCCACCTAAAAATGTAAAGAGAGATTTTTTCATAGTATTTATAAAATAACTCTTACCTTTACTCCTATTATATAGCGTCCTCCCTAAGCCTCGCAAAAAATATGGCTATCTCCGAAAAACCTGAGTCAAAAGGGAAAGAGCGTGCGCAACATCTTTCTCCTTTGTAGTGCGGCCAAGGCTAAACCGTATAGTTTCCCGCGCCTGCTTAGGAGTAAGCCCAATTGCTTGGAGAACGTTAGAAACTTCGAGTGAACGACTGCTGCATGCAGGTCCAGCGGAAGCGGCGAGCCCCATGATATCAAGCCGGACAAGGAGCGCTTCGGCCTCCAGATCAGAAAACCGCACGCTAAGAATATTAGGCAATGCAAGGGATGAATGTCGAGTGAAGCGCTTTGCAGAAACACCATTTAAAGTAGCGCGAGGATATTTTTTGATAATTCCTTTCCATAACTTTTCGCACAATCCTCCAAGCCGCGCTCCTTCTCTAACACGCAGCTCTCCTGCGCGACGTGCCGCATGGCCAAATCCCACAATCTCTGCCACATTCTCGGTACCCGAACGCAAACCAAATTCCTGTCCACCCCCGGTAATCACAGGGCTCAAGAATTGAGAAGTGGGAGTTGGGAGTTGAGAATTATTCACACTTCGCAATTCACTATTCACAATTCGCCGCATGTAGAGCGCGCCCACTCCTTTCGGCCCGTAAATCTTATGCGCCGAAAGAGTCATAAGGTCCACTCCAAGAAATTGGACATCGCAATCCAGAAATTGAAAAGCCTGCGCGGCGTCGGTGTGAAAAATTGGCCAATGGCCAATAGCCAATGGCGCTCTTGGCTCTTTGCTATCCGCTATTTGCTTTCTAAAATCGGTTATGATTTTGCCGATTGCAGAAATCGGCTGCACTGTCCCTATCTCGTTATTTGCATACATGACCGAAACCAAAACCGTCCGCTCATTAAGTGCGTTCTTCAATTTCTGAACATCTACCAACCCCTCGCGACTTACCGGAATTTCGATCACTTCCACTCCTTCGCGTTCCAGGTCTTTCGCCGTTTCTCGAATGGATTCATGTTCGATCGCCGAAATAATGATACGAGGAGTGAATTTCTTTTGCCTAATTCCTAATTCCTGTTTCCTGATTCCTTTTATAACCCCTCTGAACCCCAGATTGTTGGCCTCGGTCGCAGATCCGGTAAAAATAATTTCTCGAAAATTGGCATTAAGCTCTCGAGCGAACATCTCCCGCGCCTTATCAATTGCTGCAATCGCCTTCTGCCCGAAAGAATGGAGTGAACTTGGATTCCCAAACTCTTCATATAAATACGGCTCCATTGCCCGCCCCACCGCCGGGTCAAGCGGAGTAGTAGCCGCAAAATCTAAGTAAATTCGCTTCATAGCAATTAGAAAGTAACGCACCTTGTCTTTGAACTCAACTAGAGCAACCGAGCACTGGGAATTGCGAGCGTAGTAAAGCTGATTTTCTGCATCTTCCCGGTCCCCCGTTCCGGCACCATAAGAAATCCCTGCTTGCGATAAAGGTCATAAATTTCTTTGGTAAGCCGCACATCTTTCAAACAATATTCCTTGAGCTCCGCGATTTTTCCTTCTCTATAAAGCTGGGGAGCTTCTGCACCCTTCCTATCTTTTCCCGATCCTAAGTTCGCTTCGCACACTTTACTCAAACTGATTCTCGAGCCGGTTGCCATCTCTATCTCCGCAAGAAGATCCACTCGTTCTTTCTGCCACAAATCCGGCTTGATCCCCTCTTTAAAACGATTGAAATAGGCCTGCATCACCGGCACGTCGTAGCGATTGATACTAAATCCGACGATTCGATTCGCCCCTTGAAAAAGCTCGGCCACTGCGCGCATTTCCTTCTCTTCAAAACAGAAATACTTATTTGTATCGTAGGAATACACTCCCACTACTGAAATTTTCAACGCTTCAAAGTTATCCCATCCCACTCCGGGATCGGTGAAAAAATTTTGAGTCTCTATGTCGAAAACTAAGGTGTCCATTAGACATGCCTATCGGCTACTGAAGAAGCCGCATAACTTTCAGGCTTCGTTTTAGCTTCGAAGTTATTCGCGCGAATCATGCCTACTACCTCCTGAATCATGGGTTTTGTAGGTCCGTTCTCTCCTACATCCACGTGAATTTCGAAATCGAAATCTGGAGCGGAAGCGTTCTTGAGTTCCTGCAAGAGTTCTTTCGCGATGTCTAAAGAAATAAGCGCCTCCTTGATAATCCTATCGCGGAGCGTGTGAATGGAGCCGTGTTCAAGCCTTCTCCAGAAATATCGCCCGCCATTTCCAATGCGGTGCACCACGACCGCATTCACAAAATCCGCCTTGTGACCCGGGAGTCGCTCCGAGTCTGTGCCAATAATCACTTTATATTTCCGTCGGGTATCTTCGTGCATAAATCGAACAATCTCTCGAACCACTTGGGGTATCGAGAGCTTGAACCCGAGCGAACTGTTCAAAAACTCCGGCATAGTAAGTGCCCAATTGCCACCCGAATTGCAGTATCAATTGGTTCTCCCCACTATAGTCTCCAAGAACCTATACGTCAATTAAATCAGGGTAATTTGCACTGCATAATGAAGGGATTTTCGCAGTGCGACAGCACGAGAATATAGCTGCCGGGAGAGCCCCTCGCGGACAGCGTCCCTGAATTATGCAGTACGAATCTAGACCACCCCAAGCGCCTCTACATTCACATTGATCTTCGACTTCCAATCAATCTCTCCAAAACTTCTAAGAAATTGGGAAAGGTACCCTTTTAGTTCGTTATATTGCACTTCGGTTTTACCTTCGAATTTGATGGTGAGATAGGGACCGTTCTGCGAATATCGCACCACAAGCATCGCATCTGGAAGATCCATGCGGATTCCGTCCCCCGCTCGCTCATCATCGATGACTTGCGCCTGGGGAAAGTCTTTCCGAAGTTGCGGACTGGCTTTTTTGACAAGTTCGGCTTTTTTATCGTCCGCGCAAAACACTTTTATCTCGGGACTCGAAACATACTGAGGAAGCTTCGCTACTGCCTCCGAGAGGGTCTGGTTCGTCCGAGTAAGATAGCGCAATAACCGCATCGTGGAATACATACCATCATCGTGGTTATAAAAATCTTTGGAGAAAAAGAAATGTCCGGAAAGCTCCCCGATAAATGCCGCCCCCACTTCCTGATTCTTTTTCTTTAAGAAGGAATGTCCCGTCCTCCACATGAAAGGCGTCCCTCCGGCATTGCGGATAGTTTCTTCCACCACCCTCGAACACAACGTGTTATACATGATCGTCGCACCCGGATGTTCTTGAAGAACATCTTGAGCAAAAAGGGCGACGAGCACATCGTTCCATATGATCCCTCCCTTCTCATCGACAATCCCGATCCTGTCTCCATCAGCATCATAAGAAAATCCGATATCCGCGTTCGCTTCAAGCACCTCGTCGCGCAACCGCTCTGCAATGTCTGTTGCCGTGGGGTCGGCCACCCCCAATGGGAAAGAAGAATCCACTTCGCAGTTTTTTTCAATTACTTCGCATCCCGCGCGCCGCAAAAGCTCGGGGACCAACGCACCGGCAGTGGAAGCCGTGGGATCCACGACTACGCGCCGCGCTCCCTCAAGCTTCACTCGCGAAAGAATATCCGCATAATATTCTTCTCGAACATCTTGAAGGCAAAATTTCCCCGGAGCCTCCCCCTGCTCGTAATCCTCTTCCTCCA
This sequence comes from Candidatus Liptonbacteria bacterium, assembly GCA_016867315.1. Classification (GTDB taxonomy): domain Bacteria; phylum Patescibacteriota; class Minisyncoccia; order UBA6257; family 2-01-FULL-56-20; genus VGJV01. The sequence goes on along the minus strand of VGJV01000001.1, from coordinate 236,226 downwards.
CTATTCGCCGCAACTCCTGCATGCCATCGCTTACAAGCGTCTCTGAAAAATCATTGGCAAATTTGAACCCGTTATATTCGGGTGGATTATGCGAAGCCGAAACAAAAGCCCCCCCACGCCGTCCTAAAAAGTGTTGAGCCCAATAAAACGTCCCCACGAGCGTCATCCCTATATCGATGACATCCGCCCCGGTCCAAGTAAGTCCTCGAATAAGAGCCTCGCTATATGCGGGCCCCGTCGCACGTGAATCCCGCCCTACCACCAGTTCCCGTATGCCCCGGCGCTTGAGATACGTGCCTAAAGCTTTTCCGATATGTTCTACGATTTCGGGAGTTAGATCTTTCTCGACCAAACCGCGCAAATCATACCCTCGGAATATGTGCGGATTTACTTTCATTCCCCCTATTATATCGCAAGTCTCTATGAACCCCGCATGAGTCCAAGCGAACGACTAGCTCGGACAAAAAAGGAATAGTAATATATAAGCGCTTCCACTTCTCATGGCTAAAAGCTCCAAACGCAACGGCAACGACTTCCCACGGAACCTCTCCGAAGAATCACGCCTCCACTCCGCGACCAAGAAAAGCATCGTCGCGATCGTATTTATCGGTCTCGCATTGGTGCTTGTCCTCGCGCAATTTGGCAAAGCCGGCCCGGCGGGAATCTACATTTATAAAGGCCTTGAAGCCCTTTTAGGCGCGGGATATGTGGCCCTCCCGGCTACGCTGCTCTTTGCCGCAGGAATTCTTCTTTTTGCAGAAGGTCCGCGCATTGTAACGACGACCTCTATCGGAGTCAGCCTTTCTTTTCTCACCCTTCTCGGCCTTATTGAAATTGCCCTTCCAGGCAAGGGAGGATGGGTGGGACTTCTCTTCGGCTCGTTACGCGTTCCTTTCGGAAATCTTGCCGCCACTATTTTGAATAGCGTATTCCTTATTGTAGGAATCCTGATCGCCCTCAATGCCCCTTTGGACTTTTCTCGTTTCCGTTCAAAAACTAAAAAAGAGATCGAGGTTGGGGATGCAATCATCGAACCGGAAGAAGAGGAGGAAAATGAGAATAGGGATGAGGATTCGAATGAAAAACTTAAAGCTAAAAGTTTAAAGCTTAAAGCTGATGCCGAAGATGAGGAGGATGCGGACATTGTGATCGCAGAACCCGCGAGAATGCCCGCTCCCAAAGGCAAACCTGTAAAACAAGTGGTGCATATAAACTACACTCCTCCGCCCCTTTCCCTCCTTTCTTCCGGCACCGAAAAACCGACTACAGGCGACCTTCGCGCCAATGCGAATATAATCAAACGCACCTTGGAATCGTTCGGCATCTCCGTCGAAATGGGCGAAATCAACATTGGGCCTAAAGTTACCCGCTATACCCTAAAACCCGCAGAAGGTGTAAAACTCTCGAGAATCGTAGCCTTAAACCAAGATCTCGCCTTAGCCCTCGCCGCCCATCCCATCCGCATCGAAGCTCCTATTCCCGGCAAATCTCTGGTGGGTATCGAGGTACCGAATAAAGCCGCTGCGCTTGTCCGTTTGAGCAGCCTCATGGGATATCCGGATTTCCAGTCCTCAGGCATGCTTTCTTTTGCAATCGGAAGAGATGTAACCGGCGAACCCATCTTCGGAAATATCGAAAAGATGCCCCACCTCTTGATTGCGGGAGCTACAGGTTCGGGAAAATCGGTCACTATCCATTCGCTTATTCTATCGCTCCTCTTCAAAAACTCTCCTGCTACCTTGAAAATGATTATGATCGACCCGAAACGAGTGGAGCTTTCTATTTATGAGCATATTCCCCACCTCATTTCCCCTGTGATCACTGAAAATAAAAAGGCGATAGGAGTATTCCGATGGGCAATAAGCGAAATGGATCGCCGCTATGATCTGCTCCTCAAAGGAGGCTCCCGAGACATCAAGAGCTACAACAACTCTCATAAGGAAGAAGCCTTGCCTTACCTGGTAATCGTCGTAGATGAACTTGCCGACCTCATGACTTCTTACGGCAAAGAAGTAGAAGGGTCGATTGTACGTCTCGCCCAAATGGCTCGAGCCACAGGCATTCACCTTGTCCTCTCCACCCAGCGGCCCTCAGTAGAAGTAATCACCGGCCTTATCAAGGCGAACATTACGAGCCGAGTCGCTCTCCAAGTAGCAAGCCAGATTGACTCTCGCACTATTCTCGATACTTCCGGTGCGGAAAAACTTTTAGGTGGTGGCGATCTACTCTTTGTCTCTGCAGAACTTTCGAAACCTAAACGTATCCAGGGTTGCTATGTAACCGAAGCGGAAATTAATGCGGTCGCCGATTTTATCCGAGACAATAACGAAGTGGAGCCCCCGGCAGACATTCAAGTAGGCCCCAAAGAAGGTCCGAGCGCCCCGATCGACAACAGCGTAGATTTCGACTCCTACGCGACAGAAGGGGACGATGATGAAATGCTCGACGAAGCTACCGCGGTAGTATTTGAATCCAAACGCGCCTCTGCCTCGCTCCTCCAGCGGAGGCTGAAGGTTGGTTATGCCCGCGCCGCCCGCCTCTTGGATCTCATGGAAGCTCAGGGACTTATCGGTCCCGGCGATGGCGCCAAGCCCCGCGAAGTCTATTTTGAGAAGTTTCCGCAGAATAACGAAAGTATTACGTAATTAAGTAATTAGTAATTGGGTAATTATGAAACTTGAGGATCTCGAGGTATATAAACTCTCTCGAGAGATTTCTAGACTTATATGGGAAGAGTATGAGAAACTGAATTGGCAAGACAAAAAGGTAATGGGAGATCAATGGATCTCCGCAATAGACTCAATTGGAGCAAATATTGCTGAAGGATTCGGGCGTTTCCACTATCTCGACAAAAATAAATTCAACTATAACGCACGTGGCTCGCTACTTGAATCAATCTACTGGACACATGTACTATTCGAAAGAAAACGCATTCCGATGGAAACACACAAAATACTGCTTGAAGGGTTAGAATCACTCCACCACAAATTAAACAACTACATCCGAACAACAAAAGAACAGGTTAACCCTCGTAATTAGGTAATCCATTAACTATTACGAGTCCAATTACCAATTACTCAATTACCTAATTACTAATCCTATTCACCTAATACGTTTATGAACGAAAATTCCCAACAATTTGGCCAGTTTCTCCATGACCGCCTCCGGGAAAAGGGCTGGAACTTGGAAAAACTCTCCCAAACCTCCAACATTTCGATTGCTCACTTGGAACACCTTATGGCCGGGAATTTTGAAGCTCTCCCCCCGGCTCCATACGTACATGGCTATCTCCACAAATTAGGAAATGTTCTCGATTTCGATGGCGAAGCCTGGTGGAACGAACTTAAATCCGAAGGTGCCGTAAAAACCTCCGGGAGCACCGACGCTCTTCCCAAAAACCGCTTCAAAGAAAGCCCTGCCACGCCGTACTGGATAGGGGGCATCGCTCTGATTCTCATCGTGTATCTCGTAGCTCGTTTTGCGGCCATATTCGGCACCCCTCTTCTTCTCGTGGAATATCCCCCACGCGAAATTACTCCCTCGGAGACTCCGGAAATCGTAGTACACGGCTCCCTTCGCTATGGCGATAAAGTATTAGTAAATCAAGAAGAAACTCCGGTAGGAAAAGATGGAGAATGGGAAAAGCGCGTAGTACTCCACGAAGGTTTGAACACCATAGAAATAGAAGGCCGCCGATTTCTCGGCGGCACTTCGAAAGTTGTAAGGCAAATACTTTACACTGCTCCCAGCACTGCAACCAGTACTTTAGAATAACGATTATCGCACACAAATAAATCCGCTGCCTCCTACGCGCTGGTAAGTTGCATTTACACAATTCGGCGTCCGTTGAGATGCACAACTTCCCCACACAGTAGGTAAAGATCCCAATCCCTGCCCTGCCCCGTCCGTTCCTCCTCCACACACAGTGCCAGTAGCAGCACGCGGGCGCAGCTCTGGAAGCGAAAGCGGATCCTGCCAAGACGCACTCCCCTCTGAATTCGATACCAGAATCTTCCCACCTCCCGGCGGATATGGAATGTTATTCACCCAAGAAGGCGTATTATCTGAAAACGAAGCGCTCACCGTAACTTCCCCAGTTTCCTGATCGATAGAAATATTTGATCCCGCTCGCAGCTTGGTTACTCCTCCTATGGCATTAATAGTCACTTCTCCCATTCCGGAAGCCGGGCTAACCGTCACGTTGCTCCCGGGGACAATTTTAGTGATAGGAGCAGCCTTCCACTCCGTGGTACCATCTGTTCCCGTGGCAGTAAGTACATACCCGGATTGAGGATTCCCTCCTCGAATCTGCACCTTCCCTCCCACAGTCAAAGCCACTGACGAAAGCGGCGCTTCGGGCGAAAGCGGTCCCGCAGATATGATCGGAGCTATGAGCGATTGCCCTACTTTTACTCTTCCGATAACTTCCAAATCTTTGCCCAATTTTGTATCCCCCACCACACTCAAAGTTCCACTGGCATTGAGTGGCTGCCCATTCCCCCCCACACTCAACCCTCCATTCTTATGCTGAAGAAAAGGTCCTACATTCACCGGCGCCTCCGTATTTCCTCCTGGCGGAGTGGCAGTAGGCGCAGTCCATCCCGCAGTAGTCTGCGCAAAAAGATAACTCGCTCCCGAGCCCAAAAGAAATGCCGCGGCTCCCACTATCCCGACTACCCCAGCTCTTTTAAAAATCATAATTACAGTATAACAAATTAAACTGTGGAAAATGCGAACTCTGTTCCGCGCGGGGGTTCTCACAGGGCGACGGCCCGAGAGTATAGTTGCTCCGACAGTCGGTCGGAGACAACGTCCCCGCAAGGAATAGGGTGAGCAACATTTCCGTTTTAATTTCTCTGAATCCCCGCCCGCTCTTCGAGTAAGCGAAGCGTAACTTCCTGTGCCGCAGTAAGTGGTGGTGCCGATGGCCTCATACTCGCCGCCGCCTCCAATCCGAAAAGCGTATCCATCTGTTCGGGCACGATATCAGTTACCCTTCCCAAAGGCGCAATGCTTTGTGAAGGAAATAAAACCTGCGCGAGCATCACCACTAAAAAGGCCGCGAGAACACCCAATCCCACGATGAGCCAAACAGTTTCTGGATTTGTGGTTGATTTCCCTCGTGCCATAATTTTGTCTTTCTATTAGTTATTCCTTTTACTACCCGCTCCGTGCTACTGGCTACTCGCCATCTAAAACTCTCTGTATCTCGGCTTCACAGGCGGCGGCGGCTCCGGCAATTTATCCGTGGAAGTGGAAGTAGATGGGGCTCCTATTACCATTTTATAACTATCTTCCGGGGCCACCGGCTTCCCTTGAGAATTCTGGGCACCCACAATCTCGGACACACAAGCAATCTGCACATGATACGCCCTATCATCATTTACCTTGCAATTAGATTTCCATTTTCCCTGCTCTAACGTCGGCGCATCACAATATCGCAAAAAAGAAGCACTGGGGGCTTTCGTGGAAGTCTGAATACAACTTCCGCTTTTCTCATCATATAAACTAACTTTGCAATTTTGGAATTTGGGCGCAAAATCCCCAGCTCCTGTCACCGCCCAATAAACAGCAGCGGTGCCATCAGGTTTTCTTTCCACAGATATACTTGGAGTTGCTGTGGTAGATTTTGCACAAATTCCTCCCTCTGATCCCGCTTGAGCCAGAGCCGCAGGCACCATCTGCGCATTATGGAAATATCCCTCCTTCCAAAGAAAAATACCGAGAACAAAAATAAGTGCGAGTCCTGCGATTACTCCTAATCTGGCTCGAGCTTTAGCGGTCATTATTCAAATTGTATCACACTGCAAATCGGAAAATTGTGCATAATTCCTCTTTAAGAAGAAAGGGGTAATGTGTATATTCTGTGGACTTTTCGACCCCCAATCCTTACATACCAAGGGCCAATCGAACATTGACGGGACCCCAAATTTCGTGGTATAATGTAAGCAATCAAAGTGCGCCTTGAAAAACGAACTGCTCTCCGGGTGGAGAGATTTACGTTCGAAAATACCGGACTGCTTTGACTGAATTGAAAGATTCACCTTTATGAAAACTCTGACTGGAGTAACTACTCTTTTCTGCTTTGCTTGCATGCTAGTCAGGGCTTTCGCCACTGACGCACCGCAAGCTCCTCAAAAGATGGAGGTGGGAAATGCATCCTACTTCCGGCAGCAAGGAGCGAGCTTCACGCGAGCAATATTCCTTTCTCGGAAAATCACCGAGAACGTGAATGCTGCCCCGCTGAACGACATGGGACCCACCCCACCCTCAGAAGGATGGGGAGTGGACACAGGGATAGAAGATCCCGCCCTGCAAAAAATCAACACTCAAGGAGATTGGACTGAAACTCAACTCCTCGAGCATGCAAAGAAAGGCATTCGAAAATACCTAGCCTCGATCCAGCGTGTCCAAAACGCGCGTTACGTCGTCAGGGTAAATTGGACTGAGCTAAGTTATTTCGGAGCAGCAACTTTCTTCGAAGACATCCTCAATTTCACTTTAGAGAAAGGAAGCGATGAAATGTGGCGTCCGTCACAATCTGTCGCAAACGATCTCCAAATGAAACTTGGGAAAAGCGTCTTCATGCGGATACCAGGAGCGGTGAACGGCCGAATGCGTTGGTGGGATGGAAAAAAGTTTAACGACTCGAATCCCTACTACCAACAACTAGGAGTGAAAAGTGCAACTCCAAAAGCCTTCATCCCCGGCCCATTCGTGGTTTCTGTAGATCCCGAAACTGGATTAGTAGCCCTTCCTGCGAAACCCATACTTGAGAAGTCCATAGGAGTTCTCACGATGGAATTAGCGGACGAAAGCATTGTCCGGTATTACACAGGAGCTGGGAACAAACTTCCAGCAACGGATCAAGAACCATTACTCCTCGTCACCCAACATCACCCCGCCAATGAGTGGAGTGGTCCATGGATTAGTCTTAGTGCATTCGGAGACAACATCAACAGCAAAGAAGATGTTATTTTCGAAAAAACAACAGACTTCAAATCCTGGATCACAATCCCAAGCGTTGTGCATGAAGGATCAACGGTGTTAACAGGTGACGACGTGACAGAACAACCCGGATTTTATCGCGCTCGATACCGAGAATAGGCCCGGTTGTGCCTAAAAGACTTTTGCAGACAACCAATCAACGAAGACCCAAACACCTATTTGGGTCTTTCGCTTTTTAATCAGCTCTACTAGAACTATTACAATCTCCCTTTATAGTTCCCGCACACACTCGCGCCCAACCCTCTATCATATTCGTATTAATATTCGTAGTTGCAGATTTCTGAGGCGCATCCGGATACATTTCTCCATTTGGCCTTGAAAAGTTGAATGGAGCCGCATCGAACTTAATCCAACCAATATTGGAAGACCAAGCCCACCCCTTTAAACTACGCCCAGAAGCTTTATCTTGAACGTCTCCCTTTACATCCATTGTCACGCCATAATTAACAGTTCCTGCATGATTTGCATTAGAAAGACTGATCCAACCAATATTTGAAGACCAAGCCCACCCCCCTAATTGATAAGCCAAAGGAAAAACTAGAGCGTCTTTTTCTGTAAGATTGGGAAGTTCAATTTTCTTTACCTCAGGCCGTATTTTGGCATCAGCCACAGTTGAAAGTCGTGCCCATTGGTACAAAGTCGGAGATTGATCACATCCAGTTGCAGTCCCCGGCAAAGGTCCAAAAGACACCCACCCTACGACTGCGCCCCCCCACGCGTACCCGCAGAATCGGGTGGTTTGCGGATCATAGCGCACGCCATAATCAGCTCCCGTGGTAGTTTTTCCGGACATCTTGATCCACCCATCCCACTTCCCTCCTGTCACGGGTTTGCACGATGGATCATTAGGATTTTCTTCACAAAAAGACTTTTTTTCTACCTTTACCACCTTAAGTTTCAAAATACCCGAGCAGTTATTGGTTTCGTTTGATTCATCTACTTTCTTTTCCTCATCCGCGCAAATTCCCAATCCAAACTCCCCGACTCGAACATCGGCGATTTCCCGAACAAACGGCGCCACTCCTCCTATTGCGAGCTGCGGAGTATCCACTAAAGGCGGGAGTACTCCGAACTTCTCTACCTTATCTGGAATGGTGGTCTCGGCCGCCCTCCAACTCATTTTGGATGCTCCAGCCGTTGCCTTCCCCTCATTTTTAATCCCGTAAGAGAAACGAAGAGTAGCTCCTTCTGCAAAAATATTTTGACCTTCCTGTCCAGTTTTGCCACCACTTACCCATTGGACAACAGGAGTCGTCGCCACCAGGTCCGGCCCAGTTACTTTTGCCTCCACCTGATCGAAAATATGCGGAGCTTCCGGATCTGCCGTGTTCCAACACTCGATCTTAAATTTTTTATCCGTCGAGAGCGGTCCCGAAGTAGCGCTTCCGGCAGGCAAAGGCAGGTTCCCGCGAAAATCTCCCGACACCGACTCCGCGACGGGTCTGCATTCAAAAGTAGGTGAAGCAGGCGTCACAGGAGCTTGGCTGGTTAAATACTCAATTACTACTTTCCCATCCGCCCCGCTTCCTGCCAGCTCGTAGGAAACGGAGCCATTGTCGTACATTCCTTCCATAGATCCTCCGCCACCGCCCCCAGGAGCTATCCCATCTCCCCCAGGAGTTCGGCCGCTCCCAGCCAACCCTCCGGCGCCACCTTCGGCCCCTGCGCCGCCATTACCTGAAGTCAAAGGGACTCCGCTTCCATTGGCACCCGTTTTAGAAATGCCTCCCACTTGCCCTTGAGCATAACCAATAAAATAACCTGATCCTCCACCCCCTCCCGTGGGAAATTTTTGGGGATCATTAGGTTGTCTCGAATCCCAACCTCCATTACCCGCTCCCTGAGCCCATACGGTACCCCCCCACCCTTTTCCCGGTGCTCCGATTCCCAAAAAAGCCCCTGTGGTTACGGTTCCTAATTGCGCTGAACCTCCACTTCCTCCGCCCCCGGCTCCTACCGCAAACCATTGATTTTTCCAATTAACACGGAATTCGCTATTTCCTGCTGGACTGGCATACCATCCCCCTTGTAAAAGGTATTTGGGATCTACGGAAAATCCTTTGCTACCATCAGGAGTAAAGCCTGGCTCTCCTCCTGCCCCAACTATCACCTCGTATGTTATCCCAGGAGTCACGCTCAAAACCCCCTCGGCATAACCTCCCCCTCCTCCTCCACCACCCGCAGCACGTAGTAGAAGATATTTATTGGCCGCCTGGTGCCCCAATCCTCCTGCTCCTCCCGCACCCCATACTTTCACTTTTATCTGAGTCACATCCTGCGGCACAGTCCAGGTATATGTTCCGGGTTTGTCGAACACCTGCGAAGATTGAGCCTTAACTCCAACAAAAAACCCTGGAATAAACACCAATGAAAATGCGATAAACAACCCCACTAAATTTTTTTTGCTTTGCATTATTCTACATTCACCTTCCAACATAAGGAAACTTTTTCATTCTTCAAAACGGTTACTTCCTTCCCGGCCTCGCACTTCCCCAAGGGCCCTATAAAAAGCTGCACCTTAGGCCGCGCGCGTGCTCCCACCGACACATCGCATGCTCCCCACTCTGATTGCGCACCGCTTGCATCAATCGCTCGCACCTGCACTTTCTTCGTTCCCTCCGAAGCCCACTGTTTCAGGATAGATTGCTCGGCCCCGCTCCGTGCATATCCCGTGCTGGGAACGTACACAGTGGCCTGCGTATTCCCCTCAAATGCAAATTCATAGCGAAGCCCGTCTCCATCGGGATCCGAAGCCTGGGCTTTAATAGTATATTGAGTATCTACGGTTCCATTCGCGGGACTCGTAGAACAAACAGGTTTCGCTGGGGCTCTATTGGGCTGAACTGCATTAAATTTATAAGAGATGGCCTGAGAAGGGATGTTCATAATAAAGGGAGCGCCGGGATTGCCATTCTTTGTAGGAGTGAGGGACATAGGAATATTGTTGCCATAACATCCCGGGATTAGTTTAAAATTATTGGACTCCACTTTTCCGCTTCTATAGTCGTAATAGCGATAATAAAACTTGCCTGTTGTATCTCGAATATTAAACGTAGTCTGAATAGTACCCGGCGAAGTTACCGTGCACTCAGTGTTATCGGCATTACAAGAAAGCACAGCAGTGCCCGCATGAGAAATTGAATGGGACGGAGGATGAGCTGAAAATACTACGTAAGGATCAAATTTAGAGCCATTGGGTGATGTGACACTTCCCATTTTCTCTCCTGGATTACAATCAACAACGGGCCCTCCGGCATTTGGAATGAAATGTCCGTAGGGAGTATCACTCGAATATCCTGTTCCATTCCATGTAATATCCTCGTCCACGGAAGAGACGCGTTCAAACAAAAGCTTAGTGCCAACAGGAATCGTGCTCCCGTCCGCCACATACTTTCCATCCGCCGCATTTTTGATCAACGCATGGTAGCGTATCGTCACATTAGGATTCCCTAATCCTTTTCCTCCTGACTCAATCGGGAAACGCTCGGAGTAGTAATAAAAATTATTCGAAAAAGTCTTACTCCATATTGCATCCTTTGCCTCAGCAATATGGTTCCCAGAAATACTGATCCCTATCGCAGCAAACAAAATAGGCAAAATTATTCTGAGTTTGTAGTTCATGCGTTTCGTCTATTAATTACCATCAACCCAACCCCGAGCGCGATGACCCCCGCAATAAGTATCCATAGTAATAGTTGCACATATGGCCGGGGCGTACAGTATTTCGGATTAATTGCATCGCATTGGTATGGCATCACCGCCGAATCTACAAGCTGCGAGCCGCGGTAAAGTTCGGCGTAAAGCGTTACATTATCGTAATGCTTAGCGGGCACAAAATTGCTTTTCAGACCCATCATATCTCCCGTAATCGCCCCGCGATACTCCGAAGAGTGAATCACATATCCGGAGGAGTCTTTAAGACTGAGCTTAAGGGAAGCGGAGGGATCTTCTTGCACAGTGGCATGCGCACAAGAAAAAATTGAGTTTGCTTCGCCCTCTCGCAAAGGATATTTCGTAAGACTAGGGAAATTGATCCGCGTATTATTTACCCCTGTTCTCACAGCACGCATCCCAATCACTGATTTTGTATCTTCATAAACTAATTCTCCTACTAAATAATAGACAGAGTGCTCGTTCTGCGTAATCACGAAAGAGACGGGCTGCGTACCCCCGGCTGGCACCACATACATCTCTTTTTTCTCGGTGAGCAAACGTTCCGAATCCAGCCCATCCCAGTAGTAAAGCTTCCATGTAACCGGCACTTCCTGGGTTTTCCGAGTAGTGTTTGTGATAATTGTTTGGACTTCGATGTTTTCACTTCCAAATCTGGGAGGGAAAGCTGCAAACCGGTACGCGTCTCCGTTCATAGTCACCGCATTCTTATCGAAAACAATACTCCCACCCGTAGTCCCCTCAATTTTAAAATCGAAAGAATTCCCAATCACGTCGTCCGTAAATGAAAGTCCCAATAAATTGAATTTTTTATTGGTTACAAAAAAACTCGCGATAGAGTACTCTCCTGTCTCGGCATGTGCAGGCACTTTCCAGGCGAAGCTCTTCTTAAGCGTAGCGCGAGCATCGAGTGCGATGCCTTCCAACGCAAAAAACTGATCCACTACCAAATCCGCATTGCGATGCCCCGCCGAAGCATCTGCTTGTTTTTTAAAAACTTTCACATAAAGCGAACCTCCTACAATCGGATAAGGGTTTTCATTATGGAAAGTAGCGGTAAAAGAGGCTTCCACTCCCGCCGGCAATACTGCACTTGCGGAAGAAATATCCGCCTGCACGCTATTGAACTTGTAGTAATCGAAACAATCTACAATTTCCGCCTTAGTTTGAGCCCAAACCGAAGAAAAATTTGCGAGGAGGAGCATCACTCCCAGCACGCCGCAGGTAAAAATTCTTAGACTTTTATTCTTACTGCTTAGATATTCCATAAAGCTTCCCACGGAAATATTTATTGCTTTTAGTATATCACACTGATACACGCTACTTTTGTACACACCTCCTCTCTGATTGACACTAAAAGCTACTCCCCTAGACTTAAACCCATGACCCCAAAGAAAACCAAAGAAGTAGGAGGTGAGCTGGAGGACTTAATCTCCACGCTCCGCGATAAATTCGGCGACGGAGCGATTATGAAGTTAGGGGAAGCCCGAAAAGTGGACGTGGCCGTGGTCCCCACCGGCTCTTTTTCGCTTGACCTCGCGTTGGGAGTAGGGGGTCTGCCCCGCGGCCGCATTGTAGAAATCTACGGACCGGAATCAAGCGGCAAAACCACTTTGGCTTTAAATGTCGTGGCGCAAGCTCAGCGACAAGGAGGGAAAACCGCCTTCATCGACGCGGAACATGCGATGGATCCGGAATATGCCGCCCGACTAGGAGTAAAGGTAAATGATCTTTTAATTTCCCAACCCGACAACGGCGAAGAAGCGCTGAATATTTTGGAAAGCCTCGTGCGCTCAGGCATCATCTCGGTGGTAGTTGTAGACTCTGTCGCGGCCTTGACCCCGCGCGCAGAGCTTGAAGGCGAAATGGGCGACCAGCATGTGGGCCGCCAAGCCCGTATGATGGCGCAAGCCTTGCGAAAGCTCACCGCCATCGCGAATCAAACTCAAACGCTCGTGATCTTCATCAATCAATTGCGCATGAAAATCGGCGTGATGTTTGGAAATCCCGAAACCACCCCCGGAGGAATGGCGCTCAAGTTCGCCGCTTCGGTTCGACTTGATGTCCGCCGCATCGCCCAAGTCAAAAAAGGAGAAGCGGTGATTGGCAGCCGTGTCAAAACCAAAGTAGTGAAAAATAAAGTGGCGCCTCCCTTCCGCACCGCAGAATTCGACATCATGTTTAACGAAGGAATTTCTTACGAAGCAGACGTGTTAAACGCTGCCGTGCGATATGGCACTGTCTCCAAATCAGGCGCAAGCTACACCTTCGAAGGCGAACGCTTGGGTACCGGTTTCGATGCGGTGCGCACCAAGCTCAAGGAAGATAAAAAATTATTGAACGCGATCAAAACCAAAACCGCCCACGCAGTAAAAGAAGGAGCGACTGTCGGAGAAGAAACAGGAAAAGAAGAATAAAGAAGCGTCAGGTTCGCGTGATGAGGGGATTCTCGGAACGCGGCGGCGTGAGAGCATAGCGGTTTCGGCAACAAGCCGAAAACCGCATCCCCGAATCATGTGAACCTACGCCGAGGCTTACAATCGCGGCAACACCGCCTCCAACCCTGCTTGCGACGTGCTCAAAACTAAATATCCCCGGAACCAGCCATAAATAAATCGTCCATCTGCCCAAAGGATCTCTCGCGCCGACACATCTCCGATGCGGGCATCTAAGAAATTAGATTTGGGACTCCCGGGAGCAGTAAGGAAAAAGTTAGAAAGATTGGGGGATTCTTCGAGCGCAGCCATTTCTTCTTTAAGGAAAAGCCAATTCTCGCCGGGTTTCAAAGCCAATACATATCCCGGCCACCAGCCTTTTTTATCCCGATACACAAACATCCCAAACCGCCCCTCAAAGTGAGTGGCGAGAAATCCGGAGTTAAATACATCCAAATCCAGAAGTGTAAAATATTCCGAAAGGGAAACAGGTTCGCCGCTTTCGCCTATAGGAAGCATCTCGACGAGAGTCGAGGAAGCCGAAGGTGCAGGCAAAGCTTCTAAAGCTTCCCGCAACCGCTGTACCGGAGTTTTAAGTTCAGTAATATTTTGCGCCACCTGCGCCGCAATAAAAGACGCAGACCTGTCTAAAGGTTTACGAAAAATCCCTTTTTGGAGGCTAGGCCGTTCCTGCGGCACCGAAGAAGTAGCAAAAGCGAGTTCCTCCTCTGCAGCGGTAGAAGTAGCAACTGCACCGGAGAGTCCCCCTCCGAAAGGAAAAGGCACCGAAAATCGGTTAAACCCATACACCAAGAGCGCTCCGAGCATGAGGATTGCGCCCCCTGCTACAAAAAGCCATTTCACTTCAATATTTTTTGAGGCCAGCCACGAAATCCGAGGCTGCTCGTTCTCGGCGGGTTTGGATAATACGATACGTTCCGATTTGGGTCGTACTCCTCCACTCGCGCGAAGAGACTGTAAATCGGACGCCATAGTGCGAATAAAAACCTCCGCAGGCGGAGTGGGTACTAACGGCGGGATAGGCGAATTGGAGTTAGTTGAGGAAGATGGGGGTCCGAGTTCCATAAGTCAATTTTACCACAGGCAAAATTGGCTAATTTCAAATCACAAAATCCAAATTTAAGTAGCTCCAGAATAAGCAATTCGCAGTGATACTGCGACCGTACGGACCGCGACGGCGGGAGTAAGAGGGATTTTCGAGAACGAAAAACCCGGGTCGCAGTACTCTGCGAAGTGCGGAAAATTCTAGCCCTGGAGCTGCTTCAAAGACAACCCTATTCTGTCGTCCTCTGCTCGAATCACTTTCGCACGCACGAAGTCCCCAACCTTGAGGACTTCGGCAACAGTTTTTACAAACCCATTCTTAAGTTCGGAAACGTGAATCATGCCGTCTTTCCCTCCTCCCAAATCCACAATCGCTCCAAAATCGAGAATTTTTATTACCGTGCCTTCCACAATTTCTCCCACTTTGATTTCGCGAGTAAGGGCCCGGATTTCTACCGCTGCGGCTTCTACATTCGCCCGCACCGGCCCCGCCACAAACACTCGGCCGTCGTCTTCGACGTCAATCGTTGCTAACTCGAATTTCTTAATCATGCCGTTGATGGTTTTGCCTCCCGGTCCGATCAAAAGGCCGATCTTCTCCGGATCGATTCTCACGGGGATGACCGCAGGAGCGTGGGGCGAAAGTGCCGTCCGAGGCTCTTTAATAACCTGTTGCATGACATTTAAAATTTCGAGGCGAGCTTTGCGAGCCTGGGAAAGTGCCTTCTCAAGAATTTCGAGAGTGAGCCCATCCACTTTCACATCCATCTGAAGGGCCGTAATTCCCGTGTCGGTCCCTGCCACTTTGAAATCCATATCTCCATGATGATCCTCGGGACCTTGGATGTCCGTAAGCACTTTAAACTTAGGCGATGCGCCATTGGCTATTTGCTCTTTGCTATCTTCCATCATGAGCCCCATAGCGATTCCCGCGGCCATCTTTTTCAAAGGCACTCCGGCATCGAGGAGGGACATAATAGAGGCACACACCGTAGCCATAGACGAAGACCCGTTT
This sequence comes from Candidatus Liptonbacteria bacterium, assembly GCA_016867315.1. Lineage (GTDB taxonomy): Bacteria > Patescibacteriota > Minisyncoccia > UBA6257 > 2-01-FULL-56-20 > VGJV01. The sequence continues at coordinate 221,031 of VGJV01000001.1, read as the reverse complement.
GAAGAAAGGATCTCGGACACTACTCGGATCGTATACGGAAACGTTTCTTCCGTGGGAATCAAAGACTCTACGGCTTTCCGCGCCAAATTCCCATGCCCGATTTCACGTCGGCCGGGACTCCCCATGCGTCCTGTTTCTCCCACCGAAAAATGCGGGAAGTTGTAGTGGAGCATAAAGCGCCGCTTTCCCGTCGTCTCCATAGTTTCGATAAGCTGCTCGGCTCCGGGAGCTGCAAGCGTGGTCACCGCCAAAGCCTGAGTGTTCCCGCGTACGAAGAGTGCGGAGCCATGCGTGCGCGGCAAAAGAGCCACTTCCCCGCCCAACTGACGCAGCTGATCCAAACCCCTTCCGTCCGGCCGCTTTTCTTTTTCCAAAATATTTTTATGCACAATATCGTTCACCGCTCCGTCGAATAATTCTTCGAGCACTTTGTGATGCACGTCGGGTATAGTCTCTGCAATATGCGCATGAAGCGCTGCCTTGAGCTCCGCGAGTTTCGCGTAGTGCTCCATCTTCGTAGGCTGATACACCGCCGCTTCGAGACGAGAGGCGAGAAAAGCGTCTACCGCCGCCCGCACTGCAGGATCGACTTCCGCAAGATGCACTGAAGCTTTGGATTTTCCAATTTCCTTTACTATTCCCGCTTGGAATTCAATCAACCGGTCAATTTCTTGCTGCGCCAGCTTAAATGAGTCGAGCACTGAAGCTTCTGAAGCTTCCATTCCGCCAAGCTCGATCATATTGATCTTCCCGCGAGAACCCGCCACGAACGTCTCGAACGTTGTCGGTACGGCTTTGAGTTCGGAGTTTATCGGATTCACCACAAAGCGGTCACTCATTTGGGCAATACGCACCCCCCCCACAGGCCCATTCCAGGGAATATCCGAGAGTGAAAGTGCCAAAGACGCTCCCATCAACCCCAAAAATTCCGGATCATTCTCTTCGTCATATGCCAACACGGTAACAACGATCTGCACCGCGCGGCGCATCCGTCCATCAAAAAGAGGTCGGATAGTGCGGTCTACAAGCCGCCCCGCGAGAATCGCCTCTTCGGAAGGTCGGCCTTCTCGGCGCACGAAACGGCTGCCGATAATTTTCCCTGCGGCGTAAAATCGCTCCTCATAATCCACCGTAAGCGGCATGTAATCCAAGGGCTGATCTTCGCTGGACATCACTGCAGTCACCAAGACCACCGTGTCGCCATATCGGACAAGCACGGAAGAATTCGCCTGCTCCGCGAGCGTAGATAATTCAAAAACGAGAGGCTTCCCTCCTACTTCTATAGAATATTGTTTTCTGTTGAGTGCCATATGAGTAGCTTTAAGGTTCTAGTTTTTAGGTTTAAGTGTTTGACTCTTTACTTACAGCTTAAAGCTCGAAGCTAAAAGCTATTTACGAATGATTATTTTGGGAATTTCTTCGACGTTGATAAACCGATCCGCTGCCTCCTGCAACTTGGACGATGCGCTTCGACGAAATGCGGCGACCTCGACAAGTCTTCCCATCCCCCATTTCAAATAATCGACGAGGGGAATAAAATCGCCGTCTCCCGTTACCAAAATGATCACATCGAGAAACGAGGCCATGCGAATGGCGTCCACGGCCATCCCCACATCCCAGTCTGCCTTCTTAGAGCCTCCCGCGTATACTTGAATATCTTTAAGCCGCAATTCGATTCCTGCTTTTTCGAGCGCTTCGAAAAATGCCGCCTCCGAAGAAAGATGGGCGCCTTCGGGCACATCGGGACGATTAGCCTTTAAAGGTAAAGTGTCGATGATCCCTTCACTCCGCACCACGTATCCCAACGTGCGGATAAGTTGCCGATCCCCCACCAAGTGGCGCACGAGCTCGCGATAATTCACCCGGCCGCGGTAAAGATTTTTCGCGGAATGATACAAATTCTGGACATCAATGAAAATGCCCACACGCTGCTGGTTCGAGTAATGATCGGTTGTTGCCATAAGAGGTTCACTTCGCTCTCGGGCCGAAGGAGGAACAGGTGAGGAAGAACAAACTTTCTTATTCGCCCTCACGTATTCCCTGCTCGTTCCCGGCAGAGTCTCGCGTTAATTTAATAAATATTAATTATTTCTTGAGACCTAATTTCTTAATAACTTTTTCGTACGTCGAAAGTTCACGCCGTTTGAGATATGCCAAAAGTTTCCGCCGCTGGCTCACCATCTTCAAAAGCCCGCGCCGAGAGTGGTTATCTTTAGGATGTTTCTTTAAATGAGTCGCGAGATCATCAATTTGCCGCGAAAGTACCGCCACCTGCACCGTGGCAGAGCCGGTATCTTTGTCGTGGTCCTGATGCTCCCCAATAATTCGGGCTTTTACCCGCTTCGTAAGCATGGGGAGATTATACGGGAAAACGAGGGAAAGAGCAAATTCTCCTTAAATGTCGTAAAATATAAGGGTCCAAACAGACTCCCCATGACCGAGATCGAAAAACTGCTTCAAGACTATCTGAATTATCTCGAAATCGAGAAAAATCGCTCTCCGAAGACTCGGGAAAGTTATGAGCGGCATCTACGGGAATTTTTTAAATTCGCGACTCCCAAAACTCCCCGGGACCTCACCGAAACCAAAATCCGGGAGTTCCGCCTGACTCTGGCCCGAAGAGACATAAAAAAAATCACGCAAAGTTATTACGTAATCGCGATCCGCAACTTCCTAAAATATTTAATAAAGCGGGATTATGAGGTTACCGCTCCTGAAAAAATAGAGCTCCCCAAACCTCAAGCGCGGCAAATCGAAGTATTAGATTACAAAGAGCTTGAGCGTCTTTTAGACGCCCCCAAAAGCACATCTCTCAGAAGCCTCCGGGATCGCGCAATTCTGGAAACTCTTTTCTCCACTGGCCTCCGGCTCTCCGAACTCTGCTCGCTCGATAGAACGATAGATCTCGAACGCGGCGAAACCACGGTGCGAGGCAAAGGAGACAAACTGCGCGTAGTGTTTTTTTCGGAGCAAGGAAGAAAAGCTATCAAAAATTATTTGGAAAAACGCGGTGATGTAGATCCCGCCCTCTTTATAAGTCTCACCCGCACGGGCAACCCTTTAGGCCGGATCACCCCCCGCGCCGTCGAACGAATGGTCGCCCAACGTGCAATCGAAGCGGGGATCCCGAAGCGAATTCACCCTCACCAAATTCGCCATTCCTTTGCCACCGACCTTTTAATGAATGGGGCGGACATCCGCTCCGTACAGGAGCTGTTAGGACATGCAAATATCTCGACCACGCAAATCTACACGCACCTCACGAATCAAGAACTCCGCGACGCGCACAAAGCCTTTCACGGCAGAAGAAGAAAATAAAACACTCTTAGATAGCTTCTAAGGAGTAGTACTCTCGCAGAAAATCCACATGAGCGCGACAGAGAGCAGAATATTGACTGCGCACTTCCCGACAAAGATGTAAGGCTTCCTTGGTATTTCCTCCGTAGTGATGCACATAAAAATTAACCATCCCTTCGATACAACCACTCCTTTGATCCTGAGTAAAAGCGCGCATACACAACTCCTGGACAAAAGCGGCCTCCTGCACATTACGCTTCAAAATTTGGAATCCTGCTCCTCTCGCACACATTACATCGAAAGGAGAAGGAGCACGATCACAAAATTGCACTACCATCTCCAAAGCTCCACGATTCAAACTTAAAATATAAATGGGAGCATAGAGATAACATTCTTCCTGATAAGGAAGTGATGCACAAGGAACGAATGGGTCGTGAGGATTGAGATATTGAGATAGATGCAGCTTTCCATCTACATTAAAGTTCTCCATAAAAACTCCGTTCCTGCATGCAGATCGAGCCATTTCTACTGAATAGGCATCACAAAGATCGAGCGACGCAGGAAGATCATTTTCCGAATAGAACATGAGCCCGTGTCCTACTCCATGGTGACACTGCCAATATTCAAACATATTGGGCGAAGAGCTTTCGCAGGCCATTCTCATATCCTTTTCTACATTCAAAGAATCACTAAATCGTTCTTCGAGTATGCCGTGAATAAAACCAGAATTGCAAAACTCATCTTGATACATGAAGGCCTCTCCAAAATCCCCCACATAACGGAGCGCAGCTCTCCCTAAAGTATGCGCAAGAGAATGACACGAATTCATCACCCGAGAGTCGGCTTGAGCAGCGGTAATGAGTTCCAAAAGAGCAGGGCGCACTCCTTCTTGTTGGAGCACCTGCACCAGGTCCGCTTCCATGGCTACATAGTCCTCAAGCGGCAACTCTCCCACGGGAGTAATGGTAAAAACTCCAGGGGCCACCAACTCAATCCCAAGAACCAAAAAAAAAGCGCCAAAAAACCCACTCCATATAAAAGTCGCCACCCTAAAACATTCATTGAACTAGTATAACCAACTGTGGGTCCCGCTCCGTACCCCTTTTGTGCCGGGAGGAGGAATCGAACCTCCATATCCTTGCGGATACAGCGTTCTAAGCGCTGCGTGTCTCCCATTTCACCATCCCGGCATTCCTACACCACTACATATCTACCACAGCTTCCTCTAAACAAAAACCCTCCATGACGGAGGGTTTTTATCAGCCAAAGGTCAAGATTAACAAACTGTTCCTACAACTCCCACGTTGAAGAAGTTCGCGATAATAATAGGGATACCGCGCGCGATGATTGCAACGACCACTGCGACCGCTGCATAGATCAACGTGTGGTTTGCAGCTCCCACCTTCTCCGGCTCCCCTCCCGCCATCAAGTAGCGGAATGCCGCCACGATCACGAAGAATACCGCGAGTACGATAAGAAGGATGAAGATCCATCCCAAAACGTTACAGAGAATATCGAAAGCTCCGCCCAAAGTAGTAATGGGAGCCGGAGCTTCAGATCCTCCCGCTGGCCGCCGTGGGTTCGAGCCCTGTGCCATTGTGATCATTGGGAGCAACGTGCTTACCACTGGAGCCGCCCATTTCGTAAATTTCGCCATGTGTTTAGTCTCTCTTACTCATTCACGTCACTTCGACCTTTCGAGAAAATACGTCGTAAGAAGTGTAGCATACTGAGTTCTCTTCTCTCAACTCACTGCACCGCCGGCGCCCCGGGAGTCAATGATCCTGCAGGAGGTAATGCGGGCCTCGTTCCGGGGAGTTGAGCAGGGGGGAGGGAAGAAGGTGAGGATCGGGGAGCAGTCTGCACCCCGGCTTGATTAGCTGGAACTCCATCAGCAGCAAAAATAGACCTGACAATCGCAGGTACCCCCTTCGCAAGCAGCGCTACCATAATCCCCACCGCCGCCCAGGTAATCGTTTTATGCCCCTTCGAAACCTTCTCCGAATTCCCCTGCGCCGTCATATAGTAATATGCAGCGACGAGGATCATGAGGATCGAGATCGCGATCAGGAAAAGAAATACCCAATCCACCACCTTATAGATAAGCCCCTCCACCCCCTGAATGTTCCTTACGGTGATAGGCTGGACGGTTTGTGCAAATGCAAAAAAGGGCAGCCCTCCTAAAATAAGCCCGCCAAATACCCCCAACCCCCGGTATATTTTCATTAAGTTCAGTATATCTCTTCTTTTCTAAATTGTTCAACTCCAGATTTCCACAACCACTACTTCGCTAAAGCTTCGCAGTGCAAGTAGCTATATATACTACTGAAGTTAAGCGAAGCAGTGGCCCTTCGTAGCTTTAGCGAAGTAGGGCAGTATAATTTCTCTATGCATTGCGTTTATATCCTGAAAAGTCTTAAGGACGGAAGCTATTACACAGGCTGCACGGAAAATGTGCAAAAGCGCCTTATAGAACACAATGCTGGTTCTTCACCTTATTCAAGCACCAAAGCGCCTTTTGAGCTGGTATGGCACTGCGCTTTTCAAGACAAATCAAAAGCGCTCGCCTTCGAGAAATATTTAAAACAAGGTTCCGGGTTCGCGTTTGCAAAAAAGCATTTACACTAAAGACAAAGTCCGCATTCTAATTACCGAACACGCTCCGAATCACCGGTACGATAGACCCCGCCACGAGCACTCCCAAAAAACCAACTGCCGCCCAAAAAATAGCCGCCCTTCCCTTACTGATCTTCTCTTCATTACCCGCCGAAGTCATCAAGAGAAACGCACCATAAAGCACCATAATGGTGGCGAGAGGTGCAGCAATCGCGATAAGAAGCGGGACCGCCCGCTCCAAAGCTACCTGTAAATTATCCGTCCCCAGAGGATTGACCAAGTTTACCGACGTACGGCTCGGCGGTTTGCCCGTATCGGCTGAAACCATAGATACCCACCCCAACACCAGCAACAAACAAAGTAGGGCTTTCTTGAACATACGGTAATTAAATCACGCAGGCGACATTAGGCCAACTCACTCCTCCACTTGCTGGGTTCCCCAAAAGCCAAAGCAAAGTGCTCACGATAAGAAACGCTCCAAGCGCAAGGACTACCCCTACTATAGTAGTAGTGAGTATCGTCTTGCCTTGACCGAGTCGTTCACTCGATCCCGCTGATATGAGAATCATGAACATCCCCCAGATAAGAAACACCGGCGCAATGATTTCCACCGCCAAAGTCATTCCAAAATAAATCAACCGCTGGAAAAAGGTAAGGAGCTGGCAAAAATTAACGCAGTTGGTTCCTGTGCAAGGCAATAGTGGTAATAGTTCCGAAGGCCAGTAAGGAAATCCTAAGCCTCTATTCGTGCCTGTCTGCGCCGAAGACTTGGGTTGCGCCGGAGGCGAATCCGTCAGAATAAAATCCACCGAATCTCCTCCAAGCGTGGCCTCATAAACCCCAGGTGTTTTCCAACTCGGATGCGCCGCCACCTGCTCCCTCACCGCATCCGCCCCGAGATAATTCAGATCGAGCGCGTGGGCGAAGTACGCAAGTGAAAAAAAGGCCAATCCTAATATGACAATCGCGAGTCTTTTCGTACGCCCCTCGTTATAAGTCATAAGTTATAAGTTATAAGTATCACCTGCCCTGCAATAACTGCGTCACCTTTGCTTCCGCGCGCTCGAGCGCAATACGGGGTTGTACCTGTCCCAAAAGCACTGTACGCAGCATCTCATCAAAAATCGCGTTTGTATTTTTTTCCGCGGGCATCCGCCACGATCGAGCAATGAGAGCTTGCCGGGCGAACACGTCGAGCTCCGGATCTCCCAAGCGCCGCGCAATTTCATTGCGCAAGGCCGGCGGCGCTCCGGTAGCCACCAGATAATCCCCGGGATTCGTGGCCGCATGCACCACAAAATCCCATGCCCAATCTCCTTTGAAACTCTGCCGCGATACCGTAAGCCCCTTATATTTCGGGAACGCGATTGCCTCCGCAGTTAACTGTGGCGCAGGCGCGACTCCGATCCGCAAGAACGGGCTCTGCCGTCGCATTTCTCCCAAAATGGATTGATAGTCGAGAATCATCGCCGCCTTCCCTGCTGCAAAGGCTTCGCGCGAAGGAGACTGGCTTTCATTCCAGGTATAGACCGCACTGCCTGCATCCGCAAATTGTAAATAATATCGAAGCGCATTTACCGCCCTCCCTACTTCTTCTCCCGACGCAAATGCCGCAGACGCTCCTCCTTCCGAAAGCATCCGCACCCCATTTTGCATAAAAAGCAGCTGGAGAATATCCGGCGCGGTGACAATCGTCCGCATCGTGCCCCCCAATGCCGCGGCTGCACGTCCGAGTTCTCCCCGACTGCCAATCGAGCGAAGGGGTTCGATTATTGAAAGCAACTCTTCCCAAGTAGCAGGCGGAGTGGTGATCGCCGCACGATCCAAAAGATCTTTATTATAGAAAAGCGCCAAAGTATCGATCGAAAGCGGGAGCGCATACACATATCCCCCGTCCACGAAATCATCTTCGACGACTGTCGGGAAAAATTCCCGCACCTGAGCTAGGGAAAACGTAGTAACCGGCGCAGGCAACAACTTATTGCGCTGGGACAAAAGATCACGATTCCCGATCATAAACACATCCGGCCCCTGCCCCGACGCGAGCGCCTCGAGAATTGCGGCTTCATATCGATCCGGCAAAAGTTCTACATAAGTAATTTTCACATTGCGGCGGACCTTCTCGTACGGCTTAGTGAGATGCTCGAACACGGCCGGACTCTCCGTCCCCCACACCACCAAACTCACCTCGGGAAGTTTCTTTTTCATGCCCCCGAACACAAAAAGAGCTCCGATGCCGACGACAAGCACAAAAGCTACTCCAATAATGATAAGTTGCCGTTTCGAAAGAGGCATGCAGTCATTGTAATTGGTAATTAATAATTAGTAATTATGCTTACTGTACACATCTTGACTTTGAAGAAGATCTATGGTAAGATGTAACCACGTGGCAGCTTGCTCTTTGAGCGGGTTCTAGGGTCGCTTCACCTGTTTGTGAAGTGAGCCTATCCCGCACTCATTGTGGGACTGCCATCGTTTCGTTTCATTGAAAAGTCAATATCAACTTAGATTAGATAGAAAAGAAAGGATGGCAGTATGCCTAGATTAAATGTGGAGATTCGCACTCCCCAAAAACTCGCGACCGGTAACTACATCGCACAAGTAGTAATCGAGCTCTTAGGTACAGGTTGGCCAGGAGGGCAACTTCCGAATCATGTGGATATCTCGTTCAACACAGGCGCCCCACAAAGCATCCCCACCAACGGGAATGTGAAAGTGACGTGGGACAGTCCCTCTATGAACGCTGGGTCCGCGTATCCCATCCGTGTGAGTGTAGGAGGAATGACGTGGGGTCGAAAAATCGTCACGCCTGCTCCTCCTAAACCCGAGCTTCTAGAAGAAAAAGAAGCGCGGGTCGCCGAGGCGAAGTTGCAAAAAGCCAAAGCGGATCACGCAGCAGCGAAGTTGGGAACGACGGCAAGTCCTGAGGAGGTCGAAGCAGTTAAACAAGATCACCTCGCAAAAGCCGCACGATCCAAAGCAGACATCGCTGAAGCCGAAAAGAAAATTGCCGCCGCCCATCACACTCCGCATAAATCCGCAGGGAAAGTGGAGTGGGACATCGTAGGAACGGAAGGAAATTACGAGATTATCGTCTACGTATATGACGATGAACACGGAAATCCTCTTCCTGGATGGCGCGGGAAATTCATTAATGGCGGTAAAATCAGCAGCTTCACCACGGGCGTCGACGGCACCAAAACCCTTAAAGTGACGATTCCAAACACTGAAAAGGAAAGGTATGTCGAAGTGCAAGTGGGGTCGGGTAAACAGTTGCAAAAACACACTATACTCCCGGCCGCAATCTAAACCTCAACAATCTGAAAATAAAATTATGATGCATCAAATCTGGAGTGGCCTAAAAGGGCTGCTTAAAGGAGCAGGAGAAAGCGTAGTGGAATTCGCAGTGGGAGTACTCGCACATGAGACAGGAGAACGAATCGACCTCACCGGCGCTTCAAAGCTGAAAAAGCTAGGCGTCGGCTTGAGCCATGAACTCCATAGAAGGCTGCAACCGGAAGAACCGGAAGCCTTAATGGATGATCTGGGCTGGGTCGCCAATCGGTTCACAGATAAAACCTGTCACATCCTCAAGCTGCTTCGAGATGCCAAACACGGCATCGTCACAATCGATGGGAAACCCTACATGGCGAATACCATCGAAAAGCTCTTGAAACGAGTCACTGCCGGAGGCAAAGATGGGTCAGGACAAGGAGGGAAAGACAAACTCCTCCGCCTTGAACGCATTCTTCGCGCAGATCCCACCGGCAAAGAGTTCCTCGCGGAACTCATGACACATCACAACGACATGTTTACTCAGGGCGCCGCGTTTGTTGCAGCGAAAGCGCAACAAGCGGGAAGCTGGGCGAAACCCGGGGTCGATGCCGTTTGCACACGAGCGCATCCGGGGATGCAAAACCTCAAAGCTCACCTCTGGGCCCAGGAAGGAGCGGTGCGACGATGAACCAAACATTCATTAATCACCTGTTCCAACTCCTTCGCGAATTGATCCCGACAGTCTGTAACCCGGGATCTCCAGTCGCGATGAGGTTCGGAGACACAATCGACATCGCAGAAGCAGGATGGGATCGAGCGAACTTCCTCGCGAACCGATACGCCGAAAGGTTTATCTGGTTTGCGGTGGCATATCTCGGCACCATCTTTTCCCTGGCCCTCCTCGATCAGCGAACACTTATTGCCTGGCTCGCAGTCGCGTTCTTTGCATCAAGCCTCCTCGGCTTGATGCTCTACATCGTGAGACTGCGAGATGCCCTCCTCCTTCCTGCGCTTTCGTTCTTCGATCTCGGCAAGAGATTGTTGACTAAGGCGTGGATGTGGGTAGCGACAGCCTATGCGATAAGTCTGGGAGCTTCGATCTATCTCGCGCTGGTGCCGATCACGAATAGCTGGCTGCTTACACCAGTCATCATTCTATCGGTTGGAGCTGCAGGATTCTTCCATACAATCCGAAAACCAGGAATGGTGACGGGGATGGTGGTCATCGCCATTCTATTCACTGTAATCCTGTGCTTCGGAGGACCGGGGAAGATCAATGCAAAGTTCCAGAACATCGGCCGAGTGGAACCAATCGTTCTGCGACCGGATTCAACCGGAAGCTTAACGAGGAGGATGGATCCTGGAACGAAGTGGACGGCGGTGGCGGTGCATCCTGGGTATTGGACGGAGACGCTTGCGGCTCCACCTGATGCAACAGGATTCTACGCACAGCCGGATGGAAACGTAGGCGTACAGAAATACTTTCCCACGGGTTGGGCTGCTCCGCAAGAGGATGGCCCACTCCATCGCTCAACCGATAGGGACCTCCCGACCGGTATGCGATGGTACAACCCAGGCTCCACACCGGTGATCATCCGAATCCAATTCCAGTAACGAGTGTAGCGAAGTCGAATTCAAACAATGGCTTCTTTGGAAAAATCTGAAGAAGCCATTGCCTTTTTATACACATAATCCGCACGAACCCTTACGTTTCAATGCTCCTAGGCTTGCCCTGAGCTTGCCGAAGGGATATTGACTTAAAAGGAGAAGTATGCTAATATATGCCAATCCTTGGGGTAACCTCCCAAACCGGGTGCTCACAAGGAAAGAGCACTTTTACATACTGTTTGTTAACAAAACGTCCGAAACTCTGAATGCTATGCATACCTTCTCATACACTGGTACGAACTCGGCTGGCGCCCCCGTGAGCGGCACTATCAACGCAGCAAATCACGCCGATGCAATGGTACAAATTGCAGCGCTTGGAATCACCGTCGCAGGTCCTGCGGCTGTGGTAGCAGTGATGCCCAACACACCATCTGCGCCGCCTTCGAACTCGACTCCTGTCATGCCTCCATGGGGATGGGTGCTCATCGCCATCCTGGGAACCATCGTCGTTGTGGCAGCTATCATGAAACTCGCGACTCCGTCGCCAGCTTCAGCAGCACCAACCTATATGGCTCCACCCGCGGCAATCCCGCCGCCTCCCGGAAGCACGAGCGCTCCGACCGTTATCCCAGGTCCCGGACCAGGAAACGTGAGTTACACCGTGCAGGGCACACCTGGCGCAACCGTATTTGTGAACGACAATCGCTTTTCGTTGAGCATCAACGGTCAAACGGCGACAGTTTCCACAAATACAGCATCAGGAACAAGCGGAGGAGCAGGGACCGTGGGTGGCAGCAGCACGAATACCGTGATCCGCGTAGGACTGAGGGGAAAGAAGGAAATAACCATCGATCCGCAAGGCCAGTCTGACATAGTGGAAGTGGACGATCGAAGCAGTCGAATTGTCCTCACCACCGATTCAGACGAAGTCGCCGTTTTCTTTCCAAATGGGCGCAGTGAAAAACTGCCCGCCCGCGCGGAAAGAGATGTGATCGGAAACGCGTTTACCTTCCACAACCTTGGAACCAACACCATCACAGTCACAGTGCAATCAGTGATGTATCCGAACTAACCTCCCCAACCGAAAACCCTTAATCGAGTGCAGCAAAAGCAGAAAATAAGCAGGCCCTCCCTAGAGATCTTCTCAAAGGAGGGCCGCTTACATTTTGATACCTAATTTAATTCCATTGTATTCTGCTTATAGAGATAAACCCTGCTCCAAATAGGGTTAACCAACAAATTTAAAACTCAAAAAGATTGCTCTGAATGTTATGAAAAGAAAACTCCAGATACTACTCGCAATCGTCGGTACAATTGTTTCCGCACACGGGCAAATCACCATCACCTCTAAGGACATATTCCGTGAAATCGGAGAATATGCCCGCGCGTATGCAAGCACGAACGAGGTATCGGTAGCGGGAAAATTAGGCACCGCCGGAGGCCCCCAGCATTGGGACTTCTCCTCGGGCCCTACGAATCTCCTACAACTTGATTACGTAGCCGTGAGTGACGGCAATACTCCGATTCCTGGCGCTACCCTCGCAGAACGAAGAATAAATCCAGCCGACAATTCGAAATCCTGGCTTTATATCGCTCAAACTCCGGGCATAGGTCGCCAGCTCTTCGGGTTCTACAATCCGAAGTTGAGCTCCAACTCCGTACCGTTTGTAAACCCCATTGTGGATTTTCCGGAAACAATCAAATTCGGAGATGCATGGAAATCAGAAACACAATACGACGTGAGAATGATTTTGAATCAAGATGAGCCTAATCAACCGATTGGACTCTCTCTTCGGATCATCTCGAAACGCACAAGCAAAGCCGATGCGTTTGGCACGCTTGCCCAACCCGGATTAAATTCCGGCGAAGCACTACGTGTAAACGAACTCACTGAACAAGAAATTCAAATGGATTTCGAGGACAACGGAATATTTGTGCGTGTTGCCACGGAATACCAACGAACCTTCTATTGGCTACGCTCAAGATTCGGCATTGTCGCCGAAATCAGATCGAAATCAAATCCAATTCAAGCTCCCTCAGACACATTCGCCACTGCCTCGGAATTCATCCGAGTATTCGAGATGAATCGCGCTCGCAGCATTTCTGCTGAGGAACTGCGGACAGTGGAGCAAACACAAGCAATCCGACCCACGTATGGCGACTGCCCCGAGAAACTCCCGGGGAAAGATGGCCTCATTGTGGTAACACATGGATGGCTTAACCGACTACTAAGTCCCTTCTCTCCTCCAGATTCCCCATGGCTAGATTCCATAACCAATGAAATTACCTCTTATCTGAGAAAAAGCGGTGCTAACAATTGGCAAGTTTGCGCCTATAGGTGGATAGAGAAAGCTTGGGTAGCAAGTCCAACAACAGCAATTCGCAATTCTAGAGATGAAGGAGTGATACTCGGCGACTGCCTTCTCATGAATAAGTGGGAAAATGTCCATTTAATTGCCTACAGCGCAGGAGCGCCCTTAATACAGACGGCCTCGGATGTTATAAAATCCTCCCTCTCATCCGAAGTGAAAATTCACCTCACTTTTTTAGACCCATTCATGGGTCTTAATAATGAGTGGAGGACTACGTATGGGAAACGGGCTGATTGGTCAGATTATTATTTTGCTCACGATCTTGAAACAAGTGGTGAAATATTTTCTGCTACGGAAGGATACATTGAAGGGGCGTACAACGTGGATGTTACTGGACTAGATGACAACATAAATTTAGTTCAGATATTCTACTCTGCCGTGGCAGGCATTGCAGGTGCTACATGTGGAACAATAGTGAGTAGTCATCACTGGCCCGTGGACTTCTACAAGCGCACTATCAGAGAACCGGAGTGGTCTGACGCAAGGGGATTCGGTTTTCCTTTAAGTCAGGAAGCTGGAGGATGGAAAAAGGCATTGAACCAATATCCTCCTGGCAACAAATCACCAATGCTATTAGGGAAGTCGGATATCCCCTGCGTACCCCTCCCAAACGAAACGACGCCCATGTTCGCAAACCCAACATTTGAATGGGGTAATGATACATCCCTAATCCAAAGTTCGACAGGAATTAAGGAACTCATCGGCACAGGAATGCATCTCACGACTGCTTCACCAGCATGGGTTGCAAAACCCATAGAGATAACGAATGTCATAAACTTCCTCTCCTTCGAAGCTTCATTTACAAGCGAAAAGAGAGCGGAGAGTTTGCTTTCGATCTATTGGGGAACAAACGTGATAGGATTGCTTGACGAAAGAGTAACACTTCCGGGATTACAGAAGCACTCTTTCCCGATTCCCGAGACCGCCACAAACGGTATTCGCATGTTGGGCTTCCGGCTCGATCCATTCTCGGACGCCCGCTCAAGCGTAACCATCACCAATGTCGCAATTGGTTTCCGCGGACTGCGAGAATCATTCTCGCTTTCCCTTACAGGCACACTCACAAATGGAACGCCCATTCTCCAACTCAGGGGACCTCAAGGATACACCTACACGGTACAATCCTCATCAAATCTCGTGGACTGGACCACCACTGCCCTGCTTGCAAACATGAATGGCTCGGTTCAATTCACCGACTCATTAACAACCAACACACCTGCTCGATTTTATCGGGCTACAACCCCCTAAACGCAAAAGAAATAAATCACGAAGCCTTGTCTGCGCCGCAGACAAGGCTTTCAGTTTTAATACTTTCTTTTTTTTATATATCCGATGATGTTACCTACGAAAGACCCGAGAAAAAAATAAATTCCGATACCAATTAATATCGTTAAAGGGTATAAGGTAATAAGCGCAAAGTTAAAAAACGGGAGCTGCCATAAAAAAATTGGGGTGAGAACTAACCAAGGAAATCCCACTAGGACACAATCAAGACCTATGCCTTGAAATTCACAAATATGCGTCAGTATTGAGGAAATAAGAGCAATCACTCCCCCAATCACCCCTCCTCGCAACCAATACGGCCATTTCTTCCAAGTCATAACCTTATTCTACCATCTCCCCAAATAAAAAGGCTTACGGTAACGGAGTGTATGGGAGGGGATTCTCGTAACGCAATAGCCCTACTGCTCGGTGACCCACAGAGAATCCGCCCCTTCTGACCGTAAATCCGCAGGGAGGAAGGGGCGGATTCCCAAGATGGCTAAATCACCACCAATCCCGCCACCCTATCTCCCTGGTTCATATTCATAATGCGCACCCCCTGCGCAGACCGGCCGGTCTGACGCACACTTCCTAAATCCGTCCGAATCACTTGCCCCTTAGCAGAAAGTGCCAAAAGCTCAGTCTCTTCTCCAATCACGAGCGACGCCACCACTTTCCCGGTCTTGGTCGTCACATTTGCCGTCTTGATTCCCGATCCGCCGCGGCCCTGCACTTTATATTCCTTGAGCGGCGTGCGTTTCCCAAAACCGTTTGCCATCACGACCAAAAGTTGTGCCGTATCTCCCTTCTTCACCAAGTCACACCCCGCCACCGAGTCTCCGCTGCGCAATCGAATCCCGCGCACCCCTGCCGCGCCACGCCCCATAGATCGCACTTGAGATTCGGCAAACCGAATGGATTGACCTTGTTCCGTCACCAGAATCACTTGATCGTTCCCGGTGGAAGCTCGCACCCATTTGAGCATGTCCCCTTTCTTCAAAGAGATGGCGATGATGCCGGTGCGCCGAATATTTTCAAAATCTTTGAGAGGCGTTTTCTTGACCATCCCGTCTTTAGTGGTCATAAATAAATAGCTTTGAGCGTTAAGCTTTAAGCTTTTAGCAGGAAGATTCACAATCGCGCTGATATTCTCATCCGTGGGAAGCTCGAGGAAATTGTGAATCGCTTTGCCTTTGGCCGTCCGGCTCGCTGCGGGAATTTCATATGCCCGCGTCTCGAATACCCGCCCGCGATCGGTAAAGAATAAAATTTTATCGTGCGTATTCGCGTGGAAGAAATGGGAAAGAAAATCTTCTTCGGCGACATCCGACCCGATAAGCCCCTTGCCTCCACGCCGCTGCATCCGGAAGGAATCCGGCGGTACGCGCTTCACATAGCCGCTCGAAGAGAAAGTCACGATCGCATCCTCTTCAGGCACGAGGTCTTCATCGGTCATAGCCTTCAAGGCTGAGGCCACCACCTGCGTGCGGCGCCGATCGCCATACTTTTCTTTGAGGTCTTTGAGCTCGTCTTTGATCACCCCCATAATTCGTGCCGGACTCTTCAAGATAAGATTCAGTTCTTTGATAAGCGCGCGCTTTTCTTTGAGTTCGGCTTCGATCTTCTGCCGTTCGAGCGCCGCCAAAGTTTGCAGCTTCATTTCCAAAATTGCCGTCGCCTGCACATCCGTAAGTTTGAAAAGTTTCATCAAATTCGCGTGCGCATCTTCGCGGTCCTTAGATTTCCGGATCGTCGAGATCACCTTATCAATGGAGTCGAGCGCTGTCGCGAGCCCTTCCAAAATGTGCGCCCGCTCTTCGGCTCGTTTCAAATCAAATTGCGTCCTCCGGCGTACCACTTCTTTGCGGTGCTCAAGATACGCCATAAGCATCTCTTTCAAAGAGAAAAGTTCGGGCTGAATCCCGTCGCGGAGCGCGATCATATTAAAGTGAAAATCTTTCTGAAGATCGGAGTGACGATAAAGTTGATTGAGCACTTTCTGAGGCGCGGCATCGTTTTTGAGCTCCACCACGATCCGCATCCCCTCCCGGCCGGATTCATCGCGAAGGTCGCGGATGCCCTCTACCTTTTTATCGGTAACAAGTATCGCAATCTGCTTCACTAACTCCGACTTGTTCACTTGATAGGGAATTTCGGTGATCACGATATCTTGTCCTCCACGCCCGCTCTCGCCGGACTTCTTCCGATCCACGACTTCCGCTTTGGCCCGCGTCGTGACCGACCCGCGACCCGTAGAATAGGCTTGGCGAATCGCGGCGCGGTCGTACATCACTCCTCCCGTGGGAAAGTCCGGGCCTTTGACGAACTCCAGAAGTTCCTCAGTCGTCGCCGAAGGCTTATCGGCAAGCAGAAGCGTGGCATCGAGCACTTCGGTCAGGTTGTGCGGCGGAATACTCGTCGCCATTCCAACCGCGATTCCCAATGTGCCGTTCACCAGGAGGTTCGGGAGTTTGGCGGGAAATACTTTTGGTTCTTCCCGAGTCGCATCGTAGTTCGGCGCCCAATCCACCGTTTCCTTTTCGATATCGAGCAGGAGTTCCTCCGCGATCTTCGAAAGCCGAGATTCGGTATACCTCATAGCGGCGGCCGCATCGCCGTCCACCGACCCGAAGTTTCCTTGGCCTTTGACCAAGGGGTATCGGAGCGAGAAATCCTGGGCCATACGCACCAAGGTGTCGTAAATCGCCACATCTCCGTGCGGATGGTATTTGGCCATGGTCTCTCCCACCACATTCGCCGACTTCCTAAATTTCGCGAGATGCGTGAGCCCAATGGACCACATTGTCCAAAGCACACGACGATGCACAGGCTTCAATCCGTCCCTCACGTCCGGAAGGGCACGCGCCACGATCACCGACATTGCATAGTCGAGATAGGACTCGCTTAATTCGTTAGTTATTTCTCTTTTTTCTACGTTCGACATAAATTTTGGTTTCGCTATATGCTATTCGCTCTTTGCTATGTAGCTACTGAGGAGGCTTCACTATATATTCGCGAGGAGCCTGCAATGCCTGCCCCAACCATTCAACTCCTCCTTTTATATTCCCGTAAAGCACGGCGGTCCCACGATGCATCGTTCCCCAAAAGGAACGATCTTCTTGCGGCTCCTCTGCGGCAAGCGGAGAGATTTCTGCCGCCGTGGAAGCTACAAGATTATTAAAATAGAGCAACCAGACAAGAACCACAAGAAGCATCGCGACAGCCGATGCAATAAAAAGCACCTGCTTCTTCGTCGCGTGATCCGCTTCTTGAATCTTTTTTAAAAAGTCGGTGTTCATATTTATACTACTTGCTACATGCTACCTGCTACTTGCTGTATACTATGCCGCCTTGAGCGCGATTGTTTTAGTCCCCTCGATCGCCTCTAAATCCTTTTTGCGGAACACAAACTTTTCCTCAAGCGCTCCCGCTTCTCCCATTTCTTTAAGAAACGCTTGCGGAGACTTTTCATACGCCGGGATTACCACTTTGGGCTCAATTTGCCGGACCACTTTTTCCGCCGCTTCTTCAGTGAGATACCGTGCCCCGAGCCGCAAAAAAAGCACATCCGGATCGTCAAATTTTTCCAAAAGCTCCGGATCAAGCACCCGAGCGAGCGGCCCCAAAAATGCAAAAGTAAGATCCTCCCATCGCACAAGGTATCCCGTGTGCGTTTTCCCCTCTTTATGATCCGCTCCTAAGACAATTCCCTGCACTTCAATACCCTTGGATTCGAATTCTCCCGCATGCAAAATCTCCGTTTGCGCCCCGGGCGCCGCCTCGGACTTTGGAAATTCCGCTTCGGTACGCAAGACCAAATCCCCCTTGAATCGATTCGAAGTAGGGTCTATTAATATTGAAATTTCTCCGCTTTGGAGGCGGAATGAGCCTTCGCCTAAATAGGTAATAACCACGGGGGCATTGTACCAAGGATCGAAGGGCATTTCCAGCCGTATTTGCATTTATTTTCAATATCTTTATAATCGGGGGACGTATGGCAGATGCCTCAGTAAAGAGTTCGCAAACCACCCTCTTGGACGCTTTGAAAGCGGCCATACCTTCGGGCGAATGGCCTAAAGAAGGAAGCGTGGTGGAAGTAAAACTCCTCCGGAAAACTGACCGGAAGGTGTTTTTTGATTTAGGGAAATTCGGAACGGGTATCGTATGGGGAGTGGAACTCTTGAATGCGAAAGAAATTGTAAAAGAGCTTCAGCCCGGGGGCACCGTGCTCGCGAAAATCAAAACCCTGGAATCCGAAGACGGCTACATCGAGCTTTCCCTCGCCGAAGCCGGCAAAGAACGGCTCTGGCAGCAAGCCAAAGAACTCATGGAATCCGGAGAATTAGTGAAAGTAAAAATTGTAGGAGCGAACGCCGGCGGCCTTACCGCGACCCTGCTCGATCTCAAAGCTTTTTTGCCTGTCTCCCAACTCTCTCAGGAGCACTATCCGCGCGTGGAAGACGGCGACCGCCAGAAAATATTTGACGAACTCAAGAAATTCATCGGCGAGGAGCTCACGGTAAAGGTGATCGACGTAAACCCGCGCCACAATAAGTTCATTATTTCCGAACGTGAAGTAGTAAGCGGGAACGTAAAAGAACTTTTGAAGAAATACAAAGCGGGCGACGAAATTCAGGGATTGGTAACGGGGATCGCCGACTTCGGTGCATTCGTCCGGTTCGTCGATGAACCGCAGCTCGAAGGGCTGATCCACATCTCCGAACTCGCGCACTATATAGTAGATAATCCGAAAGAAGTGCTTAAAGTAGATGAAACAGTGAAAGTAAAAATCATCGATATCCGCGAAGATGGCCGCGTGTTCCTCTCTTTGAAAGCGCTCCAGCAAGACCCATGGACGACTTTGGGCGACCGTTACAAGAAAGGAGAAGAAGTGGAAGGAAAAATTTATAAATTGAATCCCTTCGGTGCGATTATCGACTTGGGCCAGGGCATTCAAGGCACCGTGCACATCGCTGAATTCGAATCTGCAGATGCCATGAAAGCTAAACTTCCCGTAGGAGACATGCAGAAATTCGTGGTAGAGGCCGTGAAGCCGGAAGAAAAGCGGATAATGCTTAAACTGAAGAAGTAGCGAGTAGCACGTAGCGGGTAGCAAGTAGTCTGGAAAGCAAAACACCTCCCGGGGGAGGTGTTTTGCTTTATATAATGTGCCGCGGGTCAGAATCGAACTGACGACCAATCGCTCTTCCTGCGAAGTTGGACTATATCATCATCCGCTTGCGCGGAGCTGGGCGCTTCCTCTGATTTTTCAGAGTACTCCCCGAAGGGATAGTCTCTACACCTTCTCCAAGTTTGGAGCTTGGCTCGGGATTGTTCTTGCGAAGTTCCCCCGAATTCACCCAGTTTTTACCGACTCATTACTGAATCGGTGCCCGAAGAGTTCAGGCGAATGCTCTGCCACTGAGCTACCGCGGCTTACGATAGCAGTCCCAGCTTACACATTTTTTATTAATCCTTCAATAGACCCCTAACTTCCTAAGAATCTCGGTGTCCTCGCGAGGAATCGAACCTCGATTACCTGCTTAGAAGGCAGGAGTTCTATCCGTTGAACTACGAGGACAAGCGCATTGATTCTAGCCGAAAAGTAGCGTAATTTGAAGGGCAACGGGCCGTAGTGTAACGGCAGCACGAGTCTTTTGGGAAGATTTAGTCCGAGTTCAAATCTCGGCGGCCCGACACTAGAGAATCTTCGAACGAAGTGAGTTAGAGTCTCTTGTGTCCCGCCAAAGGCGGGGCAAAATATAACTATGTCCGATTACCGCGGCGTGATAATCGAGGAATCTCTCGAGAACAAAGCAATTCTCAAAGAAGTGCAAATTTTAAGTACGCGAGTAAGCCAAGTCACCGACAAACATAAAACACCCTGGGTTTCACAATGGACGCTCCATGAAGTGCTCATTCCTGAATCCCACGCAGCAGAATGTGTGAAAAAAATCAGCCAGTCAATCGATCACACGCATAACGCATGGTATGCCGATTTCAGAAATTCCACCCATCACTACATAGTATTTCGTGATAAAGTTTTCTTTGTTGATCGAAAAAGCCAAGCGGAATATGATGCAGCCAAACAATATGGCATTGCACTTGGAATCCCCGAGCATCAAGTGGATTTTCATCCAGCCGTAGCCAAATGGGAACAAACTCAATGAGTCCCGTGAGAAGCAGGTCGCAGTTTCTACTTCAAAATAAATGCCTCGTGTAACTTTTTTATTGCGGTGCGACCACGGCTTCTAACAGGATGAGACTTATTACCCTAAACACCTTCGGCGGCAAGTGTTACGAGCCGCTTCTCGAATTTATAAAGCAAGAAACTCCGACGACGGATCTTTTTTTGTTTCAGGAAATGTTTCGCTCGAATTCGGACGCGACAGAGAGTCGAGGCATCCGCACGAATATGTTTGGAGAATTTTCCCAAATTCTTCCTGAATTCGAAGGTTTTTTCGCCGCCGAACAAGATGGGTGGGATTTCGAGGGCAAAGTAGATTTTGATATCTCCGCCGGACAGGCTACGTTTGTAAGAAAGTCCATTCAGGTACTCTCCACCGAAGAAACCTTCGTTTACCGCGAGCGCAATGGCGCGGTAGACACCAAAACAATACCTTCCGTGCTCCTCTGCACGAGAATCGCCATGGGCCCCAAAACCTTCTCCATATCGAACCTCCATGGCTTGGCCCACCCTCCGGAGACCCTGGCAAAACTTCATAAAGAACCGCACTTTCTCGGCCATCGAGATACCCCCGATCGGCTCCTTCAATCAGAGAAAGTGCTTGAATTTCTCAAGGGAGAAAAAGAGCCTAAAATTATTTGCGGAGACTTTAACCTCCGTCCCGACACGCAAAGCTTCGCACTACTGGCCGAACACATGCGCAATCTCGTGGAAGAATTTTCGATTGAGCGCACCAGGAGTCGACTTTCCAAGCATTTCAACAAAAAGGATTTCGATGCAGTAGTAGATTACATTTTAGTATCCCACGATGTTGCCGTGGAACGATTCGAGGTACCAAACGTGGAAATTTCAGACCACTTGCCTCTTATACTAGAATTCCATTAATATGAGGCGGCATGCGCAATTCAGCATGCGCCCTTAGCTCAGCGGCAGAGCGGTCGCTTTACACGCGATAGGTCGTAGGTTCAAATCCTACAGGGCGCACATGATACAATAATCCCATGCTTATTACTCGCTTTCGCTCCACCTGGTCTAGCTTTGCAAGGCACACCTCGACGTAAGAGGCGGCTCTCATTGATTTCTAATTGAGCCGCCTTTCTGAGGCGGTTTTAATTTTGTTCTTCATAACCACAAAGAAAGGAAACTTGTGAAATATCTCATTGCCACTCAATTGCCTCAATCCGCTGAAAGACGCTGCGCGGTAAACCTAAACTCCACGAATCTTAACATTCCCTACCTGGATGCGCTAAGCATCCTCAGAAATTCCGGCCTACATCGCATTGAGGTAAATCTCCTCGGCGAAGCGCGGCATTTAATCGGGAAAGTGCAATATGCACGAGAAACAGATTTCAGCAATGCTCCCCACATTTTGAACTGCATCACCTTCATCAAATACCTGTATGCAATTCGGGGAATATGGCTCCCAAAAGATTTTCTACGATGGCTCGAGTATGGAGAAGGCATCGCGGAGAGCGAACTGGGCGAAGAAGATATAGTCTTCACTGAGGGGCTTTTCTCAAGCCGCCCTGCGGGAAATCTTCTCATTGGACACGTCGGCCTGATGACAAATCGAAACACAGTAATCCATGCCGGGTACAGAGTAGGAGCACAGGAAATGCCGCGGAATGATTTTTTCGCGAAGTATCCCTTTTCCACGGCCCGTCGCTTGGTACCGCGAGGCACAACCCTCCTCACGTATACCGTTCCTTCACATCTCGAAATAGAAACCTCGGATGATATTCTCTATCTCATCGAAAAAAAATGGATGAGAAACAAAAAATAAGGTACAACGGAGGGCAGGAAAACAATCGTTGCCCTCCACATTTTCATGCACATAAACCCAATAAAAACTCACATATTTAAAGAAGGCGAAAACCTTCTCGCGTTTATAAAAAAATATATAAAGAAAATCCCCGAAAACTCGGTACTCGTAGTAACTTCTAAAATTGTGGCGCTCTCCGAAAATCGAACCGCGCCCATAAAAAATTCCAGAACTAAACCTGATCTCATTCGGAAAGAAAGTGAAATGGCCATCCGTACTAAACACGTATGGCTCACAATAAAAGATGGAATGATGATGGCTTCAGCGGGAATAGATGAATCGAACGCGAACGGCAAGCTTATCTTGCTTCCCAAAGATAGCTTTAAAACCGCCCGCCGTCTTCGAGATGCGCTCCGAAGATGCTACAAAATAAAAAATTGGGGGGTACTCATCACCGATAGCCGCACAATCCCCCTTCGACTCGGCGTTACCGGAGTGGCCCTCGGGTACGCCGGATTCCGAGGCCTTAAAGATTACCGCGGCACAAAAGACATTTTTGGAAGAAGATTTAGATTTGCTCAGACAAATATAGCGGATGGCTTAGCTACCGCCGCAGTATTAACAATGGGGGAAGGGAATGAAAAAAAGCCTCTCGCACTCATCCAAAATGCACCGGTAAAATTCGCCGAGAAAGTAAATCGCCGGGAATGTTCCATAAACATCCAGGAGGACATGTATAAACCTCTTTTTTCACGATTAAGAAAAAAGAGGGAGTAACATCACTCCATACTTTTAAGAACCTGCAAGTAGAGATCTTCTACTATTTTTTCCTGTGCTTTTCCACTCTTTGCATAATGATCGAGTCCTGGAGCTGCGTTTATTTCAAGAATCCAATAAGTAGCAGGCAGCTGACGGATGTCTCCCCGCACCATAAGATCCACCCCACAAAGCCGAAGTCCCATGTCTTTAGTAAGAGCGACAGCGATCTTTTTAAAATCAGGATGGATCTCCCGAGTAACATCGATTGAATCTCCTCCCGTAGAAAGGTTCGCATTGTCTAAAAGAAAAACTTGTCTCCCTTTAGCAGGAATGGATCGCATAAATAAACGCTGACGAGCAAGCTTTTTAGAAATGCGCTGGTCATTAAGTTTGAGTTGGGTATCACGACTCGAGGCTTCGAAACTGCGCTGTTTTACCAAAAGTAATTGTCGGATAGTGCACACTCCATCACCTATGACATTCAAAGGAATACGCTGGTATGCAGAAATTACCTTATCATTGAGAACCACCACCCGATAATCATTTCCCAAAACGGGCTTTTGGACTAAGACCACTCTATCTCTCAAAAATATCTCACGTAACGCAGAATAAAATTCTTTCTTGTTATATACCAGCGTCACTCCTCGCCCTTGGCTACCGCTGTTGGGCTTCACAACCACGGGGAACCCTAACTTCCGCGCATAGCGATACGCAGCCTGAAAAGTGCGGCGGGAACCGATCGCTTCCGCCCATTGAGGAGAGAAAAAAGCTTCGCCCGGTACCGTAGGATACCCCAATCGTTTCATAAAAAAATTCGCGTAGTCTTTATCGTTCGAGATTTCCGAAGCCCCGAGCGGATTTAAATCCAAGCTGGAATACCTGAAATATCGCTTTCGTCCGCGCTTAAAAATAATTTGCCCCACGATGTTCCATCGAGGCTCTAAAATGACTCGCGCTCCGATTTTTGGAGCGATCTTTTTCAAAACTTTCCCTAAAAGAGGAGAGGATTTCTTTCGCTGCATTACTATTCCGAATTCAAGGCGTAAAAATTCTCAAAAAGTTTGGAAACAAGAATCGGCCCCGTTCCTCCGGGCGTAGGAGTATAGAACGCCAATCGCGCATCGCAAAGAGCTGCATCCGATGAATCAAAATCCCCACGAAGTAACGGTTTCCCATTCACTCCCAACTTTTCTCCGGGACTGTATCCAAAGTCAATTACTCCGACTCCTTCTTTGAGCATATCGGGAGTCACAAGTCCCGCCTTTCCTACTCCCAAAATCACAAGATCGCAATTTTTAAGTAAACTCATATCCGACCCCCTTCCCAAAACATAGAGATTACTCACCTTCCCTAAAAGCGATACCGCCACCGGCTTCCCAATAAGAGTCCCCGGCCCCACAATGGCTACTTTTTTTCCCTCCAGGTTGAAATTCGTCTGTTTCAAAATTTCCCACACCGTAGCTGCCGCCGGATGGACAGCAACCCCGCTCCCATTATAAAAAGCTCCCAATGCTCGCTCTCCCAACACATCCGGATCTTTCTCCGCCGGAATCGCATTCACAATATAATGCGGATTGAGTCCTTCGGGTAAAGGAAGTTGTACAATCACGCCTCCACAATTCTTCTCCTCAGCCATCCGTCCTACCTCCTCGCGAAGTCCTTCATCCCCCAGCTCCGGAGAAAGTTTAGAGATCCCATAATCAATCCCGAGCTCCCGTGCCACCCCCTGTTTGAGTTTTTGAAAACTTTCGGAGGCCGGATCATCGCCTATAAGTACTCCTGCGAAAAACTGCTTTGGAACTGGTCTGGACTTAAGCCGGACAAGGACCTCCCCAGCTATCTTTTTCCCATCAAGAATTTGAGCCATGCGCAATGGGGGAAGTATATCTTCCTTCGTAATAAAAATAAAATTCGCCCTCGACGCATGATCCCCGCGCCGAGGGCTTCCCTTTGGCTAGCCTTCCTCCTTCCCTAAAGCTCGTGAAAGAATATCGCGTAAGCTCCCCTTGCCCAAGAAGCACGCCATTTGAAAAGCGCGAGTCCCCAACCTCCCGTTCCCTCCTGAACCCATATGAACCCCGGAGTCCCTCGCTCGTGTTCTTCCCCTACGCATACTGCCCAGTTATCCTTGGGAAGATGTTCGCGACATTGGCTGCAAAGCCTTGCGCTTGTCCATGCTCCCAAAGACAACCGTCCTCCCTCCATAGCCATACGAAGGAGCATCTCCAGCGTAAGCTCGTCCTTCAGACGATATACTTCGGCGCCATAGGTCTTCCCCCAATGCGTAGCACTGCCAGGAAAGTTAGCGTCGTGCAAATCCGGATGCCATCGCAAAAAACCGGATCGCGGACAACGATCAAGAGAAAAACCATGGGTCATCCTAAATGGGAAACTTCGCACGTGTTCTAACGTAGGGTTGTCGAGAGACTCTCGAACAGAATTGACACCCCTCGGCGCAGTTGCGGTTGCAGTCAACATAATACTCCTCCTCTGTTCTGTATGGTTATTTGATCCTTGCTTGCAACGTGAGTTTCGGGTTTCCGCGATATCCAACCGTCACAAATTTACTTCTCAAGGAACATCCCTACAGTATTTGAAGAAAAGCGTGAAAGTATCGTGAGCGTCGCCTCTTCTACGTTCTAATTTCTAAATTCTATGCCGTTATCCCCGGCACAGGAAACTGTCTCGCGAACTGAGTCACGCGCGAACGAATGCTGGTGAGCTTCGCCTCGTCCGTTCGATTGATAAGCGTTTCGTCAATGAATCCCGCCACAGTCTCCATGTCACTTTCTTTAAGCCCCCGCGTAGTTATTGCCGGAGTTCCCAAGCGCACTCCCGAAGGGTCGAGGGGCTTTCGAGGATCGTACGGAATCATATTTTTATTAATGGAAATATTCACCTGTTCCAAAGCATGTTCGGCTTCTTTACCGGTAATTTGTTTGCTGCCAAACATATCGATGAGCACGATGTGGTTGTCTGTGCCTCCCGAAATTACCCGATATCCCCGCTTCATGAGCGCCGCCGCGAAGCCCCTAGCGTTCGCAATGACCTGCTGGGCATATTGCACAAATTCCGGCTTAAGCGCCTCTCCGAAGGCCACTGCCTTGGCGGCGTTGATGTGATCATGCGGGCCTCCTTGAACACCCGGGAATACCGCTCGGTCAATATCTTTCGCAAATTTCTCTTTGCACATAATGATCGCTCCTCGAGGTCCCCGAAGAGTCTTATGCGTAGTGGTCGAAACCACATCGAAATAAGGAACCGGGCTCTCTAACTGTTTCCCGGCAATAAGTCCCGCCACATGCGCAATGTCTGCGAAAGTAAACGCTCCTATTTTATCCGCGATCTCTCTGAAGCGTTTCCAATCCATACTCCGGCTGTATGCTGAAAATCCAGCAAGGATCATCTTGGGCTTCTCGCGAAGTGCGATCGCTTCGACTTCGTCCATATCGATAATCTCCGTATCCTTTTTCACCATGTAGGGAATGATAGTGTAAAGCTTTCCTGAAAAGTTAAGCGGGTGCCCATGAGAAAGATGCCCCCCTTGGTCTAGAGAGAATCCCAATACCTTATCCCCTGGCTGAAGCAATGCCATATACACCGCAAGATTCGCCGGACTCCCCGAGAGAGGCTGTACGTTTACATGCTCCGCCCCGAAAAGCCGCTTCGCTCGTTCGATCGCGAGCGTCTCCGCCTTATCGATCACCTCATTGCCGCCGTAATAACGCTTACCTGGATATCCTTCGGAATACTTATTCGTAAGCACGGTCCCCATAGCTTCCAAAACCGCAACAGACACATAATTTTCGGAAGCAATGAGCTCCAAACCATCTCGTTGACGATTCTTTTCCTCTTCTATAACAGAAGCTAATTCCGGATCTTGTGCTTTGAGCGAGTTATTCATCGGTTTGTTGGTAATTATCTTCCGCTACTCCCGAACCCTTTCATCCCGCGATCCGACTCCGAAAGTTCATCGACTTCTTCGAATTCCAGTTTTTCCACCTTCTGAATCAAAAGCTGGGCAATCTTGTGTCCTTTTTGAAAGCTGAAAAATTTATTGGAAAGATTCATAATCCCGACGTGCATCTCCCCTCGATAACCCGCATCGATTACCCCTCCAAAAGTTTTGACTCCGTACTTATGTGATAAACCGCTTTTATCCCAAATGAGTCCTACGTGCCCTTCGGGAATCTCCAGCGCAAATCCGAGCGGCACCGTCTTGCGCTCCCCCGGTTCAAGCTCGAACTCCTCCACGGTAAACAAATCTACGCCGGCGTCTCCCTGATAATTTCCTTTGGGAACTATCGCGTCGGGATGTAATTTTTTGAATTTAAGCTTCATGTTTCATAAAGCGATCGCTCGAATAATCCTCGACCTCGGGATTCAAAACTTGGAGCTTCACCCCGCTCTGCGCAAAAACTTCTTTCGTGTCTTTGCTCGCCTGATAATCCTTCAAAGCCACCACCTTTTTTATTCCTGCGTTGATCAAGATCTTCGCACAGGTGTAACAAGGAGTCATGTGACAGTAGAGCGTCGCTCCCTCGAGAGAAACCCCAATTTTCGCGGCTTGGGCGATAGCATTTTGCTCCGCATGCGCAGTGCGAATACAGTGTTCTGTTACCGTAGTATCCTCATGCGTGACGAGGTGCATTTGGTGCCCCACATCATCGCAATGGGCCAGCCCCACAGGCGAGCCCACATACCCCGTGACGAGTATCCGTTTGTCTTTGGCCACCACGCACCCCGACCTCCCGCGCGAGCAGGTCCCGCGGCTTCCCACCAACTCCGCGATACTCATGAAATATTCGTCCCACGATGGCCTTTTGTTTTGGGATTCAGGATTCATATCGGTTATCTCTAGAATAAAGATTTTATGGCTCGAATCAATATTGCCGATACAAGACTCCCGTGGCATACCTGGCAAGTATTCGACTTCGTATTCATGGGTGCCCAACGGGATTCGAACCCGTAATGAGAGTTCCACAAACTCTAGTGTTGCCGTTACACTATGGGCACCATAAGCTTCTTCCGCTCCTCATCATAATGATGAATCAAAAAATGGCAATTATGACAAAGCCACATAAGATTCTTTAAGGAGTGGTTCTTATTATTACCATCGATATGGTGAGTTGCCAAGACTCTCCCATCTTTCGTGCGACAAAGTCCACATATTTCCGGGATTTTATGACGCCGCAGAACAGTTTTATAAGCAAACCGTCCCGTTCTCCAATTTGCATGTCTCTTGCCCACAAAAACAATATTCCTCCATTTTGTCTGGCAGGATCTACCGCAAAAATGTTTTCCACTTTTCGAATGTCTCAATGCTCTCCCTGGCTTATAAACTTCCTTGCCACAAATCTCACAAAGCACGATTCGTCCATTCCTTCTTCCGATGTGTTGGCAATTTGCCGAACAATACTTCCCAAAACCTCGCGCGACCCAAAAAGGCTTCGCATAAAATTTTGTTTTGCAGATTTTGCAGGAAACAATCGGCATAATTAAATTATAAATCTATTTTTATAAGGTAAACTATCCGTTCTGTGGATAGCCAAAATTAAAACAAATACTAAACCAAACCTTCGTTTTCTTAATACAATAACCATCTCTAAAGCTCCACAATAAGAAGATTTAATCAGGGTGACGCGTCACCCAAACAAAAATTTTCTTTGACTTGAGCGTTCTTTTTTACTATGCTGAAATGAATCAAAACACTTCCAATATGTCCAATATCTTTAAAAATATCGCCTGGGCGTTTCTCACCTTAGTACTTATTTCGTTTCTGTTCTCGCTTTTTGGAGCGAATTCCCCTGCCCCGGAAAAATTGAGTTTGAGCCAACTCGCGCAAAAAATCGCCGCCGGAGAAGTAAAAGAAGTAACAGTGAACGGAGATGATCTCGTAGTAAAACTCCAAAATGATAAAACCGCCTACTCCAAAAAAGAAACCGAGGCAGGATTTACCGAGACATTCAAAAATCTAGGAGTAGCTCCGGAAGCTTTGCAAAAAGTGAATATGGCGGTGCAAAGCCCTTCCGGTTGGCAATTCTGGGCAGGCATCTTGATCCCCACGCTGCTTCCTATTCTCGCGATCGGCTTTTTC
The DNA here is from genome assembly GCA_016867315.1 of Candidatus Liptonbacteria bacterium. GTDB lineage: Bacteria > Patescibacteriota > Minisyncoccia > UBA6257 > 2-01-FULL-56-20 > VGJV01. The sequence goes on along the minus strand of VGJV01000001.1, from coordinate 191,794 downwards.
TTCTGGCTTATGTTCCGTCAGGCGAGAAGCGGAGCCAATCAAGCCTTCAGCTTCGGCCGCTCGAATATTCGCCTCACCACCTTTGAGAAAGAGAAGGTTACCTTTAAGGACGTGGCGGGCCTCAAAGAAGCCAAAGAAGAACTAGTAGAAATTGTAGATTTTTTGAAGAACCCTAAAAAGTTTTTGGATCTCGGCGCCAGAATTCCTCGTGGCGTACTCCTCATGGGCCCTCCCGGCACCGGCAAAACCCTTATTGCGCGAGCAGTCGCCGGCGAATCGAATGTTCCCTTCTTCTATATATCTGCTTCTGAGTTTGTAGAACTTTTTGTAGGAGTAGGAGCTTCCCGCACACGCGATGCCTTTGCAGTCGCAAAGAAAGCCGCTCCGGCCATTCTTTTTATCGATGAAATAGACGCGGTAGGCCGTCAGCGTGGCGCCGGCCTCGGTGGCGGGAACGACGAACGGGAACAAACCTTAAACCAGATCCTCGTGGAACTGGACGGCTTCGATCGCGAAACTCGCGTAATTGTCCTCGCTGCGACGAACAGACCCGATATTTTAGACCCCGCTCTCCTCCGCCCAGGCCGCTTTGACCGTCGAGTAATTTTGGATCTCCCCGACTTGAACGACCGCGAAGAAATTCTAAAAATTCATGCGCGAGGCAAAGCGATTGTTCCGGAGGTAGATCTCCGCAAAGTGGCAGTTCGCACTCCGGGTTTCTCCGGCGCAGATATCGCGAATCTCATGAATGAAGCTGCTATTCTTGCCGCCCGCCAAAATAAGAAACAAGTGACTCAAGAAGATCTCTTCAGCTCCGTGGAAAAGGTCCTCCTAGGACCGGAACGGAAAAGCCGAGCCATTTCTCCCCGAGAAAAAGAAATTACGGCATATCACGAAGCCGGGCATGCGTTAACCGCCGCTTCCTTGAAAAACGCGGATCCCATACACAAAGTTTCGATTATCAGCCGAGGCACTGCCGGAGGATACACGATGAAACTGCCGATAGAAGAACAGCACCTCCGCACGCGGCAGCAATTTTTGACTGATCTCGCCATGATGCTCGGCGGCTATGTGTCGGAAAAACTTACATTTGGAGACGTCTCCACCGGCGCTTCGAGCGATCTGAAGCAAGCCACCGAACTCGCGAGAAGGCTGGTAATGAGATATGGCATGAGCGAGAAACTGGGCCCACAAACATTTGGTAAAACCGAAGAGATGATATTTCTGGGAAGAGAAATTGCCACCGAAAAAGATTATTCGGAGAAAGTAGCCGCGGAAATCGATGAAGAAGTGAAATCCTTCATTGCGCGAGCTTACACCACCGCGGAAAAATTGATCCGTACGCATAAATCCGCCCTCAAAGCAATTGCGGGGGCACTTATCGAAAGAGAAACGCTGGAGCAAGAGGAATTTGTGAGCCTCCTCAAGCCTTTCAAAATCAAACCGGTGGGGGCGTAGGAAGATTTGGTATACTGAAAGAATGAAAAAATCGGTACGCAACACGCTCCTATTTGCGAGCGTGATAAGTACTTGTGGGCTCCTCTATCTTAATCCATACCACGCAGAAGCGACGGACCTCGGAGCTATAATTTCTTATCCCTCGTATAAAAAGACGGAGCAAATTACCTACACCTGCACTTCCAAGGAAAGTGACATGTGTAACTCTATCCAAAGTTACTACACAGAAATAAAAAAAGAGTATAGCCCAAGAGGAAACTTCATTAAAAAAGAAATTATAGGACAAATCCCCGGTGCCGGCTTCTTACAAAGAACACCTCTTGAAAAAAGTTCCACAAAGAAGGTTACCCTTTACAAGCAATGGTGGAAAAAGGCTTATGGGATTCACTCTTGCACCGAGGAGCACACATTTCTCTCCGCCATCCGAAGTCTTGTGAAAGTAGTTCAGGGAGACATTTTTGTGGAAGAAAATAAAGAACGAAAATCGTGCACCGGTCCCAAGGGTACAGATTCCGGGTGGAAAGAAGCCGAAGACGAACCAGATATCGAGATGAGACCGTACAAAGGAACAGGGGAAACAATTACCCAAACCCCAGGAATGTCCACCAAGTTCTCGGTAGTAGAAAATTCGGCCGCTCTCCTCACCCTCACAGTCCCCGAAGCCCGAAAGATCATTCCGAGCACTATGAAAGAAGTGTGCAAAACACTTCCTGGAGATCTTATAAAAGGATGCATTGAGGGTGGGGTGGGAGCAATCTCTCCAGATGGAGGAATTATTACGGGGAGAATTACTGCAAAAATAACAGAGAAAGGCGAAGACATTCTTTTCAAAACCAATCCTGTGTGGGTCGTGCCACTTTCCGTAAAAGCATATGAACTCCTTCCTTTCTCCGGGTATTCCATGTTTGAGGTAGAAGAAAAACAGGTGACGTGCGCTTCCATACGCGTTGGAAATAAGTCACTCGATGCAAACTGTCGAGTGCTAATCCCATTAAGCAAGAAAGAGCCTTCGAAAAATGTCACCCCAGACATTCCTGGAGTGAAATACTTTCGATACGAAATTGAAATCGCAGGCAACGCGCAAAAACAAGTACAGAAACCCGCACGCTCCCTCCTCGCCTCCCTCTCGGATATGGGAATACCCTCCGCCCGCGCGGAAGGCGCCGGGCTGCGCTTCGACGATGACGGCTTTCTTATAGTACCTTGGTGGAACAGCGAGGATTTGAAAGTTGAAGAAGAAGATGCAGAAACTCAAACTAGCCCCCTCGAAGTGCTCCGCGCTCGGCTAAACTCTCTCCTGCAACAGATGCAATCGATCCGCGCTCGAATCGAAGAGCTGAAATGGTCTCGATAGACATAGTGGTGCACGTGCCTTCGCTAGAGCGAAATAAAAGTAAATACTCTGTCGGCCTGGGAGGAATCGAACCTCCGTCAGAAGTGTATAAGACATCCGCTCTTCCATTGAGCTACAGGCCGTTAAAGTAATTTTCAAAAACCTTCAATGCCATGAAAACCTTCTTCGCTAAAGTAGCATCTCTTACAAAGACATTGCAAGTACCATGTCCGAACCCCCTACGGTAAGTAAGAGAATTAAATTTGCTGGTTTTGAAATATGGAGAGCGAAATTGGGATAAAGGAATATCTAACTCTTTCGCCCATATCCCCATTTCCTTTTGAGGATTCATATCAGAATAAAGCTGTAGTTTGACAATAATACGACCGCGATCCACCTTAAGAATCTGCTGCGCCCACTGTATAAAAGCCTTGATAATTCCCGGATTGGTATTGGAAATCGAAATTTCTCCCCGCATCGATTTCGCGCCTTCTCCCCAGTAAAGAAAAAGTCCCCCTAAAAAGAGTTCACGGTCACTCAGAGGCAGAATAACTTTCTCCTGCTCAGAATATATTTGATGCAACAACTCTTCCTTTTTCTTTCTACGAGTTGCAATATAATTTTCTATCCTTTTTCTATTCCAGTCCCGAACCTCTCGTAATCTTTCCATAGAAAGAGGAAATGGACGAAGCCAATAACTCAAGGTGCTTTTACTCACACCTAACACGCTGCGTATCTCTCGATAACTCTTACCGAGTTTACGCAACTCAATAGCCATTTGTTGCTCTGCTCTCTTAGCCATAGAACCTTCAACCTATGCTTAAATTATAGCATAGTAGAGGTTCGAAAGTCTGCTACTGCTTTGTTATCGAATCAAACCGATCCATGGCTTGGCCGGCTTGACTGTTGAAGGTGTTGATTGCCTGTACCTCCGCATTGATCTGATTCACAATGACTGCCACTTGCCGCGCCGCTCCCGGCACTCCTTTAAATCGAGCTTCGAGCGCTTGGGTGAGTTCGCTTAAATAATTACTGTAATTAATAAGTCTATTCAAAAGCGCCAACCGGCTCGCAATGGACTCGAGCGCCGCTTGTCGAGCTCCAAAATCTTGAATGCCCGAAAGCGCCTTGGTCATATTCCCAATCTCATCCGCGAGCGCCACTGCTTGATCTCGAATATCCGCGCTCTGTTTGGCCGCGGCAGTAGTGATGGAAAGCGCCTCCGTAAATTGCCCCTTCTTGTCAAGCTCGTTTATCTTCTCTAAATTCTTCGCCGAATCGTTCGAAAGATTCACGATGTTCTGCGCAATGAGGGCACCGCGCAACCGAGCATCCTGAAATTCTGAAGGAATAGTGCGGGAGAAAGAAAACAGCCGACTCACCCCATATCCTCCGAGAACGATAAAGGCAAATATTGCGAATAATGTAAGGCGCCGAGACATGTCTATACGTAGACTTTGTACCGTATCCCCCAAAAATAATCAATCCCGTGAAAGGTCCGCGCGCGATCGCGGCGGACACTTCTGGTTCTCCACGCTCTCCAACACGGGGCGCTGCTAGTTCGATTCCCCTACTCATCAAGCTAAAATTAAAACACCCACCTTACGATGAGCGTTTTAATTTCAGTGAGCGGGTAAGGGGAATCGAACCCCTGTCATCAGCTTGGAAAGCTGAGGTAATGCCATTATACGATACCCGCGCCTGGTACTTTTGCCTTACACATACTACCTACTTCCCTCCTCCTCCTCAAGCCCCGGGCTGAAACTCTACTTTTACCCGGAAAAAATGCCGTTTCCCGATTTTCACCGCATCTCCCGTGCGTATAAATACAAGCTCGGCAGGGTTTTTATAAGCGGCATTGTTTACGCGCAGGCCCCCTTGAAGCACAAGTCTGCGAGCTTCACTCTTACTCTCCGCAAGCTTCGAAGCTACAACAATTTCTACCGCGGGAATTTTTACAGCTTCGAGCGCGGGCACCGCTTCCGCAGCTTTCGCACTTTGCAACACAAGCGTGGGAAGTTCCCCGCTCAATTCTCCCTTAGAAAACAATGTATCGAAGCGCTCGATCGCCGCCTGCGCCGCTTTTTCTCCGTGATAGCGTTGCACGATTTCAAATGCCAAACGAGATTTCACTTCTTTGGGATTCACCTGGCGATTTGCAAGCTTGAATTCAAAATCCTTTATTTCCCGTTCCGCCACATCAGTGGTAAGCCAAAAATACCTAACAATAAGAGAATCGGGGATAGACATAACTTTCCCATACATTTCGTGGGGTTCTTCGGAAAGAGAAATATAATTCTTGAGGCTCTTGCTCATCTTGCGTACCCCATCAAGCCCCTCAAGGAGAGGCACGGTAAGCACATCTTGCGGGGGCAGCTCTCTCCTTCCCATAAGAGTTCTACCCACAAGCAAATTCAAGAGCTGATCCGTCCCGCCACATTCCAAATCTGCCTTGATAGCTACGGAATCATACGCCTGAAGTACGGGGTAAATAAGCTCATGAAGATGCACCGGTTGATTCGCTCCCAATCGCTTCTGAAAATCTTCTCGTTCCAAAATCTGCTGCGTAGTGAGCGAGGCAAGGAGCTGCAACATCTTTTTCCCATCCAATTTTTTGAGCCATTCACTGTTGTAGTGAATTTCTACTTTTCTCATGTTGAGCACCCGCGAAGCCTGCGCAATATAATCTTTCATATTACGCTTCACCTCGGCCTCCGTAAGCGGTGGACGCGTACGAGTCTTCCCGGAAGGGTCTCCGACTTGGGCAGTAAAATCTCCGATAATAAGGACAATCGTGTGCCCTAAATCCTGAAACTCGCGAAGCTTCCAGAGCACGACTGCGTGCCCGAGGTGTAAATCAGGAGAAGTAGGATCGATTCCTAATTTAATGCGCAGCTTCTTCCCACTTCGAAGCTTCTCTTTGAGGTGCCCCTTATCGATCACGTGCTCCACATTGCGCGTGAGGAGCTGCTCAATCCGTGCCTCGTCCGCTTTTCGCATGGTTCCCATTCTACAAGAAAATTCGGGTTCAGGCGAGCGTCTCTTGCCTTCCCCTCCTTGCTTTTGGTAGGTTGTGAATACTGAATGCGCGGCATCCGCCTCTCACCGACAGTATATTGAAAACTTAACAAGGAAGGAGGAAGTATGGATAAACTTCTCATAAGGGTTTTTCTCGTACCCAACCCCATCCCCCCCGCAGTAGCATTCGCCTTCTTCCTGTTCAGGAAACTGGGAATGCTAAGTAATGAGGTGATTATCAAATACCACCATCATCGCGAAGGAGGATATGGAGAAAGCGCTGCACTGATCCACTTTTTTGGGAACGAAGCAGTTTGCCGCATCGCACTTCTCAAAAAATCCAAAGATAACAGGCTCGTGGATAAACTCCAAGAACTCATTAGGGAACGGGCTCCGCACGAAGAGCAGACGCTTCTTCTCAAGATGCTGAACTACTTCTCAGGAAACAGCATGGATGCGGAACACCACAAACGCCTGGGAAATCTGATGGTGGGGTTTCTGCGACTCACCTTGCACCACCACACGCCGCGACAGATTCTTGAAAAAGCGGTCCTTTATTTCAATCAATATCTGGTCAGGAAAATAAGTCCATGGAAAGAATGGATTGGTCCCGATCATGTTCCCGATCCAGACATTTCGGAAATCAACGGACAACGTAGGCCCATGGGAGAGCGACGAGTATTCATCCCCATCTCCATGCGCGAAGGAAACCAAGAAGTTACAGCGCTCACGCTCCAAGACCTCAAAGCTGGAAGGATATGCGATCTCAAAGGCAAGCGTCTCTTCGGCGTCATTGGCGGCAATCCTGGCGTAGGGAAAAGCACCCTTGCCACCTCGCTCATGTTGCACATGCAATGTATTCTTCACACTCTTTCGACATACCGGGGATGGGAAAATACAACACTCCAGGTAAAGCGAGTTACTATGGATCTCGCAACCCCCACGAGCGATGCCATCGAAAAGGGTAGGGGCAAAATTAGAGCTGAAACGAGTGCGCTTAAACGTCCCTGGACCCAAGAAATGGCATGGGCTGCACTCGAACACGTACACCAAACCGTGCGCTCGGGAGCAGACATAGTGCTCGCTGATCTTCCGGGGAAAATTACGCCCGAGATTACAGAAGTTGTAGCTGCACCTGCCGACTTCTGCATTCTCCTCGGGAAAAACCCCGATGAATTCCCTCCTTGGAGAGAGTTTATGCATAAATTGGGAGTAATTATCCTGGCAGAAATGATCACCAATGAAAGGCCGGGAATTATCACGGGATATGAGCGGAACAAATTCCTCACAGGCACGATTCAGGATCCCGATCGGACTATCCGGCCTGATGGAGTGGTAAGCTTACTTGCCGAGCTCCTCCTTCTCGAGTTTCTCCCATCATTTGTGGAGACACGAATTATAAAGCTACTCTTGGAAAACTGGCTTCGCAGCACGCCCAGTTTCCAAAAAAAATAAATCAGCGAGCCGTCCTGACTCTCAAGAAAGGGCGGCTTTTGCTTTTAACTGCTCTTTATAATCTCATCCACTAGCCCATAATCTCTCGCCTCCTGAGCAGACATATAAAAGTCGCGATCAGTGTCTTTTTCAATTTTTCCTATCGCTTGCCCGGTGTGCTTCGCAAGAATCTGATTGATCTTGTCTTTGATCTTGATGATATGCCGCGCGGTGATCTCCACTTCGATAGCTTGCCCTTCTACTCCTCCCATCACTTGGTGAAGCAAAATTTCGGAGTTAGGCAACGCGAATCGTTTACTTTTTGTGCCTGCCGCGAGAAGTACTGCGCCCATCGAAGCTGCCATCCCCACGCACATCGTGGCCACATCTGGCTTCACGTACTGCATCGTGTCATAGATCGCAAGTCCCGCCGTCACCGACCCTCCGGGAGTATTCAGGTAAAGTTTGATGTCCTTCTTAGGATCCTCGTGCTCCAAGAAAAGAAGCTGGGCAATCACTGTGTTCGCCACCGCATCTGTTACCGGTCCTCCAAGGAAAATGATCCGCTCTTTGAGCAGCCGGGAGTAAATGTCATACGCACGCTCTCCATATTGGGATTTTTCGATAACTGTAGGAACAAGATTCATGTGTTTAGTATAGAGAATTGGGGAAAGAAACGGAAGAATGTGTGAAGTTTAGAGAAACGGCACCAAAAGCAACGCAATAATGTTGATGATCTTGATCACAGGATTGATGGCCGGTCCAGCCGTATCTTTATAAGGATCTCCCACCGTGTCCCCCGTTACTGCCGCCTTATGCGCATTGGAACCTTTCCCTCCGAAATTTCCCTCCTCTATATATTTCTTTGCATTGTCCCACGCTGCCCCTCCGGAAGTCATCGCAAGCGCCACGAAAATTCCGGTAATGATCGATCCCAAAAGTAATCCGCCCAGCGCCCGGGATCCCATGAACCACGCGACAAGTATAGGAATCGCAACGGGCAGAAGAGCCGGCACCACCATTTCCTTAATCGCAGCCTGAGTCACAATGTCTACGCACTTTGCATAATCAGGTTTTGCAGTCCCCTGCATAAGTCCGGGGATTTCTTTGAATTGGCGCCGCACCTCCACCACCACACTGCCTGCCGCCTTCCCTACCGCCCGCATTGAAATCGAGGCGAAGAGATATGGAATGAGTCCTCCAATAAGGAGCCCTGCGATCACCTGCGGATCCGTAAGATCAAACGTTTGCGCCGCGTGCTTCGCCGCGAGATCATGCACGTAAGAAGCAAAGAGTACCACCGCCGCGAGTCCCGCCGAACCGATCGCGTATCCTTTGGTCACCGCCTTCGTGGTATTTCCTACCGAATCGAGCGCATCAGTCACTTCCCGCACCGAGTCGGGCAATCCCGCCATCTCGGCAATTCCTCCGGCATTGTCAGTGATAGGACCGAACGCATCGATTGCGACGATAATTCCCGTCATCGAAAGCATGCTCATCACCGCAAGTGCTACTCCATAGAGGCCTGCAGCATAGAAAGACAGCAACACTCCCCCTACGATCACAAGCACCGGCAAAGCAGTGGCTTCCATCCCCACCGAAAGTCCCGCAATGATATTAGTTCCGTGCCCGGTTTCCGAAGCTTCCGCAATCGCGCGGACGGGTCTGAATTTTTTCGAAGTATAGTACTCCGTAATAAGCACGAGAAGCGCAGTCACTGCAATTCCCACAAGCATGGGGATGAATAGCGCCGAGGTGTTGAGCGTCACACTCCCCACCCGAAGCACTCCATCATACCAGCTCGCCAAGAATCCAAATCCTAAAAGCGAAAGCAAGCTGGACGCCGCAAGTCCTTTATAAAGAGCGCCCATTATGGAATTTGATTTTCCCAACCTCACAAAGAAAAGCCCCAAAACAGATGCGATCGCCGCGATTCCGCCCATAATAAGAGGCAATGCAATCGCAACGGGAGTATTCGGAAACGTGAGCGCGCCTAAGAGCATCGCCGCAATCGCGGTCACCGCATACGTTTCGAAAAGATCCGCCGCCATGCCGGCGCAGTCTCCCACGTTGTCTCCCACATTATCTGCGATCACTGCGGGGTTTCGAGGATCATCTTCTGGAATTCCAGCCTCCACCTTCCCTACCAGATCCGCTCCCACATCCGCCCCCTTGGTGAAAATACCTCCTCCTAGCCGAGCGAACACGGAGATCAAACTCCCTCCGAATCCCAGTCCTATGAGCGCTTCCACATTCCGAGTGAGTGCATAAAATACTGCGACTGAAAGTAACGCGAGACCGACTACGAGAAAGCCTGTAACCGCTCCTCCTTCTACTGCCACCGTAAGCGCTTCTTTGAGCCCCTTCTTCGCCGCTTCCGCAGTTTTTACATTGGCACGCACTGAGACATGCATTCCCACATAGCCCGCGATCCCAGACGCTACTGCTCCCACAATGAACCCCAACATCGTCGTGACGTTCACGAAAATACCAATGAGTACGGCGATCACGACCGCCACCATTCCTATCGTTTTGTATTGCCTATTCAAATAGGCGTTCGCGCCCGTTCGCACTGCCCCCGCAATCTCTTCCATGCGCGCATCCCCTCCCGGACGCACCGCAATTCTCCTTCCCAACCACCCGGCGGCGAGGATTGAAATCACTCCCGCCACCACTGCAAATGCCACTGAAGACATAATAGTAATTCGTTATATAAACGACCTTGGCCTTTAATTATTTATTCCTTTGTCTCTTCCGACGACTTCTCTTCTCTATTTTCTTCTCCAAAATCAGTGGTGCCTGCCACTCCACCTTCTTGAGCCTCCTCGGGTCTTGTCTGCGACCGTACATCTAATTTCCATCCAGTAAGTTTCGCAGCCAGACGCACATTCTGTCCTCCTTTTCCAATCGCGAGGCTCAATTGATCTTCGGGCACATACACGCGCGCTTCTCGCCGGGGCAAGACTTCCACATGCTCCGCCTTCGCCGGCGACAAAGCATTCCCCACAAACGCGGCGGGGTCCTCAGACCATTCAATGATGTCTACTTTTTCTGGTCCCAACTCATTTGCTACTGCCATGACGCGCGTTCCGCGTTGTCCTACGAGTGCTCCCACAGGATCCACTCCTTCTGCTTTTGAAGCTACCGCGATCTTAGTACGATTTCCCGCTTCTCGCGCAATAGCCTTAACTTCTACCACTCCCTCCGCTAATTCGGGCACCTCCATTTCAAAAAGTTTAGCTACAAACTTAGGATGCGATCGAGAAAGTACAATCCCGGGCAATCGCGTATCTTCTTGCACCGCGAGTACCAAAAATCGAAGTCGCTCACCGGACCGATAGTGCTCCCCCGGGATAGATTCATTTGCAAACATTACCCCCACAGTGCGACCCAAATCCACATACACGTGTCCACGCTCAAACCGTTGCACAATCCCGCTCACAATCTGTCCTTCTTTATCGCGCCATTCGGAAAGAATGGAATCGCGTTCAGACTCGCGAAGTTTTTGCAAAATAATTTGCTTGGCAGTCTGCGCCGCAATACGGCTAAAATCTTCATGCGTCTCGAGAGGAAACAAAAGTTCTTCCCCCACGCTGGCATTGGGTTTTACTTTTTTCGCTTCGGCAAGCCAGACATGCCGATCAGAGTTGTAGCGAGGAAGTGCGGTTTCCCCCTCTGCCGCAGTCTCAGGAATTTTTTCTTCTTCTCTCTCCTCTACCACACGGACCATCGATTCATCCACGATAGTCTTTGCCTGCCAAAATCGAAGCTCGCCCGTTTTTCCATCCAACTTGGCTTTGATTACTTCGCCTCGAGTTCCATATTCTTTTTTATAAGCCGCCGCGATAGAAGATTCGATCGCCTCCAGCACGCGCTCCGGCTGCAAACCTTTTTCCTCGGCCACCTGCTTCAAAGCTCGAGAAATATCTTTTATATTGAGCATTAATTTTTTGTGCCTCCTTAATCTAAAAATTCCGCCGACGCGGAATCTCAACTATTTATACTGTACTCCCGTAAAGGCCCTACGTCAATCCGGCAATATTCTCATAATGAGTAATTCGCGTCACCACATTATCATCCCCTAGCGCAATAGCGACCAAGTCTATCTGCCACCCCTTCTTAGATTCTTTCTCATATTCCCCATTCGCAAGAAGTTCACTAGTCCTACTTAACCGACCTAACTTTGCCACTGTAAGATGGTCTTCCGGCAAAAGACTTCCTTGCCGAATTGTTTTCACCTCTACAAATATCAAAATGCCGGAAGGGTGGCGCGCAATAATATCAATTTCTCCCCAAGGCCTACGAAAATTCCTGCTTAAAATTCTATACCTCTTTTCAAGGAGGAACTGGCAAGCAATATCTTCTCCAAAAACTCCCAGCTTACTGCTCATAAAAGCAGTGTATAACGGGTAAACAAATAATGTAAAATTAAGATGTAAAACGCGAAACATGAGCATCTCACCAGAATATATAAGAGGGTTAGTAGAGGGAGAAGGATGCTTTACATTTTCCAAATCGAATGGGAAGAAAATACCAGCCTTTGCAATTAGGATGCATATGAGGGACCAGGAACTATTAAAATCGGTAAGGGATTCATTAGGCCTAAAAAACAAAATATATACATATCATTACCAAGGAAGGGATGGATCAAAAAGAGGCCCAATAGCAATTCTTATAGTGAGGGAATTTGGACCATTAAAGAACATAATAGTCCCGCTTTTCTACAATAAGTTAATCGGAAATAAAGGCAGACAGTTTGAAAGTTGGTTAGAACAGATAGGAATCGACCCTGAGGTTCCTGAAAAATTTAAGTTTATACATAAGCTTCATAAATCAGGCTTCTACGACAATTTGGATAAAATTTAAATTGTTTGTCGCTTTACAAGGCCAGGAAGTCTTAAAAACCAGGAAATCTAATAAAAAAGGTGTTTGTCAGTTATTTATCAAGAATTTATATGGGAGACAAACAAAATTGTTTATCAAAATACAGCATCAGGCTAAAATACAAGGTCATTAAACTTTTGAATGTGGTATGCTTATCCCATGGACTCAAAGAACCTTTCTCAATATAAGACGGAGTTAGAAAAGCAAAAGGCGAATCTCTTAGAGCAAATCGCTTCTCACTCCACGCCCGAAATCATGGGTAATGATGTAGATTCTGGAGATGAAGAAACGGATGAAGCCGAGGAACAGGGGAATCGCCTCGCGATCGCACAAGGACTCCGGGAAGATTTGACCGAGATTGAAACTGCGCTCGAAAAAATCCAGCGGGGCACCTATGGTATTTGTGAGCGCTGCGGTAAAACTATAGAAACAGAAGTGCTCGCCACGGCTCCCGAATCTGCGATGTGTCGGGCGTGCAAACAAATTTCTTAGAACGAGAACAAAGTTCTCATGCGCGAACATTTGGCGCGAGTGCATTCTGCAGAACTCGAAGGCATACACGCGAAGCTGATTGAGGTGGAGGTCGACTTAAATGTCGGCCTCCATGCGTTTAATATAGTAGGACTCGCTGACAAAGCATTGAACGAAGCTCGCGAACGAGTGAATTCTTCTCTAAAAAATTCTGGAGTAAAACCTCCTAATAGGGAGAATCGAAAAATTACCGTGAATCTCGCTCCCGCCGATGTGAAAAAAGCTGGAGCACAATATGATCTTGCAATCGCCATTGGGTATCTCCTTGCCACACATCAAATAAAAAAGTTTGAAACTCACGACAAAATTTTTATGGGTGAACTTGCGCTCGATGGCCGACTTCGCCCAATACATGGAGCCTTGAATATTGCGCACATGGCCGCAGAGAGGGGATTCCAATTTTTATTTCTCCCCAAAGAAAATGCGAATGAAGCCGCCGTAGTGAAGAAGGTAAAAGTAGTGTCGGTCGAAAACTTATTGGAAGCGATAGAAATTATAGAAACGCGCCGTCCGCTCGTTCCTCACACATATGAACCTCCGAGACCGCTCACATCAAATGCCCCGGACTTTGCTGATATCAAAGGACAAGAAAATGCGAAACGCGCATTGATGATCGCTGCCGCCGGCGGACACAATCTTCTGATGAGCGGTCCTCCCGGAGTAGGGAAGAGCCTCCTCGCTCACGCCATGGTGGGAATTCTTCCGCCAATGAATTTGGATGAGTCCATCGAAGTTACAAAAGTGTGGAGCGCCGCAGGAATTCCAGTGGGAGGATTACTTGCGAGTCGCCCCTTCCGAGCCCCGCATCAAACCGCCACGCTGCCCGCGATCGTCGGGGGAGGATCGGATCCAAAACCGGGCGAAATCAGTTTGGCGCATCGAGGAATACTTTTTCTCGATGAATTTCCGGAATTCCAGCGGCATATTGTGGAGTCGCTCCGCGCGCCCATGGAAATGGGCGCGGTACGCGTTGCTCGAGCCCGCGGGACACTTTCGTTCCCTGCGCGTTTTACTCTCGTCGCTGCCATGAATCCGTGCCCGTGCGGGTACTACGGCGATCAAGAAAAAGATTGTAAATGCGCCGCGTTCGAAGTTATACGCTATCAAAAAAAGATCTCCGGACCCATTGTGGACCGGATCGATCTGCACGTATCTGTTCCGAGGGTCCCCATTGAAGAACTCCGGACTCGCAGCTCTTCTGCTATCTCAAGTAAAACAATCATAGAAACAATTGCGGCTGCCCGCGCGCTGCAGGAATCCCGTTTCAAAAATCTATCCATTAGCACCAACGCGGAAATGAATTCGCGCCAAACCGAAAACCTCATTCATTTGCAACCCGCCGCCGAAACATTCCTCGAAAAAATAACAAAGACAAATCTTTCTCCTCGAAGCTATTTCAGACTTTTGAAAACCGCTCGGACAATCGCGGATCTTGAATCGCAGGAATCCGTAGGAGCGGAACACGTGGCGGAAGCCTGGAGCTACCGGATAAGAGAAGAAGCCTGAAATAAAAAACCGCTTTCGCGGTTATCCAAGTCTACTTAACAAAAGGATTCGCTACTCCGTGCACCTCGAAATGCACGTGGCACCCTGAAGCATCTCCGGTATCACCCATCGTTCCAATATCCTGTCCTTGGCGCACATAGTCTCCCACTTCTACAGACACCGACCGCAGATGAGCGTATCGCGTCCGTACGTTCGCTCCGGCCGGATGCTCAAGCAACACAAAATTACCATAACCCCCATTCCATCCATCCGTGCTATTCCCATGTTTTTCATCAGGGATAACCAGTCCCTCTGCCGCAGCAACCACGGGAGTCCCGCAAACTCCGGCAATATCCACTGCATTTTCCGGATGTAATTTCCCCCAATTAAATCCACTCGCGGGCATGGTGAAATACCCCTTGAGCACCGGTAGGGGATTCCCGGAATCTGCCACTCGCTTAGTAGTACCCGGAATAATAAGCCTCATACCCGGAGTTAGCTGCGCAGCATTCACGGAAGGATTGGCTGCGCCAATATCCTTTGAACTCACCGCAAAAAGTTCCGAAATAGACTCAATCGTGTCTTTCTCCTTAATGGTGTAAACCGTCCCCGACACGGGGGGCACTTGAAGCAGCATTCCGATCCGCAGACTTTTCGCTTTCATATCGGCATTTGCTTTGAGCAAAGTATCGAGCGAAATTCCAAATTTCGCCGCAATCTTCCCCGGAGTGTCTCCTCGCATCACTTTATATGTAGTAAATTCCGTGCGAGGAGCAAATCCTGGAGTCTCCCCAAAAGCATCCAGAGTGGCGACGAGGAAAGAAACTTTTGAATCTACTCTCGCCTCATGGGAGTTCGAGGATCCTATCCGAGGCTGACTTTCGAGCCACGCAAGAAGATTGCGATTGTTTGGCTCCGTAACAGGGCCTCCCCATATACCCTTTTCCCCTCCTCGAACCGGCTGGACCAAAGATGTAAAAAGGCCTACAAGAAGTAATCCCCCAAGCAAAAAAAACGCCACAAGTAATGGCCTCTTTCCTCCCTCCTTAAGCGGTAAAATAGCTCCCATTTTCGATAAGAGCCTATCCGTAAACCCGCTCCGCGCCCGCGTTGCAGGAAAATTCATTTTCCTGCAAGGCACGACGAGGAGATTAGTACGATAGTACAGCTCCGAGGAGTAACACAGCAGGAAAATGAATTGTCCGCAACCCTTGGGGATACAGCAAATTTTCTGAATTCCTGCGTTACACCTCCTCGCCGTACTCTCCGAGTACGCCATCGTCAGTAAGCCTTGGAATTCCGAGAAATTTGCTCGTATCGCGGCCGGAGGGGGTTTTCGGATAGGCTCTGGCCTATAGTATACTGGAGCGGCCCTCTCGCCGCAATATGAAAAACTCTTCATAATATAGGCACTTTTATGGACTTTTCCACTTTAAATCCCCAACAGCAACGTGCCGTGAAAGCCGAAAACACGCCCCTTTTGATTGTGGCAGGAGCAGGCACAGGCAAAACCCGAACCCTTACGAGCAGGCTTATGCACCTTATTGAACACGGAGCGCCTGCCCACACTATATGCGCGGTTACCTTTACAAATAAAGCCGCTAAAGAAATGGCGGAACGAGTGCACTACAATCCCAAATCTGGAGGCTTCATCGGCACCTTTCATTCCCTCGGGGCAAATATCTTAAGAAAAGAAGCTAAGGAGCTAGGCCGTACCTCACACTTCACTATTTTTGATGATCACGACAGCCTTTCCGTAATAAAAAAAGTGCTAAAGGAGTTGGATATTAAGGGCGGCAAACCTCCGCGCTTCCTTCAATTCATCTCCTATATAAAGAGCGGCGCCGGAAAAGAAACCCTCTCGCTTCGTCACCGCGAAGAACAAAGAGTGTTTGAGCGATATGAAATGGCGCTCACTCGAAATAACGCGTTCGATTTTGACGATCTTATTGCGAAAGTAGTTTGGCTTTTCGAAAATCGTCCCGCCATTCTCGCGAAGTATCAGGAAAAATACCAGTATATCCTGGTAGATGAATATCAAGATGTGAGTCCTGCGCAATATACCTTAATCCGACTTCTCTCTGGGCCTAACAAAAATGTGAGTGTCGTGGGAGACGATGCTCAAATGATCTATGGATGGAGGTATGCCAACATAGAAACGTTTCTCCAGTTCGAGCGGGATTGGCCGAACGCGCAAGTGGTACTCCTTGAGGAAAACTATCGCTCGTCGGGCACGATCGTACACGCAGCCTCAGCGGTGATCGCGAACAATATAGTAGCTCGGGAAAAAAATCTCTGGACGCGCAACCCAGACGGCGAGGTAATCACGATTACGGAAACGTTAAATGAAGAGGATGAAGCAGAATGGATCGCCGCACAAATTTTGGAAGGGAAGCTCTCTAAAGGAAACAGGCAGGGAAGTACCGCGATTCTCTACCGCACGAACGCGCAATCCCGTGCAATCGAACAAGCCCTACTCAAGAAAAACATTGCGTACCGAATTTACGGAGGCTTAAAATTTTATGACCGCCGCGAAATTAAAGACATTGTGGCAGCGCTCCGCCTCACAATGAATCCCAAAGATGAAATGAGCCGCGAACGGTTAGAAAAGGCTTTTCGCGTCCGAGTTTGGAAAGCCCTTCTTCCAGTGCTCGAAGAAGCTCTGGGGAAACCTCCTCGAGAAGTAATCGAAAACTTTCTCTCCACTACAGAGTATTTCGACTATCTTGAACGAGAAACGATGAATCCGGAGGAGCGGCGCGAAAACATCAATGAGCTGCTTCGATTTGCAGAAAGCTTTAGTGATCTGGGAACCTTTCTCGAACATATTGCGCTCGTGCAATCGACCGACGACGTGAACGCGGAACTTAAAGCTAAAAGCTTAACGCTTAACGCTATGCCGGTCCATCTCTCGACCATTCACCTTGCAAAAGGCCTAGAATTCGACCAGGTTTTTCTCGCTGGCTGCGCTGAAGGAATGTTGCCTCACAATCGCTCTATGGAATCAGAAAACGAGATTGAAGAAGAACGCCGATTGATGTATGTAGGAATGACGCGAGCGCGCCACGAGCTGGCGATTTCTTTCTCCGGGATTCCTTCCCGATTCATAGGCGAAATTCCGCCCAATCTCGCGGAGTTTCTTCGCACCGAAACCGCGACAGACCCTTCTTATTCGGATTCGTATTCCGACGATTTAGAAATCCAATTGGATTAACTGTTTGTACCAGTCATAAAAATAGGAGCACCCTGCCTCCACACTCCACTACACTCATCCGAAGCATCTTTGCAGGTTTGTATGCCTTGGGTATAGAGCCCTAGCCACCATACTCCGGCGCGCATAGTTTGGTTGTCATAATAAAGAGGCGAGGACAAGAAAGTCATAGGCACCCAGATCGAACCGATGGGCGGCACCGTGGGCCCCGTCACTGGAATCCAGTACGCGTTTTCACACGTGCACATCAAAGGCTGCCCAAGAGTGGCCCCAAGTGGAGGATTAGCCGCAGAAACAGGGAGAATTCCGAACCAAGCGAGGAGACGGTCAAAAAATCCTCCGTCCCTCTGAAGCCTTGCTAATTGAAACTGCTTTCCTAATTCTCGGTTCTCCTGTCGCGCAGTGGCTCTAAACTTTTTAAAAAAGTTCTCAAATTCTGCACGCATCATTTTTCCTTCCTCCACTTTTAAAGCATCCTCAATAAGACCTAGGGTAAGCTCATCGAATCCAAGCATCCTCTTCTGCACCAACACAGCCTCGCCATATACCTTGATGCCTTTCATAAATGCAAGCTTTGCAGAAATAAATTCTTTCCAAATAAGCAATGAGGGTTTTATTTCTACAAACGAATTGCGTTCCAATGCCTGCTCCATTAAATTAGCCGGAAGAATTGCCACTCCATCTGAATTTCGAAGAGCCGATTGAAAACGCTTAGAATCAAACTGCACCTCTCCAGAAAAAGCAATGAAATGCTTTATATATTCCTCAGCAGTTTTCACACCCGAAGAATCCACTGCGAGCTCCGAATCGGGAATAAGGGGGAGAGCAAGAGTCTCTTCTGAAAGAGGGGGGGTATTAACCGAGACAAAACTCTTCACCGGCTCGGGCACTTCGACCGAATACGTTCGAGAGGAAGTAGGTAAAAAATCGCTGCTCGGTAAAATCATCCCATTCTCGTTTTCCATAGGAACCAGCCGATCGCCCTTAGAATTCAAAAACGCGTTGCGAGCCCCTTCTTCTAAAGAAGAGGGGTATGAATCTTTTGGATAAACCGCCTGTGGAAGCGTAGGCTGCTTCCTAAACACGAACAGAGCCAAAAATAAGAGAAGTATAAAGAGACCACTTCCTAAAATCACCAAAACTTTGCCCCTGGTACTCATATAGGGAGATTATACCCGTAACGGTTCTTCCTTCCCATGAATGCCCTCCCAAGGCATAATAGCCCCAAATGGGACAGAAGCTTGGTCAACACTTTCTAAAAGATAAAAGCGCGCTTTTTAAAATTACGGCGGCCCTTGCTCCCCAAAAAGGAGAAACGGTAATTGAAATAGGGGGAGGACACGGGGAACTCACGAAAGAGCTTTTAGCGTTAAGCGATAAGCTTTTAGCGAGCCCCCCAAAAATCGTAACGATAGAAAAAGACGCGCGACTCGCAGAAGAGCTTCGGATAAAATTTGCCAAAGCCAGAAATCTAGAAATTGTAGAGGGTGATGTTCGAGAAGTGCTTCCCTCTCTGATCTCAAAGCTCAAAGCTCAAAGCTCAAAGCTGCCCTATAAAATAGTAGGAAACATTCCTTACTATCTTACAGGGTTTCTCTTACGTCTTATCGGAGAACGCGAGCCCTCTCCCCAGCTAACGGTTCTTTTGATTCAAAAAGAAGTAGCGGAGCGACTCCTCGCCAAACCTCCGCATATGAATAAATTGGCGGCAAGTGTGGGATTTTGGGGAAAAGGTAAAATTATTCTCCAAATTCCCCCTGGAGCCTTTTCTCCTCCCCCTAAAGTAGAATCCGCAGTCATTCAAATTTTCCCCATCGTGAAACAAGGAAAAGAAAAAAAATATTTCGCTACAGTACAATCATTATTCAGCCAACCTCGAAAAACAGTGCTCAATAATCTTGCCGCCACCCTCCAGCTCCCCAAAGAGAAACTCGCCAAAATCCTGAAAGAGAAGGGGATCGACCCCTCGGTCCGCCCCCAAACCCTCTCTCTTTCCCAAATTCACTCCCTCACCTCCTTTTTCTAGAGAAAAAGGACGGGGCTGTGCATAAAACTGCATAATTGTAAGTTTCGCGGCGGGTATAATAGAGGTGGCGTATTCTATCCACAAGGAATGCGCCGGTTATCCACATGCCCGATATCAAAAAACTTATTTCCGGCTTCCTCTTCTTCTCTGTGTTAGCAACTCTCTTCTCCTTCGGCACCTCGAGCTTCTTGGATTACTTACGCTCTGAAGCCACTCCCTCTCTCTCCACCTCCAAATCCGCCGCTCCCGAAAACGCGTTTACCTCGAAAACCCAATCACTTTCTCCCTCCGCCTCTCTTAACTCCGGACATGCGAGCTCGACCAACCTCACTCGCCGACTGGGAAACATTTTGGCAGGGGAAGTAATTCGAGTAAATGATGCGGTAGGCACCCTCAATGGTCCTGCGAATGGCCTTACCTCTCCCAACCGCACCACCCTCGAAACACTTATTACACAAAATCTAGTAGATGCTCCTGCGCTCTTAAAAGAACTTCCTGAATTTCCGGAAAGTGTGAACGAGAAAGAACTTTCTCTGATTTCAAATCCCAACGAACAAGATTTCGCCCAATATATTGCGACGACTGAAGACGTCCTCAATCGTACTATTCTGAGCAATGATTTTGAGAACCTGCAAAAAAAATCCGCCAGTCTCGAAGCAATTTACGCCGGGGTAACTGTATATAGAAGCGCCACGCAAGCTCTTTTGAAAGCGAGTGTGCCTCAACCTCTTTTGGAATTTCATAAGAAGTTACTCACGCTCGTCTCGAACCAGAAAAAAATGGTGGACGTAGCCTTGGGAGAACCAGACGATCCCTTAAAGTCGATCGCAATAATTAAAGAGGTAGAAAAACAGGCGGAGGGGGTACTCTTCAGAGACATGCAAAATCTCGCGAGGGAAACCGAACTCCTCGATCTTTCTTCTCTCTCTCCTCAAACCCAGCTTTCTTTGCTAGAACGCCTTTTAGGAATTAAACAAGCGTTTGCCCAGGGAAGCCGCGTACCAGTATTAGACGCTACGCTGAATAAGATTGCTGCAAAACTCACAGGGAATGAAGTAGCTGATGATAAGAAAAATTGGCTCCAACGCTTGTGGGATTTGGCCCAGAAAGTGTTTCTGCAAGAACTCAAAAATCAGCTTATTGCGATGCTCCAGCAACAAATCGTGAGCTGGATCAACGGCGGTGGAAAACCTCAATTCGTGACAGACTGGAAAGGATTCTTATCGAATGCCTTCAATAACGCTGCGGGGGCGGTAATAGAAAAACTGATTCCGGAACTTTGCTATCCCTCGGAGCTAGGAGCATTTTTGCGTATTTCCATTCAAGCCCCAGGAGTCACCGTCCCCGTCTACACCGGCTGCACGCTGAATCAAGTGGTATCAAATATAAAAAATTTTTATAGCAACTTCCACGCCGGCGGCTGGATCCAATACGGAGTCACCTTCCAACCCACGGGGAACTTCTTCGGCATCATGATTGAGGGTCACGATCGGGTAACGAGAGAAGCAATTGCCGCCGCCGAAGCCGCCAAAAATAAAGCCCTCGCCGGAAGCGGATTCCTAAGCACGGAAATCTGTCCCTCGACCGGCAAACCACCGGGGCAGGATAAAGACGGTAATCCTCGCCCGTACGGCCCGATGCCAGACGGCTCTAACCTGGCGGATGGCTGTCCAGGTGGAGAACAACCCATCGTGCGCACTCCCGGAAAAGTGTTGGGCGACACACTCACCAAAAGCCTTTCCCTACCAGCGGACACCATTATCAATGCGAATGACATTGCAGGTCTGATTGCGGTGGCCGCAGACGCGGCGCTCACTCGCCTCATTACCTCGGGAGTTTCGGCGATTAATGGGCAACCCACCGGCTCGGGACTCTCGCAAGTAAGCTACGGAAGGGGAGGGACCGTGACAGTCACGGATTGCTCCGCCCTCACTGGGCAAGCCCTTCAAGAATGTAATATTCAAAAAGAAGTTACAGAATGCGACACCGGCAGAAAGAGCGGCAGCACGTGCGACACCGCTCGTGAGCAGATGGAGGCATTGCTCGATGAAAGAAATTGTAAGAATTTTTCAGGTCAAAACTTACAAGAATGTAAGCTGCGAAATCAGGTGACAGTCCAATGCACGGTAAAAAGCCAAGCTTGTACCAATGCGCGAAAACAACTTGAAACCCTTCAAAGCGTGAGATTTGGAGTAGCTGGAATTGTAAGCGAATCTCGCAAAACTTCCGGAGCCGAAACGGTACCCGATGACATATACTTCCCAGAAGAAGGAGATATCCTCCTCTCCGGCTTGGAAGATTTGGAGGCGCAGAACCCCAAAGTAAATCTGTATGACGCAACCACCGGCCAAAACCACACCTACAAAGACCGGTTCGCTTCGGAGGCGGTAGATGGAACCCTTGACTCCTATTCCGATAATTATGGAGGGGATAATAATCCTGGCTGGTGGGAGGTGACTCTCTTTGCCCCCGAATACCTCAATGAGGTGAAATATGTAAAGTACTTAAGCGAAGAAAAATTTACATTAAAACCCTATTCAATTGTAGGAGCTCAAACCGGCACCCAAGCGGGTCCATTTCTCGTACTTTTCGAAGGAGATGAAAACACGCGCTATGAAATAGACCTTACAGACAACAGCGAAGCTGATAAGAAAGTGAACCTTTCCCAAGAAACAGCGATGAAAAAAACATATCGAGGCCCTGGCTCTCGAAACGATCCTCGAAACTGGACGAATGTAGGGAACATAAAAGCAAACACCGTAAAAACCACGAAGGTGAGATTTGAAGCTCAAAGAATAGTATTTCGTGAAGTGGAACTCTTCCGCCATCTCCGCCCGGTAATTGATGTCTCAAAAGTGCCCGCCTCGTTCACGAAAAAACAGGCCACTAATATCAATCCGCTTTTACCTCAATGGGTAACCGCCAAAGCCTACCCGTATTACAACAACCCCCAGCCAGCTGATCAATCCAAAATCCAGGTGAAAATAGAAGATTCCGCACGGAACACCATTAAACCTCTAAATCCAACCTCTTCTCTGTACACCCTTCCTCCCGGCACCTATCGGCTTACCTACACCTTAGAAGTGGACGGCGTAGCCGCCACCCCGCGAGTGCGCACCCTGACTGTCCAACAATAATGAACTTCCTTTTTTCTATAGTGAATCGACTCTGGCGAAAACCGATAATCGCCTTGGCAAGTATCGGAATATCTACCGCCTTCCTGTTGCCTTTACCCACTCATGCCCAATTTGGGGGCTGGCTCACCGGCCTCTTTGGAATTGGCAGCGTCCTGGGAGGAGCCATAGGCTGGGTGGCCTTTGTGATTGCATATCTTGTGACCTCCGTAGTGGGATTTTTCCTCTCTCTCATGGTCATCGGGATAGGCATCATGCTCGAGCTGAATACAAATATCATCAATACCACCGCGGTACAAAAAGGCTTCGAGGTTTCGCTCCAAGTGGCAAACCTGGGGTTCGTACTTGGCATCATTATCATCGCTATCGCCACAATCATCCGCTACGAGTCGTACGGAATGAAAAAGCTCCTCGTGAAACTCATTGTCGCAGCTCTTCTGGTTAACTTCAGCTTGGTCATTACAGGGGGGATTCTAAACTTCTCCGATCAATTCTCGAAAGTATTTTTGACCGCTCTTCCAGGAGGCGGAGGGGGAACGCGAGGTTTTCACGAATTTGCTAAAGCCTTCGGAGGCGCTTTCAATCCTCAACGAGCGATACTCAATCCCACTCTTTCTCAAGCAGACTACACCACTGAAATGGAAGACTTGCAAAAAGTCGGAGGGGCAGCTGCAGCTGGCCAGTCTCTCGGAGCCATTTTTGCCCCTTTTATAAGTCTCATATTCGCCGCGGTCATCCTTATCGTGATCTGCATTACAATCGCGGTATTTTTCTGGATGCTTGTAGTCCGGTACATCTATATAGGGATGCTCCTCATCGTCATGCCTCTTGTCTGGCTCCTGTGGGTTTTCCCTAATACCTCGAAGTGGTGGTCCTCATGGTGGGATAAATTTTGGAAATGGACCTTCTTCGCCCCTGTCTCGCTTTTTTTCTTGTGGCTTGTGATCATCACCTCGGAAAAAATGTCTCAAGAAGGAGGCACGAATCCATACGCCGCTTTAAAAGGATTGGGGCTTACCTCCGCAGATGATACGAGCTTCCTTACGGGGCTTTCGAACTTCGTGTTGGGCGGCGCCTCAAACACCATTGGCACTTTCCTCCAAGCCGCAGTGCTTGTAGGACTCTCGATCGGAGGAATCATTGTCGCTGAAAAATTCGGGATTGCCGGAGGCCACGCCACGAAGTGGGCGGTAAAAGCAGTAGGGAACTGGGGTATCCGCCGCTCTAAGCAACTCGGCGGAAAAGTACTCCAAACTAAGGGCTGGGTACCAAATATAGCCAATAAAATGATGTCCGGCGGGTATGGTCAGAACAGCAGTAATCGATTTATGAGAGGGCTAGGAAAAGCTGCTAAATTATCAGGCGTACAATTCGCAGGTCAAAAAATAGGAGAGGCTATTCAAGCCGGGGAAGTAAGGATAACCGGCAAGCTCGCCAAAGAAGAAGCGGAAATTGTGAAGAAAGAAACCGCCGGAATGACCAATCAGCAAAAAGCGAATTTGATCCCGGGAGCGAACATGGCTCGCCGCATTGCGCTTATTGAACAAGCCACAAAGGAAGGTTGGCTCGATAAGGTAGATGCGAAATATATTGCTCCGGATCAAAAAGCCGCCTTTAAGCGATTTGGGAAGGAAGAAGCGTATGAGAATGCGCAAAAAGCCACGGATTGGGCAGGTTTGTCCAAACCCTATCTAGAAGCAATGACCGAAGCTGAAAAAATTGCCGGGGAGGAAGCGGAAATGTGGGCGGAAAGAAAAGGCCTTTCCCGCGACACCGAAGTATCGGAAGCCGGTAAAAAGGCTTATGAAGAAGCTAAAATGCACGGAGACAACGACAAGGAAGCTGAGGAAGCACGCGACAAAGCAATAGCAGTAGCCCGGTATAAAAAAGGTCAAGTCGCCTACGAAGAAGCAATCGCGCACGGTGATAGCCCTGAGAAAGCCGAAAATGCGAGAGAGAGTGCTCTCCAAAAAGCCAATGAGCCTTCCGAGTTTGAAAAATATGTAAAACAAGCGACTCAAGCTGCGCGAGAAAAGGCGGAGGTGGCCGAAATCGACCCCGAAACTGGCAAGCCTACAGGAAGAACAGTCAACGCGCTAGAAAAACAAAAAGAGATACAGAAAAAAGTAGAGGAACTAAAGAAAGGCGACAAAGTGCAATATAAAGAAATATTTGGAGACAAACCTGCATTCGGGTTGAGCAAAGAGAGTATTAAAATAATGGCTGAAGTACTTGCCGAGAAAATGGCACACACCAATCAACAGCTAGTCCCTCAAATTATTGGGAAGTTGAATGCGAAACAACTACAGAGTTTCGAAAAATTGATGAAAACTACCTACAACAAAGGAATCAATGCCTCCGCGGGGGATTTGAAAAAGAAATTGCAAAAAGGCCTCGACAATCTTAACAAAAGTCTCGCCAGCCACATGACGAGCCAAGAACATGAGGCGCATGTGCATGAAGGCGAAGACCATGGCGAACACGCACACAAAGAAGAACACGCGCCAAAGGTAGAAAGTCCTTTCGGCAGCAGTAGCGGCGGCGGAGGAGACCACCCCAATCACTAACCCATGAACCCTCAACCCACCACAATTGCAAACGATCTAGTCTGGCAGCGCTGGGATATGCTCCCGCCGGACCTGCGCGAAGCCTTGGCCTCCGAAAAAAACGGAGAGCTCGTCTCTCAAGTTTGTGAGGCCGAGCACCTCTCCGAAGAGAAGTACCGAGAAGTGGCGCGTATCGCTTCGTGGGTATTTTTAGGCTTCCTTCATCCCGAGGATGTGGCGAACGAAGTAAAACTCTCGACGGGCATACACCCCGAAATTGCGAACAAAATCGCAGTTACACTGAACTCCAAAATATTCGGCTCGCTTCGCGATGAATTAGATGCAGTCTATGCCCCTCCTGGCACACATCCCGAAGAACACGCCGCTCCCACCCAAATGGAAGATATTCAAACTCCGGATGCCTTTGAGCAAACCCTCGAAAAGTTAAAGCCGGAAAGTGGTGAAAATTCCTTCTTTAAGGAAGCCCCGGTAACGCTCGATTCATTAGAATCCTCGCCCGAAATCACTCCTTCGCCTTCTTTCACCCCTCCGCAAGATATCACTCCCCCCTCGTTCGATATGTCATTCACTCCGCCTCCAGCGCCCACTGAAACCCCTCCTGCCCCAAATGTGCCTTCCTCCTCTACCGATGCCACTCCATTCATCCTTCACGAAGAACCGGGGGCGCCTTCACTTCCACGCGTGGAGGATTTTTCTCTAAACATTAAGCCAGAAGAATTTGGACCTTCCGAATCCGAGGCTATACCAGTTCCGCAAGCCAATATTGAGATTGGCTCGGAGGAGAATAAGGAAACTGCAGAACAACGTAAAACCGAAAACGAAGAGCGAATCGTGCACTACGCCGATCTTCGCACCCCCTTAGAACCCGCTGTTCCAGAAACCCCTCTCTCAGCCATAAAAGAACCGGCTGCAGACGAACCTCCGCCTATGCCCCATCCCGAAACTTCCAAGAATGACGTGCTGAATTTCTCAAACTTTTCGAACGATTCCGAAATTCCGCCGCCACTTCCAACAGAAACTCCCCCTGCTCCGGAGCCCATCTCCCCGAGTAAACCCGGATTTTTCTCCCGCTTTTTTGGAAAGAAAAAAGAGGTTTTGGAAACTGTCTCTCTGTCCGAAATCCCGCCTCCTCCCGCCCCGGAAGCTCCCTCCACGCCGGAGAAGCCAGGAGATGATATACTCGACCTTGACTCGTTCGACGAGCCTCCCGTTCCGCCAAAATGATATATTCTTACTTAAAGCTAAAAGCTTAACGCTTAAAGCTAAATCTGATGCAATTCCAAGTTCCTCAATTCATCGAAACCGAAGATAAAATTGTGGGGCCTTTGAGCCTCAAACAATTCATCTATATAGGAATTACGGGAGGAATATCTCTCATATTATATCTTCTCGTGGAACTATGGCTGTGGCTCTTGGTCTCTTTGCCCCTTGTTGCCATAGGTATCGCGCTTGCGTTTGTAAAGATCGGGGGGCGTTCTCTTCCTACCGTAGCTCGTGCTGCATTCTTCTACTTCTGGAAACCTCAAACGTACGTATGGCAACCCCAGGATAAGAAAACTGCTCCTGCTCCCGTACTAGAGCCCACCTCTCCCACTTCGAACGCCTCCCTCGAAGAAGTGCTCTCCGGATTGGCCCTGCGAAAAACCTGGCAAAAGCTGCAAACCGGAACCGGGAAAATCTCCCCGGGAACCTTCTTGAACCAGGCCGAGGATCAATTTGCAGTGTTTCGGAAAAAAACCGGCGAACGGCACGCTGCCCGCCGGGTAGACTACAGATAGCTACATAGCTTTTAGCTTCCAGCTTTAAGCTTTGAGTCCAATATGTATGTAAAATCCTACAAAGAACTTATTGTATGGCAAAGATCGATTGAGCTTGTAATTGAAGTTTACGAACTCACTGCACAATTCCCAAAAGAAGAGATGTTTGGTCTTAGCATTCAAATGCGGAGAGCTACAATTTCCATACCATCAAACATTGCTGAAGGCTCTCGCCGAAAAGACATTCCGGAATACCTCCACTTCCTAAGAATAGCCGACGCGTCTTCTGCAGAATTAGAAACTCAACTCATAATTGCGAAACGCCTATATTCTAAACTGAACTACGCACGAGCCGAATCTCTCCTCGATGAAGTCCAGAAAATGCTTTACGGGATGAAGGAGAAACTTGAGCAAAAAAAGGTACAATAAGAAGGTCTTCCACTTAAAGCTCAAAGCTTAAACCTTAAAGCTGTTCTATGCCAAAACAATTCGCGAACGCTCAAGACTTAGTGGCTGTAAAAGAAGTCCGCGATGGAGTACTGGTACTCCGCGACGGCAGCCTACGACAAATCCTTATGGTAAACGGGATGAATTTCGCGCTGCGTTCGGAAACGGAACAAAATACCATCACTTCCGGGTATCAAAATTTTCTGAACACCCTTGATTTCCCGCTCCAAGTTATTATTCACTCCCGAAGAATTAACATCTCAAAGTACCTCGACAAGTTGGGAGGATTTGAAAAAACCGAACCCTCCCCACTATTACGAAACCAGAACTCAGAATACCGGGAATTCATCCGGGGTTTTGTGGAAAAAAACGCTATAATGGAAAAAACTTTTTTTGTGGTGATCCCCTGGGTAACCGTAGCCCTCCCCTCGACACGGAGTATCCTGCGTTTTATTCCATTTCTAAAACAAAACGAGAATGCGGCGGCGGCGGCCGCAGAAGAAAAAGAAGGGGATTTCAAAGAATCCTTGGAGCAACTTAATCAACGCACCGCTCAGGTTATCGAAGGTTTAAACGCGATCGGTTTGGAAGCCGTGGCATTAGGAAATAAAGAACTCGCGGAAATGCTCTATAACTTTTATAATCCTGAATCCGTCGAGAGAGAAGATCTCACCATTCCGGGCAGCGAAGCTAAAACATAATCATGGAAGAAACGAAGCAGAACAACCCCACAGACATTGCGAAAATCATCGCTCCTGCCGGAGTGGAGGTCACTCCGAACTATTTGAAAATCGGGAACAAACTCGCCAAAACCTTTTTCGTGCTCTCCTACCCCCGGTATCTTTCGACCGGCTGGTTTGAGCCCTTAGTAAATCTTCCGAATTTGCTTGATGTATCGATTTTCATTACGCCGATCAATACTGGCGATGCGTTGAAAAACCTGCGTAAAAAAGCCGCGCAACTCGAATCTCAAATCGCCGACTCGGAAGAAAAGGGATTGGTGAGAGATCCGCTCCTCGAAACCGCTTTTAAGGATGTGGAGAATCTTCGGGACACCCTCCAGCAATCCGAGGAAAAACTTTTTAATACTTCCGTGTATATTGCGATTTATGCCGACACCCCGGAAGAATTGGCGAAACTGGAAAGCCAGATAGTCTCCCTCATGGAAGCGAAACTTGTCTACATCAAACCTGCCCTCTTCGAACAGCTCGAGGGCCTGCTCTCAGTATTCCCATTCGGCAACGATAAACTCGATGTACACACTCCCATGAATTCGAGTCCGATCTCCTCATTCTTCCCCTTTGTTTCGGAAGATCTAACCTCGAACGAGGGAATAATGTACGGGATCAATCGTCATAATAACAGCCTGGTCGTATTCGATCGCTTCTCACTTGAAAACGCCAACCAGGTGGTATTTGCCAAATCCGGCTCGGGAAAATCCTACTCCACCAAACTCGAGATCATCCGCTCGCTCATGGTAGGCACCGAGGTAATTGTGATCGACCCGGAAAACGAATATGAACGTTTAGCCCGAGCCTTAGGAGGGAGCTTCTTTAATATTTCTCTTTCTTCCGAAGAACACATTAATCCTTTCGATATCCCCATCATTCCGGAAGGGGAGTCCGCTTCGGACATTTTGCGATCGCATATTGTAAACCTCGCAAGCTTAGTGAAGCTTATGCTTGGGAAACTCACCCCCGAAGAAGATTCGCTGCTCGACCGAGCGATCACCGAAACATACGCTTCGCGTGAGATTGTTGCGGGAGAAGATTTTAGCGGCAAAGAACCCCCTCTCCTTGAAGACTTGGAGACCGTGCTCCGAAATCTCGAAGGGGGACGGGCAATGGCGGAACGCCTCTATAAATACACGAAAGGCTCCTTCGCGGGCTTTGTCGACAAACAAACGAACATCGACATTGGAAATCGCCTCATAGTGTTTTCCATTCGGGACCTCGAAGAAGAACTGCGCCCGATTGCGATGTTTGTGATTTTGAACTTTATTTGGAATCTGATTAGGGCCAAGCTCAAGCGTCGAATCCTCATCATCGATGAAGCCTGGCTCATGATGAAAAACGAAGACTCGGCCACTTTCCTCTTCGGCTTAGTAAAACGAGCTCGAAAATACTATCTGGGAGTCTCTACTATCACCCAAGACGTGGAAGATTTCCTGCGTTCTCCCTATGGCCGCCCTATTATTACGAACTCCTCCCTGCAGCTCCTTTTGAAACAAGCCCCCGCCACTATCGACGTAGTAGCGAAAGCCTTCGATCTCACGGAAGCCGAAAAAGGCCTGCTTCTCGGGGCAGAAGTGGGGACTGGGTTGTTTTTTGCAGGCAAAAAACATGTAGCCATCCAAATTATAGCCTCCTACTTCGAAGACCAATTGGTTACCACGAACCCCGAACAGCTTTTGAAAGAAAAATAATTTATGGCGGAAGAGTTGGAAGCAGAAAATGGGGAAAGAAGCGAACCCGAACCGAAAATTTCCGTAACCGAAACACTCCTTATCGGTTTTGTATTCGCCGCGATAGACGCGGTGGAAATAGGAATTATTTTCGTGGGTCTTGATGATTTTTGGATATTAGATACCCTTGCCTCCACTATTTTTGTGTATCTTTTCCTGAAGGGAATTCCTCCCATCCGCCAACTCATCACCTGGCTTCTAGAACTCTTTCCGTGGTTGGGGGCAGCTCCATTACTCACCGCGGGTTGGATTTGGACGGTATATGCCGACCATAATCCAAATTCTTTTGCAGCAAAAGCGGTAAATACGACAGTGGGAGTCTCCACCGCGATGCGCGGCGGGGGCACCATGATGCAAAAAGTACGAGCGGGCGCCGCTGCAGTCCGTGCCGAACAAACGGCCACCCACGGAGTCGAACGATCGGGGGTGCACCAAGAGAAAACCGAAAAAACCGCGGTGAGAGCCGGGGGCACGGAAGAATTAGGTGAAAACTTCGCACAAAGCCCAGCAAAATCAGGAAGTACTGTTTCGGATGAAGCAATGGGCGCCGAAAAAGACCCCCTCGAAAAACTCCAAGAAGTCATGACGAAAATGCCTGAACCGGAAAAGCCCCGTTCGAAAGATGACTAAAGTAAACTGCCACTCACGGCATAATGCCGAACCCTTGAAATCATTCATTCTGCCCGTAAGCCTGCAGGGAAGAATGAGTGAATTTCAGGGGTTATAGGATAAGAGGTGTGGAAATCTACTCAAGCGAGAAATATATAGAGCGGATATAATTAGGGGAACATGCCTAAAGCCATTCTCGCATATAGCGCGCTTCTTATTCTGGGGGGGTTGGCCACCACCCTTCCTCTTCACGCTCAATCCGCCCCTCAGGTCATAATAAGCT
Source organism: Candidatus Liptonbacteria bacterium (assembly GCA_016867315.1). Classification (GTDB taxonomy): domain Bacteria; phylum Patescibacteriota; class Minisyncoccia; order UBA6257; family 2-01-FULL-56-20; genus VGJV01. The sequence goes on along the minus strand of VGJV01000001.1, from coordinate 161,153 downwards.
GGCGGGCCTCTACCTTTACTCCCGCTGGCTATCTAGGAAAACCTCTTCCTACTGCCGAGTCCCGCATCGAAGCGTCGGTAGAGGCACTTCAAAATGGCCGTCTTATAGATCTCTCCAAAGAAACCATATATTGGTATGTGGACAATAACTTTGTAAGTGGAGGAACCGGCATACACTCCACGTTCTTCCGAACCCCTCCTCTCAAGTTCAGTCCAATCTCTCTCCGAGTAGAAATTCCGACGCTGAAAGAAGGAGTTATTAAGGGAATTACCATCCCGGTTGTATTTCCGGAAGCCGTAATGCAAACCCCAAGCACCCCACTTCGCCCTCCTTTAGCGCTAAAAGGCCTTCCGTTTTTTTTCAACGTTGATTTCGCCGAAATTCTCTCTTTCGATTGGATAGTGAATGGCGAAAAAGCCGCGGCTTCGGGCGAACCTGACGTACTCACGATTAAAACCGTCCCCGCAGGTGCTGCTCTGAACGTCACGCTCTCGATCTACAACCCTTTCTCCGAAATAGAAGCAGCCAAAAAGGCGAACACGCTCATCATCCCATGAAGAAACTTTTTCTTAGCCTCGGTGTATTGGGAATTCTTCTCATAAGTCCCGGGGCATCCGCTGCCGAGATCAACCCGAATATTCCGGGCACAAATCCCACCTACGGCAGCCCGGAGGGAATTCTAGGTAATGCCTACCAATTCGCGCTTCTCTTAGGAGGGCTCCTCGCATTCGGTGCAATCGTCTACGGAAGCATCCTCTACATTCTGGGCGCCGCGAACCCCGAAAAAAAGAGTGAGGGAAAGGATCGAATCACCCAAGCACTCCTGGGTCTCGTACTACTATTAGGGGCAGGAATTATTCTGAATCTCGTAAATCCCCAAATCCTCGCCAAAAATCCGCAAGGCCCTTCGTTCCTTATTAAAGGCCTCGAAGGAATCCGAGATACAATAGACCCTTCAACTACCTTTCAGGAATATAACAAAGATCACGAAGTGTTCGAGGCGGCGAGAAAAAGAGCGGCAGCAAATACTCAAGAGATACACGACTTAGAAACCCAGGCTGCCAAGCTAAGACTCGAAGGTAAAACCTCCGAAGCTTTAAAACTAGAAAAAGAGGCCGCAAACCTGCACACGAACTCCGCTACCGATTTTTTTACTGAAAAAGCCAAGCTCCTTGCCAAAGAAGGAGCCCCCACGGAAGTTCAAAAAGAGGCTCTAAACAGAATATACGACTCGCGTATAAAAGAATTCCTCGATAAAAAAGATCAGGAAGCCGCAGCTGCGGCCCTATTTGAAAGATTTAAGGCGAACGTCAACTTCGATGCCGAAGTTACGGCCAACGGCATGGAAGCGCGCCTGAAACAAAGTGCGATTGAAATGGCCCAAGCCGCCGCGAGAGCGGGCGCAGGAGCAGGCGCTGCCGGGGCACAATTGCCGAACACTACTAAAGTAGCCTCGGATGTAAACAAAATCATGCAACAGATTTCAAATAGCGCCGAAACTCGCGCGCGAGATCTCGACAAAAATGACCCTCCAAAAGCCCAAGCGATGAGAGAGGCTGCCTCTGCCGCAATAAGTAAAATCAAAGAATCATGCGCCAAGAAGAATTTAACCTGCAAAGATTTTAAGCCCTAACGATGAAACGCCTTCTGTACCTCCTCATTTTTTTGGTAGTACTCGGTCTTATCATCGGAGCGTTTTTCTACTTCCGATATGAAAGTCCGACCCCTCTTCCCGAGCCCGCTCCGGGAACCGACCTACCACTAGCCCCCGCGTCGCGAACGACTCCAGCGAGCACCACTCCTACCACTCCCGCCATCTCGCCCGTTCTCCCTCCCCCGCAAACCGGGCCGGTGAAGCTTCTCTATACAAACCCCGTATGGGACTTTGCGGTAAAACCCGATGGGGGAATAATTGCACTCGAACCAGATGGAAAAATCGTAGAGGTCCGCGTAGGAGGAGTGAGTACCCTGAGCCCTACTCCCATTTCCAATCTCCGCAAGTCTACCTTTGCTCCCGATAGCCTAAGGCTACTTACCCTTTTTGGAGGAGGAGAAACGGGGTTCGAAGCAGGCCTCTTTGATATAAGAACCAAAACGTGGCAGTCTCTTCCTTTGCAAATCCTCGATGCCGCCTGGTCTCCCACGGATACTCGCATTGCCTACCTGGCGGAAAAAGGGGGCGTACTCACTCTGGGCACAATTGATGTGGCCGATCCTCGCGCGAAACCGCAAGAACTTTTTAAGAGCCGCCTCAAAAATCTCATTCTCACCTGGCCCTCTCCTAACCAAATTTTACTTTGGGAACGTCCGAGCGGCCTCGTCCCTAGCTCCGCGTGGGCATTTGATATAAAAACCCGCCTTCTGTCGCAATTTGCCCTGGATCAATATGGACTCACTATGAACTGGGGGAAGGGAAGCGTCACCCAAGGATTAGCGTTCACAGTAGATAAGTTCGGAAAGAATGGCTCTCTCTTCCTTCTCTCCTTGAAAGGTGAAATAGAAGAAGAACTTTCTTTTCTTACGCTCCCGGAAAAATGCGCGATGAGTAACTTGCGTCCCACTGCCACCACTACTCTCCGGACCCTCGTATGTGCAGTACCAAACGATTCACTCGACTGGAAAACCGCGATGCTTCCAGACTCATACTTCAAAGGGGCGGTGCTAACCTCCGACAAACTGTACAAAATTAATCTTGCAGATGGAACTACTCAAATTCTTCCCACCCCCGACTCTCCTCTAGACGGCACCCGGCTGTATTTCTCGAACTCCACTCTGTATTTCAAAAACCGGCACGACAACAGACTCTACTCAATTCCGCTGAAGTAGAGGCAAGGGATCACTAAAGAAGGCGAACCGCAGTGATGTGCGGCCGTGCGGACCGAGGCGGCGGGAGCAAGAGTATTTTTACAGCAGTAAAAATCCGTGCCGCACATTATTGCGGATTGCGCCGCCCTAAAATAGCCTACTTATTTTCTGGAATAGGCTTCACTATCACGTATCTATCTTTCCCCTCTCCTATGCTTTCGGTCACCACCTCGGGATGCACGGCGAGCGCAGTATGTACTATCCGCCGCTCATAGGAGTTCATGGCCGGCAGAGCCACTGCGGACTTTGTGGCGTGCACTTTCTTCGCTGCTGCCTTAGCGAGCTCCGCAATCAAATTTTCTCTTTCCTGACGATAATTATTCACATCGAAAACTATTGCGGGGACCTCCTGTTTCCTCGCCACAAGCTGCACGAGGTGGTTCACACTCATCACCAAAACCGGCAAAAATTCCTTGACCAAAGTCTGGTTTTCATAAATAAAGATCTCTCCGCGATTATCCTCTTTGATTTCCACGCGAAAATCTCGAAAACCCATGCGTTCCAAAATTTGTTGTACGAAAGTTTCGAAATTCATTGCTTTATACGAAGTTCTCGGTTCACGATAACCTGTTGTCCAATAGACACCATCGAACTCACCAACCAATACAAGCTGACCGCCGCAGGAAAACTCCAGAAAATAAGAAGAGTAAGAATGGGAGCAATATACACCATATTCCTTCCCATTCGCTCCGCGTCACTTAAAGAGTCCCCCGGCGCATGAGGAGGAAGCGCCGCGCGGCCTTGTAAATATTGGGCAAAAGCCGCTAAACCCACCATGAAGATACTCTGGGCCTTCAAATTAATCAAGCCGAGGAAGGTGGCTTTCAACTCCGCAGGAATTTGCACAAAAGGATATATTCCATGCGCTAAAGTTTGCGGGTCAGAAATACTGACAAAAACCTGATATAAAGCGATAAGCACAGGCAGTTGAATAAGAAGAAGGAAGAACCCTGAAAAAGGATTCAGTTGGTGTGATTTATAGAGCGCAAGCATTTCCTTAGCCTGCTGCTCACGATCCTTGGGATATTTAACCTGAATTTTCTTGATTTCAGGCTGCAGGCGTTGCATCACTGCCTGATGACGAACGCTTTTCTGGAAAAGAGGAAAAAGAACGACCCGAATAAGAATAGTTAAAAAAATAATTGCGATTCCCAAATCCTGAAATGCTACGGTGTTATAAAGAAGCACCAGCGCATTAAGGAAAGGGTGATATAAGAATGTATTATAAAGATATTCCATTGCTGCTTATTAGGGGAACTGCCGGGACACTTTCCCGAGGGTTTTTAACACTTCCTCGTGAAGCGCTGCTCGAGAAAGCTCCGTAGAGTGCCGTCCTAAAATAAAAATGAGGTCTAACGAAAAACTGGGAGGGAAAGATCGTGCTGCATTGAGCACGATTCGCTTCAACATATGGCGTCGAGTAGCGCGGCGATCCACACCAAGACTCACCACTACTCCAAATCTGCCATATCCCACCGCATTACGAACTCCCTTAACTATAAAACTTGGAGACGCGTAGAGAGTTTTTGGCCTTCCTCGGAGCACCGCAGGCACGGTCGCCCTCTTCTTTCGCGGCAGCATCCCTACACAGTAAGCGAATAGCGCTTTTTCGCCCGCCTCCGACGCAAAACTGCCCGCCCACCAGGGCGCCGTTGCCTCGAAAGAAAGCCATGGGTTCGGGCTCGCTTCTTCTTTTTTGGTTGATACGTTCGCGACATGCCTCCCACTCTACCACAAGGAGAAACTTTTGCCAAAAAAAGAATTGAAAAATGCACTATTCACAGAAAATCCACAGACGAGGAGCTTGCACCCCTTTTGACTGCCTTCAAAATCTCCCTACAATGAACTCATTAGTCGCGAATATTCTTCTCCTGCTTTTATGAACTTAGAAGACTTATGGCAGTCCACCCTTGCAGAGATGGAGGTGCAGCTCTCACGTGCGAATTTCTCCACCTGGTTGAAGCAAAGTAGATTGGTAGATAAGCAGGAAGGCACATTATACATAGCACTCCCTAATAATTTCGCGAAGGAGTGGGTAGAGAACAAATATCAGAAGAATCTCTTGGGAATAATCCGAAACTTCGATAATTCCGCGAGAAAACTGGAGTTTGTAGTGGCCCCGCAGCACGTCGCCACCACTGAAAAGCTTGCGCCTATTGCACCCAGAGTAGAACGATTGGAGGCCCATATGGGGCTGGAACTCAAAATCGATCCCGAAACCAATCTCAATCCCCGCTACACCCTCTCCTCCTTCGTGGTAGGCCCCTCGAATGAGCTCGCCTTCGCTGCAGCTTCGGCGATAGTAAACGATGTAGGTACCAAATATAACCCTTTCTTCGTATACGGAGGAGTAGGATTAGGCAAAACCCACCTTATTCAGGCAATCGGCAATGAGGTAAAAAAGAAATATAACAACCAAATCCGCCCCAAGTACGTTCCATCCGAGAAATTTACGAGCGACGTCGTATGGGCAATCCGAAACAAAAGGATGGAGGATATTAAAAAGAAATATCGGGATGTAGACCTGCTCATTATCGACGACATTCAGTTCATCGGGGGCAAAGAAAAAACAGAGGAGGAGTTTTTTCACACCTTTAATGCGCTTTATGAGCACAACAAACAAATCATTATCTCTTCGGACCGCCCTCCTCAATCCATTCCCACACTTGAGGAACGGCTCCGCTCTCGCTTTGAAGGGGGATTAATCGCGGATATAAGCTATCCGGAGTACGAAATGAGAGTAGCGATCATCAAAAGCAAACTCCAAGAGATGAGCCGCATCCTTCCGGATGAGGTGGTAGACGTGGTTGCCAAGCGCGTAAAGAAAAATATTCGTGAGCTAGAGGGGATATTAAATAAAATTCTCTTCTACCAAGAACGCAAACAAGCCCCCATCACCGAATCCGCCGCTGAAGAAATAATCGAAAAGTCTGTTCAAAATCTTTCCCGCCGGGTAACCGACGGGCAGATCCTCAAGGCTATAGCAGAGTTCTTTAACATCACCGTCGAAGATTTAATCAGCCACAACCGGCGGAAAGAGGTGGTGGAACCCCGTCAAATCGCGATGTACCTTCTTCGGGATATGTTGGAATTATCGTACCCATCCATTGGGGAAAGGTTGGGGAGAGATCACACCACCGCCATCCATTCATTCGAAAAAATCAGCCGAGATGTGAACAAGTTCGCCCTTCTTAACCAGAAAATCCTTATGATCAAAGACATGATATACAAGGTTTGATCCCCAACCCATCCCCACGAGATCTTCATGAAAAAGCCTTCATAAATATAAGATCTCTCAAACTCATCCACATACACACAACACCAACAGCATCCACAGTAACAATAATCTTTAAGTATTAAATAAATAATTATTATGAAAGCCGTCGCCTTAAGAGAAGCTATTATGGAAGGAATCGCCGCAGTGAGCCGAGCTGCGGGCGGAGACACGCTTCCGATCTTAAAAAGTATTCTCATCGAGGCAAACAACAATAAACTTACACTTGTGGGTACGAATCTAGAAATCGCGATTCAGTATGGGGTATCGGGAAAAGTAATCGAAAATGGAAAAATCACAGTGCCCGCGCGAGCTTTCGGGGAGGTCTTGAGCGTACTGAGGAGCGAACGGGTAAATCTAGAGCAAAAAGGACAAAGCATCGCGCTTACTTCTGACAACTACCGCGCGTCGTTCCAAAGCTTATCCGCCGAAGACTTTCCGATTATTCCCAAAATAAAAAACACGGAGAAATACATTGAATGCAAGGCAGAGGTGCTGAAGGACGCTCTGGGAGGAGTGCTCATTGCTACCGAATTTTCTGACCTTCGCCCAGAACTAAACAGTGTTTCATTTCGTTTTACTCCACAACTCATCACGCTCGCTGCCACTGACAGCTTTCGCTTAGCGGAACAGCAAATCCCCTCCACCCGATTCTCTTCAAATATTGGGGAAGAATTCCAAATACTTATCCCCCTAAAAACCAGCCAAGAACTCTTGAGGCTGATAAAAGAAGGGGAGAATGTAAAAATATATGTGGATGACAATCAAATCCTTTTCACCACGCCCAATGCGGAGTGTATCTCCCGGCTTGTAGAGGGCAGATTCCCTGAATACTCCGCCATCATTCCAGCTTCCTTCGAAAGCGAGCTTACTGTAGGAAAAGAAGATCTTATCGAGGCTTTAAAGTTAGCCAGTGTGTTTCACGATCGAGCGAGTGAGGTTCGCCTAGTATTTTCAAAAGATCAAAAAGCGGTGGAGATAAGCTCCTCCTCTCAAGGAGTGGGGGAAAATGTATATATGCTTCCTGCAAAAATCCAAGGAGAAAATGGAGAGGTGCTTTTTAATGGCCGATATGTGCACGATATGCTTCGCGTAGCCCGCGGCGGAGAACTGTTTATAGGCTTGAACGATGAACACACCCCCGCCCTCTTTCGTTCGGTGGGGGATGCTTCCTATCAATACATAGTGAAACCTATCCTTAAGACGTAGGAGCGAGCTAGCGGTAGAAGATCGTATGGGTTTTAGCAATAAGTTCGGTACCGTTCACCGCTTCTAATTCCAAAAGATTTTGTTGTGGCCCAGTTCCTAAGGGGATTGTGCGAAGCAGAGGATAAGGACTCTGCAATGGGAAAGGGCCCGGAATAGTTTCGAGGAGCTGCCCATTAAGGCGAATGTGGATTTCTGAGGCTTCTCGGGGGCTCGAAAAAGTGGCTTTAAGGAAAAGGAAGCTGCCTTGCACGAGAGAACCATTCGCAGGCGTCTCTATTTGGAAGCCCATTCCTCCAAGTTTGGGAATAAGTCCGGCGACCAGCGCGTTTTTGTTGTATTGCGCAAAATTCGGGAGGTTCTGAGAGGCCCATGTGAGGATGCCCGCTTCCCAGTTCACGAATTGGGGGTCTTCGGAGGGGTCTGTGGGTTGAGCGCCTGTGGGATCGCTCCGATTCACATAATAAAGGATAGAATGAAGTTCGTTGTTCGTGAGATAATCTCCGCCGAGCACAGGTTTAGAAGGGGCTACGGGTTCGGGCTGAGCAAAAGCCTCCACGGGAAAATTTCGAGTTTTGTGTGCGGCTGAGAAAAATTCATGCCATATAGGGACCGCAGCAAAAATACTCGACCCAAACTTATGCATGGGGGCATTATCGTTTCTTCCTGCCCATACCCCTACCACAAGTGAGGGGGTGAACCCCATCGCCCATGCGTCTCGGTAATCATTCGATGTCCCAGTCTTTAGTGCTACATCCCGATCAGGAAGAGTGGTAAAGGCGGTACTTCCTCCAAAAAGTCCGCGCCGAGCTTCTACGTCAGTGAGAATGTCATTGACGAGCCTCACGGCTTGAGCTGGGGCAACCTCTTGGCTCTCTTCTCGATACGCTTCGATTACCGCCCCGGTGCCATCTCGAACTTCTAAAACATACGTCTGCGGGTGTTTAATCCCATCCTGAGCAAGGACTGCGTAAGCCTGAACGAGATCGCTCAAATGCACTGCACCTCCTCCTAAAACAAGAGAAAGACCGTATTCACTTGGGTTGGTGAGCGTGGAGAGTCCAAAGGCATAGGCTTTTTGAATAACGTCGCGCACCCCGGCGAGATAAAGTAATTTTACTGCCGGAATATTCCGAGAGTGGGCGAGAGCCTCCCGAAGAGATGTAGGACCTCGGAATGTCCCATCGAAGTTGCGGGGGTGAAAACAGCCCGTCTCATCCCCATTTTCTTCCTGTTGATAGGTGGGAACGACGGGACAGTCCGGATTGCGAGCCGCGAATTCCGTGGGAGTATCGAATATCACTGTTTGAGGGGCGTATCCTTTTTCGAAAGCGGTGAGATATACAAAAGGTTTTAAGGAAGAACCTGGCTGGCGCAACCCTTGCGTGGCTACGTTAAAATTTCCATCATTTGCGGTGTCGAAATAATCTCGCGAACCTACCATAGAAAGGATCTGTCCAGTTTTAGGATCTTGCGCTACAAGCGCGGCATTCGAGCCCCCATAAAGTGCAGTATTTCGATCTACTCCTGCTCGCACCACCCGCTCTGCGAGGTCTTGGAGTTCCCAATCGAGAGTGGTGATTACTTTGAGTCCGCCGCGGCGCACTAAGTCCTCCCCGTATTTTTGAGTGAGGTAATCCTGAACCATCATTACAAAATGCGGAGCTTTAATGAGCTGCCCCTGAGAAATAAAAGTAACTTGATCTTGGCGGGCGGCGTGATATTCAGTTTCAGAAATATATCCAAGCTCCTTCATCTTTTTAAGCACAAATTGAGCTCGGTCCAGCAGTTGAGCGCGGTGGCTTCCCCACGGAGAATAATATGTGGGAGCTTTGGGCAAGGCGGCGAGTATGGCAGATTCTGCCAAAGAAATATCCTTCACGCTTTTCCCAAAAAAGGTTTGGGTTGCGGCTTCGACGCCATATGCGGTGGGGCCATAAGGGATTTCATTGAGATAGAGCTCTAGAATCTCTTCCTTGGTGTAATGCTTATTAATTTCTACGGCGAGAATAAGTTCTTTAAGTTTTCGGATCACGCTCTTTTCGGGCGTAAGGAATGCGTTTCGAGCAAGTTGCTGAGTAATAGTAGAAGCCCCCTGAGAAAAACTACCCGTGCGAAGGTTTACGTATACTGCGCGAAGAATTCCTTTCCAATCGAACGCAGGATTGGTATAAAAATTCTCATCCTCCACTGCGATGGTGGCCTCCTGAAGATGTTTCGGGATATCCTCGATGGGCACCACAGTGCGTCGCTCTCCTCCGCTGATCTCATAGAGCAGTATTTTCCCCGTGCGATCGTAAATCTTAGTGGATTGGGCTACTTGGCGATGGAGGATCTGTTCCACAGAAGGGAGATCTCTCCGAAGCGAAAAATAAAATAAAAATGCTGCAGCCACGCCCAAAAGGAGAGCGCCTAGACTAAAAAATATCCCCCTGCGCAGCCACTTTTTAAAGCGAGGGCGCGACATATGGGGGTGGGGAGTGTGGTGAGGGGTATGCGGATGGGTGTGTGAAGTCATTCCGCTCGTTATTGTAGCTTCTCAGAGTCTTCGTGAAAACCCCATGTATTTAGATCGGAAGAAACAACAAACCCCGCCCTTTGAGGGGCGGGGCAAGAACCATACGGATCATTCGCTGAATTCGAAGCGTTCTTCGTAGCGTTGCTCTCCCCCCTCCTCTTCGTTCGGAAGCAAGGACTCCTCCAATTCTTCCCCGAAAGTCATTGGAGACTCACTGTCATCCTCTTCGTCGCTCAAACCTCGCGAATGCAGTTCTAAAGAATCCCGTGTCATGAATAAATACCGTTTGGAATCAGAATGAATAGTTCTGATTCGACCTTTTGCTTCTAGTGAATCGCCGGGGATTTCCCAAGCGTTGTAACATCTTCACTTGTTATAGTGGAGCCACAATAGTTGTCAAGCCCCACGGCGTGGGTTCATGCTAATTTATGCAAAACTTTTAGTAAAGTGCGCGACGAGTGCGAGTGCCAGCGCATCGCTTGCATCGTCGATAACATCCAAAGTGGGACACCGCAGACTAAGCTTCACCATCTTGAAAACCGCTGCCTTATCCGCAGAGCCATACCCGGTAAGATGGGCTTTGAGTTCGCTGGGGCCGAACTCTGCGACGGGAAGAGAGTGTTCTGCCGCCGCAAGAAGAATGACGCCGCGCGCTTGGGCTACCGAAATCCCAGTCCTCTGGTTTTTAGTGAAATAAAGTTTTTCAAGCGCCAACGCCTCAGGGCTGAAGGTATGGATTAGGGAGTCCAACTCTTGTTTGATTTTCTGGAGTTGTGCATGAGGCTGTGCCCGCCCAACCGCGAGCAATCCTGCAGCGAGATAGCGGCATTCACCCTGCTCGCTCTCGATAAATCCATAACCCACACGATGAGTGCCTGGGTCGATTCCTAAAATAACCATTAAAACTGAGAAGTATTAGTATATATCGCCTGGACGTCCGCATGCTCTTCCAAAGCCTCCACTAATGAGTGCAGTTTCGCGGCCACTTCGGTGTCGATGGCGAGAGGGAACTTAGAAGTCCACCCTCCTCCAGGCATTTCCTCAAAGGCCCACCGTACACTGCCCGGCTCGGCCCATTTCCCCTCAAAATCCGTAAGGAGCTTTTTTACCTCTGCAACCGTCCGATTTTTGCTATCCGTAGTAGCTTCAATAAGCAGCGCCACCCCTCCTGGGCCGTACGCTTCAAAAAGAAGCTCTTCAATTGCTCCCCCTGCTTCGCTCGCGCGCTGAATTGCGCGCTCGATGTTCGAGGCGGGGACATTCTGAGCTCGAGCCTTTTCGACCATTGTACGGAGGCGGGGGTTAAAATCCGGATTCGGGTCTCTTTTTGCGGCTGCAGTTACTGCTGCAAGGAGCTTAGAAAAAGTAGCCCCTTTTTTCTTATCGGTAATTTCCTTTTTATGCTTTATTCCGGCCCAATGAGAATGTCCTGCCATACCGAGAGCATACAATTTCTAATTCCCAATTTCTAATTTCAAAGTTGTTCGAAGGGTGAGGTATAATTGTGACAATGAGTATCGCTGCTCCCACCCCGTTAAATGAAGAACTTCTCCGTCTCCGCCGAGAGGGGGAAGAAAGAGCGGCAAAAAGGATGGCGGAAGAACTAGGCTACCCATACGTGGAAGTAAGTAAAGTCCCCACTTCGTTTGATGCAGTATTGGTGATTCCTAAGGCGCGCGCCGAAGAAGCGCAGGCGGTAGGACTCGAAAAAACAGATAAAGCCCTCGTGGTTGCGGTGGTAGACCCTCGTCTTCCCGCGACCGAAGCGCTGCTAAGTGAATTAAAAAAGCAATTCCCCACGTTTAAAGTGATGATAGGGTCGCAATCTGGAATTAAGGAACTCTGGCACATGTATTCCTTCGCGGCCAAAGAAGCCCACGACATAACTGGGAAGGTGGATTTGGGAGGGCGATTCGCGGAACTTATGGGGAAGCTTAAAGGCTTCCAAGTGGTGCACGATGCATTTGGTAAATTAGATTTTCATCAAACAAGCACTACAGATCTTTTGGAAATGCTTCTCGCGGGCGCACTCGCGAACGAAGCGTCAGACATTCACTGCGAAGCCGAAGAAAAAGATGCCAAGTTCCGGTATCGCATCGACGGGCGCCTTCACGATGCGGCCACTGCCATTCCGGTAAAAAGTTATGAATCGCTTCTTTCTCGTCTGAAGTTGCTCTCGGGTCTAAAGATTAATGTGAGAGACGAAGCCCAGGATGGGAGATTCACGGTGCGTGTCGAGGGTAAGGACATTGAAATCCGGGTTTCTATCGCCCCTTCTGAGTTTGGAGAAGCAGTGGTAATGCGGGTGCTCGATCCCAAAGAAACTACTTTGGAATTTGCGGCCCTGGGCTTGCGTCCGGATGATCTCGTAATTGTGAATGCGGAACTCGCGAAACCCAATGGGTTAATCCTGAACACCGGGCCGACCGGCTCCGGGAAAACCACCACCCTGTACGCTTTTTTGCGGAAGTTGAACGATCCGGAGATGAAAATTATTACCGTGGAAGATCCTATTGAGTATCGCATCGAAGGTATTGAGCAGACTCAAGTCGACCCGGAAGCAGGGTATACATTCGCAAGCGGCCTTCGAGCGATCGTAAGGCAGGACCCGGATATAGTCCTCGTGGGAGAAATTCGGGATACGGAAACCGCCGATATCGCGTTACAAGCGTCGCTTACTGGCCATCTAGTCTTGAGCACGCTACACACGAACGATGCGGTGGGGGCGGTGCCGAGGTTGGCAAATCTCGGAGTGAAGCCCGCGACTATCGGCGCGGCGCTTTCGCTCGTGATCGCTCAACGGCTAGTGCGAAAATTATGCGGAAAGTGTAAAAAACCAGTGGAACCCACGCCGGAACTCAAAAAAAGAATCGAGGCGTTCTTAAAAAAATTGCCCACGCGAGTGGAGCGAGTGCAATACGCCATCCCGACGCTCTTTGAGCCGGTAGGATGTGAGGTATGCAACCACTTTGGCTATAAAGGCAGAGTGGGAATATTTGAATTTTTCCGGGGAGGGCGGGATTTGGAAGAGGTAATTATAGGAGAAGCTTCCGAAGCGGTGCTCGCCAAACTCGCCGAGCAACAGGGGATGGTAACCATGCAGCAAGACGGAATACTTAAAATCATTCAGGGGGTGACGAGTCCTAAAGAGGTGGAGGAAGTCACCGGTCCTTTAGTATGGTAGCTCGCTTGAAATCTGAGGGCGTATCCCGAAATTCATCGGGACAGGTGGTTTCTCTTCTCACAAAGTGAAAAGAGGATAGAATTATTCTGAGGATGGGCTTCGCCGAAGCCAAGCCGTCCTAAAATATCTAGAAATAATTCCAGCCCTCAGATTTCAAATGACCTACCTACTTCTTCCTTATGGTTGGAGATAGTAGCATAAAGAATCTTCATTGTCAACCCCTTACTAATGCCCCCTGAAACCCCTCGAAAACTTAAAGAAGAGGAAGGAAATACCGATCAAGCCCTACGGCCGGCGTCTTGGGATGCCTATATAGGCCAAGAAAGGATCAAAGATAATCTTCGAATTCTGATCGAGGCGGCGAAGCGCCGGGGAGAGGCCGCGGATCATCTCTTATTCTCTGGTCCGGCGGGCTTGGGCAAAACTACACTGGCTCATTTAGTAGCGAAAGAAATGGGTGGTTCTATGAAGGTAACCTCGGGGCCTGCTATTGAAAAGATGGGGGACCTCGCGGCCATTTTGACGAACCTGAATCCGGGCGAGGTACTTTTTATAGATGAAGCCCACCGGATCAACCGAATGATAGAGGAGGTGCTTTACCCGGCAATGGAGATGCGGAAGCTCCATGTAGTAGTGGGAAAGGGGCCGAGCGCGCGCACGCTTCTTTTAGATCTCCCCCCATTTACGCTCGTTGCAGCGACCACTCGGGAAAACTTGCTCTCGCAGCCGCTGCGCTCCAGATTCGGAGCCACCTTTCGGTTGGGGTATTACAATAGCGCGGAGATCGCCGAAATTCTTAGTCGCTCTGCCCGAATTTTGGGCACCGCGATCGAGCCTACGGCTATAAATATTCTCGCCCGAGCTTCGAGAGGCACGCCGAGGGTAGCAAATCGTTTGCTCCGCCGAGCCCGAGACTATGCAGAAGTGCACGGCAAACTTTCCATTGATGAAGCAGTAAGCATGGGCACGCTGGAACTTTTGGAAATTGATGAGTTGGGATTAGAACCTCAAGATCGTAAACTTCTCGAAATCATCATTGGTAAGTTCGGAGGCGGCCCCGTAGGAGTGGGTACCCTTGCCGCGGCGTTGAACGAAGATAGGGGAGTAATCGAGGACATTTATGAGCCGTATCTCATGGCTTTGGGGTTCTTGCAGCGGTCTTCCGCTGGGCGAATCGCGCTGCCGGCCGCATATGACCACTTGGGGGTGGTGCGCCGCGGGGATCTTTTGTAGACTTCCGGAATGCGTTATGTAACGACGAGTGCGCGGACGACCGAGCGGCTGGGACAGGAAATAACTCGGGAGACGGCTCATAGATTTAAAAAGAGAACCCAGGCTCTTGTGTTCGCGTTGGATGGACCACTGGGAGGAGGGAAGACTACTTTCACGAAAGGGATTTTCAAGGCCTTAGGCGTGCGCGGTCGTTCAGTAAGTCCCACATTCATTTTGCTTCGTCGAATAAAACTTCGGGATAAGGGGTCGCTCTATCATGCCGATCTATATCGCCTGGAAGATCCTCGCGCCATTCAAGCCCTTAGGTTGAAAGAAATTTTCGCTGCTCCGGAAAACATAGTTGTAATAGAGTGGGCAAAGCACGCCGGGCGCACCCTTCCAAAAAAGACAGTCCGAGTCTCGTTCGAACACGGGCGAAACGAGCGCGAGCGAATTATTATAGTAAGGGAAGATAAGTAATGAAGTCCTGTTCCGTGCGGGGATTCTCGCAGAGCGACGGCCGCAAGGAATAGGACGAATGATTCCAATGAATAATCCAAACAAAAAAATATTTTTGATCGATGCCAATTCGCTCGTGCATCGAGCGTTTCATGCGCTCCCTCCGCTCACCTCTCCGAGCGGGGCCCCCGTACAGGCAGTCTATGGGGTGGCCAGCATCCTGTTGAAGCTCTGGAAAGAAGAAAAGCCACGCTACGCCGCGGCTTTTTTTGACCGACCTGAGCCTACTTTTCGCAAAGAAAAGTATGCGGCGTATAAAGCACAGCGTCCCAAAGCGCCCGATGAACTGATTGCGCAGATCATCGAGGCGCATCGACTTTTCGCCGCCTTCGGTATTGGGGTGTTTGAAGCGCCTGGATGGGAAGCGGACGATTTAATCGCGACTGCCGCAGGAAAATTCCGGCATCTGACTCCGGATCAAGTAGTGATTCTTACGGGAGATTTGGACACCCTGCAATTAGTGGAGGACGAGCATGTGGTCGTGTGGGCCTTGAAAACCGGCATTAGCGAAGTGATGAAATACGGAGACACCGCGGTGCGCGCCCGATATGGATTAGCTCCGGGGCAACTGCCCGATTACAAGGCCTTAGTAGGCGACCCTTCTGATAATGTGAAAGGCGTCCCGGGTATAGGCCCCAAAACCGCCGCTGCTTTTCTTCAGAAATTTGGAACCCTCGAGAAATTGTACGAAGCCGCTCCTTCCGACGAGAAATTAAAAACCAAGCTGCTCCCATACCGAGAAGAAGCGGAGCTTTCGAAAATGCTCGTGACACTTCGCGCGGATGCGCCGCTCGCGGCCGACTCCCTTCCGGCGGTCGAAGTGGCCGAGAATTTAGACACGGCGAAAGCATACTTCGAGGCGCTCGGTTTCCGTGCACTCGTGAAGCGGATGGGCGGAGAGCCTACCCAACAAAAAGTAGAAATAGAAAAGAAGGGCCTACCCGCCGAAGTTTTAACGAAAGCGGGCCCTCTGCCCCTTCATGAGTTTGTAGTGGGTGAAGAAGCTATCCATTTCGAGGGGCTTAAGGTGGGATTCAATCTAAAATCCTGGCTAAAGTCCGCCTGGGAAAAGTCGGAAGACGGAGCCGCGCCCTATTGGGATCTGGGGGTAGGCGCCTGGCTTATCGATCCCGACTTCAAGACCTACGATCCTGCTTCAATTGCACATCGATTTTTAGGAACGCCATGGATGAATACGAAAGATGAATACGAAAAGCTTTTTGCCTGGGAATATCACACGCTTGCGGCGCACAATTTAAACACGGTATTCGAAACCATTGAGATGCCCCTCCTTCGGGTGCTCGCCGAAATGGAGCAAAAAGGAGTGGCGCTCTCGAAAGAGCGACTTACGTCGCTTCTCTCCAAGGTGGATGCGCGCCTTCGAGAATTGGAAAAGGGGATTTACGCCCATGCCGGCGAAGTGTTTAATCTGAATTCTCCCCGCGAAGTGAGCCGCATCCTTTTTGAAAAGTTGGGGATTCGGGGGAAATCGGTAACTCGCACGGGGCTGAAATCCACTCGGGAAGAGGCACTCCTCGGCGTCGCGGACGTGCATCCGATTGTGCGGGAGCTTTTGGAATATCGGGAGTTTTTCAAAGCCAGGTCCACATATCTCGGCCCTCTCCTCGATTGCATTGAGGAAGACGGGCGAGTGCATACTGATTTTGTGCAAACGGGCACGGGCACGGGCCGATTGAGTTCTCGGGATCCGAATTTGCAAAATATTCCGCAAACATTCGTCTTGGCCAAAGAACTTCGTGGCGCGTTTATTGCTCCCGTAGGGAGTTCGCTCGTGGCGTGTGATTACACTCAGCTAGAGCTTCGCATCCTTGCGGCGCTCTCGGGGGATGAGGAGCTCGTGGCCGCTTTCCACCGTGGCGACGATCTACACCGCCTTACTGCCGCACGAGTATTGGGAATTGCTCCCGAAGCGGTAGGAGACAAGGAGCGGCGCCTCGCCAAAACCTTAAACTTCGGCCTTATGTATGGCATGGGCGCACGGGCTTTTGCGCAGGCTGCGGGCGTTTCGGCGGAAGAAGCCAAGAAATTTATCGGCCAATATTTCAAAACGTTTGAACGGGTAAAAGAGTGGCAGGAATTGATAAAGAAAGAGGCAAGAGAAGAGGGATACGTCCAAACCTTAACTGGACGTCGTCGCTACATCCCAGGCAGCCGCTCGGCCGTTCCTCGTTTCCGGGCGGAGGCGGAAAGAGTTGCAGTGAATTTCCCCATTCAGGGGTTGGAAGCAGATATTGTGAAGCTCGCAATGGTACGCATTCGCGACTTGTTTCATGCGGAAGGCTGGGGGCAGAGTGCTGCAATGCTTCTCTCTATTCATGATGAATTGTTGTTCGAAATCCGCGATGATATGATTGCTCTTATAGCGCCAAAGATACGGGAGGTCATGGAATCCGCCTACCCACTCTCTGTGCCGCTCACAGTAAAAATTTCGAGGGGCAAAGACTGGGGGCATATGGAAACCCTCACATTGTAGAGAGCTAATGGAAATTAAACCGCTTCCCAAAACCGACGCCGCTCCTCCGAAGCCGACGAATCTTATTTGGCTCGCAGGGGTGCCTTTCCTTGTGGCAGTGGGAATCGCCGCCTGGGCCTTGCCCGCCTATCTTGTGATTATGCAGGGGGCGCTCATTCTGGGAGCGGTACTCCTTGCTGCCCTGGGAGCTCTTCAGCCGAAATCTCCTACTCCTGCCGCTACCTCTTTTGCTTCCGAAGAATTTCGCACGGTACTCGAAAGGTTAGATGATGCGCTTTTTGTATACGACAAAGATTTCAAGGTGACATTTTGGAATCCAGCTGCCGAGAGGCTTTTTGGCTTAGAATCCGCCGAGGTGTTGGGAAAGGTGGTAAGCCCTCAGGATGCGGAAAATCCCCGCCGGCGTCTTTTGGCGCAAGTCGCGTTTCCTTCGCTTGCCCCTGGAATGATTGCCCGTTCTCCTGCGGGAGTGTTCCCTCAGATTGTGGACCTCTCTTTTAATGACCCCTTCCTGGAACTTCGCATCACTTCGCTTTCTTTAGGGAAAGGAGAAGATGGAGCGCCGATAGGATTTGCGAAAGTCATTCGGGATCGCACTCGAGAGGTAAGCCTCATCAAATCCAAAAGCGAATTCGTAACGATTGCTTCGCACCAACTGCGGACTCCGACGACGGGCATTCATTGGGCCCTCGACTCCCTCCATAAGGACTCTTCGAAGTTTGATGCAAATACGAAGGCACTTATCGATGGTGCTTTCGAAGGCAGCGAGACGCTTTTGAAGATCATCGACGATCTCTTGGGCATCGCGAAGATCGAAGAGGGACGATTTGGATATTCCTTCACGACGGTAGATATCGTGCAATTCTTGAACAAGCTACTGGCCCAAATCATCCCTGCGGCAACGCACGCAGGCGTCTCAATTTATTTTAATGCGCCGAAGGTTGGTTTGCCGCTCGTAACTGCGGATCCGCAGAAGCTTGCCATGGCGACTTCGAACCTCGTGGAAAATGCGATTCGCTACAACGTAAAAAACGGCACAGTGACAGTTGATGTAAAACCTGCCACCGAAGGTCCTTACGTAGAAGTGACAATAAAAGATACCGGTATCGGTATCCCCCCGAAAGATTTGAAGAAACTTTTCACCAAATTCTTCCGGGCGGATAATGCGGTGAAGCTTCAAACGGAAGGTTCAGGTTTGGGTCTTTATATTGTGAAAAATATCATTCAAGCCCACGGCGGCCGCATCTGGGCGGAGTCCGTTCCCGAGCGGGGGACTACCTTCCACTTTACGCTTGCGACGGATCAGAAACTCGTGCCCCGGCACGAAGTGCCGCTTTCGTAGCGAGTAACAGGTGGCAGATAGAAAGTGAGAAAACCCTTATGTTGCAAGGGCTACTCTTGGCGGGGAAGGGAAAAGGAAAAGGCTCAGCGGTGATTACGGGAATAATCGGACTCGTGGGTGCATTCTGGGCATTGAAGAAAGCCCACGCGTGTCGAAGCGAGAAGGAAAAAGAAATCTACCTAGGCTTGTTTGAGGAAGCTCAGGGAATGATCCAAGAAGCCAACGATGAGTTAGAGGGGGAGCAAAATAAAAAATTCTACGACGACCCCGACTGGTGGAAAAAACAGAAAGGAGATGACGAGGACCCACCGAATCCGCGATGGAACTAAAGCAGAGAAAAACAAGTGAGCCCGGCCGAAAGGTGGGCTCCTTTGTTTTTATTCCACTTGCCTTTCTTTGAATTATGAGGACAATATAGGCAATATGGCGGCCAAAGGGAAAACGACTCCAAAGTATATTTTCGTAGTGGGAGGAGTAATGTCCTCGGTGGGGAAAGGAGTCGCCGCCGCTTCCATCGGGAAAATTTTGCAGTCCCGCGGCTATCGCGTAGCCAACCTGAAAGCAGATATGTATGTAAACGTGGACGCGGGTACGATCCGTCCCGCGGAACATGGCGAAGTGTTTGTGGGGGAGGACGGCATCGAAGCCGATCAGGATCTGGGCAACTACGAGCGATTTACGGATCAGCTCTCCACCCGAGAGAATTACATCACGACAGGCCAGGTATATCAGGAAGTCATCCGGAAGGAACGAAACCTCGAGTACCACGGTGAAGATGTGGAGGTGTACCCCGATATTCCGAAAGAAATCATTCGGCGCATCGAAGCGTGTCAGCGAAAAAATAACGCGGAAATCACGATAGTGGAGTATGGCGGGACGGTCGGAGAGTACCAACTCTTCCCGTTTCTCGAGGCCACCCGGATGATGAAATCCAAACATCCGGCGGATGTAATGGTGGTGCTTATAAGCTATCTCCCCACGCCTGCGCTCTTAGGCGAACAGAAATCCAAACCTACCCAGCGAGCGGTAAACGATCTTCATTCGGTGGGATTGAATCCTGATTTCGTACTCTGTCGCGCCGAGCGGCCGGCCACCCAGGACATCAAACGGACCATCAGCAACGTGTGCAGCTTGCCCGTGGAGCGCATTATCTCTGCCCCCGACGTGTATTCGATCTATGACGTGCCGGTAAATTTCGAGAAGGAAAAGTTGAGTGATACACTGCTCGGGGCATTAGGGCTGAAATCCAGAACGAAGGATTTGAAAGATTGGATGGCGCTCGCGAGAAAAATCAAAAAAATGGACAAGGAGGTGGTGATTGGGATTGTGGGGAAGTATTTCAATTTTAAATCCGTAAAAGACACCTACATTTCCGTCATAGAATCGGTAAATCATGCGGCGTGGAGCGTGGGGAAAAAAGCGAAAATACTGTGGCTAGACTCGGAGCGATATGAGAGAGATCCAAAACTTCTTAAAGAACTCGAAGGGGTAGGGGGGATAGTGGTCCCAGGCGGATTCGGTGGGCGCGGCGTGGAGGGAATAATCGCCGCCATCAGGTATGCACGCGAAAAGGGGATTCCTTTATTCGGTCTCTGTTACGGCATGCAGTTAGCAACGATTGAATTTGCGCGAAATGCAGCGGGGTTGGCCAAAGCGAACACCACGGAAATTGATTCCAAAACCCCACACCCAGTGATCGATTTTATACCGGAGCAGCGAGCGAATGTGGCGGAGAAAAACTATGGAGGCACGATGCGCTTGGGCGCGTATCCCACGACATTAAAACCGGGAAGCGTAGCTCGTGAAGCCTATGACACTCCGCGCATTTCCGAGCGGCATCGGCACCGATACGAAGTGAATCCGAAATACATCGAACGCTTAGAAAAGAAAGGCCTGGTATTTTCTGGCATTTCTCCGGATCGGCGTCTCATGGAGATCGCCGAGTTACCGAAAGCCGCGCACCCTTTTTTTGTGGGCACGCAATTTCATCCCGAATTTAAATCGCGTCCGCTCGCTCCTCATCCGCTTTTCCGCAGCTTTATAAAAGCCAGCGTAAAACGCGGGGAGCAGGAAAAAAAGAATCGAAAGCCTGCGGTGCTGGTGGTTCGTCCTAATCCGAATGCTCATCACGCTCTACGGTCCGGATGATTACCGGCGCATAAGAAAGAAGCAGCAGATTATAGGAGAGTTTTTGAAGAAACATTCTTCGTTGGGGTTAGAAAAATTCGACTGCGCGAACGAAGAAGCGCTTCTTAAACTTCAAGAATTCGGGCGGAACGAATCTCTTTTTGACCCTCAGCGCTTGGCGGTACTCGATGCCGCGTGGGAAGCGCCGGAAGGGTTTTTGAGCGAGTGGCTCCCAAAGTTCGAAAATTCCAAAACCGTTACTATTCTCCTTGCGGAGTCGGAGGTTCCCAAAAAGGATTTGAATTTTCTTTTGAAGGCTCCCGCAATCGCGCAAGAATTTGAGCCTCTGGAAGGTAAGGCGTGGGAGCAGTTTATCGTGAGCGAAGCCAAAATGAGAGGAGTTTCGCTTGCGCCAGACGCGGCGCAATTATTGAGCGATGCCTATGCGGGAGATAACTGGAGACTCATCACTGAACTCGAGAGGTTCGTAGGAGAGAAGCGGACGATTCAGAGGAAGGAATTGGAAGAATTGGGAGTAGAAATTCGGCCGGAATTTTTTGCGCTTGCCCGTCGGTTCGGATACGGAGACAAAAAAACGCGCCTCGCGGTGCTTGAGGCCATGTTTCTCTCCCGTGATCCTGCAGCGAAGATTTTTAATATTTTAAGCGCAATGACTCCAGGGGCAATAGGGAGGTTCGCGACCTACGATGCCGCAGTTAAATCCGGAAAGCTGGAATACGAAGAGGCACTTACAGACTTGACTATTTCCTAAAAAGTAAGTAGATTTTGGGCGGCTTATCCTAAGTAAGATAAGCCT
Source organism: Candidatus Liptonbacteria bacterium (assembly GCA_016867315.1). GTDB lineage: Bacteria > Patescibacteriota > Minisyncoccia > UBA6257 > 2-01-FULL-56-20 > VGJV01. The sequence goes on along the minus strand of VGJV01000001.1, from coordinate 139,595 downwards.
CTTTAGCAATTTTAAATGGGAGGATTATGAAAGTTTTGAAAGCAATGTCTATAGTGGGAGCGGCTCCACTTACCTACGCCGCCATCGTCACCTTTATAGCTCTTGCGCCCGTGCTCGAAAGAGAAACGGTGGAGGCTCTATGGGCACCTGCCTCGACGATTGATGCTACGAAATGGGTCGAGCTCGAAAAGGAAGGAACGAAAGGCTGGGAATTCGAAGAGCGAAAAGTCACCTTCGGCAGAGACGGAGACACCGATTTTATTGTCCCCGAGCCGGGCACCTACCGGCTTCGCCTCGTGGATCGTTCCTTCACTGGGCAATTCCAAAGCGAACTCGCCGTGAGCGAGACGCTACAAGTGGTGGGAGTGATCCCAGACCCGCATAAGGTGAAGAACTTTCCGCAAGAAGGCTCGAAGGTGGTGTTTCTGGGGGACAGCATAGTGGAAGGTCGCGATCTGCTCCCCGAGCAAACCCTTCCTGCACAACTAGGAGCGATGACGCAGGTGGAAGTGATCAATGCCGGTAAACATGCTGACACCACCGAACAGATGCTCATGAGACTAGAAACGGATGTGTTTCCACATAATCCGGATCTAATACCGATCTTCGGAGGCTGGAATGACTATCGCACGTTTGTTCCTCGCGAGACTACTTTCCGGAATCTTCGGGAAATCATTCGACGCAGTCAGGAAAAAGGAGCAATGGTGGTAATTGTTGGATTCAAGAAGCCATTCTTTGATGACTTCGAACGTGAGTTCCGCAAGTTAAGCGATGAAATGGGAGCGGGGTATGTTCCAAACGTGCTTTTCGGATTGGAAGAAATCTCGGAGTTTTGGGACTTCAACACCTTTCATCCGAATGCGGCAGGCTATCGCGTGATGGCCGAACGCATCGCCCCCGCCGTGCGCAAACTCCTCGCGATTCGGCTAAGAATGAGTATTCAGAGAGCAAATGACAGAGTCGTGCTCTCCTGGCCGACGTTCTCGGGGAAGACATACCGCCTGCGAGAAACCTCAGACTTCAATGTCTGGACAGAAACACTCTTCATCGGTACCGGACAACCGATGGAGACTTTAAAACCCCTGAGTCCCAAAAGATTTTTCACGGTCGTGGAAGAATAGCCACGACCTGGAAATCGAAAACAAAAACAACCCTGTTACCGATTGATTCGGGACAGGGTTGTTCATTTCTACCTTTCTAAAAGGTTTCTTTAAGTTTGCTTCGATGATTAAACCAGAGCATACGTTCGGCGCCGTCGATCTTCTGCTCTGCGGTATTCGTCCTGGTGGAGAAGGTCCCACGTGAGCGCCACGATAGTGGTGTATGCCACTTCGCGGAGGAATTCGTTGCCCGACATCCCGGCCTTGAGTACAAGTCCGGCGGTCTCTAATTGAGTTTCCTCAAGAAAGTCGTCGTCCCCAAACTCCCAGAACCCATCATTCCCTAATCCGAGGCCGTATGAGCCAATCCGCTGGAAATCATTTTCCGAGAGCATTCCGAATTTCGAGCGTACGGTATCTGCGAGTCGTCTGCGCAACATATCAATGTTGGGTAGTGGGGTTTCGTGGAGGAGCCTGAGCTCGTGCTCGCCTACGAGTCTATATATTTGCTCGAGTATCCATCGCACCTTTTCGTTCCTGATATTTGAAGTATCCATTGTTCAGCCTTTTTGATTGTAAATGTGCGGAAAGCTAGGTCAGGGAACCCGCACGGTGCATTCCCTGACGAAATGTGCTTTGAGGGGTGCTCCGCGTTTCGTGAGGGAAGGTTATAAATAATGAAAACGCCCTCGAGAGCGCCGAGGGCGGGAGAGTTGCAATTCACAAAGTCGCCGCCTTAGGCGCTGGAGGGCGTTCGCGGGGCGGGCGGGTTAAGCTTCACTGCCAATCGGGACTTAAGCCGGTCCGCTTTGTTTTTCTTGATTGTGCCAGTTTTCGCAGCTTTATCGAGCACCTTATAAGCCTTCGCAAGAATAGTTTTGGCTTCGTCGAGTTTCTTTGAGCTCACAAGTTTTCGGAATTCCTTAACGGTGCGCTTATAGGCGTCCGTGCGCGCCAAGTTGAGCGTCCGGCGTCGAGCGCTTTGGCGCAGAGCTTTCTTCGCGGAAGAAATGATGGGCATGTTTTAGTGGGATTAGCGTACCGCATTTGAGGCCCTGATGTCAATGTTTCTCGGGGTTCATGGGGAGTGGTAGTATAGATTCATGATCCACGCGCTCGAAGGCAAACTCGCAAAGAAAATGGAGCATGCGGCCGTGGTCGACGTGGGAGGAGTGGGTTTCTTGGTGGCGACAAATGAGAGAACGCTCAAAGCTCTGCCGAGAGTGGGCACGGAAGTGAAGCTTTTTACGCATCTTCATGTGCGCGAAGATGCGCTGGATCTTTATGGTTTTATGAGCGAAGAAGAATTATTTTTCTTTAACCTTTTGAATTCAGTAGGAGGAGTGGGACCGAAGTCCGCCCTTTCCATTCTAGACGTCGCAGCCTTGAAGGAAATCGAAGCGGCAATAATTGAAGAACGACCGGATCTATTGACGCGCGCGTCGGGAATCGGAAGAAAAACCGCCGAACGTATTATTCTAGAACTAAAGACGAAAGTGAAAGCTCGCGGGTCTGGAGCCACGGTGCGGCAGATGGATACGAATGCGGACCTCGAAGAAACGCTCATAAGTTTGGGCTATCGGCGGGAAGAAGCTCGGGAAGCGATTGAGAAAACTAAAACCTCTTCCGAAGATCTCTCGATTCGATTAAAAGAGGCCCTCAAGGTTCTAAGTGGAAAGGGATGAGTATTGTATTTGAAGAAGTTAAAGAGGCTGCGGAATTTGATATTGGGAAGTTTTCGTTGGCTGCCCCATTCACGCAAAGCTTCGAATATGGAGAGTGGCAAAGGGAAGTAGGAAGGAATGTCCGCCGGTGGGTGGGGAAAGAAGGCGGAGCAATAATTGGTGCGGTGCAGCTCATTGAATATCCGCTCGCGAAAAATAAAACCTACTGGTATGCACCCTATGGGCCGGTATGGAAAGAAAAGCCGGATGAGCATTACCTCGAAGCGCTTAAAACCAAGCTGGAAGAGTTGGTCCAAGAAACTGCATCGGTATTTGTTCGCATAGAGCTGCCTTCCTCACTCCAGCCCAAAGGTTTGAAAACTGCCCCAAGTGTTACGACACGCGGCTCTTTTCTACAGCCGCGCGCTGAATGGGTATTGGATATTAAAGAATCAGAAGAGAGACTTCTTCGGGAGATGCATCACAATACGCGATACAGTATCCGAGCTGCCGAAAGAAGGGGGGTGCGCACTGAGGTAATAGAAGGCCAGAAGCTCCCGGAGCATTTCGAAGAGTTTTATGCCCTTCTCGAAGAAACGGCGAAGCGGGATGCGTTTACCCTGCATGCTAAAGAATATTACGAAGGAGTTTTCCGGGTTTCGGCAGAGAATAACAGCGCCTTCTTGGTGCTTGCAAAGCATGAAATGAATATTCTCGCAGCTCATTTTATTGTGTGCTGCGGGCGGCAAGCCAACTTCGTATTCGGAGGTTCAAGTTCTTCCCATCGGGAGCTCATGGGCTCCTACGCCGCCCAATGGACCGCAATCCGCAAAGCAAAAACACTTGGGATCACACGCTACAATTTCGGTGGAGTTACGGCGGAAATCGATGCACGCGAACAGTGGGGAGGCCTTTCGAGTTTCAAGCGCAAATTTGGCGGGACCCTTCTCGAGCACGGCCATTTTCGGGATCTTATAGGAAATAAATTCTGGTATTATTCCTACGTAGCAAGAAAATTTTTAGGCACGCTGGGCATATGAAAAAAACCATCCGATCATTTACTCCTCGCTGGGTGCTCTCGGCATATCACTACCTCCGAGCCTTCGCCGCCGCAGGGTGGTATAAATTCCCTTCGCGGGGGATGGTGGTGATCGGAGTCACAGGCACTAAAGGAAAAACCACTGCCGCGAATTTCCTGTGGGCGGTGCTACAAGCGGGAGGGAAGCAAACTGGTCTTATAAGCACCGCGCTCATCCGGGTGGGGGACAAGCAGATGTTGAACCCTTATCACATGACGATGCCCGGCCCCTTCGAACTACAAAAGTTTCTTCGATTGATGGTGAATGAGGGGTGCACGCACTGCGTGATCGAAACTACTTCGGAAGGTCTTGCGCAGTGGAGACATATAGGAATCTGGTATGACGTGGCGGTGTTCACGAATCTCACGAGGGAGCACATCGAAGCGCACGGAAGCTTCGAAGCGTATCGGGCAGCCAAGGGAAAGTTGTTTAAAGCGCTCACCGCGCACCCGCGAAAAATAATAGACGGAGAACCCATCGGGCGCATGACGTTGATCAATAAAGATGCAGCCGACCGAGATTTCTTCTTGAGCTTTCCTGCGGACAAAGTGGCAACTTTTGGAATAGTGGAGCAGGGAGCGGATTATGTAGCCGCAAGTATTAAAAGCACGAAGGACGGGGTCTCCTTCCGAGTAAAAGAAGCCGAATATCATCTGAATATTGCGGGAGAATTTAATGTGCAAAATGCCCTTCCTGCAGTTGCGTTGGGAGAAATGCTGGGGTTCCCCACTGCCTGTATTGCGGAAGGGCTCGCCTTCTTAAAACTTATTCCTGGCCGGATGGAAGAGATTGAAGAAGGGCAATCCTTTAAAGTGATCGTGGACTACGCGCATGAAAAAGTGAGCATGGAAGCCGCCCTAACCGCGGGCCGGGCTCTTGCAGGAAAGAGAGGAAGGGTGATCGTGCTGCTCGGGGCTGAGGGCGGGGGGCGGGATAAAGAAAAGCGGCCTTTAATGGGAGAGCTTGCGGGGAAGCTCGCCGATTTCGTAATCGTCTCCAATGTGGACCCCTACGATGATGACCCCATGCAGATTATTGAAGATATTGCCCAAGCTGCAGAAGCCGCTGGCAAGGAGAGAGATAAAACGCTGTTTTGTATAGAAGATCGCCAGGAAGGAATTCGAAAAGCTCTCTCGTTGGGAGAGAAAGGAGACGTGGTGCTTATTACTGGCAAAGGAGCGGAGCAGTCTATGATCATAAAAGGGAAAAGTATTGCCTGGGATGATCGATTGGTGGTGCGGGAAGAGTTGCGGGAAATGACGGCAAATGGGCCTCACGCTCGTTAGCGTATTGGTACAATGTATGTATTAGTTTCGATACGTATTTATGCGTTTAACTTTTCACGGGGGAGCAGGCTCGGTAACCGGCGCCAATTATTTACTCGAGATTGAAGGCGAAAAGAAACCGATCAAGTTTCTTATTGACTGCGGCTTGCATCAAGGCGGTCATTTTGCGGAGAAAGAAAACTTCGAGGCCTTTTCTTATGATCCCAAGGAAATTGATGCATTATTTGTGACCCATGCGCACATCGATCACGTAGGGTTGATCCCGAAGATGTTTCGAGAAGGGTTTCGCGGGACGGTCTATTCCACTCCGCCCACGAGAGACTGCGCGGAATTGTTGCTCTTGGATTCCGAGCATCTCCTGCAAAAAGAAGCTGAACGGGAGCGTACCGCTCCGCTCTATACGGTGATAGACATCGAGACCGCGATGAGGCATTGGCATGGTGTCCCGTATCATGAAACGATCGAGTACGGAGGAATGAAGATTTCCTTTCTGGATGCCGGTCACGTCTTAGGGTCTTCAATTGTGAAATTCGAAATACGAGAGAAAAACATTTCTCGCTCGATTGTGTTTTCGGGAGATTTGGGAAATGACTCGGCTCCCATAATTAAGCCTACCGAGCAGGTGGAGGCAGCGGACTATTGCATAATTGAGTCGACCTATGGAGATCGAGTACACGAAGAGGCAATGAAGCAAGAAGAAGCTTTGGAGGATGTGATTGAAGCTACGGTAAAAGCGGGAGGAACGCTCCTCATCCCTGCTTTTGCGCTTGAGCGGACCCAAAAGCTGCTCTATCACCTCAATAATCTTTTTGAGAAAGGGAAGGTGCCGCGAGCACCGGTCTTTATCGATAGTCCTTTGGCGATCAAGCTTACAGGCGTCTACAAAAAATATGAGCATTATTTTAATAAAGAAACGCGGGCGCAGGTAAAGTCCGGCGATGATATTCTGAATTTCCCCAATCTCCGCCTATGTCTTACCTCCGAGCAGTCCAAGGAGATCAACGAAGTGATGCCCCCGAAAATTATTATTGCAGGGTCCGGCATGTCACAGGGCGGGAGGATTCTCCATCACGAAAAGCGCTACTTACCCGATCCTAAGAGCACCATTCTCTTTGCGGGGTATCAAACCAAGGGTTCCCTTGGCCGAGCGATTTTGGACGGTGCAAAAAAAGTCACCATTCATGGCGAAGAAGTGGAAGTGCATGCGCGGCGAGTGGCAGTAAGCGGCTACTCGGCGCATGCCGATCAGCCGAAACTTCTGCACTGGCTCCGTTCCATGCGATACTCGCTTCGCAAAGTGTTTGTGGTGCAGGGGGAAAACGGCGCGAGTCTCACGCTTGCGGGGAAGATAAAAGATATGTTTGCAGTAGAAGCCGTAGTGCCTAAGAAGGGTGAAAGTTTTGAGCTTGTCTAAATCATGGAAATAAAAAGTAAGTTATATGCGCTGGGATTGGATCCCCACAATGCCGTGGTGATCGGGTCCGGCATTTTAAGTGCACTGCATCTTCGGGAAAGCAAGGACATTGATGTGGTGATACCCGAAGAAAAATATGAGGAACTTTCGAAGACCCGCCGTTTCAAAAAGGGGCAAAATCATGGGAACGAGGTGCTTACGCAGGATGTAGTTGAGATAGGAACACGCTGGACCGTGCTCGGGAAAACCTGGAAATTCGCGGATTTGTTGCGTCAGTCCACGGTTATAGACGGGGTTCGCTATATTACCGTCGAATTTCTCCTTAGCGTAAAGCGCGGCTGGCTCATGGACGGGAGCGCTCGCGAAAAGGATAAGAGCGATGTGCGCTTAATGGAACAATACCTTTCCGATTTGAACTCCCCTAAGGTTAAACCTTGAATCTGCAAAAAGGTTTAACCTTGATATAATAAGCGTATGCTCGAAAAGTACCTCCAGGACATCGGCCTCTCGGATAAAGAAGCGGCGATCTACCTCGCCTTGCTCCAAGCGGATTACTCTTCCCCGCTAGAACTTTCCCGGAAGCTCGACATGAAACGCGCGACAGTCTATGTGGTTTTGAAGTCCCTCGAACAAAAGGGATTAGTGGCCGAAACCAAAGTGGGCAAGAAAACCCGCTTTGAAGCCGCTCCTCCCGAGCGCCTCGAAACGTTCATTGCCCGGCAAAAAATAGTGCTTGAAGAAAAAGCGAAACTTTTAAAAGACCTTGTGCCGCAATTTAAGAGCGTGCAAAAAGAAAGCGGCACAAAACCAGTGGTGAAGTACATTGAGGGCAGAGAAGGTGTAATAGCCTCGTATAAAGAAAAGTACGAGGAAGGGAAAAAAGAGCAATTTAAATACAGTATATATTCCCGCGATCTCTATGATGATTTCTTTACTCCAGCAGAAAGAAAACAGTTAGAAGATAAGCGAATTGAATCAAAAACAAAAAGCCGTTCGGTGTACACCCACACGAAAGGGGATCTTCCAGAGAAACTGACTTTCGAGCGGGTGAGAATTGACGAGAACAAATATCCAATTTTCTGCGATATTGACATTTATGGAGACGAGATAAAGATAAACTCTCTAAAAAAGAGTATTTCCTCTCTTTACATTAAGAGCCACGACCTCGCGGAAACTTTGAAGAGTTTAATAGGCTATATTATCGATTCCGCAAAAAGATAGGCTCGGCATCCCTGTTGGATACCGAGCCTTGTTTGTTTTGAGTTCGAGTTATCGACTCGACTCAGCAACTTCGCGCTTTTCGCGCGAGCGGCGACTACTTAACCGTCGTCGCCTCGGTAAGTCCGATGTTTCATATCGGTAATCCTCTCTTTATCAACAATGCCTTTCGGCACACGGGACAAGCTTACTCGCCGATGGCATCGTGCTGTTTTCTTTCTTTTTGTGCTTAGCACGTTAAAAGCCCCGCGTGACGGAAGCGTAGCAGAAATCTTAAAGTTTATCAAGAGAACGTGTCAGTTTTCACTTTTTCAAGTATTAGGATTGAAAATGAAGGAAAATCGTTTATTGAACAGATGACACTTTTAAATAAGATATTTTTACATGACATTAAATATCAATTTAATATTGAAAATAAAGGATAAGTCGGAGTTTTATGACAAAAACTATTGACAGTTTTATAAATGCCCGCTATAATGCCGCCTAGATGCTTGATTAGAGCCTGTTCTCTGGAGAGCGCCCTACCCAGTCATGTATCGTAGGGACGCTCCCTAGAGAACAGGAAAACAAGAAAAAAAGGCACTCGCAGCCATGAAAAGCGAGCTGTTTGGCGGTCTCCAGTGGTCATGGAGACGCCGCGTCAGTGAAAAACGCGGGAGGAGAACGGGTCATGACGACTCGCTTCGAAGCCGAGGAACTTCTCGAGACGGTTGCCGCCGGATACGTGGCCTTAAGCCACCCCGACGCGCGCCGAGCTTGGGAAATACTTGGTGAGAAGAAGGCGAAAGCAATTCTCCGCAACCGAACTTCCGAGTGCGACGCGATGCAAAAGGTCGTGCCTGGGTGTGCGGGAGCGGCGAGGCGCCAGTAGCTGACTTCTCTAACGCCTTTCCGTAAGGGAAGGTTGCCGCAAAATCCGGCGGTGTAAATCAAGGTAAAGAGTTTGTATCCAGGGTAATTCTCTTAAAAAATCCACACTGGAGCCCAGAGGAAGCAGAACCTCGGGAATGCGCGACTTCCCACAATCGTCGCAGAAAACGTGGTCTGGCTTCGGTCGGACCCTCAATTGAATCCGGTTCGTTTAGATGAAGTGGATTCATAGAGACCAGCTTGTAGCTTGCCGAACTGTTCTTTGTAAAAAGTTTATCGGTACTTGTGCGCGAAGCGGGTGTGAATTTTTTTCGTACTCACCTCGCGCGCAGGTACCACCAGTGGAAGATGTACCGGCCGAACCAGCAAGTGAGTCACGGCAGACGAACTCGGCTTACGCCGAGGTCATGTCTCATAGCCGACACCCCCTCGGTAGGGGATCGGTAGAGGTTTAAAGGTTGGTAGCCTTTATCTCAATCTTTCACTTTTTCCGGCAGTTTGAGCCGAGTTCACCTGGTGAACGAACCTACACAATCGTCTACGGACGAACTGTGCAGGAATAACCTCTTGCCCGAGAGCAAATCCAGTAATGGATGGGGTAAATGTCAGGTCAGCCGTGAGGAGACCTAGGTTTAGTGTGGGAGTGATTTCCCGCCAGCTCTTTGTTCCGAAAAGGGCTGCAGACGAATCCGATCGAAATCAATCGGATACTCTGCCGGCGATGCAAAGGACGCCGAAAATCGTGACGAGATTCCTTAAAAAATGGAGGAGTGCCTGGAATAAATCCCAGCCTCCTCCCTCCATTGAGTCCGGTTCGCTAGGCGAAGTGGATTCATAGAGCTTGCAGTGAGCAAGCCGAACTGTTCTTTCCAAAAAAGTATTCATGCAACCTGCTTCGGTGGTAGCACGGCGGCAGCTTGCATGAATACAAAAACCTACTTCGGATTCGGGATCGCTCCTTCAATGTTCCCCGGAAACTGCAACATCGCGAAGCGCGAGCTTAGCGTCGAGCAGGCAAAGGAGGTCATTGCGGGAGGGGTGGTAAGTTGTTTGAACCCCAGCCATAAGGCGTCCATCGACGTCATGCAAACCCGTTTCGGCATTGCAGTAGAAATACCGCAGAAAGCGCCGAGCGTCAGTTTGCAGGATGGAGATCGCCTGGTGGTGATGGGAGTGAGCGGCTTGCCCCGGTTGGAAAACCGGCATGAGTACACGACCCAAGAGGTTCTGGGAGCCAAATTCACCTTTTCGCTTTTCACGGTGACCTCGGAGAAATTTGAGGATACACCGGAAGGGCGAAAGGCGACGGAGGCCGTCCGGGACATGGCGGGCTGGTAATTCGTGAGGTTGGAAGTGCCCTTGAAAACTTCCATCGGCCGCGGATTGAGGCGGCTAGGCGAGATCGCACTGCGTGAGTGTGCGCGTAATTCACTTCGGGGAAGCTCCGAAGGGCCTGACGAGCCGAAATCGTTGGGGTAGAAAATTCTACCTCTCTGCTTTCGGGATGTGTATCCCGACTGATGAGCTCGAAAGAGCGAAAGCAGAAATGTTCTTTACAAAAATTTGTCATAGCGAATTGTGCCCGGCAAAAACAGACACAGCTCGCTATGACAAATAAAAACAAAAACCGGAAATCGCCACCGGCCAAAGTTGGCGAAAATCGGGATGCCTTGCGGGCAATCAAAGCCGCGCAGGTAAATCTCCATTACACCAGCGCCCTGTGGCCGTTGGTGGAAGTCAAAGAAGAGGAGAGAAAATGGCCGCATGGGGCCGTCTTCGCCGATACTATCCACGACTCGGTAGTCGTGGACACCGACTGGCTTCGAGAATCGGCGGAAGAAGAGGGAGGAGACGAGGCAAGGGTACTCGCTGCCGCCCTCGATGCCGAGCCGCTCTGCAACGGGTGGCGGAAGTTCGATCTCCTCTACATCCATCCGCAGTAATACGATGCATGCCATGTATGCATTGAAGCGGGAAAACGAGATTGTGGAGGTACATCACTCTCTTGTTCGAATTTGTGCGCGTGGCCCTCGGGTTACGCGCAGAGCGAACGGGAAAGTGGTGATTCCTCCCGCAGGTACCAAACTTGTACGAGTGCTCGTAGTGGAGTGTGAGACTCCAGAGCAAGTACAAGCTTGGGAAGCGCACTAACGTTTTCCTGACCGGAATCCTTGCAGCCGGAATCAATAAAGAAGAGGCGCGTGAGAACGTGATACAAACTTCTAGTTGAGTACGTCTAGAAAAAATGCTCGTCGAACAATTTCGACGCTATGCTCTCCCGCAAAGCGGGACTGATGAGTCTTCCCCGAGAGTACCGAGGGGCAAGACGAAAGCAGAGAAGCTCTTTTAAACATCAAAGTACCTGCGCGTGATGTGCGCTTGCGCGAGCGAGCATACTTTACGCGCAGGTACCAGAATGTGGAAGATGTACCGGCCGAGCCAGAAAGTTTCAAGGTGCGTGAACGTGTCCGGTGAAAACCCGGGGTCGTGCCTTAGCAGCGGATATTCCTACGGGAGGATAATCCGCAGAGTACGGTTTCACTGGTAGAACCGCATCTCAATCTTCCACATTTGATTTGCCTCTATGCCCCGGAGGCGTGCGTAGCCCGCACTTGCCCAGCAATGGGAGGAGGAAATGTCCATCGCTCGAGATTGCATCAAGGCGGTGAGAGAATCCCGGATGGAATCCGGACGCGCGGCCCTGAAGTTCACGCGCAAGCGAATCCGAATACCATCGGATAGCCTGCCGGCACCGAGATTGCCGAAAGTAGTGACTGCACATTCTCGTCAAAACAATGGAGGAGTGCCTGGAATAAACCCCAGCCTCCTCCGCTCCATTGAGTCCGGCATCTCGGGATGGCGGACTCACAGAGGAAGGCAGTTCTTTCCATTGGAGGTGATTCATCCTTCCTCTAGATTTCGTTTTGTCCCCGTTTTTCGTCAAAAGCGGAGAGCCCGCGGAAGCAGAGCCGCTGGAGTTGACCGGACTCGACAGAACACCGGCTATGGGTGGTGAGTTAGCCATCCCGGGGACGCAACCCTCGAGAAAAAAGCCCCTTGCGGCGCATTGGCAAAACCGCATTGTACCTTTCGCCCGCAGTTCGCCCCGTTCAGCACAAAGCATGCATAAGTTTCCTTGCTCGGGTAGGTATCCCAAATGAGCAGGTATCCGTAAAACGGATATTAAAAACTTTTGCTTTTAGGGCGGCAAGCGACTGCGAACAATTTCGGAGGGTTGGAAAAAAACCAGCCCTCCTGCTTATCCCGATGTGTATCGGGACTGATGAGCCGGAAACGGCGAAAAGCAGAAAAGCTCGCCATGAGCTTGCCGAAAGGTTCTTTTCAAAAATGTATTCATGCAACCTGGTGCGGTGGAAGCACGGCGGCAGATTGCATGAATATTCAAAACTACTACATTCGCCTCGTTGAAGCGGCGGGGAAGCTCATTGTCCCCCAGGAACAGCCGAAATTCCTCTTTCCTTCAGGGATAGGAACGTCGGCACAGCGTCGGGAGATGTCTCCCACACCTCTCACGCTCTGGCGTACTACAGTATTCGCGCCGTTTCCTCCGCTTGAACATTTTCACCCGTTCCCTGTTGTGTGCATTCTCGAAGCATTAGGGGATGAGCTTTTGGGCGACGAGGAGATATTCGTGGTCGCGCCCATTTTCACGGAAGTGGAGATGACAGGCCCCACGGATGTTTTCTTCGCGAGGGGGCTTCTAGGGACGGCATGCGCGATGGCGATAGGGAATGCCATACCATGCTTGCGGCGATCGCTCGACTCGATCATCGGCGTCATTCCATGCCGGGAGATTCTTGTATTCCACGCGGCAATTAGAAACGGGGAAGAGAGTGTCCCTCGAACGCTGACGGTCGGGCAACCTTTCTCCGGCGAAACCGACCCGAGGTTTTCATTTCATGAAGACCTCGTAGAGCGTGCAGCGTATTTGCAGGATCCATACGCACGTCGCGCCTTCGGAGAGTAGAGTCAATCGGCTTTCGGGAATGAGCCAAACAATCATTCCCTGTTTTATCGGGTTCGTCTGCCTTTTGGCAGGTGAGTCCATTGAACATCAGTTCTTTGCCAAACGTGTATTCATCCTCTTGCTCGACCTAGGTATACATTCTCTCATTCGTGAGAATGGGTAAATGTAGGTAAGGGGATGAATACACTTAACAATCCAGACCATGGCAGTCCATCTGCCCAGCCCGCGGCTGGCTCCGCGCGTCCGGCATGTGTCCGTTTTGACAAGAGCGGCTTGCCGGAGTCCATGAGGCGCCAGTCGAAAAAATTCTCGAGCGGCAAGAATGCCGGACAGAACTGGCTCGATTGGCTGAAAGAAGGGGAGAACGAGTCCCGGCTCCGAGAGGCCTATGCAACCGAGGGTATGCGCGGGGTGATGGAAACGCTGGGCCTGAAGAAGACGCAGGCGTACGAACTAGTTGCACATCTCGACTTGCGCCGCGAGAAGATTGCGAAAGACAATCTGGATCGCGCGAGGCGCTACGGTCAAGTGCTGTTCAACAAGCGCCGAAGGCATTTGCGGGAGCACTACGGCTGGATACCCGGGATGAATTGCTGTTTCTTGAAGTCGTTCGAGAAGTTCTACCAGGGCTCCGTTCAGGTAGGAGGGAAATCAACCGAGAAGGGGTACGTGTGCGTGTCCAAATTCCCCTTTCCGGCGGTTCGCAACTACCTGAAGAAGCACGGCCTCCAGTACTATGTCACGAAGTACGAGGTCATTCCCGTAGAAAAAATCCCGGATGATCAAGTGACCTGGCTCGCAGTGCGGAAGCACCGCTCGGGGCCGCTCATGAAGAATGAGCAAGACCTCGAATGGGCTGACGAAAAAGCCAGCAAATTCGTTATTCCCACGCCGGAAATAACGGAAGAGGAGAGGTCTTTTTCTTCCGGATAATCTGCCGCATGGAATTCCACGACCACGGCACGTCGTAAAACTGCCTTTTAATGCGAGTGGGTGAAACTCCTGCTCCGACTCCGGGGAAGCTCCGGGGCGCCTGACGAGCGGAAACTGTTGGTGGCGGTGTTCCTAAACCCGCCCAGCGAATATGTCTCCGAGGAGACGGTCCCGCTGGAAACAAAAAATCCGGAGGATTCACTAACGAATCCTCCCTCAATTGAGTCCGAGAGTGAATCCACCGCGTGGTGGGCTCGCGGACTGAACAGAGTTTCGGTAAATTAACAATATGAAAAACGTAATACCCGGCCATGTGCGGGGATTCACATGGATGTTGGGCCTCGTCGTCGGGCTGGTTGCATGGATCGTGACAGGCAGAATTAATGTAGTGCTCGGAGCGCTTCTCCTAGTTGTAGGGGCATTCCTCGGCGATCAGGCGACTCACTTGGGGCAGGAAGACCACGCCGAGATTCCGCCCACCTGGATTGAGCGGCAACAGCAAAAGCATCGTGTAGTATTTGTGGTGCTGGGACTGGTTCTCGCCGGGCTGGGAATGTGGCTCGTCACTCGATAAACAACAATAACCCGAAGAAGGTGTGCAGTGCGACATGCGTTACATAAAACGTGGGAATGTTTTACAACAGTCCTGCGGTACGGATTCTCTTGCTCACAAGTCACATTCCGTCTGGGTCTTATGCGGGCGGCGTGGCGGAAGTGGTGGCATGCGACCCCGAAATAATGCGGCTTCGGCACGCGGCCTCGGGCGATGAGGTGGCAACAGAATGATCGCAAAAATACAAGCGCGTGATACCACACGCTTTTCATTTTATGAATGTTTCAGCGATAATGAATCAATGGACATCAAGGTTACTCTGAGTATTATCGGAATCGCACTCACATTTGCGGGATACGTTCCTTACATACGAGATATTTTCAAAGGCAAGACCAAGCCGCATGTATTTTCCTGGTTCGTGTAGGGGATTACGACTCTTTTAATTTATATCGTGCAAGAGAGGGCGGGTGGCGGCAGCGGCGCTTGGATCACTTTGAGCATTGCTGTCGTCATGTTCGGAATTTTTTTACTGGGATTGAAGTGGGGAGAAAAAGATATTAGAGCAATGGACATTGTCTTTTTTGTGGCGGCGCTTGCTGCAATTCCTCTATGGCTTGTGGTAGCCCAGCCGCTTTTATCCATGATGTTGCTCACTGCAATTGATGTTCTAGGGTTTGCACCTACCATACGGAAATCATGGAGCAAGCCAGAATCTGAAACATTGAGTTCGTATGCTATTAATGGGGCGCGCCACGCCTTAAGTGTGTTTGCGCTCGCGGAATACAATCTTCTCACGGTACTCTTTCCCATCGCATGGGTGTTTATCAATATGTTTTTTGTGGTGTTCTTAGTCTGGAGAAAAAGTTCAATTCTCTTGAGCACTGAGGTTTAGTTTCTTGTTTTGGTATAATTTTTATAACTACATTATGTCTACCGCGACCAAGAAAAGCTTTGCGGAAGTTCCGGAGCTATTCTCCAAAACCCTGAAATATAAAATTTGCATTTCCGGCTCGGCGGAAAGCGGCATATGTGCCCCCGATGCGTTGGAAAGAACGATTCAATTAGGGCGTTTTATTGCAGAGCGAGGAATGGTGCTCGTGACGGGAGCGACGACAGGAACCCCTTTGTGGGCGGCGAAGGGTGCCAAAGAAGCAGGGGGAGTAGTAATTGGAATTTCTCCCGCCTCCTCGAAGATCCACCATGTAAAAACGTATCGACTGCCCGTAGACTACCATGACCTCATTATCTACACTGGTTTCGGCTACTCGGGGCGGAATCTCCTTCTTACTCGGTCTGCGGACGCGGTGATCACCATCTGCGGCCGAATCGGCACGATGAACGAATTCACCGACGCCTTTGAAGACGAAAAACCTCAAGGGGTATTGGCAGATACGGGAGGCACTGCCGATATGCTCGACGAATTTCTCGACAAAGCGCATCGCGGTTACGGCAAAGTAGTATTTGATCGCGATCCCGGGGCGCTGCTCGATAAAGTCGAAGCCCTCATCAAAGCTGAGGAAAAAGATTTAGACTTGTAATTGAGTAATGAGCAATTACGTAATTACTAAATTACCTAATTACAATCCAAATGCCCAAAGCCAAAACTAAAAAAGCTACAAAGAAAGTCTCGAAGCCCGCAAAAGCTCTTAAATCAATTGGAGTCGTAACTCATTTTTATGGCAACCTTTCCGTAGCTATCGTGAAATTCAAACAGACGGTAAAAACTGGAGTAGGTCTCCATTACAAAGGAGCCACTACGGATTTCAAAGAGACAGTGAAATCCATGCAATATGATCACAAACCTATTGCCGCTGCGAAAAAAGGCCAAGAGGTAGGAATCAGAGTGAAAAAGAAAGTGAGAGAAGGGGACGAAGTATTTGAAGCGGAGTAGCAGGCATGAGGAAATCTTTCTGGATGCAGGTGGTAGTAGTAGCCGCTACGACCGTAGGGGCGGGAATGTTCGCCCTGCCCTACACGGTGCAAGTAGCCGGCTGGCTCCCGACCATTTTTTACTTAGTGGCGTTGGGAATCATTTTGGCATTTGTGCACGGAATCTATTTCGTACTTCTCTCCCGAGTGAAAGAGCGAAAGAAATTGGTAGGGCTCGTGCGCGATTCGCTGGGAGAAAAAAGCGGTATGGCGGCGTTCGTGGTAGTGATGGGTGGTCAGATTTTAACGCTACTCGCGTATCTCATTCTCGGCCAAGTTTTTATAAGCCTCCTCTTTCCCGCGCTTCCTCGCGGCGTGGGGGTGCTCCTCTTTTGGGCAATATCTTCTTTGCCGCTTCTTTTAAATATTAAAAGATTTGCACGGCTCGAAGCCTGGGGAATTATAGGAATGTTAATTTTGATCGGACTTCTCTTCTTAGGAAGCGATGTAGGAGCTGGCATTAACCGGGTACCCACTGCAGATTGGACGCAAGTGCTACTACCTTTCGGAGTAGTGCTCTTTGCGCTCGCAGGCTGGACCGCGGTGGAGCCAGTGTATGAACTGGGAGGTAAGTCCTCCTCACCGAGAGCGGCCCTCGGCTCTCTTTCTCTTGGAACCGGTATTTCGGTACTTCTCTATCTCGCTTTCGTGCTCGCGGTGTTGGGCTCCCCGGCCTCAGTCACTCCCGATGCGGTCTCGGGATTCTCCGATCCTCTCCATCGAGTCATCCTTGCCATCTTAGGCCTCTTTGCAATTTGGACCTCGTATCTTCCCGTAGGGAGAGAAGCAACAAATGCATTTGTGGATGGAGGGACCAAAAGACCCGCAGCGCTCTTGCTCGTACTCTTCTTGCCGCTCATTCTATTCGGGTTGGGGCTTTCTGATTTTGTGAAGCTTGTAGGGGTAATCGGAGGGGTGTTCTTAGCCCTGCAATATATCTTTATCTTAGGAGTAGGGGGGAAAGTACTTCGTCCTCGAGGATACCTTCACCTCCTCTTTTGGCTCCTCTATATAATCTTGGGCGCCGGCGCAGTGTACGAACTCTATTATTTTGTAGCGGGGTGAGGAATGCTGGTGCGCCCGCGAGGAATTGAACCTCGATATCATCCTTCGGAGGGATGCATTCTATCCGTTGAACTACGGGCGCGTAAAATACGAGCTTACTTTACCTGTCTTTGAAAATTTCTTCAATTGAGAGGTACAATAACGGCCATGGATAAGCGCGCGGCACTCGAGGCTCTCAAAGCAGAAATGGAAGCGGATAAATCTCTTCCACTCTCGGCCAATCTCGTGTTCGGAGAAGGAAATCCGGACTGCGAAGTCCTTTTTATTGGAGAAGCTCCCGGACAAAACGAAGACATCCAAAAGCGTCCTTTTGTGGGACGTGGTGGGCAGCTCTTAAGAGAAAACATTCGCGCCATCGGATGGAAAGAAGAAGATGTCTACATCACAAATATTGTGAAGCGCCGTCCTCCAGAAAATCGGGATCCCA
Source organism: Candidatus Liptonbacteria bacterium (assembly GCA_016867315.1). Lineage (GTDB taxonomy): Bacteria > Patescibacteriota > Minisyncoccia > UBA6257 > 2-01-FULL-56-20 > VGJV01. The sequence goes on along the minus strand of VGJV01000001.1, from coordinate 122,069 downwards.
TGCCGGACGAAATCGCCGCGTATGCTCCGTATCTTGCGCGCCAGATCGAAATCATCAATCCGCCGATCATTGTGCCTCTCGGCCGTTTTTCCATGAATTACTTTTTGCCTGCGGCGAAGATCACTCGCGACCAAGGCAAGGGTTTCCGGACAGGAGGTAGGGTCATTGTGCCGCAATTTCATCCTGCGGCCGCCTTGCGTGCTCCGGAGGTAATGAGACAATTCCGGGAGAGCTTCGCTGAACTGCCGCAAATGATAGCGGGGAAGCTGCCGATAAAGGATTTAGACCCCGCTCCCGCGGTGGAAAAAAAGAAGTCAAAACCTCAAACCAGTCTTTTTTAATAAATTGTCACGGTTGGCTCCAGTAAAAGGTAAGAGTATGATTGAGTAAATTGAACCGGAATGCCTTTAGCTTTCATATATTTTATAGAGCGCGCGCTCTTCCGGGTAGGAGATTTTTTTCGACACTGGTATATGGATGCTTCGCGCACGATGTTTCATTGGTTGGTGTCTCTTTTGGAAAGCTTAGATCGTACTTTGGCGCTTCGGGTTACGGTGAGACGCTTTTTTGAGCCTTTATATCAAGACTGGAGCGTGGTGGGACGCATATTGGGAGTGGTGTTCCGCTCCATTCGGAGCCTTATAGCGATTTTTCTTTATGCCGGTATCTGCCTCATTTGGGCGATTATTTACATTGTTTGGGTGAGTCTCCCGCTCGCCCTGCTTTTCTATGGACTCAGCGGCATTTAAGGATAAGACGCTTCTCTTTGACGATCCCCGCCTACACCTCTCGGGGGTAGGACGATTTGTCGTGCGAGTGCTCTCGTATACGTTTTTACTATTCCTCACCGGCGCCGCTATAACCTTAGCGCTTTCAGATATCCGTGGACTTCAGGTATTAGGAGTACTCCTCCTCCTCTTTTTATTGGATCGAGCGTGGCATGCCGGAAGGGGGGATCGTTCGATCCGCGACTTAAGAAATCAAGACCCGGTAAATCTCGCGAAGTGTGTGTCTTCGCGCACGTTCGGAATTCTCGAGCGGGCCTTTGAGCGAAGCGGGATCAAGCATTCGAATGTGCTTCTCGAAGTGTTTCAAGACCTTCTCCATCTGCCCGAAGTGGTAACTGGGTTTGAGCGGCTGGAGATAAGCCTCGAGGAATTTCGAACTCGGCTTCAAGCGACCTTGAAAGAATCTTCCACAGACTCCCATGCCGAAAGGCTAAAAAAACTGGAAGAGTTGGTGGTCGGAGCTTTTGAGCATGCGGGGCGGATGCATCACTCTTTTATAGAGCCTGCAGATGTGTTCGCCGCCTTCCCCTTTCTTTCGGATCCTGCCGTAGCGAAGCTTTTGAATATTTTTTCCCTTAAAGCGGCAGATATGGAAGGTGTGATTCTTTTCGGCGAACTCTCGAGAAAGCTCGCCCGCCTGTCCCCGTCCTCTTTGGGAAGTTTTGGAAAGCTGATGCGCCCGGGAGTACGCCATCGCATTATGAATCGCGCCTGGACAGCGAGGCCGACTCCCATGCTCGATTCCTACAGCACGGACTTTACGGATCTCGCGCGCGCGGGAGCGGCGGGGTTTCTCGTGGGGCACAAAGCGGAACTAGAGCGCCTTCTTGATGTGCTGGCCCGCCCCCTGAATCCCAATGCGCTCTTAGTGGGGGAGGCCGGCGCAGGGAAAGAAACGCTTGTAGCTCATTTCGCCGCACTTCTTATTAAAGATGAAGTGCCAAGCGCTCTTTTTGATAAGCGGCTTGTGGGGTTGGATATTGCAGAATTAGTGGCGGGCGCTGCCCCAGAGGAGCTACACGCGCGCCTCCAGCGAATCGTGGGAGAAATCATAGAAGCGGGGAATATCATTTTATATCTCCCGGATATCCATAATTTTTTAAAAACGTCTTCGAGCGCCTACATTTCGGTGGCAGATGCACTTGTGCCAATTTTGAGAAACAACGCGTTCTCGGTAATCGGCGCAACGTATCCTCGAGAATTTGCAGCTTCGATCGAGCCGAGAAGCGATCTCACGGGAATCTTTGAAGTGATTCGCGTAGAAGAAATTTCGGAATCGGAGGCGACGACAATTCTCGTCTACGACGCGATGATCTTGGAAGGGCAATTTAAAGTTCGCACCACGCTGGGGGCTATAAAAAATGCGGTAACCCTCGCCAAAAAATACCTTCGCGAAAAATTACTTCCAACAAGCGCCGAAGAATTATTGAAGAGTGCGCTGGCATTAGCTTCGAAGCGAGGGGATAAAGTGCTGCGGAAAGAAGATGTAATAAAAGCAGTCGAAGCGCGCGTAAATGTCCCAGTGCATGAGGCCACGAAAGAAGAGGCTGAAAAGCTATTGAATCTGGAAAAAATAATTCACGAGCGAATGGTGGATCAGGAAGAAGCAGTGAAAGCCGTGGCCGATGCGTTGCGCGCCTATCGAAGCGGCTTGGCAAGAAAAGGAGGTCCGATTGCGACGTTTCTCTTCGTGGGTCCGACAGGCGTGGGGAAAACAGAGCTTGCGAAAACCTTGGCACGCGTGGAATTTGGATCGGAAAATGCCATGGTGCGGTTCGACATGACGGAGTATCAGGAAGTGGCGAGCCTCCGAAGATTTATAGGCGCCACGGATGGTTCAGTGGGCGGCACGCTCACGCGGGCCGTAACGGAAAAGCCCTACTGCGTAGTACTTCTCGATGAATTCGAGAAAGCCAATCCGGATATTCTCGATTTATTCCTTCAACTCTTAGACGACGGTCGTCTTACGGATGCTATTGGGAGAACGGTGAGTTTCGAGAATACGATCATCATTGCCACTTCGAATGCGCATTCGGATTTGATTAATACCGCCCTTCGCCAAGGGCAGCCTATGATGGAAATTGCGGAGTATTTGAAGAGCCGTTTGACGGATGTGTTCCGCCCGGAGCTCGTGAACCGTTTTTCTAAGATTGTAGTGTTCAAAAACTTGAGCCCGGACGATCTTCGGAAAATCGCGGGATTGCAACTCAAAGAACTCGGGAAAACCCTGGAGGAGCAGGGGATTGCGCTTGAGGCAGATGCTTCGGCGATAGATCTCCTTGTAAAATTAGGATACGAACCTCAATTTGGCGCGCGCCCCTTACGTCGGGTGATTGAAGAGAAAATCCGCGCCCCGCTCTCCGAAGAAATTTTAAAGGGCAATGCTTCCCGCGGTACGACGCTTACCGTGCGAGGAGAAGGAGACGCTTTCCGATTCGAGGTGAAGAGTTGAAGTTCGCCTTTGACTCTGTATTCTTCCAAGATTTAACCTTCCGCAGATTTAAGGTCGAACCTTAACACCTCAGCAAGGTATAATGAGGCATATGGGTAAGGTGAACCGAGTCGTCAAAATTCTGATCTACTCCGATTTGATCATTGTGACCGCCTTCGCGCTCTACGGGCCGATCTTCGCGATATTTATATCCCAGCAAATCGAAGGCGGGGGAGTGCAGGTGGCGGGAATGGCCGCAGCGGTGTATTGGGTAACGCGCGCAATTGTGCAGCTCCCCATTTCCAGGTATTTGGACCGTCACGACGGCGAACGTGATGATTTTTGGGCGCTGGTACTGGGGTCTATCTTAGTGAGTGCAGTGCCCTTTCTCTATCTCTTCGCCCGAGCTCCGGAGCATGTATATATGCTGCAGTTCCTCTACGGACTGGGAGACTCTTTGGCGGTGCCCACGTACTTGGCGGTCTTCGGTCGCCACGTAGACAAGGGTCACTCGAGCGGCGAGTGGGGACTGCGCTCTACGGTTGTGGGTATTGGCGCTGCGCTCGCGGGAGCCTTGGGAGGTCTTCTCGCCGATAAGTTTGGCTTCCCGGCGGTGCTCGTGACGACGAGTATTCTTTCCTTCGTGGGCTCGTTCATGCTCCTCATGCTCTACGGTTTTATGAGTCCTCGGACCAAAGGCGGGCACATGATGCGTGCACACCCACCCATGAAAGAGCACGGGCACTAGCATGGGAGAAGTTCGAAACGCAGACGTCGCGCACATCCTCCGAGAAATCGCAGTGTTTTTGGAGATGCAGGGCGTAGCATTCAAGCCGCGGGCGTTTGAAAAGGCGGCAATTTCCATAGAAAACGCGACCGAACATATAGTGGAGCTCTACGAAAAAAGAGGCCTCAAAGGGCTGCAGGAAATCCCCGGAGTAGGAGCGTCCATCGCGGAAAAAATCGAAGAATTTTTGAAAACAGGAAAAATAGGCTTTCACGAGGAATTGAAGAAAAAGGTCCCCGTGGATTTGAACTCCTTTACGGGGATAGAAGGAGTGGGACCGAAAAGTATTCTGAAGCTCTATCAAAAATTAAAAATCCATAATGTAGAAGAATTGGAAAAAGCCGCTGAGGGTGGAAAGATTCGGGAAATCGGGGGTTTCGGAGCGAAAACCGAAGAAAATATTTTAAAAAGCATCACCGCAGCGAAGGGGTCTTCAGGCAGAATGCCGCTCCAATCCATCATGCCCGAGGTGCACGCGCTCGAGGAAAGATTGAGAAATATAAAAGGCGTAGAGCAGCTCACCATTGCGGGTTCCATCCGGCGGCGGAAAGAAATGGTAGGGGACATTGATATTCTCGCGGTGGCCAAGGACCCCGAAATAGTGATGGAATACTTCGTGACGATGCCAAACGTGGCGCGAGTGTATGCGCAGGGTCCCACGAAATCCGCGGTAAGACTGGCCTTGGGTTTAGACGCAGATTTGCGCGTAGTCCCCAAAGAATCATATGGAGCTGCGCTGAATTATTTCACTGGCTCTAAAGATCATAATGTCGCGCTGCGGCAAATTGCCATAAAAAAGAAACTGAAACTGAACGAGTATGGATTATTCAAAGGCAAGAAGCAAATTGCAGGAGAAACCGAAGAAGAGTTATACGCTGCTTTTGGCATGGACTACATCGAACCGGAACTGAGAGAAAATTCCGGAGAGTTGGAGGCAGCCACGAATCACACCCTCCCGAATCTTATTGGGTATAAGGATTTGAAGGGGGACTTGCAGATGCATACGAATTGGACGGATGGAAGAGAGTCGGTAGAAACCATGGCGAAGGGCGCTGCGGCGAGGGGCTTGCAATATATCGCGATCACAGACCACACGAAGCGGCTTGCTATGATGCGCGGGTTGGACGAAAAAAGAGTAAGGGCGCAGTGGAAAGAAATTGAAGAAGCGAATAAAAAATTGCGGGGCACAATTACAGTACTCAAAGGCACCGAATGCGACATTTTAAAAGACGGCTCCTTGGATCTTTCGGACGAGGTATTGGCAAAGATGGATGTGGTGGGAGTTTCGGTGCATTCCTACTTTAATTTACCCAGAGAAGCCCAAACGGAGCGCATTATTCGAGCGATAAGAAATCCTCATGTGGATATTTTGTTTCACCCTACGGGGAGAATAGTGGGGAGGCGCCCGCCCTACGATGTGGATATGGAAAAAATAATCAAAGTAGCGAAGGAAACTGGCACGATTCTTGAAGTAGATTCCTTCGAACGTCTCGATCTCAAAGATGAGTATGTGCGAAAATGCGTACAAGCGGGGGTAAAAATTGCGATTGATTCGGATGCGCATATTCCCGCGCATTTCGGCTTTCTCGAATATGGCATCGCCCAGGCGAGACGCGGCTGGGCGACTGCTAAAGATGTGGTGAACACTTTGTCTTTAGATAAAATGCTGCGTTCTTTGAAGAAAAGCAGATAAGGGTCGCCCAGCCCGAAGGATAGGCCGGAGGGAAAGTAAGAGGTTCCCTTTCCACCCCCCACACTTACGTATAGGTGTGGGGGTTCACATTCCGTTCAGGAAGCCGTGGTATACTTTTCGTAACGAAGCCGGACGCGCTGTATGAGGTGAGTGAGGAAGCGGGTTTTTCGCGCTCTCCGGCGACCCTTACAAATGAGAAGAGAAATTTCGGCAGGGATAATTGTCTATAGAAAAAGCCGGGAAGGGCCTAAGTTTTTGATTTTGTATCACGGCCATGATTATTGGAACTTCGCCAAAGGGAAGATCGAATCCGAAGAGCGAAGCATGGCCGCCGCTTTCCGTGAAACTCGGGAAGAAACTGGTTTTACGGCGAAGGAGCTTCGCCTGGCTGAGAATTTTAAAGTGTATGAACGTTTTACGTTTCGAAGAAGCGGCCAGCCGGTATTTAAAACGGTGATCTTTTATCTGGCGGAAACCGATATCGAAACTGTAAAACTCTCGTCTGAACATCAGGGATATGGGTGGTTTCTCTATCGAGAAGCCAAAAAGATTCTGGGGAAATACCGGGACAGTCAAAGAGTGCTCCGCCAAGCCTACGGATTCTTGCGGCATAAGAGGCAAGAGGCGTTGCATCATGCCGCGGCGAATAAAAATAGTCCCGCCGCGAAACCAAGCGGACAGTAAAACTAAAAACCGCCCTGGGGGCGGTTTTTGTATAGACTACTTGGCAAGAGCCACGATTTTCTTGAAGGCTGCAGGGGATTGACTCGCTATTTCGGAAAGCACTTTTCGATCGAGTTTCACATTCTTTTTTCGGAGCCCTGCGATGAGTTTGCTATATGAAAGACCCTCTTCACGCACTGCTGCATTGATCCGCACATTCCACAATGCTCGGAACACGCGCTTCTTCTCTTTCCTGCCTCGGAAAGCATGAGTCCAGGCATGGAGGAGAGCTTCTTTGGCCGCTCGCTCTTTAGACTTGCGTCCCCAGCGAAATCCTTTCGTATATTTAAGCGTTTTCTCGCGCCGTTTGTGGGCGTTAACCCCTCTTTTGACTCTAGGCATAGGTTAGTAATTTACGATTTTCTTCATCGGATAGTCAAGGGAGCGCCCTTTTCGCTTGTTCCGGATATTTTTCGTGCTCTGACGGGTGCGGAAGTGATCCACCGACATCGGGCGGCGAACGAGCTTACCCTGCCGGGTAATCCGGATACGTTTCGCCACGCTTTTGCTTGTTTTATTGATGGCAGTCATCGTTATGAGATATCAGTTTTATTTAAATGTGTTTTGTTATGGCTGTTTTTTGATAATATGGAGTCCCATACCGCGGCCTCCGAATTTTGGCTCATCTAACTTTTTGTATTCTACGGTGATGAGCGAAAGGAATTCATGTAACTTTTCGAATGCCCATTCTTTATTATATTTCTCTCTGCCCCGGAGCCGCATCTGTACTTCGACCTGGTGTCCTTCATTGAGGAACTTTTCCGCTTGCTTGGCTTTGACCGATAAATCGTTATGTGCAGCTCGAGCGCTAATTTGTATTTGTTTCAAATCCGTCTTCGCTCGGGACTGCCGCTCTTTTTTTCTCTGCTTTTCTATCTCATAGCGGTATTTATCGAAGCTCATGAGTCGCGCGACGGGCGGTTGGGCAGTCGGCGCGATTTCAATAAGATCGAGTCCTTCCTCGGGTCGCGCAAGCTTAAGAGCTTCATCTCGCGTGAGAACGCCGAGGTTGTTGCCTTCGGCATCGATCACGCGCAGCTGCGGCGCGATGATTTTGCTGTTGATTCGAGGATTGCTAGTGATGGTCATACGAGAGCTTTCGCTCTTTGAAACACGCTCTATATTACCTGTAAGGCCCCTGGGAGTCAATATTTACCGCATATTTGGAGGAATTGACGCTTCACAAAGTTAGTAAAATAGGACGGAAGATGGTAAAGGATTAGATATGGAAAAAATCGAGGAGATCGCGAATTCGGTCCTCCGAAGCGTGAAATACAAGCACGTGATGCCCGAGCTTGTGGCGCGTCTCACGGCCAAAGAGTTTGCGAAGCGGGAAAAGTTCAAAGAAGCTACCAAGGCAGTAAAAAACAAACTCCATCAGATTGGCGGCGCATATTTGGAAAAGCAACCCGACTATCGAAAGCTTTTGAAAAATATTAAAGAAAGTGCTTCAGAAGCTGGCGGAGAATCGCTTCGAGCGGAACTTCGTAGAGCTATGGATTTTCATGCCTCGACCGCCGAACGCCTACCCTTCCTCGAAGAATTCTACAAGCAAATTTTTAAGGGGATTGCCCCTCCTCGAAGAGTACTGGATTTGGCCTGCGGTCTGAACCCGTTGGCGAGACCCTGGATGGGATTGCCGGAAGAAACGGAATTTATGGCCTGCGACATTTTCTCTGACATGATGAAGTTTTTGGAGGAAGTATTTAAAGCTTGTCATTGGAAAGGAGAGGCTTTTGCTGTCGATCTTTTGAGCGACGCTCCGTTGCCTGTGGCAGACGTAGTGCTTATACTAAAAACGATTCCTTGTCTTGAACAAGTGGAGAAAGAGGCGAGCATCCGACTTCTGAGTCGTGTAAACGCGAAGCATGTAATAATTTCTTTCCCAGGGAAAAGTTTAGGAGGTCGCGAGAAGGGGATGAGAGTAAACTACGCGGAGCGCTTTTTAAAACTCTTAGAAGGCACGTCGTGGGAGGTGAGAAATATGGTAATTGGAGAAGAACTGCTCTTTATCCTCTCTCGGTAGTGCTTGTGGTGAGCAGTGCTTTCCCAAAGGGCACTGAGAAAGCTCGGCACCATACCCAAACTTCGTTATATAGCGCGGGATCAATATGAGAAGGAATCTCATAATTTTGTCCGCCCAAATTCCCCTTAAGGGGGCCGAGCTGCGCCTCCGGTGCGTACTTCCCATTTTTTCCCAGATGCACGAATACATCCGGTCCATTAGTAACATAAAAGTTCTCTTCAAAACGAATGAAGTACTTCCCTCCGCTTTGAATGAGGGTCGCAGTTCCCTCGGCGCGATGCCCCGCGAGGCCGGAAAAAGTGCCCTGGGCCAGGGATAAAAGTTCCGGAGCCGCTTCAGGAGGAGTAGCGCGAGAATAAGTGAAAATCTCTTCTCGGGCCTCGTTCACTTCCCGAGTGACAAAAAGAGGGGTGATAAGCCAATATGCAGTTCCTGCCAAAATAATAGCCGCGAAGAACACGAGGAGTTTTATGCGCATGCTTTCATTATAGGTTCATGATTTTTAAGTTTCCATTAAATTTTCATGTGGGCTCCAAGGAGAATGTGGTGGTATGGCGGCGGAGTACTCCTGCTGATGGGAGTATTCCTCGCCCTTTTTTTAACCTTGCCGGAACGCACTCCCTCTCAATTCCCGAAATTCGGAGCAGTAGAGCCTGCAACCCCTTCCTCCGTGAAGCCTCCAACCGCTTCTAAAACTCAATCCACCGGAGTGGTAGCGCGTCTTTCGCGAGAAACCTCGAGTTCCATTTCCATAACTTCTCCAAGACCAGATGAGCAATGGGCACTAAAGGAGTCTCACCTGGTGAAGTGGAGTAAGAGCCCTGGGGTAAGCGGGAGTTTATATCTGGTAAATGCTATGACAAAAAGCGTCGTGGGATGGATAAGTCCTACTATTACCCCGGAACAAACTTCATATTCCTGGGATACACAATATTTAAATATCAGCCGTACCGACCCTTCTAGAAAAGAGATCTTGCCGGGAAGATACATTATCCGAATGGAATTGGATAGAAGGCCTCCCGCGATAGCGGAGAGCGCTCCTTTTGTAATCGTGTATCCCGACCAAATTATAAAAAGAACACACCAGATAGAATTATTAAATTATGCAGCCACTCCTCCTCAACTCACGGTGCATCGAGGGGAAAGTATTGCGTTTGTAAACAAAGATAAAGTGGATCACGAACTCCTCCCCGCGTTTAATGGCACACGGCAAACTTTAAAGGTGGGAGAGTCCACCACACTAAATACGGAGGCGCTGTCGCCCGGAACATATGAATATTATTCCGAAAAGTACCCGACGGTTATATTCTCCTTCAGAGTAAAATGAAGAGTATTAAAGCGCTTCACATCCTCCTCATTTCTTTTAAGGTATAAAAGCATGGTGGCGAGCCTAGGAATTATATGAGCAGTTGTATAGGCCCTACGACTCGCCACGCTAGGGAAATCGAAACCTCGCCGGTACATGAACGGCGGGGTCGTTTTATATTCCCAAGCAATTACTCATGGCGGGGAGGGGAAGATTCAGGACAGTTCAAGGATACATCCGGTGTCGCCAATCGTGAGATCGTCGCCTCGGAGCACCTTGCAAATCACTCCGCCGCGCCAGTGAGGAGTAAGAGCGGCCTCGAGACCGGGAACTTGTTCTTCCATTCGATTGCAAGGGTCACACTCTCCCACAATGAGAAGCGTGACTGCTCCGATTCGAAGTCCCTTTCCCTTATCTTCAGGACCAAACTTTTTCCCGGTGATGAAAAGGTTCGCGCGCCGAGTGGTCCAATCCAAGGTGGGCTTTCCGATTGCTGCGCAAGCTTCACTCCAGCTTTCCGCGGAAAGCACAGTGATTTGCCGTTTACTGTTGACTTTTGCTCTTGCGTCTCCCACGATGCCGAAATCGGTTTGCACAGTAACGTGATGATGTTTTTGCATTGGCGCTTTGGGTCTCATGCGAGTGGCGATGCCGACGAGTTCTATCATAATTCCTTTGGATATGAACGCGCTTTGCACGCGTTCGGGTTGACGAAACAACTGGCTATTTCCTAACACGTTTTAATAAGAGAGGGAAGCCTGCGCGGCGCCTTTGAATTAAACTTGACGGTGGAGAGGGGAGAGAATTTCACTGCCCTCCGACCCACCCTTTGTTCAATTCTCTTCAACGAGAAACAAAATCGCTCACCAACAAGTAGTGAGCGATTTTGTTTTTGTGGAGTGTATTAAACGAAGCGCGAAAGCGCTACCATCGGGGCTAAGTGCGGACATCCCTTGAAAAATTGTGCTCTGTCCGCCTGGACTCGCTATCGCTCGTCCGCACGCCAGCCCCGCCCTGCACCTTGATTGATTTCCGCCGAAGGCGGTGCGCCGGCCTTATGGAATTGCGGGCGGGTCTTTAGGCGTGCTAGCCCGCTCCACTGCTCCGTAAGTTCGTGCCTTCATCGTAGCTCATTGGCGCTATACCGTCCACTTACTTCGCAGTGTCGCGGGCAGGCGTACTCCGCGCTATTTATGTGCCCTTGCCCCACCCAACCCGTTGCGCGGGCAAGAGAAACCGCGCCTTACGGCGCGGCTCCCTGGCAAATAGTAGATGCTCAGTTGGCAACGCTCACCAAGAATGTTCTCGAGTTCCGTTTGTATGTGGGTAACTCTCGAGCTCGCAGATGAGGGTTTGCTTCCAGAAATTCATTGAACGCTCTATACTCACCCTCGCCCTTGAGATCTAGGTCGTACAAACGCCAATCGTCCAGGTTTATGATCGTGGGCTGGGTAATAAGTGGAGCGAGAAAGTCGAGCACAGTTTTTGTTGATCCATAGGTATCACAATCAATAAACACTGGCCCGGGATTAAGGTTGTATTTGCTTTCCAATCCCTTGTTCAAAGTCTCGTTGTACCATCCTTTCACCCAGTTGATCTCGGTTGGCTCAATTCCTCTGCGACGCAAGCACTCCTCCAGTTTCGGATACGAGCAAGCATAGAACCCGGGTTCGAAGACTCCCGCATCCGCTTTGTCTGATTCTTCCGGTAAACCTTCAAATGCATCGAAACCAAAGAGTCGCACTCCTGATATGCCACCCTTACGCAAAGCTTCATACATAGCTGACAGCGAGCCTCCGTTAAAAACGCCGAATTCTAGGTAATCCCATGGAGCACCTCCGCGTTCCTTTTTCAGAACTTGTATACAGTTTTCGAAAAACTCAGCAAACTTATGACACGGGACAAATATTATTGAGCATATATCCTCCACTGGTCCCTTGGTGTACAACGAGTTCACGGATGGCCGGAACAAGCGGTATGTTCGGATGAATAACTTTTTGATTCTGCCGTATCTGTAGTTGCTCATATTATTTCCTTAAGTATACACCTAGCGACCCGTACCTTGGCCGGGCAAGAAAGTCACTTCGGGGTCCTATTTATTTTTGTGGAGATGGGCGGAATTGAACCGCCGTGTGAAAATGGGTGACGCAAACCTTCTACGAGCGTAGTTTCTTGCGAAACGAACGCTCTCTGAATTTAATCCCTCGATATAGAGAGCATTCTCGAAGAACGAGCCTCCTTATATAAGACCGTGAATCCGTCTAAGAGGCACAGACGGTACGATCCTCTAGGTTACGCGTAAGCGTAAGCTGGAGCTGCAACTTTGAAGTTGGCAGTTGTAAAGTTTGTGAGATTTTCGAGGTCACACTCGACTCGCAAGTTTGCGTTCCATTTCCATCGAAGCCGATCATCCCCGCGGAGCGAGAATACAACATTCACAGTATTTTGCAAGAAATGAAAGGGAAATGAGGTAAAATTATAAGGATGGTTCAATTTGTAATTGCTTTAGGCGCAGTAGTGATCCTCGGCGCAGGCATTTCCTTTTGGAGGGGCATATCGGCAGAGCCCCCGAAGCCGAAAACTATTCCCACCCAGACAACACAAGCAGTACGTCCTCCAGTGAAGGTAGAGAAGCGGCCCGTGGTGCTCATGGAAACTTCCACGCCCACAGAAGTTTCCACCCCCACTTCATCCTCATCTTTATCTTCCTCCTCCTGCCCTTCTATACCTGAGGTACTCTCCTTTCCTTTTTTTGTTTTCGAACCCGTAGCGTCGTTAGTCTCCTCTGTGCCCACCTCTACTCCTGCGTCCGTCCCTAAAGCAAAAGCCACTTCCACTCCTGTGTCTCCGAGCGCGCCTATTCCATCTACGCCCTCTTCCACCGCTGTCGCAATTTCACCTCCGATAGCCACCTCCACCATAACGGTAGCTTCCTCCACTCCTACTACGGCTTCTTCCACTGCCACCTCCACGGTTTTTAAAATAACCGCTACGGCGTCAAGCACATATACCATTGTGGGCGAGGGGTTTTGTGCAAATAACCCCGGGTCTTCCTCCATATTCATCCGCGGGTACCCAATGGTGAATGACGCAATAGTGCCTCCCTCTCTGATTTCCTCCTGGTCCGATACGCAAATAGTGTTTAAAGTACCGGACTCAGTGCCTTCTGGAACGTATTCGGTAATAGTAAGGGGATATAGAGCCACCGATCCGATAGGGTATTGCTTTGATATAAGCTCGTCGAGCATGAGAATTACCGTGAAATGATCCGTCTTATTGTGGTAATTGGAATCTTGGGAGTTTTGACTGCGGGATTTTCCTGGTGGCGTTTTGGAACACTGGAACAATTACCACCCACTTCTTCCGCGCCCAGTTCTACCGTAGAGCTTCCCCCAGTGACTGCAGACAGGGAAGAGCTTATTCGGTTTGAAAATGAAATTCTGGCCCAAAAAATAAAAGACCTTCCCACCAGTACCCCGCGTAAATCTGCAGAAGCGGTTCCGGCGAGCTCTTCCCCGCCCGCAACCAAGCCTGCGGTGAGAGAGGAGCCCCCCGTCGCTGCTTCGCCTGCGGTGTCCGCCTCGACCTCTTCTCAATCTAATTCTCCCTCGGCTTCTCCTGCGGCGACTACGACCTCTCCTGCGAGCGCTCCCGCGCCAAGCACTCCAGAACTCCAACAATTTATGCTCGTGGGTTCCGGCTATTGCGAATATAAAAAGGGTATCTCCTCCGTGCTCCTTTCCGGATATCCTTTCGTTATCGATTACGCGATTCCAGATGACAACATCAAAGAGTGGACTCCTAATCGAATTATTTTCACCACTCCGAATTCAGTGCCGCCTGGCACCTACATGATAAATGTCCGCGGAGTAGATTGGGCCGGATATTGCACGCAAGCCACTTCTTCCGTGGATCGAATTACCGTGAAATAGCCCTCCGCATTTCTCGTGCGGCGGTTTTTTTCTTGAGTGTCTCGCGCTTGTCGTGCTTCTTTTTTCCTCGCGCCACGGCGAGCTCCAGCTTAATGCGGTTCCCTTTGAGGTAAATGCGAAGAGGAATAAGTGTTGTTCCTTCCCGAAGTACCCCTATAAGATGTGTGATCTCTTGAATCTTTAGTAATAATTTTCGTGTAGCAGTAGGATCATAAGTCTCCGGCACATTCAGAGGTTGATAAGGGGGTATTTGTGCTCCTATAAGATATGCCTCTCCACCGCGCAGCAAAACGCGGCTTCCACTAAGCCCCATTCGCCCCGATTTTACGCTCTTCACTTCGTGCCCCTTAAGTACAATGCCTGCCTCGAGGGTTTCGAGAATTTCATAATCAAACCGGGCGCGCCTATTTTCTGCCAAAGATTGCATAAGAGTATACTACCTACTTTTTATGGAAATAAAAAAGCGAGACGACCTCGTCCATCGTCTTGCTACTTTTCTATGTATTCTTCGGGTTATTGAATAAAAACCTCCTTTAGAACATGACGAGCTTATTTGAAGCTACTCTCGGCATAACACTATGTCAATCTAGCCCATATCGAATTCCAAGAGTAATATTGAGAAGAGAAAAAAGAGAGGGGTGATCGGCAAAGATCCCGATGCACCCCTGGTCACGCGGCAAACTTACGAACAAGTATCAAGTTAAAGAGCGAATGGCGGTGGCGTCACCCCCAGCCCACAAAAATCGTTCGCCCCAATGCACAGAGGCGATTTAAGATTCTTGCGAAGTGGGCACCACCGCCAATGGGCTCATATTGGCTTAATACAGAAATTATGTCAAGTATTCAAACTAAAATAAGTTCCATCATTAAAAACGTGGCGGGAGAAGCTAGCGCTTCTGCTGAGATTCGGGTACCTGAGGGAGAAGCGCTGGGCCATTACGCCACGAACGTCGCGTTTGCGCTCGCCAAAGTGGAAAAAAAGAATCCGGGGAAAGTAGCCGAAGAGGTCGTTTCAAAAATTCGCACGGCTGCACCTAAAGATTTTTTTTCGAAAATAGAAGCTACTCCCAAAGGCTTCATCAATTTCTGGCTCACACCCGAAGCACTGCAAGCTGAACTTTCAGAAATGTTGAATCAGAAAGAGAAATATGGCGCCTCGAACATTCTTAATGGGAGAAAGATTCAACTCGAGTTTATTTCGGCAAATCCCACCGGCCCCCTCACCTTAGCGAACGGAAGAGGGGGATTCTTAGGCGATGCCCTCGCGAATATACTCTCGGCCTTCGGCGGAAAAGTGGAGAGGGAATATTATGTAAACGATGCGGGAAATCAAATCATTACGCTCGGCAAGTCTGCGCTCGCGGCGGCAGGGAAAATTCCAGACGAGGAAAAATTTTATAAAGGAGAGTATATAAAAGAGTGGGCAGCAGCTCACGCGGACGAAGTGAAAGCTGCGAAAGAACCGCTCGTACTCGGGAAACGCATTGCGACAGATCTGCTCAAAAGCATACGGCATGCCGTAGAAGAAAAGGCAGGAATTCGCTTCGATCGGTGGGCGTCGGAAGACGAAGATGTACATAAAAAGGGGTTTGTGAAACAAGCGGAAGAGATGCTTCGGGAGAAAGGACTTGTGTACGAACGAGACGGAGCCACATGGCTCAAAACGACGCAGTTTGGAGATGATAAAGATAGAGTAATAATCACAAGCGATAAGTATCCCACGTATTTTCTTGCTGAAGTGGGTTATTTCCTGGAAACGAAAGAGCGGGGATTTGACGAGAAAATTCTGATCCTCGGCCCTGATCACTATGGATATGTAAAGCGGGCGGAAGCGGCGGCTCATCTTATGGGACTCGATCGCTTTGAAGCGATCGTCACGCAAGCGGTGCGGTTAGTAGAGGATGGTAAAGAAATGAAAATGTCGAAACGCCGCGGAGAGTTTGTGACGCTTGAAGAGTTGATCGATGAAGTGGGGCCGGATGTTGCGCGCTTTTTCTTTCTTCAGGTCTCCCCTGAGGCGCATATGGATTTTGATCTGGGACTTGCAAAAGAACACTCTGCAAAAAACCCGGTGTACTACGCACAATATGCCTACGTGCGTGCGAAAAATATCCTAGAAAAAGGAGGAGGAAGGAAGGCAAAGCCAAATACAAAAGTGTTATCGAAACTCAATACGGAAGCCGAGCTGCGGCTAATGCGCACGCTGGTCCGCTTACCCGAATTCCTTGAAGAGGCGCTCAAAAACCATCGGGTGCATCACCTCGCGCATTTTGCCGTGACGGTAGCGAAGAGCCTCCACGCTTTTTATGAACAGGAAAGAGTACTCGAAGCTGAAGTCGAAGAACGAGAAGCCCGCTTGCTCCTGGTGCAAGGGGCGGTTACAGTACTCGAAAATCTCCTGTCGATGCTCGGCGTTTCGAAACCGGAGAAGATGTAATCATGAACAGTGAATTTTACAAAAAAGAATTCAAGCCGGAAATTGAAGAAGAGATCCTGAGATTTTGGGAGCAGGAGAAAGTATTCGAAAAATCTCTGGAGAAGACGAAAGATAAGCAGCCCTTCACTTTTTATGATGGGCCTCCTTTTGCAACGGGAACTCCTCATTATGGAAGTTTGTTGAGTTCGGTCATTAAAGATGTTGTGGGCCGCTATCAAACTATGAAGGGGCGGTTCGTGCGGCGCCGCTGGGGTTGGGATTGCCACGGGCTGCCGATCGAAGAAATCGTAGAACGGGAACTTGGCATCTCCGGCAAAAAACAAATCGAAGAAATCGGAATAGGTAAGTTCAACGAAACGTGCCGCAGCATGGTGCTCCAGTACGTCGCAGAATGGAAAAAAATGATTCGCCGCATCGCACGCTGGGTGGATTTCGATAATTCCTACAAAACGATGGATCGGGAATATATGGAATCCGTATGGTGGGGATTTAAAGAGATGTATAAAAAGGAGCTTGTATATGAGGGCCGAAAGGTGCTGCTCTACTGTCCTCGCTGCGAAACTCCCGTTTCTAATTTCGAGGTCGCGATGGACAACTCCTATAAGACGGTGACGGAAGAAGCAGTGACAGTGAAATTCAAGGTGAAGCCCCGGCAGAAGATCGGGAGGTGGGAAGTGCCGGACAATACCTATCTCCTCGCGTGGACCACGACTCCTTGGACGCTACCGGGGAATGTTGCCCTCGCAGTAGGGAAAGATATCGACTATGTGGTCATGGCCGAAGGTAACGATATCTGTATCGTCGCGAAAAATTTGGCGGGAACGTTGAAGGACCAAAAGCCATTCTTGGAAATAAAGGGCAAAGATTTGGAGTCATTACGATACGAGCCGCTATTCACGATTGCCGCCATCGCCCAGTCCAAACAAGGGGAGAATGCCTATCGGGTATACATTGCAGATTTTGT
Source organism: Candidatus Liptonbacteria bacterium (assembly GCA_016867315.1). GTDB lineage: Bacteria > Patescibacteriota > Minisyncoccia > UBA6257 > 2-01-FULL-56-20 > VGJV01. The sequence continues at coordinate 104,982 of VGJV01000001.1, read as the reverse complement.
AACCACCGAAAAAGGGACGGGAATTGTGCATACCGCTGTGGTGTACGGAGAAGAGGATTATGAGCTTGGGCTGCGGGAGAATCTCCCCGTGGAGCCGCTTCTCGATGAAAAAGGCCATTTCAACACCAAGGCTCCCGAGTTTATCTATGGCGAATATTTCAAAAAAGCGGAAAAGGCGATCATGAAAGACTTAGAGAATCGCGGGTTAATATTCGCCCGTGCGCCGCACGCCCATTCCTACCCTCACTGCTGGAGATGTAGCACCGCGCTTTATTACAATGCCATCCCTGCCTGGTTCGTGAACGTTCAAAAAATTAAAAAAGAACTGCTGCAATCCAACAAAAAGGAAATCAACTGGTTCCCCGCGCATCTTAAGTTGGGAAGATATGCAAAAAGTGTGGAGCAGGCTCCCGACTGGAATATTTCTCGAAATCGCTACTGGGGGAACCCCATTCCCGTCTGGAAGTGCGACACCTGCGGAGAAAATATTGTAGTGGGGAATTTGGGAGAATTAGGAGCGGATCTCAAAGAAATTCACCGCCCGTATATTGATGAGGTGGTATTGAAATGTGCTTGCGGGGGTAATGCGCGGCGCATTAAGGAGATCTTCGATTCCTGGATGGAGGCAGGCTCGATGCCTTTTGCGGAGTACCATTATCCTTTTGAGAATAAAGAAATTTTTGAATCTCGATATCCAGCCCAATTTGTGGCGGAATATATTCCTCAAACGCGTGCCTGGTTCTATGTGATGCATGTGATCGGGTTTACTCTATTCGGCAAGGCTCCTTTCGAGAACGTAGTAACGACAGGCACAATTCTCGCTGAAGATGGAGCGAAAATGTCCAAATCCAAGCGCAACTACCCCGATCCTTGGGAAGTGATCGAGCGCTACGGAGTGGATTCTTTGCGTCTCTACCTTATGAATTCACCGGTAATGCTCGCTGAAGATTTAAACTTTAATGTGAAAGAATTAGAGGGAATACACCGCAAGGTAACGCTCATTCTCTCAAACGTTCGAAATTATTTTGTAACGTATGCTCGGGAGGCTTCATGGAAGAAAGAAAGTTTGAGTGCGGACACAAATGTACTGGATGAGTGGATTGAGGCTCGAACGAAAGGGCTCGTGAATGGAGTAACTGATCATCTGGACGAATATGACACGGTTCGTGCAACGCGGCTAATTGAAGAATATATAGCCGATCTCTCGACTTGGTATGTGCGCCGGTCTCGGGGCCGGAAAGATGCCGCTTTTTTCGGCACACTTTTTGATGCGTTGCACATGACGAGTAAAATTATGGCTCCGCTCATGCCCTATCTTGCGGAGTATCTCTATCAATCCCTTCGCGAATTTGCTCCCAAAGAAATACATGAGGAGTCAGTGCACCTCGCGACCTGGCCGAAGAAAGAGAAAGTGGGGAAAAGCGATAAAGATTTGTTGAGTAATATGGTGGTAGTCCGAGACCTTGCGAGCAAGGCACTTGCCGTGCGAAAGGCAGAAAATATTCCTGTCCGGCAGCCGCTCGCGATTTTAAGAATCAACGCGAAAGCGCTTGCCGGAGAAGATGAACTGCTCCAAGTACTCGCCGAAGAGGTAAATGTAAAGCGAATTGAAATAGACGGAAAATTCAAAGATGAGGTGGCGCTCGATATTACGTTAACTGAAGAATTGAAATTGGAAGGCCTGGTGCGTGGCTTGGAGCGCATCGTGCAGGAATTGCGCAAAAAACAAAATCTGAAAGTAGGAGAACTGGCTGCCCTCCATTATTCCACCGAAGATGCCGAGCTTAAACGTGCGCTTGAGTTGATTAATAAAAAGAAAACCAACCTTTCGCAAATATTGGAAACTAAAAAGGAGTTGGAAACATTCGAATTGGAAGGCAAAAAAGTTTCTTTGGGAATTGTTAAATAAAATCCCGCACATGGCGGGATTGTATTTAACTCAACACATCGTAGAGAAAGTTTTGAAGCACTGCTGCTACTTTTAGAGCGAAGGCTGCTGCAAAATGCATGAGCCCAGCAAAGAAATCTCCCAGCGCGATAAGAATGGTTGCGAAAAATGGAGTGCCAGCCTGTTCGGTGGGCAGGCTCGATCCGGTTCCTTCCGGTAAATATTTTTCTTCCGCCACCGCGGTTTCTATAATGACCGTGCTTGAAGTGGGTGCGGTACTAGGAAGAGGAGTAGGAGTAGAAGTGGGAATGCGAGTAATGGGTTGCGATCGCGATTTAAGTGCAGCGAGGGCTTGAGTCTGTCGCTCCAGGACCGTACGCATAACGTGCGCGGGAAGAGGTTGATTGATCCCGCAGGCAATTTGATTCATCTTGCGGATAGTGGAAGCTGCCGCGTGTCCTGTGGGGTGTTTGAGTCCGAGGGGAGCCAAAATATCATTTGCATACTTTATCTGGAACCGGGTAACTGCTTCGATAGTAGGATTATCGAAGAATCCGGTAATGGAAATGTTTTCGTTTTCATAGATTCTGAGAAACGCCTGGACGCGGGCCACGAGCTCTGGCGGATTTTTCTCGCCTGGGTGCGCTTGGTCAGTAGGACGGGCGATTGGAATGGGAACGCAGGGGCTGGGAGAAGGAACGAGCACCACGCCCAGCACTTTTCCCGGGGCGGGCGCGGGAGTCACCGGCCAAGGTTCGGTGCCGCCGAATCCCACGCTCACATGAGGGCCCACGGGCGGCGGGACGCTCACGATAGGACCGCCCCCGCCTGGAGGGACAACGACTGGAGGAGGAGGGGGAGTTTCGGGCACATTTGTAGTGCCACCCGGGATGGTAGGAATAGTAGGAGTTTCGGGGGTGTTGGTGGTCCCTCCAGGAACTGTAGGGGTAAGGGGTACCGTCGTTTCGGGCTGGTTAGTAGAGGTTCCAGGGATTGTGGGGGGTGGAGTGTTTTCGGGTTGGTTAGTGGATGTGCCAGGGATTGTGGGAGGCACTGTCGTTTCCGGTTCATTCGTGGAAGTGCCGGGAGTAGTAGGGGGCGTCACCGTAGTTTCGGGTTGATTAGTTGAACCTCCGGGGATAACGGGGACGGTGCCCTCGGGAGCATTAGTCGAGGTACCTGGGATAGTAGGAACGGTGCCTTCTGGAGTATTCGTCGAACCGCCGGGAATAACAGGGACGGAACCCTCGGGAAGATTGCTCGATCCGCCTGTAAGCAGAGGCGGAGACGTTTCGGGGAGATTAGTAGATGTTCCAGGAGTAACGGGCGCGCCACTTTCGGGAAGATTTGAAGAGCCTCCTGGAGCAAGGGCTACCGTTCCCTCAGGTAAGTTATTGGATCCTCCAGGAATAAGAGGCACCGTGCCTTCCGGAAGATTGCTCGACCCTCCCGTAGCGAGGGGAGCGCTGGCTTCAGGTGTATTCGAAGATCCTCCTGTAAGAAGCGGTGGAGAAGTTTCGGGGATATTAAGAGAAGTTCCGGCGACCGTGGAAACCGTGCTCTCTCCGGCATTCGAAGAAACGCCAGAAATGACCGGATTAGAAATTATAAGACCTCCCTCATTGGAAGAATTCCCGCTCAAAGTAGGAGGAGTGGCAACGCTTTCCGGAGTGTTAAGAGATGTCCCCATGGTGAGAGGAGAAGTGACTGCGGTTTCCCCCTCATTCGCAGACCCGCCCGAAAGGGTAGGAGGAGCCACGTTAGTTTCGGGTTGATTTTCCGAAGCACCGGGCGCGAGAGGTACCCCTTCCGGTTCATTCGTCGAGACCCCCTCGATTACGTGGGCGCCTACTTGAACGGCAAAAAATAATACAACAATCCCAAGTAACACAAAGGGCACTGTAAAAGGCCGGAAGGGTGTAGGGGTGATCATGAAGGATTCCGAGTATTAATTTCGCCAGAGAGGAGGCCCTCGTCTGGGGTTGCAGTTGTGTGCATAGGGTAAGGCTATGCGGGAAGAGATTAAGATTAAATTAAAAAATCTTAATGAAGCATTATTTCAAAAACGAAAAGCGCGCCCTAGGAAAATTCCTGAACTAGGGCGCACGCGTTGTTGGAGGGCAATAAAGCCCGCATCCGAATTTCGGAATTGTTACTGAAGTCGCCAGAATCTGGCGCGTTCGTTGGTCGTAAACTGATTGGTGATCCAATTGCCCTCGATGAGGGTGCCTGGAGTAGCAGGTGTCCAAGTGGCCGGCGGGGTGAGGCTCGCAGTCGTCATCACCTGATATGCCACTCCCGGCTGACCCAGAATCATGAGCTCGATGGAGTTCGGGCGTCTTTGGATAAAGAAGCCCGGAGCCGTAGTGAGCGTCACGCGTTTTACCGCGTTCGTGTTCACTCCGTCCATAGAGTGCCAGACCGTGAATCGAAGCCAAAAGTTCTGAAGCAGGAAAGAATTCCGTCCCGCCTCGAGATCATGTTGGCTGCCTACTCGAATGAAGGTGCGCGGGCCGAAATCAAAGAAATCTCTGATCGGCGTCGAGACCGATTCTCCATTCCGATACGTGATCGTCGTGCCACCAGCGGGGTAATCTCTTCCCACGGTAGTCGAGGAGTATCGTTTCTCCACTTGCGCCCCCTGGCCGGCATTCACGAGATTCCCGCCGAATGGTGGAAAGATATCCGGATGCGAGCAATCAATCCAGAAATGCAGTTGCCTGGATTGCAAAGGCACTCCATTTTTAGAGAAAGCCGTGACACTCCAGACAATCGTGCTCCCGAGTTCGTTAGCAAAACTTTGACCAAAGTCCGTTCCTGGATTGGGACTCCCAAGCCAAAGTTTGTAGTTGGCATTGGTACTCACGAGCGCGAATGGCCATTTTAAGTATTCAAATGGCCGCCATGAGCCCACAGTGGTCCAGTCCTGCACGCGGGAGGAGTCATTCATTACTCCCTTAAGCGTATTCTCTCGGTTCGCGCCCACATTCGAAGAGCCCACGCTTACTTCCACGCTGGGAATGGCGTTCAACTCCACTTGTGGAATCGTTCCGATGGACTTCGGCACCGCCGTGAGGCGAACTTCCGATGGAGGGGCAGTAGTCTCTGGTAGATTCAAAGACCAGCCCGTTGTCGCTGCTCGACCAATGCCCGCAGGGAGTGCTGCTAGCAGCATCAGCAACAGTGCGGTGTTTTTTACCTTTTTCATATATCAAAAAACAGGTACACGAGAAAGTTGCAGGAAGATCGCACGTTACACACGGGTATATGCGTTCTTCCACTAACAGTAGTTGTTAAGGTTAAGAGTCTCGCCACGCCTGCACACGCAAGTGGACAAGGCAACCTTCTCGTATAGAGTCACGATAAAGAGGAAGAGATGAAGAAGAAATTAAAGAGTCTTCATGAAGGCCAAACTCAATTTTGAAAATAAAATGAAAATCACGCCCCATAATGGCGGGGCGTGATGGAAGTAAAATTACTGGCTTGTTCCCGGACTGGAGGTACTGCCGCCCCCCGGGAGGTTCAAGCGTAAATTTATATCGGGCTGTTCTTGCGGGGTGGGCTGGGTTTGCGGCGTGCCTCGCATCGCGGGAAGTCCATACATAATAAAGAGAATGATGATCGCCCCTATCAAAATTCCCAAGATCACTCCCAACACTGTCCCATTTCCTCCTCCCTCGGGGGGAGTTACAACGGTAGCCATGCCGTAAGCCTAGAAGGGGAGAGGTGAAAGGAGCGTGAACGGATCAAAGGGAAATTCCAAGTTTCTCCTTCACCTCCGTCAGCTTTTTCTCCGCGCGCTTCGCTGCTTTTTTAGACCCTGAGGTGAGTACCGTTGTAAGTTTGGAAGCTTGCGCCTGCAGTTTTTCTTTCTTCGCGCGGAATGGGGCGAGATGTTCCGCGATGAGTGCGGCAAGTTTCGCTTTAAATTCAGAGTACGTTTTTCTTTTATATTGTTCTTCGATGAGGGGAATAGGTTTCTCGGCCACTGCGGAGTAAAGTTGCAAAAGATTGGAAATCGCCGGTTTCTTCGCTTCGTCAAAGGCAATCTCCGAGCCGGAATCGGTAACAGCTCGTTTTACCTTCGCTTCAATTTCTGCAGGGGAGTCGTCAAGAAAAATGCAGCCCGCAGGTTCGGACTTAGACATTTTGTGCATAGGATCGCTCAAGCTCATCACACGGGGAAATTGCGTGAGGATCGGTTTGGGTTCCACAAACGTTTTGCCAAACTTCGAATTGAATTTGCGCACGAGCGTTCGGGTAAGCTCTAAATGTTGCAATTGATCTTCGCCCACGGGAACAAAGGCGGCATCGTAAAGAATAATATCCGCCGCCATGAGAATGGGATAGGTGAAAAGCCCGACATTAATATTTTCTTCCTGGCGAGCTGACTTGTCTTTGAATTGCGTCATCCGCTCCAGTTCTCCTATAGGAGTAATGGTGCTCAAAATCCAAGTAAGTTCGCTATGGGCTGGAATCTGGGATTGGAGCGCCACAATCGATTGCTTCGGCTCAATGCCTGCGGCAAGATAGTCTGCAACAAGATCAAGAATGTGCTTTCGCTTTTCTTTAGGCTCGAATTCTTGGGTGAGAGAATGAAGATCAACAATGAAAAAAATACATTCGTACTTCCCGGAGTTTTGAAGTTTCACAAAATTGCTTAGAGCCCCCACATAATTCCCAATATGGAGCTTTCCTGTAGGCTGGATGCCGGAGAGGAGAATTGGTTTCCGCATTTGAATATCTAAAGAATAACGAAAAACGCTGGATTTCTCCAATATGATAAGATGGTTGTAATGAAGCGAGAAGTTTTATGGGTCGCGGCGATTGTGGCAATCGGCGCAGTAACCGTCGCCCCGGTTCACGCCGAAACTACGCCCTCGGCGGTGATTAAAGATGTCTATCAATCTCATGAAGAGATAAATACTTTTTCGTGCGCGGACGAGTCAAAATGTAGTCCTTATAGCACTGATCATTTTGACACTGCTACCACCGTGATTTCAGGTGATGTAATGAAAGCCTCTTTTTACATGCAATATTGGGCAGAGTAGGCCGATGACTACGGCGTGACTGGTTTTTCGTGGACCGGATTTATTAACTCGAAAACCAATAAAGGGAATCTCGTACATACTCAATATGGACCTAAAGCTGAACCTTCAAAAAGTTATAACGTCCCCACGGAGATTCAGTGGCTTGATCCCAGTCAAATGGCCGGAGGTCCCGATCGTATGAAAGGCACTCATACAAATTCAGGCTGGCACAACGAAGACAAGGGAGTTATGGAAACGGTAAAGCACACTGCGGATGCGAGAACAGAACTTACGGTGACTGGAGAGTCAAATAAAAAGTATAATGTGCGGCTTCGAGCAAATGCAGTGGAGTGGCACTTAGGGACAGTGTTAACCGCTATCGGAGTACAATTTATAGATAAGCCGATACCGTGCTCCGTAATTCTCCTAAGAGGCTCTCCGCTCGATGCCAATTGCGAGATTTCTTTGAGTCTCTCCCCCGGGACATATGATGTGACTCCGAGTGTGCCCGGAAGATATATCTACTCGGTCGATGTGGTAGATATCGTGTGGTCGCCAACGGGAAAACAAGTACCAAAAAATGTTGCAGAGGACCTACGCACTCGAGTACGGGATTTGCGACAGAGGTTAGCAGTGATACAGGGTCAAATTGAAGACGTAAAACGTGCGCGACGTTAAATAAAAAGGAAACTTCCCTTACACGCAACCAGAGGCGCGGGAAGGTATATCTCTATATTTCGATAACCACCGGGAGAATCATGGGGCGGCGGCGGATCTTGTTGTAGAGGAATTGCCCGAGCTGATCCCGCACGAGAGTTTTGAGATAGTCCACTTCGAGAGGCTGGTGGGTGGGGAGCCGACTCATGAGAGACCGTATACGTTTCCGCATTTCTTCGAGGAGCCCTTGGCTTTCTTTGAGATAGATGAACCCGCGGGAGATTATATCCGGACTCTTTACGAGGCGGGCTTTATCGCGCTCGATGGTGAGAATTACCACCACCATGCCTTCCTGAGCAAGCGCGCGGCGGTCGCGAAGCACCACTTCCTCGACGTCGCCCACCCCCAATCCATCCACCATGACATACGTGGCGGGTACGGTTTCCTGCGTGATCCGAAAACTATCCGAAGTGATTTCCGCCACCTGCCCGTTGTCCATAAGGAAGACGTTCTGGCGGGGGATACCTACTTCCACGGCGTTCTGCGCGTTCACAAATCGCTTGTAATAATATCCGTGCACCGGTACGAGAAATTTCGGATTGATAAGCTTCATGGCGAGCTGCAGATCTCCCTTTGTGGCGTGCCCCGAAGAGTGGATGTCCACAATATCCGAGTGGTAGATGATGGCCCCTTGCCGCGCTAAATCGTCTTTAATAGTCTGCACGCTCCGTTCGTTTCCCGGGATGACGGAAGAAGAGAGCATTACGGTATCTCCGGGTTTGATTTTTACCTGCCGATGTTCGCCGTTGATGATTTTCATGAGCGAGGCGTTCGATTCGCCTTGCGCGCCGGTCGAAAGGATCAGGAGCTTGTCGTCGCGGTACTTGTGGATCTCTTCGAGGGGAATGAGCACTCCATCCTTGGCTTTAATCAACCCGAGGTTCTGCGCGATAGCCACGTTCGATTTCATAGAATAGCCCGAGAGCGCCACGCGCCGGCCCAGTGTATCCGCAATTTTGATGACTTCTCCGATGCGGGTAAGCACGGAAGCAAACATCGCGACAATAATACGCCCTTCCGCTTTCTTGAAGAGCTCTTCGAGGTTTTTCTCGACAATCCGTTCGGAAGGCGCGCGCTCGAGCACGTCCGCCCCGGTGCTGTCGGTCATAAAAGCGGTAATGCCCATCTTGCCCACCCGTTCGAGCTCGTCCAGACGATACGCGTTGCCGTGCTCGTCGTATTCGATTTTGAAGTCCCCGAGGTTAGTCACTTTCCCCGCGGGAGTTTCCAAAACTACCCCTACAGATTCAGGGATCGTGTGATCCACGGAGAAGAAATGCGCTTTGAAATAATTCGAAAGCTGCACGACATCTCCCGCTTTAACGTTGATCATGGCGGGCTTGGGTTTGTTCGGGAAATCGTCTTGGCGTTTCTCGATAATGCCGCGGGAAAGGGGAGTGGTGTAGACCGGGGGATTCCCGATGCGGTCGAGTACATAGGGAAGCGCGCCGATATGATCGTAGTGGGCGTGGGTGATGATCAAGGCCTGCACGTTCCCGCGCCGCTCCTCAAGGTAGGTAGTGTTAGGAATAATATAGTCCACCCCTGGGGTCGCTTCCTCGGGGAATTGAAGGCCGGCGTCAATTACCACAATTTCGTTTTTGTATTCGAAAAACATCATATTCCGCCCGATCTCTCCCAACCCTCCTAATGGCACAAACCGAAGCGGCACAATTTCTCCGTTGTCGGGTGTTACTGATTTAGGGTGAGGTGTGCGTTTCGCCTCTCCTCGGGAAGGAGCGTGATGAATGCGGGAACGAGTGGCCAACGCCGGGCGCGAGGTGCGTCCGCTCGTGGGCCGAGAGATACGCGAAGGCCGTCCGCGATGTGCAGGGGTATGTTTCTCTGTCATGGTTTCTGTATTTTTTTCTGTCATATATGAGTGATTAATGATTGCTGATTAATATAACCGTCCGCCAATAATGGCATCTGGTTTGTCGGGAACAAGGAGTACGCAGAGCCCCTCACTATCTGGAACTCCGAGCGTGAGCACTTCAGATGAAAAGGGCCCTATCTTCCGTGGAGGAAAATTTACCACTCCCATCACCTGTTTCCCGAGAAGTGCTTCTTTAGTGTAGTGTTTCACGAGCTGGGCGCTCGAGACTTTGGTCCCGACTTCGGGCCCAAAATCTATAGTGAGTTTATATGCGGGTTTCTTAGCTTCAGGAAAATCTTCGACCTTAATAATCTTCCCAACCCGAATGTCTATTTTTTGAAAATCTTCGTATGTCGCCATGCTATCGAATAATGAATTAAAGAAATGTGGGCAGGGAGGGACTTGAACCCTCATGCCTTACGGCATACGGCCCTGAACCGTACGTGTCTGCCATTCCACCACCTGCCCTTGTAAATAACACTATCGCAAAGAAAAACGTGCGGACACATCCGCAGGAAAATAATCAGAACAAAAGAAAGAAGGAGGAATTACGAAATATGCCTTCATTATACTCCGTGATTTCCTTTCTGTCAAATGTAGCTCCTTGCTACACGCTACTCGCTACGCGCTATTTAAGCACTCTGGCTGTCTTTACATACCATGCTGCAGCGTTCAAAAAGCGCTCCGGTGGGTTCGCAATGCGCCGCGGTTGCACTCCACCTACATTCTTCGCAGTCACAAAAAGATATTCGGGGGAGTAGAGGAAAATTGCAGGCACATCGGCGGTGATGAGAGTTGCTAGGGCGGCTAATTTGTTCTCACGATTCTCCTCGTTGCTTTCTCCTCGGATTTCTTCCGTAAGCGCATCCGCCTTTTTATTGTTATAGAGGCCAATATTCAATCCCGGGTAGAACCGTTGGGAAGAATGCCAGAAAGGAAAAAGATCTTCGGCAGGATTCAGCACATTTCCAAAAAGAAGCATTTCATAATCACGATTGCGAATTGCGGAGGCGAGAATCTCTTCGGGGGTAGTGGGTCGGAGAGTCACCGCCACTCCCAATCGCTGCCAGGAGTCTCGAAGCATTTCGGCGGTAGTAATAAGGAAAGGCACTTGCGGAACAAGGAGTGTGGCTTTAAGGGTAGTACTCGCGTTCCCTTCAAACCTCACGCGAGCTTCGCTCGAAGTAGTCATCTTCCAGCCGGCAGCTTCGAGTTCTTGAATGAGTTGTGCTTCATTCGAGAGGCTGCTTGAACTTGCGCGAGGAGTAGAAGTGCTCACCTCAGTACTTGTCGCTTGGGGGGAAGATTCTAAAAGTGGGCCTGCTTGAGGCAATCCATATCCTTCGAGCGCGCGAGAGACTAACATCTCACGATCTACAGCACGAGAAAGTACGCTCCGGACGACAGGCTCTTTAAGAGCGTTATTATGAGTCCCGTTTAAGAAAACTGCGTAATAACTGGGAGTGGTAAACGCGTGGAGTGTATAAGGTCGCTGAATGGCGTTTAAAAGAGTCATATCCACTCCGCCCAAGCCATCGATTTTCCCTGCATTGAACGCTTTAAAAGCCTCGTCCATATTCCGGAAAAATTCCATAGTGAACGCCGCGACATGGGGGGTATCTGCCCGTCCGGGAGGCAAGCTCGAGGGAGTTCTTATCGCTCGTAGGGCGTAACGATCAATAAATCCATCTGGTTGCTGATGGTAAGAATCGAACTGATAGGGTCCGCTCCCGATAGGCTTAAGGTTATAGGCAGAGAGTCGCCAATTCGAGGTCGGAATATCAGCAAAGAGATGCTTGGGAAGCACAAAAAGATTATTTAAATTTTCGGTAAAGAAGATATAGGGGCTGGGGAGCTGGATAATAAACTCCAGCTCACTCACCCGTCGCACGGTAATTCCTTGCCACGATAGAGCGAGGGGAGAGCGAGACTCGGGGTCTTGAATCTTTTGGATGGTAAAGATGACGTCATCACTGGTGAGTTTCGCCCCATCATGCCACGTGAGATTTTCTCGAAGACGTATGTTCCAGCTGCGTTGCCGATCTCCCGCCTCCAATTTCTCTGCGAGCGCAGGTACGTTTGAAAATATGAGTCGGACGAGACTCCTGTCAATTTCAGTCAAAGCGAGTACCGGATTCGCATAGGCGGGTTGTCCCACGACCCCCTCCACATATTCTCCGCCATGCGTGGGGATTGCGGTCGTGGCCCGCTCCAATTTCAAAGCCGCAAGCGCTACGGCGCTGATTCCAAAGCAGGCTATTGCCATAAAAAAAAGGGCCCGCTCTTGAGGGAAGAACGACCCAATTATTTTTTTAATAAATCCCGCCATTCCTTCGAATGTGCGCGACCCTTACCGAAGAAGCTGATATACTGCGAGGCCGACGAAAAGCACACAGAGGACAATAGTGGCGTAAAAAGCCCCCTTCTCTAACCCTCGCCGGGTTTGGTAGACCGACCCCTCCCCGCCGCCCATGAGGCCGGACATTCCTCCCGAGCGTTCTTGAAGAAGAATAAGGCCAATAATAGCTAAGGAAATAAGAACCTGTATGAGCGAAATAATTTTCATATAAGTGATGTATTACACTTCTGGGCGAGGTTTGAGTCCCAAATGCGCGATCCAATTAATAATCCCTATGAGAAGTGTCCCATAGAGTAGGGCTAAGACGGAATCAATCGTAAGGTTTTTAGAGAGTGTGTCAAGAATAAAGAGCACGAGTGCATTGACGAGAATAAGTCCGATTCCCAAGGTGAGTACGATCACCGGGCCGAAAAGGAGAGTGAGAACCGGCTTCAAAAGTACGTTAAGGAGAGTCAGCAAGAGGGCTATAAGGAGCACTTCCCGGACACCCCCGTTTACCGTGAAGCCCGAAATATAACTCGCGGCTACGAATAGCGCGAAAAAATTTACGATTGCGAGCACGAGTAAGTGAGCGATCCAGCGCATGGAATATAGTAAGAATAAAGAACTAGCTCGAATTCTTCAACTCGAAGATTCCAGTTTGATATAATTCGAGATATGAAATGGATGGGGTATTTAGGGGTCACTATCGCCTCCGCCGTTATTGCAGCAGCTGGGGCAGCTCCGGTGCGCGCCGACTCCGAGAATGGATTACCAGAAGCAGTAATTGATCAGGTTTTTTATTCGAAAACTCAGACGGGTAGTTATAGTTGCGCGACTACCGGAAAAGAAACGCGTCCCACCAACGACACGAGTTGTCTCACGCTTACTCAAAACTACTCAATTCAATCGCTTTGGACACTGAAGCCTCATAATTCCCTCCGGGCACGCTCTTTTGCTGGGAAATCAGGTGATGAGGATTTTATCAAAGAAAGAATAAATATTGCATCACCCCGCCATAACAATCTCAAATGCATCACCACTGAGACATACCACATTGCAATGATGAGCGGCAGCGGTCCGGAAACAGGCGGAAAAAATAAAGAGTCATGTTATTACTCGTCCGGTCCGGCCGGCAACGAAACAGCAATTAAAGCCCCTCCGGATATTCCCAGAGACACCATCATAGGAACATTTAAGGGAATTTTTAAACCCGGCTACATAGAAGATTTCTCTATTACCGAACGCTCACGGAGTAGGCTCCTATATAATGGCGCTTCAAATAAACCCCACCTGGCAGTCGTGGAAGCCGCCATCGAAAAATTGACCATCGATAGGGAGTCAAACACTATAGTAAGCACTCCCGTTCCATGTTCCACTATTTCAGTAGCGGGAAGAAATGTAGATGGTAATTGCCGCACCTCTTTCCTGGTGGATGGCCCCTATCGCTCGATCGATGTTACGCCGCGGGTGGGGGAGGGATATTACCGCTATGCACTTCATCTTGTAGATCTCACTCCCAATAATGCCTCTCCTCTGGAAGTACTTTCCGACCGAATAGAAACTTTGACGAATGAGGCCCAATCCGTTAGGCAACAAATCGAAACCGCAGTGAATCGTTCGGAGAATAATACTCCCTCCCGCCCATAAGTTAGACCAGTCCTTCGAGGAGACCCGTCCCATTCATTTCGGGCGGTTTAGGAATTTCGAAAAGTTCCAAGATCGTGGGCGCTACATCCGCGAGCGTGCCCATGGTCTCCGTAGCCAGTCTATTTGCATTCGCAAATGCTCGGCCTCGGAAAGCGCTTCCCACGAGGTGAAAAGGCACCGGATTCGGATCGTGCTGTGATTCGAGCATGCCCGTAGTGGGATTCAAAACCTGTTCCACATTGCCATGGTCGCCAGTGAGGATAAGTACTTGATCGCTCTGGAGAGCTTTCACGATTCTCGCGATCTCCTGGTCGATCACGCGCACGGCCGCAATCGAGGCTTCATAATGCGCAGTATGCGCCATAGTATCTGGATTCGCATAATTCACGAGAATAAAGTCGAAAGAGTTATTAGAAAGCGCTTCGATGACGCGATCGGTGATGGCCGAGGCACGCATCTCGGGATGTTCCTCGGGCTTCGCCGTCGAAAGGGAAGGGACGAGCACCCGGTATTCATTTTTAAAAGGTTGTTCGATATAGCCGTTGAAAAAATACGTAACGTGCGCGTATTTATACGTTTCGGCGACGCGCAGCTGATTTTTCCCCTGATCGGAAAGCACTTTTCCAAGAGGTTCTTGCACGATATCCGGTAGAAACGCCGCCGGTGCCGGGATGGATTTCGCATACGGAGTCATAGTAACGATATAAAGATTTTGAAGAGAGGCGCGGGGGAACGCATTGAAGCCGGGCTTAAGGAACGCTTCGCCGAGTTGGCGCATGGAGTCTTCCCGGAAATTCCAGAAGATTAAGGCGTCGTTGTCCTGAAGTTTGCCTTCGGGCTGGATGCGAAGGAGCGGGAGATATTCTTCCGTGAGCCCTTTTTGATAGGTGGCCTCGAGTGCCGAGAGGGGATCCGCGGCGGGCATTCCTACCCCACCCGTCATTAAGTCGTATGTTGCCTTCGTGAGCTGCCAGTTTTGGTTTCGGTCCATCGCATAGTAGCGGCCGCACATAGAGGCGATTTTTTCTTTGGGCAGTTCGGCGAGTAGCTTCGCGGCCGTCTTAGGAGGGCCGTCCTTCCCATCCGTCCAGATATGCAATTTCACCTTTGGTATTTTTTCCCGCTCGGCCAGCGCGAGCAGAGCTTGTATGTGCTCCATCGAGGCATGCACGTTGGCGTTCGAAAGTAAGCCAGCGAGATGGAGTGTAGAATTATTTTTGCGCACATGCGCACATGCGCTTCGAAGCGCTTCATTCTCGAAAAACATTCCTCCTTGGATAGCAAGGGTGATCTTGGGGAAATATTGATAGAGCGTTTTCCCTGCTCCGAGCGTAAGGTGCCCCACTTCGCTGTTCCCGACTTCTCCCCAGGGAAGTCCTACCGCAATCCCCGACGCTTGAAGGCTTGTGATCGGAAACTCCCGGGTGAGCGCAGTGAGGGTGGGCGGCTGCGCCACATAAATTGGATTCGATTCGTCATTCCGGCCGATACCCCAGCCGTCCAAAATTGCGAGCACAATAGTCTTCGTCATGCGTCTATTCTTGTATTGTACCGCACACAGTTTCTTCGTTGACGAAAATCCTTATTTAAGTGATAATAGAACCAATCATGTATTTCGTTCCTAAAGAGTCAATCATGAAGAATTTACTAAATTATTACCATGGAAGGATCGTGGATACCCCTCGTCGGGGTGCTTGTCGTTGGAGCGTGCATTGGGTATGTAGTGCGTCTTGCCTTTGCGACCCAGCAGGCAGCGAAAGCGGAGGAAAAAACTAAAGAAATCCTCGGCGCCGCCGAGGAAAAAGCGAAAAAGGTAGTACTTGAAGCCGAACACAAAGCGGCGGACGTCCTCTCTGAAGCGAGGAAGGAAGAAAAAGAGCGGAAGCAGGAGGTGGTGAATTTGGAGCAAAGGCTTATTCGTCGGGAGGAGCTCTTGGATAAAAAGCTGGCTTCCCTCGGGAACGATGAGGCGGCCTTAAAATCCAAAGCGGATCATCTGAAGAAAGAAGAGGCTAATCTCGAAACATTAAGAAAGGAAGCCGAGGTGCGCCTGGAAAAGGCTTCGGGCCTCTCTGCCGCGGAAGCGAAAGAAGAACTTTTCCGGAAAGTAACCGAGGAACGCAAAGCGGACTTGGTACAACTGGTGCAGAAGGTAGAAAAAGAAAATCGGGAAGAGGTAGAGAAGCGCGCGACGGATATCGTCACGGTGGCCCTGCAGCGAATGAGTCGTTCGCATGTCTCCGAACTCACGACGAGCGCGTTTCCGCTGGGTGATGAAGACATCAAAGGAAAAATCATCGGCCGAGAGGGTCGAAACATTCGCGCCCTCGAACGCGCGACCGGGGTGGAGTTTGTGATTGATGAAACTCCGGATACGATCGTGATTTCTTCCTTCGACCCGTATCGCCGCGAGGTGGCCAGGTTAGCGCTCCAAAAACTTATTAAGGACGGTCGCATTCAGCCCGCGAAGATTGAAGAGAAAGTAGAAGAAGCGCGGCAAGAACTCGCGAAGCGGATGCAGGAAATTGGAGGACAAGCTGCCGAGGAGGTAGGCGTATTCGATTTACCGAAGGAAATCGTGCAGCTCTTGGGAAGACTCCACTTCCGCACGAGTTATGGTCAGAACGTACTCACGCACTCTGTCGAAATGGCGCACCTTTCGACTATGATGGCGGGAGAATTGGGATTAAATGTGGAGATCGCGAAGCGGGGAGCATTACTCCATGACATTGGAAAAGCCCTGGACCATGAGATCGAAGGTACGCATGTGGATTTGGGAATTAAGGTTCTGCGAAAATACAGCATCGACGAACGCGTGATTCAAGCCATGCAGTCGCATCATGAAGATTATCCATATGCGATCCCTGAGGCCTACATTGTGACCGCCGCAGATGTACTCTCCGCTGCTCGCCCAGGAGCGCGCCGAGGCACGATCGAGGCATACATCAAGCGCTTAGGAGACTTGGAGCGGATCGCGATGCAGTTCCCAGGCGTGAAAAGTGCCTACGCGATTTCTGCGGGGCGGGAACTTCGAGTGTTCGTGATTCCCGAAAAGGTAGACGACTTCCGGGCCTTGGAGCTCGCTCGAGGAATTGCGAATAAAATTCAATCGGAGTTAAAATACCCAGGAGAAATTAAAGTGAACGTGATTCGAGAAATGCGGGCAGTAGAATACGCTCGATAAAGAAATGCTTCTTAAGCTCTCTAAATTTTTTACCTACGCCTCACTCTTCTGCGTGATTGTGGTACTGATGGGGGCGCTTTTCCCTTTTATTGGAGGTAAAACATACTGGTTTCGTGTCGCTATTGAATTAGGAATAGCCTTTGCATTCCTCTGGTGGGCGTTTGAAGCCCCAGTCGGAGAAGCAAAGAGGAGATTTAAGGAGGCCTGGAATAGACCTCTGGTAGTGGCAGTTTCTTTCTTTGTAGCGGCTTTTTTGCTCGCCTCCATTTTTGCAGACAATCCGCATGGGGCTTTCTGGTCTAACTATGAAAGAGGGGAGGGAGGGTTTCAGATGCTCCACTACTACGGGTTATTCATGCTCCTCACTTTATTTGCTTCGAAGCGGGAAGATTGGGAGCGGGTGTTCAAAATTGCAATCGCTGCCGCCCTCGTTGTGGTTTTTTATGGGATTGGCTCTGCGGTACTAGTACAGTCGAACGGCGTCTATACGAACCCGTTTGGATTGGTAAGTGCCTACGCGGGTCCTGGGGGTCAGCCTGTGGCGGATTCCTTTTTGGGTCGTCTATTCTCGCCGGTAGTAAGGTTCCAGGGCTCTCTGGGTAATCCTGCATACGTGGCGCCCTATCTCATGTTCACCATGTTTTATTGCTTCTATCTAGCAATAAAAAGCCAAAAGCGCCGATGGTGGATCGGCTTAGGAGTTTTCTTTTTCGTCTTTCTTATACTTACGCAAACCAGAGGAGCTTTCTTGGGGCTCGGAGCTGCCGTCATAACATTCTTCCTTTACGCTGCGTTAAGAGGAGAGAGAAAGTTAAAACGCTTTTCCCTCATCGTGTTGCTCATTATCCTCCTCTTTAATGCGGGGATGTTCTTTTTTCACGACTCCGATGCGGTAAAGAGAATTCCTTTTGCCGGAAGGCTTTATGATGTGAGTTCCGTAGAAAGCTTTGCCACTCGGGTATGGACTTGGGGATCTGCCTGGGAAGGATTCAAAGAACGACCTCTTCTTGGTTGGGGGCCAGAAAACTTCCCCGCGGTATTCGATAAACATTTCGATCCTCGGCATTTCGCTCCGGGGAAAGCCACAGAAACATGGTTTGATCGGGCGCACAGCCTGTTCTTCGATTATCTCGCAGAGACGGGCCTCTTGGGAGTTCTCACGTTCTTAGGTATATTTGTGACGTTTTTCGTAGGCTTTTTCCGTCGAGTGAGACATGGGGATGAATCCACAATAATGCAGGGACTCCTTTTTGCATTGCCCGTCGGGTATCTCGTGCAGGGCTTAGTGCTCTTTGATGTGTTGCCCATCTATATAAACCTTTTCTTGTTCTTAGCTTTTGCGGCTTGGTGGATGCATCATAAAAAAGAAGAAAACCATACCCACGCCCACTAATATGAGCAGTACTATCAAAAAAGTAATATCGATAATCGCTGTTCTTTTTCTTGCGTTTATAGCGTATTACGGGAGCTACTTGCCTTATGAAAAGTCTCACTCGTTCATCCGAACAGTGCGGGGAATGAACGGAGCACGATCTTTGGAAGAATTTAAAGATTTATTCCGTGTGCCGCTTGATATTCCTTCTCCGATCGGACAGGAAGAATTAGTGCGGAATATGGCTTCTGAGGTGGCGAGTTTCATCAGTCAGGGAAGCAGCTCCGCAGAAATAGAAGAAGAGCTCGTATATTTCGTCGAAGAATATTTTAATCCCATCGTAGCTCGTGAGAAAGGAATGAGCTTCGAACAGGATTTGTACATATTAAGCACGCTGCGGCGGATTCTCTTTAATCATACGAAGAAAGCGGGACACTTGGACGCAGCAGAGAAGTATTTCTTAAAAGGTTTGGAATTGGGTCCGCGCCGCCCGCAATTTCTCTATGGGCTTTTAGACGTGTACCTCATCAGGCGAGATGCGGAGCGATCCAAACTTCTTGCCGATCAAATTTATGCGCAATGGCCCAGCGACAATCGAGTAGCAGAGCTCTTAAAAGCCATTGAGGCAGGAGTAATAACTTCCTCGACTGCGACGAGTACAAAAAAGAAGTAGAGAGGTAATGAATCCCGTGAGAGACACCAGATCAAATTTCATGTCATTACAATGTTTTGTAAAAATATGTTTTTTTACAGTAAACCCTTATTACTACGGTTCCGCGGGCGGAACCTGTCTCTAACGGGATGAAAAAAGCATTGCTTACCGGTGTCACGGGTCAGGATGGAAGTTACTTGGCCGAAATTTTATTAAAGAAAGGGTATGAAGTACACGGGGTAATTCGGCGCGCTTCGACCTTCAATACCTCGCGGATAGATCATATTTATCAAGATCCGCACGTGGAGCATAAAAATTTTATTTTGCATTATGGAGACTTGTCGGATGCGAACACGGTTCGGAAGCTCTTGTATGAAGTAGCTCCCGATGAATTTTATAACTTGGGCGCACAATCGCACGTGCGCGTATCCTTCGATATTCCGGAGTATACCGCGGAGATTGTGGGCCTCGGTGCGCTTCGGATACTCGAAGCCATCAAGGATTACGAGAAAGAGACCAAAAAGAAAGTGAGGTTTTATCAGGCATCGAGCTCGGAAATGTTTGGAGCCACCCCTCCTCCTCAAAGCGAAAATACCCCTTTTTATCCTCGGAGTCCTTATGCGGCCGCGAAGGTGTTCGCCTATCACATGACTCGGAATTATCGGGAGGCGTATGGGCTTTTTGCAGTGAATGGAATTCTCTTCAATCATGAATCGCCCCGCCGAGGCGAAACGTTTGTGACGAGGAAAATTTCTCGCGGCGTAGCGCGCATCAAAGCCGGCCTCGAGAAAAAACTTTATTTGGGAAATCTCGAGGCGAAACGAGATTGGGGATATGCGCCAGAATATTGCGAAGCGATGTGGCAAATGCTCCAGCAGGAAAAGCCCGAAGACTATGTAATCGGGACAGGGGAGTCTCACTCCGTAGAAGAATTTGTAGCCGAAGCGTTTAAGGTAGCAGGCTTAGGAGACTGGAAAAAGTACGTGGAGTTTGATCCTCGCTATCTCCGTCCCACGGAAGTAGATGATCTTATTGCAGATACGAAGAAGGCCAAAGAAAAACTTAAGTGGGAAGCAACAACAAAGTTTCCGGAACTCGTACGCATTATGGTGGAAGCAGACTGTAAAGCGGTAGGAGCTACTCTCTAAAGAAAAATCTAAGAGAGCCTTGCATTTACCATATGAATATGGTATAGTTTGGGCGCTCAAGAGCGACGCTCTTGAGAGAGAAAGGAAAGCAAATTGGCTACCACCACTTTCTACCCCGATCCTAAAAATAATATTCGCTCCCAACTCGCGTATGAGATGGTGCAACGGGCAAGTGTATTGGGATATCGAATGGTAGTGGTTGATGGAGGTTCTCCGGGGTGGTATCGGGAGAAATTCGAAAAGCTACAGCATGTGCAGGTGGTGGAAGAGATTTCTCACCCGCCCGGAAAACTGGGACCAGGTCGACGGCAGGCAATGAAGGTTGCTGGAGAGCTTGCAAAAAACGATCCGGTGGTCTTTTTTGAGCCCGAGAAAGTGGGCTTTGTAACCTGCGTGGAAACCGCAGCGGCTCCTGTGCTCGCGGGCGAGGCAGACCTTGTCGTTCCCTCGCGCATGCCGCAGGGATTCGTCACCTACCCGAAGTCCAAACCTTAACAGAACAAGCAGGAAACGAAGCCTATCGACTTGCTACGGGAGTGTGGCTCGACATGTTCTTCGGCCCGCGGGTGATTGGACCAAGAGCGCTGCCGTATTTCCTGGACTACAATCCGGAAGCGCTGGGAGCTCCCGATACCTGGGATCCCACTCACTTCCCGGTCATTGCTTGTATCGCGGCGGGACTCAGAGTCATGGATGTTCCCGTACCGTATGGGCATCCTATGGCTCAGACCCAAGCCGAAGGTACTCCGGAAATGATCCTTAAAAGGGTGCGTCAGCTCGACGAACTCACGCAAGGGACATTTAAGTACGCCCGCCAGTTGGGACTCATGAAATAACGCCAACAATCAACCGAAAGGAACGAAAGAAAATAAAAATAATAAGAAGGCATTTCGATTCTTGGAAATCCAAGAGTCCGGAATGCCTTCTTTGCGTTTTGGAGTACAATACAAGCACTATGAAAATAGTTTCCGAGAAAATTCCTGCGGCCCTCTACCGAAAGATTTATAAAACACTCCCGATATTTTGCGTCGATGTAGTGGCGGTTAATTGGAAAAGGGAATTTCTGTTGGTGAGGCGCAAACTACCACCACTACGGGGAAGCTGGTGGTTTCCCGGCGGGAGAGTATTAAAAAATGAAACAGTTGCCCAAACTGCGGTGCGGAAGCTTAGGGAAGAAACCAATCTCGCGGGGAAGTTTATAGAACCTCTCGGCTTTTATGAATTTATATCCCCAAGAGGATATTTCCGCGGAACCAATACTCATACTCCGATAGTCACGTGTTTAGTGGAAGTCAAAAAGGAGTCCGCCGTGGCGCTCGATGCGCAGAGCTCTGATTTCCGCTGGGCTTCTAAAATTGAGAAAAATTTCCTCAAATATATTCAAGAAGCCCTTCGCGCCGCAGGCTTTTAATCCCCATTACTTCGGTGTACCATTGCCACTATGGCAATGGGAAAAGGCGCAAAAATTTATGTGGCGGGACACCGTGGCTTGGTGGGCTCCGCGATCATGCGCCTGCTTCAAAAAGAAGGATATACGAATATTGTGGCGCGCTCCCATGAGGAACTGGATCTCACGAATACCGTAGCAGTCGGGGAATTTTTTAAAAAAGAAAAACCGGAATATGTATTTGATGCAGCGGCAAAAGTAGGGGGGATTTATGCAAACAGTACTTTCCCCGCAGACTTCATTTATGAGAATCTGGCGATCCAAAACAATATCATTCATGCATCTTACGAGCATACAGTGAAAAAACTGCTTTTTTTGAGCAGCTCCTGCACCTACCCTAAAGATTGCCCGCAGCCCATGAAAGAAGAGTATCTCTTAACAGGGGTGCTTGAGCCGACGAACAAGCCCTACGCGGTGGCGAAGCTCGCAGGAGTGTTGACCTGTCAGTCATACAACAAGCAATATGGCACCAATTTCATTTCGGTGATGCCGTCAAACGCCTACGGCCCTAATGACCATTACGATCTCAAAAACTCTCATGTACTCCCGGCATTTATTAGAAAATTTTTCGAAGCGAAGACGCAAGGGAAAAAAGAGGTAGTGCTGTGGGGAACAGGAAGTCCATACCGGGAATTTATTCATGTAGATGATATCGCCGCCGGCTGCCTGTTTCTTATGAACACAGATACGCAGGAAGATCTTTTTAATCTGGGCACGGGCGTCGAAATTTCCATTAAGGCCCTCGCCGAACTTATTGGTAAGGTAAGTGGTTATGAAGGACGCCTCACCTGGGATACTACGAAGCCGGATGGGGTGGGGCGAAAGTTAATGGATATGTCTCGCATGCGCAGCTTAGGATGGAAGCACGCAATCGAACTCGAAGAAGGAGTGAAGGATGCGTATGAGTGGTACGCCGCGCACTACGATGGGGTGACGGGAGAAAGAATTAAATAGCTATACACTTTTATGTTTTGGAAACTACAAGAAAATATTTTAGAAGGAGGAGATATCGAGGTACTCGTGAACTTTATTCGTTCCACCGCCCGCTTTACGCAGTTTGAAAAAGTGCGGGAATTCGAGCGCGCATGGTCTGCCTGGCAGGGCTCGAAATATAGCGTGTTCGTGAACTCCGGCAGCTCCGCGAATCTTCTTATGATGAGCGCGATGAAAGAAAAATACGGATGGGACGATAAAGATGAAATCATTGTGCCCGCGGTAACCTGGATCACGAATATCACCCCCGTGCTTCAATGCGGCCTTACGCCCGTTTTTGTGGACGTGAATTTGACCGACCTCTCCTTCGACTATGAAAAAATAGAACGGGTGATTACCCCTAAGACTCGGGCAATATTTATAACCCACCTTTTGGGAGTCCCCGCAGATATGAAGCGTCTCCGTAAACTTGCGGAAGCGCGTGACATAAAACTCATGGAGGATTGTTGCGAGGCACATGGAGCCACGGTGGATGGAGTAAAGGTAGGGAGCCTTTCTTCTTGCGGCTCTTTCAGCTTCTATTGGGGGCATCACATGACAACTGTCGAGGGAGGAATGATTTGCACGGACGATGAGGATATCTACAGACTTTGTGTTTTGAAGCGGTCGCATGGATTAGCCCGGGAATTGCCGGAGTCGTATCACTCTGCGCATAAAGAAAAACATCCGGATATCGATTTTCAGTTCCTGTTTTTGACGGAAGGATATAACGTTCGAAACACGGAACTGCATGCGGTGTTGGGAATCGAGCAATTGAAGCACCTGGATCGCTACATCCGAATCCGCAATGAGAATCACCGGAAGTTTCTTGAAATTCTCGCCCCCTACAAAGAGTTTTTGCATTTCTCCACGTTCCGCGAAGGCACCTCTTCGTTTTCACTTCCTTTTCTCTTTCATAAAAAAGAGCATAAGGAAGCGTTTCAGGCGAAGATTCGGAAAGCGGGGATCGAATCGCGTCCCGTGATTAGCGGAAATCTTATGCGGCAGCCGTTCCTGAAAAAATTTGCGCATCCTTCGCAGTTTCCGAATGCGGAGTTTGTGCATGAGCACGGATTCTATATTGGAAACAATCAGTTCGTGGGAGAAGATCGATTGCAAAAACTCCAGGAGCTCGTCGCGGAGTTCTTCACGGAAATATCCGTATCTTTGCTCCATGCGACGAAATAATACACCTCCACTTTCGACGATGGCGGAGCGCATCGTGGGTCAGTCCATGTTTAAGCTCTTGGGGGAAGCGAAAGCGCTCGAGCGGGAAGGAAAAGATATTATTCATTTTGAAATTGGAGATACGCACCTCGAAATGCCTTCGGAAGTAAAAGCTGCCGCAGTGGCTTCGCTGAAAAAGGGGCGGACGCATTATGGCGATTCTTTCGGAGAGCATAACTTACGCACGACCGTTCTAAAGGTTTTTAGAGAGGACTATGGATTCGAGCCGGCGCTGGGGCAAGTGGTGGTAACCACCGGGGCGAACCCACTGATCTATTATCTGCTTGCAGTGCTCGCGAATCCCGGGGAAGAAGTGATTCTTACCGATCCGGCGTTTGTAACCTATCGCGCAGCAATCGCCACACTGAATTTGAGGGGAGTCTACGTGCCCGTAACGCATAAAAATAATTTCCGGTTCTCCCCTGGGGAAATAGAAAAAAAGCTTACTAAAAAAACACGGGTGATTGTAGTAAATTCTCCGTCGAATCCCACGGGTGCGGTATATTCCAAAGAAGACCTAGTGGCGATTTACAACATAGCGAAGCGCCATAACTGTTTTCTTATTAGCGATGAAATTTATGCGCCTTTCGTATACGAGGGAAAGCATTTTTCTGTGGGCACCTTGGATAAATGTCGCGAGCGGGTGATTGTGACGAGCGGTTTTTCGAAGCCTTTCGCAATGACTGGCTGGCGAGTGGGATATGGGGTAGGTCCCGAGGCGGTGATTCAAAAAATAGGACTTCTCTCCCAGACAATCGTTTCGTGTGTGCCGCCGTTCCTTCAGGATGCGTGTGTAACGGCCCTTGAGGGCAGAAAAAAATTTAGCAAAGTCTATCTGGAGGAATACACGAAACTTCGGGAGATTGTCTGTGAGGAACTTAAAAAGATTCCGGAGCTCGACTTCGCAAAGCCTCAGGGGGCGTTTTATCTCATGATCGACGTATCCCGCACGGGAATGACGGGCGATGAGTTTAGCGCGCATCTTCTGCGAACGACGGGAGTGGTGGTCTGCCCCGGCTCGGGATTTGGAGAAGCAGGGAAAAACTACGTGCGTCTTTGTTACGCCATAAATGCTGCCGTGAAGCTTCGTGAAGGCTGTCGGAGAATTCAAAAAGCGGTAAAGGAACTGGGGAGTCACTAAGCCCTTTAAAGTTGAGTTTTCGAGGTTTGTCTGCCACAATGAGGCCATGAAACTCGCGGATTTTCTAATCCAATACTTGGCCGATCGGGGGATTGATCGGATGTTCGTGGTTTCCGGAGCTGCGAATGCCTATATTATTGACGCGTTTACCCGCGCCAAACGCACCAAATATATAGTGATGATGCATGAGCAAGCCGCGGGCTTTGCTGCAGAGGGCTATGCTAAAATCAAAAAACTTCCAGGGGTAGCAATTGCGACAAGCGGTCCGGGAGGGATGAACTTAGTAACCCCCATAGGCAACTTCTTCTATGATTCAGTGCCGGGACTTTTTATAACAGGCCAGGTAAATTCGGATTTTTTACGTCCTGATCCGGCGCTCCGGCAGGTGGGATTTCAAGAAACTGACATTGTCTCCATCGTAAAACCTATTACGAAATACGCCGCCCTTGTGAAGGACCCCTCCACCATCAAATATGAGTTGGAGAAAGCGTTATTCATGGCCGAGGAGGGGAGGCCCGGCCCGGTGCTTTTAGACATTCCTCAGAATGTGCAAAAGATGGAAATCGATCCCGCCGCCCTCCAAGGGTTCGATGCAAAGAGTGCTCGACCTTCCTACTCTCTGACGCAGGTGGATGCCACCATCGACGCCTTTCTCCGCGACCTTCGCAAAGCGAAGAGGCCGGTAATGCTCGTGGGAGGCGGAATTTTTTGGGCGGGAGCAGTGGAGTTGCTGCAGAAAGTAGGAAGGAAGCTCAAAATTCCCATGTTTCCGACCTGGAATGCGCTGGACCTCGTGCCTTCTGACTACGAGTATTATGGCGGCAGGATTGGTACGTACGGGGGGCGAGGCCGAAACTTCGGTTTGCAAAACTCGGACCTGCTTCTTTCTCTCGCGAGCCGGATCTCCGGCCGCATTACCGGGGGGAATGTGAAGACTTTTGCGCGAGGAGCGAAAAAATACCTCGTAGATGCGGATGAAGCCCTTACGAAGAAAAAATGGCAGCAAGTGCCTTTTGATGAAAGCATCTACTGCGACGCCAAATTATTTTTGGAAAGACTCGAGATGAAGCTTAAAGGGGTAAAACTTCCCGATTTCTCCAAGTGGACCAAACAGGTGATGGAGTGGAAAGAAAAGTATGATCCGGTGAGGCCTGAATTTTACACGCAGAAAAAACACGTCAATCCCTACGTCTTCATTCGTACGCTTTCCGAACTCATGAAAAGTAACGGCATATTCGTAACTGATTGCGGAGGCAACATTGTGACGAGTAATCACGCGTTCGAGACGCAAAACGGACAGCGTTACCTCACGAATAATGGGAACTCTCCCATGGGTTTTTCTTTCGCGGGGGCTATGGGTTCGTGGTTCGCGGCTCCGAAGCGGCAAGTGGTGTGCATCATCGGAGATGGAGGCTTCAACATGAACCTTCAGGAATTACAGACGCTCCGCACCTATGGAATAAATGTGAAAACGTTCATTATCAATAACCATTCATATGGGATCATAAAAGCGTTCCAAGAAACGAATGTGGATGGAAGATTCGAAGCTTCCGAGCCTCAATCCGGGTATGTAGTGCCGGATTTTATGGCAATTGCCAAAGCCTACAAAGTACGTACGGAAACCGTGAAAACGAATAAAGAAATAAAAGCCAAAATCCAAAAAGTCCTCGCGAGTAAGGAATCGGTGGTCTGTGATGTGGACTGCGGAGAATGGTTCCAGTACGAACCCCGCATCTTCGGATGGAAAACTCCAATCGAGGATATGTACCCCTATCTTCCTCGGGAAGAATTCCGCAAGAATATGTTTATCGAGCCGGTCGAAGGCTGGGAAAATCCAGCGATGCCGGGAACCCATGCGAAAAAAAAGAAAATTGAGTCCAGCGAATAGCGGAATTTCCATAATAGAAGAGGACTGTAAGGCGATCCTCCCATGGATAAAGGGGAGTGATCTCAAAGGCAAAAAAATTTTGATAACGGGAGCCTCTGGTTTTCTGGGGCAGTATGTGGTGCAAGCGCTGGTAGCTGCAAAGCGGGCCCAAAACGTATCCTGTGAGATTGTGGGAATTGGCAGAGGAATCCCAGGGCCGGTATTAAAAGAGCTTCTCCTCCAAAAAGAAATCCGTTTCATAAAAAAAGATTTATCTCGTCCGTTTGCTCTAGAAGGCCGATGGGATGTGATTTTTCATGGCGCTGGGTACGGCCAGCCAGCTAAATTTTTGGAGAATCCCAGCTCCACTGTGGCGGTGAATGTAGCGGCGACACAAAGTCTGCTTGAGCATGCGCGGAAAAGCCGAGGCCGGTTTATTTTTTTTAGCTCTGCGGAAGTATATGGAGATATTCCTGCGGCGGAGCTTCCGGTAAAAGAAACCTACAACGGCAATCCGCCGCTCCACACCCCGCGCGCGATCTATGGAGAATCCAAGCGGTTAGGAGAATCGCTCTCCGCGTTCTATGCCAGCCATTTCGGGATTACGGCCAAAATCGTGCGCATCTCGCATGTCTACGGACCAGGACTTTCTCGGACAGACACGCGCGTGATGAGCGACTTTATCCGAAAAGCGCTCGAAGGAAAACAGATCGCGCTCCTCGATGAGGGCCGGGCAGTCAAAACCTACGGCTACATCGCGGACGTGATCGCAATGATTCTCTACGCGGGATTTCACGGGAAGGAAATGGTGTATAACGTAGGAGGAAAAGACAGTTTGAGCATTCGGGAACTTGCGAAAAAAATTGGAAAAGAATGTGGTGCCTCCGTAGTGGTACCCAAGAAAAAGTCCACACTGCGGCACATTGGCAGGGAACCGCAAGTCGTGAAACTCGACCTCTCGAAAATCCAAAAGGAAATGGGAAAGTTCCCCCTCACTTCTTTTGACGAGGGCCTGGAGCGCACAATTGAGTGGGCCAAGTCGTTGACGTAGTAGAGACTTTATTGTTATTATTACGCGTACAAATTCCTATGAATTCGAATATAAAACGGGTGCTCGTAGTGGGTGGCGCAGGCTATGTGGGCGGTGCCGTTACCGACGAACTTCTCGAGAAAAAAATTCCCTTCACGGTGTTCGACAGTTTGGTATACGAAGAACGGTATTTGAAGCCCGTGGATTTTGTGTACGGCGATGTGCGGGATAAAGAACTTTTAAAAAAAATTCTCCCCGAATATTCGCACGTGATTTGGCTCGCCGCGATTGTGGGGGATGGAGCCTGTTCGATTCACCCCGAAGCCGCGGTCGAGATCAATGAGCTTGCGCCCAAGTGGCTCTCTGAAAATTTCGACGGTCGGATTATATTCACCTCCACCTGTTCGGTCTACGGCCATCGCGAAGAAGAAGCAACAGAGGAGCATGACACTGCCCCGGTATCGCTCTATGGCGTAACTAAGGTGGATGCGGAAAAATATCTTTTGAAGAAAAACGCGGTGATCTTGCGCTTGGGAACCGCGTTCGGAATCTCGGATACATTCAGCCGGCCTCGGACGGATTTGATGATTAACACCTTTGCGACAAACGCCGCAGCGAAAGGGAAAATTATGGTATTCGGAGGCAGTCAGTGGCGGCCGAATATTCACGTGCGCGATATTGCAAAAGTGATCGTCTCCACCCTCGACTCGCCCTTGAAGGGAGTCTATAACGTAGCCACGCAGAATTTCAGTGTGGAGGAAATTGCCAAAAAGGTACAGGCCATCACGGGTTGTGATTTGCAGTACGCGGGACAGTTCCGGGAAGACAAAAGAAACTATCGAGTGAGTTTCGCGAAGGCTTTGAAAGACGGAGTACTCACGCTTCCCACCGATCGGGATGTAGAATATGGAGTGCGGGAGTTTGTGACGCTGGTAAAAGAGAAAAGAATGAAAAACATCGGTCACAGCGCGTACTCGAACGCGAAACATCTCTCGCAGTACTCGTTCTAATGGAAAAGAAACCTCAGGCCTTCGAAGGAGCTGTATTTGCCGATGATCGGGGCGTATTCTCGCCTTTTTTGGATGCCGAGAAAAATCCGGAACTTTTCAAAGCGATGGGAGGAATTAAGCGGGTATATTATGTATACAATCATGCGGCGAATGTGGTGCGAGGGTTTCACTATCACGAAAAAGAGTGGAAAATCTTCGGGATTGTGGCGGGAGCTGCAAAATTCGTGGCGGTCAATCCTAAAAACCCGGAAGAAAAATTTACGTTTATAAGTTCCGAACGCAAAAATCAGGTAATTGTGATTCCTCCCGGTTTTGCGAATGGCTGGGTATCCCTCGAGCCGAACACGGTTTTGATCTGCGCTTCGAATGCAACGACCAACGAATCTCGGGCAGACGACAAGCGTTTCGATCCTTTTGGGTGGGGGGATGTGTGGACCGTACAATCCAGATAAGCTCGCATGAAAAAATCCGTTGCAATCTTGGGGGCGACCGGCATGCTCGGGAGCGCTCTTTATATGGAGCTCAAAAATAAATACAGTCTCATCCTCGGAGTCCGAGATGTTTCGAAAATTGAGTTGCTCGAGAAAGCATATGGCGGCACAAAGGAACACGTGGCGGCAAAGTTCGATGCGACTCCGCTCTTCGAGGATTTTTTGAACAAAAAAGGAGAAGAAGGAATTGACCGCCTTCTTTTACCCTTCGCTCAAGTGGATTATGTGGTGAACGCAGTGGGAGTAACAATTCCTTTCTCTAAAGAAAACCCGGCTCTTACGCTCTTTGTAAACGGCGCCTTGCCGCACATGCTCGCGGAGCGTTTGGGGCCGAAGCTCATCCATGTTACGACTGACTGTGTCTACAACGGCATGGAAGGATTCCCATATGACGAACACGCACCAAAATCTCCAGTGGACCTTTATGGTCTTTCGAAGAGTCTGGGAGAACCTACGCGGTGCCTCACGCTCCGCACCTCAATCATCGGCCGCGAACTCGAGGGCTTCACGGGGCTTCTCGAGTGGTTCTTGGCACAAAAAGGCAGAACGATAAAAGGATTCGCGAATCACTTCTGGAACGGGCTCACCACCAAAGAGTTCGCAAAAGTGTGCGATAAAGTGATCTCCGCCCCGGAAGCCTTTCCCGAAACCGGCCTCTACCACATTTTTTCGACGAAAGTTTCAAAATACGAGATGCTCCAAGCCTTCAAGACAAAATTTAAAGTAGATTGTGAGCTGGTACCTGAATCCGAGGGAAAATTAAATCGGACATTGAGCACGATTCATGATATGAATAAAAAACTGGGTATCCCTTCCTTCGAAGAGATGGTAAGGGAGTTATAAAAATGGGCGAGGCGCGATGGTGAGTCGCGCTTTTACGTTGGCAACCTCCTAAAGCCTCCCAAGCCGCCCTCGGAGGCCGTCCCAGTTCCCGCGCGCGATCATCCAAATCTTTTGAAGGCGTTTTTCTTCGTAGAGCAGGATTTTGATAAAACTCAAAATATTAGAAACGATATTTTTAAAAATCCATTTCGGAACATAGCGCCAATAAGTGAGATAAAGATACACACTGTTCCTATACATATAGTAGTAACGGTCCGGCGTGTAGTGAGGGACTACAAATTTTTTCCAAAGCAACTGGCGTATTGCAGGTTTAGGTCCCGCAGTAGCAAAGAGTAGGGCGGTAGGGACGAGGAGGGTGCGGTATCCATGCGCAAGCATCCGAAAACAAAATTCGTGATCGGCGCAGGCTATAAAAAGGTCCTCTTTATAACCTTTTATTTTCTGCCACGCCTCGGATTTAACGAGTTGGCCGGTGGTAGGAGTGGTAGGCACCAAAAAAGCGGACCCCGATGGATAGGTGGGGCCTTTGAGATTGGATATGTTCGGTGCCACAATCGCGATGCCAAACTGGTCTTCGGGGGTGAGTGCCTCATACGCGGTAAAAAGTTTTTCCACCATATCCGGCGCGGCTTTCCCGTTGTCGTCTAAGGTCACGATCCATTGGTAACCTTTCGTTATTGCCTCCTCGGCGCCGCGATTCAACGCCACGGCAATTCCTCGATTCTCCTCATTTCTCGAAATATGCACGTTGGAATAATTTTTGACCGCTTCGAGAAGGGAGGCAAAATGTTCCGGCGCAGAGCCGTTATCCACTACAAATACCTCGGCTACTTGGGGAGCAATTGCAGGAAGGCTGCGCTCGACAACTCCCGCTGAGTTCCAGGTGACTATAACTGCGCATACTTCATTTTTCTGCATAGAACGGTTGAAGAATAGCACGGAATACGTTAGATTTTCAAAGAACATTATGGAGAAAATACTGCGATTAGCCCATGAGGCTTGGTTCGCCCTCTGTACCTATCAAAATGCCTGGGTATATTTTTTTGAGCGGTTTGGATGGCTGCGAGATAAAAAAATTGTGCTTCGGTTTTGGAACGGGATTCGGTATGCGGTAAATACGAATACCACCGATCCCCGCGCGGTAAACGAAATTTGGAACACGAAAGTATATGATCGATTTCTCTCTCGACTGCAAAACGGGGGAGTGGTAATCGACATCGGAGCGAACATCGGAGTGTTCTCGGTAAAAGTAGCGAAAGTATCACCTTCGGTGCGCGTCTATGCGTATGAGCCGCTTCCGGCAAACTTCGCGGTGCTCGAAGAAAATGTGCGACAAAATGGATTAGAGGAAAGGGTAAAACCCTGGAAATTGGCAGTAAGCGACCATCGGGGAAGCGCTTCCTTATATTGGGACGACAGAAATAGAGGAGGTGGAACCCTGCTTCCTGATCTCGAAGGGCACGGAGCTAAATCTCTTCAAGTGGAATGTATTACGTTGGAAGATGTCTTTAGGGCCAACAATATTCTTGAGTGTGAGTATTTGAAAATAGACTGCGAAGGAACGGAAGTTCCGTTGCTTATGAACGCTCCGCGAGAGATTTTCTCTAGGATCAAAACCATCACGCTTGAATGGCATCATGGGAAAATGAGCATAGAAGAATTCTTAAGTTTTTTAAATGAAGCGGGATATTCCACTGATTTTGATGCGCGTACGAGCGTAATATATGCGGAACGAAAATAATCCATGAACTCCCCGCGTCTTTCCATTCTCGCTCCCGTATTAAACGTGGAGAAATATGTTGCAGAGACCATAGAGTCGGTACTCGCGCAGTCGTACCAGGATTGGGAGCTCATCTTCATGGACGGCCAATCCAAAGATCGAACGCTTGAGATTCTTCGAGGATATGCGGCCCGGGATTCTCGAATTCGCGTCTATTCCGAACCGGATGAATGTAGTTGGCACGCCTTCGATAAAATGTTTGATCTCATGCGGGGAGAATATCTTTGTAACATCATGGGCCAAGACGGTTTCCTCGATCCGCAGTGGTTCGAAAAAGCCATGAAGGTGTTTGAGGAAGATCCCAACGTGTCGCTCGTGTGGGGGTTGGGCCAATCCAAAGCCGAAGACGGCACGCTCCTTCCTGGCGCCTATGATCTTTACTATGGTCAATTTATAGGAGGGAAGGTGCAGGGCACAATGACGGGAAGTCTTATGAAGAAAGCGCTGCAGCTTATAAAAGATTTTATTTTTGGAGGCGCGCGGAGGCGGAAAATCATTTTGGATAACATTTTCTCCCGGCATGCGAAACTCAAATGGCGCTTGTTTAAAGAGAGAAATCTAGCCAAGGCCCCTCCGCAAAAAGAAAATTGGTTGCTCTACTGGTTGGATACCGGTCTTACATTCCTCGATCAAAGTCTTATTGTGCACAGGGACGTATTCCTGCGATGCATGCCCCGATATAAAAAGGGGAGTCGCGTGATAGGCTATTTCCCGGAATTTTTTTACAGATTTAGTGCTGAGGGGTATCTTCCGTATTTTATTCCCTCTTACGCGGTCTTCGCGCGCCAGCATCCCGGGAATTCTACGGAGCGCGCGTGGAAAGAAATGCATGAAGGTTATCAAACCTACCTGCATCGAGTGATGAAATTGCGGGAGGAGCTGCTGCACACGGGAGGTCCCGTGATCTTTCGAAATCCGAAAGGGGAGCCGATCATGACGAAGAAGATCGTGAATCATACGTTGGTATGAGGAAAGTCGTGGTGCTCGATGTGGCGGGGCCGCTCGGGCGGGAAAATAAACTTTTTGACAGGAAAAACATTGGAAACAATCGGCATGGTTGGGCGATGTGCCATCTTTACGAAGAGTGCAAAAAGGAGGGTATTGACCTCATAACCGCCGATCGTTATCTTGCACAGCCGACTGAATTTCCTGGGTCAATTCTGTGGCGGAATGCCACGTTGGGAAGCAGTGCGGATCAGGTAATTGCGGCTGGCGCTCATCCGGCAATTCTGATGGGATTCGAGCATCCTTTATATGCCTGCAGGTTTTATTGGAATTTGGCAAAACTTACGGCTCCTTACGATTACACATTGATGCCGAAGGGAGCGGAGTCCTTCGCCTCTCCGCGAACCAAATTTAGAAGTTTTATCTCTCCTCAGCCGTATGCGAAAGGCACGGAAGTTCCAGGCGGATTTTCAAAAAGAAAATTCCTCACTATGATAAGCGGCAATGCGCGCGTGCATCCTCTGAGAAGAGCATATGTAACGATCGCACACGCGATTCACCCCCTTCCCACGTTTGAAAATCGAGAACTCTACATTGATCGTTTGGATGCGATCCGTCATTTTGCGAAAAGAGAAGGCTTCGATCTCTACGGGGTGGGCTGGGATATGCCGATCAGGTTCTCGTGGGGGCGCCGAGGAAGGGAGTGGAGGCGGGCAGTGGGTATTGCGTGGAGG
Organism: Candidatus Liptonbacteria bacterium; assembly: GCA_016867315.1. Lineage (GTDB taxonomy): Bacteria > Patescibacteriota > Minisyncoccia > UBA6257 > 2-01-FULL-56-20 > VGJV01. The sequence continues at coordinate 71,640 of VGJV01000001.1, read as the reverse complement.
GGAGCAATTGATGATAAGTATCCGGTACTCCAGCAATATAAGTTCTCAATCTGCTTCGAGAACTGCATCTTCGGAGGGTGGGTTACTGAAAAAATTATTGACTCCATGGCGGCGGGCTGTATCCCCGTGTATTGGGGGGCTCCTGATATAACGGACTACATCCCTTCAAGCTGTTTTATTGATTTTCGGAAGTTTCAAAATTGGGAAGACTTGGAGCGATTCTTGAGTTCCATGGACGAAGAAACCTACAATGGGTATATTCGGAACATTAATACCTTTATGGCCTCCGAAGCATTTGCACGTTTTACGCAAGAACAGTTTGCGGCGGATATGATCGGCCTTTTTAACGAATATTTCAAAAACACATGAAGGTGTTATATGGAGGAGTGCAAAAAGAGAGATACGATCCTAAAAGGCGGGGGATGAGTTTTGAATATCAAAGCTTCTTCCGGGCGCTCCAAGGGATGGAGGGAATAGAAGTGGTCGAATTTCCTTTCGACCCTATATTGGAGATGGGACGAGAGCATTTTCAAGCTGCTTTTTTTAAAGCGGTACAGCAAGAAAAGCCCGCACTCGTATTCCTCTTTATGCATACTGATGAGCTCCTACCCGAGACGCTCCGCCGGGTAAGAGATGAGCTCCATATTCCTATAGTAGGCTGGTTCGCGGATGATTATTGGCGTTTTTGGAACTACTCTCGCCACTATGCCCCGGTGCTATCCCTCGCGGTAACCACTTCGTTGCAGGCGGTAGGTTGGTATAAATCTAGCGGTTTAGAAAACGTATTCCATTCTCAATGGGCCTGTAACACGCGAGATTTTTATCCTATAGAAAATCTACCCCAAGATATAGACGTAAGTTTTGTGGGGCAATATAAACCTCCCCGCGCGAGATTGTTTAAAATCCTCGCGGAGGTGGGAATAGAGGTGAGAGCATTTGGAGTGGGCTGGCCCGGAGGACGCGTGTCTCATGAGGAACTTCTCCGAATATTTGCACACAGCAAGATAAATTTGAATATTGCGGATCGGCCGGCGCTCACGCATCCAAAAGTACTCGCCCGTCTTTTCCTGAAAAAATCTTTGAATGAAGTGGTTCCAGATTTTCACTTCAGAGACAATTTTAAGAGCTGGATGCATTTTAAAATTCCTCACATTCACGCCAGGCCCTTTGAGCTCGCCGGCTCACGCGCCTTCACGCTCTCGAGCTACGTAGAAGGCATAGAAAAGTATTATGAACCTGATAAGGAGATGGTTTTTTTCAAAACTCCCCCTGAATGCATCGAAAAAATAAAGTATTTCCTGGGACATTCAGAAGAAAGAATGCGAATAAGGGAGGCTGGATATGCGCGCACCTTACAAGAGCACACCTACGAAGCCCGCTTCAGAGAAATATTTAAAAAAATTGGGTTGGGATAACGATTCTCGCACCTGAAGGGGGAGGATGGTAAGATGTGGGCATGAAAGAATTGGTGTCCATTCTTATTCCATCTTCGACTCAGGGAGGATTTATCAGAGAGGCCGTGGATTCTGCACTTCTGCAGACCTATCCGAATAAAGAAATAATCGTAATAGAGGAAGAAGCAGGCGGGCACGCGAAAGAAATCCTTACTCCTTACTTGCGAACGAAACAAATTCATTACATCACCTCCTCTGCGGGTAGGGCCGTCGCATGGAATAAAGGAATTGCGGCTGCGAAAGGTAAATATGTTGCATTCCTCGAAGCTACGGATATTTTCCTCCCTGAAAAACTATCGGAGCAAGTGAAATATTTTGAAGAAAGCGCTGCGGATGTGTCCTATTGCGCTCCTTACCACTTCGCGGAAGATAAACCGAAAGAGCTTTTCAGGCTCCAGTACAAGTATTATTCCGGTAAAGAAGTATTTCCAAACCTTTTGCGTAATTTCTTTGTCGCTCCTTCCACAGTCCTCGCTCGAAAAGAATTTCTAGTGCGCGCGGGAGGATTTAATGAGGCGCTGTCATTGGCGGAGGATATGGAGTTTTGGCTGCGGACGAGTTATGGGGGAGCGCAGATCGAATTTTTGAATATGCCGCTAGTGAAAATTCGCCTATGCGGCGCGGAGTGTGCGAGGGGAATATCGTATGAACCTCTCGCGAAGCTCATGGCGCTTCGCGGCCTCGAACTTCTCAAAGAAAAAATTTCGAAAGAAGAGCAAAAACGTTATGGAATTTCATATTTACTCTGGAGTTTCCGCATCAAGGTGGCGCTTGCGAACTTGCTTGCAGGACGAAAAAAGGAAGCCCGCGCTCATTTTCTGGAGGCGTTTGGAGGAAGCCCCCAAGGGAAGTTGCTCGCGGTACTGGCCTGGACGCCTTTCGAGCTGCTTCCTGCGCGGCTTATAAGCAGGCTGTTGCGCCAAATAAGGCTCGCCCGCCGCGCTCTTGTGTTCCGAAGTGCCTAAAAGGTAAGGTGAAAGCATCCCTTACGGGACTCCTATGAGACCCCTAGTTTCCATTCTTATAACCACCTTCAATTCCGAGCGTTACATTGAGGAAGCACTGCGCTCGGCGCTTGCGCAAACATACCCTAATTTTGAAGTGGTGATTGTAGATGGTGGTTCGAAGGATAAAACCAAAGAAATAATAGAGTCTCATCGGGACGCGCGGATTCGGGCGATATTCCCAGGGGTCCGCCTTGGGATCAAAGAGGGAAGAAACAGGCTCTTTAAGGAGGCCAAGGGAGAGTATTGGACGTTCCTTGATTCGGACGACGTATACCTCTCAGAAAAAGTGGCTGAAGAAGCCGCCTTCTTGGATCAAAACCCCGAATATGCCGCAGTCTATTGTGATTTGAGATACTTCTTCGACGGCCGTCCGGAGAAGTTGTATCGCCATAAATACACGTTTTACTCGGGAGATATTTTTGAGGAGCTCTTGAAGAGAATGTTCATCACGAACACGACGCTCATGTTTCGGAAATCGGTGTTTAGCGAATTAGGTGGATATGATGAATCCCTGGGCATGGTGGAGGACTGGGATTATTTCCTTCGCATGGCCCACGCGGGACATAAGATCGGGTTTTTACCGAAAGATCTTGTGCGCTATAGGCTTCGCTGGGACAACAATACGAATTTCAAAAACCAAGTACCTATCCAGGAATCCGCGGTGAAGATTTTTGAGAACCTGCATGCACATATGTCTGCCGAAGAAAAGCAGAAATACAGAATGGAACGTATTCTCGCAAAGCGGCGGCTACGCTTAGCGATTGCTTACTTAGCGATGGGAAGAAAAACCGAGGGGTGTGCCATGCTCCGCAAAGCGCTCCCAGGGAGCCGAGGAAGTTTCTGGTGCGGAATAGGGAGTCTAATTCCCTCTAAGCTCGCTAGATTTGTAGTGGAAAAGGCGTGGAATCTTAAGAAAAAGAACCTTTTCATTCCGGTAGACAGCAGGGGGTGAGGAGAGTAGGATAACGGAATGCGCGAAGGGAAATTAAATGTGTTAATAACCGGCGTGGCAGGGTTTATTGGGAGTAACCTGGCGGATCGTTTGGTTGCCGCAGAGCATCGCGTAGTAGGGATCGACAATCTTGAGTGCGGCCGCAAAGATCAGGTGCCCGGCGGAGTGGAATTCCATAAAGCCGATATTCGTTCGAAAGATATATATCCGCTTTTCAAGGGGATTGATCGGGTGTTTCACCTCGCGGCAAAGAATTGCCTGCCCGACTGCCAAGCGGATCCGGTAGAGACGATGGATATAAATGTCACGGGTACTGCAAACGTATTTGAAGCGGCGCGACTGGCGAATGTGCCCCGCACGATGTATGCCGAATCTTCGGCAGTGGAAGAGGGCGATGAGCGCCTCAAAGGGTTTTATGCCATTTCCAAACTCACGGATGCTCGGATTGCGGAAGGATACCGGGCGGCTTTTGAGATGGACGTTGTGAGCCTCCGCTATTTCAATTTGTATGGCCCGCGCCAAGATTATCGCCGGAAATCTCCGCCCGTAATGAGTAAGCTCATTATTGCGTTCTTGAAAGGGAAGCAACCGGTAATTTTTGAAGGAGACGACGAAAACAAAAGAGATTTTGTATATGTGGATGATATAAATGATTTTCATATGTTATGCCTTTCGGACGATCGAGTGAAAAACAAAATGTTCCGCCTCGGAAGTGGGGAATCCACTTCTATAAAAGAAGTGTATGACACGATCGTAAAAGTTATGGGTGTAACTCCAGACCCAATAATGAAACCTCGCGGAGCAGAGGACCCTCCAGTGGCCACGCTCGCCGACTGGAGTGAGGCGAAAAAATTAGGATGGGCGCCGAAGACATCCCTCGAAGAAGGGCTTCGAGCGCAGGTGGATTGGATGAAGGCAGAATTCAAAAAAGGTAATATTAAATAAACCAACATGATCATTACACGCACCCCATTTCGGGTAACCTTAGGAGGAGGAGGAACGGACTTGCCGTCATACTATGAGAAACACGGCGGGTTTATTTTCTCCGCGGGAATCGACAAATATATGTTCGCGAGCGTAAACCGCCCGATGGAAGATGATCTGATTCGGCTGAAATACAGCGAGGCGGAATACGTCGCAAGCATAAACGAAGTGAAACATGGCCTCTTCCGGGAAATTTTGCGACTTATAGGTATCGAAAAGCAGATCGAAATTTCGACGGTGGCGGATGTCTCCGCGGGGACGGGACTTGGCTCCTCGAGTTGTTTTGCGGTGGCGGTACTCCACGCCTTACACACATTGAAGCGGGAGTATGTTCCTCAGGAAACGCTCGCAGAAGAAGATTTTACGATTGAGAATAAGGTAATGGGCCGGCCGATAGGAAAGCAGGACCCCTATATGGCGGCATTCGGAGGACTTACAGTATTAGATATTGCGAAAGACGGCAGCGTGAAAGTGCGCAAGGCGAATGTTTCGCGAATTACCGCGGATACATTGAATCGAAACATGCTTATGTTTTTCACGGGAGTGAAGCGCAGTGCGGATGTAGTGCTTGCCGAGCAATCGAAGGGGATGAAGGAAGAAGCGAAGGATGTGATTGAGAGCATGCATTATATAAAAGAAATTGGCCAGCAAATACTGGAAGCTATGGAGTCGGACGATGTAGACGAAGTGGGGAAGCTCTTTGATGCACACTGGCAGCACAAAAAGCGCACGTCAAGCAAAGTTTCAAATCCGGAATTCGATAAAATATACGACGCGGGGAAAGCTGCGGGAGCGCTGGGGGGGAAAATCTCTGGTGCGGGAGGGGGAGGATTTTTCACTTTCTATGTACCGGAGAAGCACAGGGAATTTCGGGCAGCGATGAAGCAATTTGGTTTGCGAGAAATGAGTTATCGGTTCGACTTTGAGGGCTCTAAGGTGCTGGTAGATCTCTAAACTAAAATATGAGTAGGAAAATTGAAGAGTTACGCATAAAAATTTTTGCGGATGGCGCCGAGAAGGCAAGTATGGTGGAGCTTGCGTCAAAGCCGTATATCCAGGGGCTCACCACGAATCCCACGCTCATGCGGAAAGCAGGAGTAACCGATTACGCCGCTTTTGCGAAAGACGTACTCGCCTCGATTACCGGGAAATCCATTTCTTTTGAGGTGTTCTCCGACGATTTTGTGGAGATGGAGCGGCAGGCTATGCTCATCAATTCCTGGGCGAACAATGTCTACGTGAAAATTCCAGTGATGAACACCAAGAAAGAATCCTCTGCGCCGTTGATTAAAAAACTCGTGGAGAAAGGAGTGAAAGTAAATGTAACCGCAATTCTTACGGTAGAGCAGGTAAAAGAAGTGGCCGCGGTGCTTTCTCCGAAGGTGCCCTCTATAGTCTCGGTGTTTGCTGGCCGGATCGCGGATACCGGAAGAGATCCGTTGCCGTATATGGAAGAGGCAAAAAAAATCCTAGCATCGAATTCCGTCGCGGAACTTCTTTGGGCGAGCACACGGGAGCTTCTGAATATTCTCCAGGCTGAAAAAATGGGTTGCCACATCGTAACGGTAACTCCGGATATTTTGAAAAAATTAGAAAAGTTGGATTATGATCTGTACACACTTTCGCAGGAAACGGTAAAGATGTTCTACGAGGACGGTGAGAAAGTCGGTTACAAGTTATACGAAGCTTAAATATCTTATGGTGAAAATAGGGGTGATAGGGTTGTGGCATTTGGGCGAAGTGTATTCGGCAGGTTTTGCGGAAGCAGGGCATTCGGTGGTGGGTGTAAGCGATGACGAGGCAGTCATCGCGAATTTTAATAAAAATATTCCTCCTCTTGCAGAGCCTCGCCTCACGGAACTTATCGAGAAGCACCGCACCGCAGGCACGCTCGCATATTCTTCCGACTGGCTGGCCTTGAAAGATTGCAACGCAATTTGGATTACTTTCGACACGCCGGTAGACGATCAAGATGAAGTGGATATCTCCGTGGTGGTAGAAGCGGTAGAGAAAGCCGCGCCTTTCCTTCGAGACAATGTGCTCGTAGGAGTTTCGAGCCAATTGCCCGTAGGCACCTCTAAAAAACTTTGTGAGTTGATTCGCGCCGCTCGTCCGGAACTGCACTTCGAATATGTATATTCTCCGGAGAATCTGAGGCTAGGAGATGCGGTAAAATGTTTCCTCGAACCCGGTCGGGTGGTACTGGGAGGGGATACCTCGGAAGCCTTGGCGCGCGCAACGGAGATTTTCGCTCCGCTCAAAGTGGAAATAGTATCGATGTCCGTACCTTCGGCCGAAATGGCGAAACATGCCCTGAATGCGTTTTTGGCGACGTGCATTAGTTTCACGAATGATCTCGCGGATGTATCGGGGAAAATGGGCGGCGATATTGAAGATGTGATCAGGGCCTTGAAGTCCGACCCTCGGGTGGGACCCAAGGCATACCTCTTTGCAGGGCTTGGATTCTCCGGAGGTACGCTCGCACGAGACCTTAAAGCACTAATACATGCTGGTGAACGGGAAAAACTTCCTTTGCCGGTGATTCAAGGAGTGCTCCAAAAGAATCGTGTAAGAAATGAATTAGTAAAAACTAGGTTAGAAGAAATGTGGGGAGGAAACGTGAGGGGAAAAACAATTGCGCTCTTGGGAGTTACGTACAAAGCCGGGACTCCCACGCTTCGGCGCTCGCAGGCGCTTGAAGTGGAAAAAATGCTTCGGGAAGCTGGCGCCTCGTTCCGACTCTATGATCCGCTTGCAAATCCGGAAGAGGTAAAAGCAGTAACCCCTTCCCCGTTCTTTAAAGATGCCTACGAGGCCGCCGAGGGTGCGGATGCGGTGCTTATTATAACCCCCTCGAAAGACTTTAAAACCTTGGATTTTGCGAAACTCCAGTCAGTCATGAAACAGCCCGCGCTCTTCGACGCGCAAAATATTTTGTGTGATAAGGAAAAAGAAATAAAAGGGGCGGGAATAACCTATATAAGTATCGGACGATGATAAAACTCGCATTAGTGGGAGCCGGAGGTATCGGCAAAATTTGGGCGGATGCTTTGAAGCAAGCCAAAGAATTCGAGGTGAAAGCGGTAGTAGATATAGATGCAGCCAAAGCGAAAACCATTGCTGATGGATTCCCTGGGGCTGCGATCTACGGCGACATAAAAGAAGCCTTGGAGAAGGGTGATTTCGAAGCGGTCGTGATAGCCACTCCACACGCCTTTTTAGCTCCCATTTCGAAATCTGCGCTTGAAGCCGGAAAGCATGTGCTTTGCGAAAAGCCTACGGGCATCTCGAGTGCCGAAGTGGCCGAGAATTTGAGACTCGCGGCCAGCGCGAAAAGGATATATATGATCGGTTTCAATCATCGGTATCACCCGGCATACATGGAAGCGAAGAAGCTCGTAGACAAAGGCGAAATTGGCAAAGTGATCTGCGTCCGCGCGAGATATGGTTTCGGCGGCCGCGCCGGTTATGAAAAAGAGTGGCGCTTCGATAAGAAAATAAGCGGCGGCGGAGAACTCATCGATCAAGGAATGCATATGATCGACATGGCTCGGTGGTTTATGGGCGATTTTGTCGATGCCCTGGGATTTGCAGAGAATCTCTTTTGGGGAGGAGAAGTGGAAGATAACGGATTTCTCCTGCTTCGCACTGCGGACAAACGCGTAGCGCAAATTCATGTGAGCTGGACAAACTGGGAATGGGTGCATTCCTTCGAGATTTTTGGCGACAAAGGATACCTTTCGGTAGACGGCTTGGATAAGCGCTATCGCGGTCCCGAAAAGCTTACGGTAGGGAAAGTGGATCCGCGCTCCGGCAAGTTCCCAGTGGAAACCGTGACACCTTTTCCGGAGGAAAAAAAGGAGGATTCGTTTGTGCGGGAGCTCGAAGAATTCGCCGCGGTGATCGGGGGGGAGATGGAACTCCAATCTAAAGGCGAAGATGTATTGGAAGTTTTAAAGATTGTAGAAAAAGTCTATGCCCAAGCTGGAAAATAAGGTAGCACTCGTGACCGGCGGCAGTCGCGGCATAGGCTTGGCGATTACAGAAGCATATTTGAAAGAAGGAGCGAAGGTAATGATAGCCGCCCGCAACCGCCTGGAAATCCGGGATGCGTGTGAGGAGCTTCGGAAAAAATTTCCCGATGTGGAAGGCTGTCCCTCGGATGTTTCCCGAGAAGGCGATGTAAAGACGCTGGTCGAAACGACCTTGCGGGCCTTCGGAAAAATAGACGTACTGGTGAATGCAGCCGGGATTTATGGCCCCATTGGGCCTTCGGAAGAGGTGGATTTTGAGAAATGGAAAGATACCTTCGAAATCAACGTCTTCGGCACCTTCCGTATGATGCAGGAGGTAATTCCCCACATGAAAGCTCAAAAATTCGGGAAGATAATTAATTTCTCCGGAGGAGGGGATGGTCCTTTGCCGCGTTTTAGCGCATACCATGCTTCGAAAGGTGCAATCGTGCGCCTCACGGAAACCATGGCGGCGGAACTGAAAGAATTTGGAATTGAAATAAATTGCTTTGCGCCTGGGGCGGTAAATACCAAGTTCTTGGATGAAGCCCTAGAAGCGGGAGAAGAAAAAGTGGGAAAGGAGCGTTACGAGAAATTATTAAAGCAAAAAACCGAAGGGGGTATCCCTCCAGAGAAAGCTGCCGCAATGTGCGTGTTTCTCGCTTCCGAGGCTTCGAATGGTCTCTCGGGTAAATTTCTGAGCGCAGTCTGGGATGAATATGAAAAGTGGAGTCCGAAAGAAATAGCAGAGCTTATGAAAACCGACCGGTATACCTTGCGCCGGAAAGTCTAACTATTAACCATTAGAAGTTAGACGAGCGATTGACGGAAATACGATTTTCTTGTATTCTCTTGTCATCGGTCAAGTCATAAGTTGCAATTATTTATATGCATAAGCCCTACATCGAAGCCTATTTCGCGGAAGCGAAACAAATCATTGATGGTATTGATCACTCCGCGATTGGAAGTATGATCGATATTTTGAAAGACATCCGTGCGAATCACGGCCGACTTTTTATTTTGGGCGTAGGAGGGGGAGCGGGGCATGCGAGCCACGCGGTAAATGATTTTCGAAAAATCGCGGGTATCGAGTCCTACACTCCCGTAGACAACGTGGCGGAATTTTCCGCCCGCGTAAACGACGACGGCTGGGATTCGGTGTTCGCGAAGTGGCTCGAAGGCAGCAAGCTTTCTCAAAAAGATGGAGTGATGGTGTTTTCGGTGGGAGGAGGGAATGCCGAAAAGAAAGTGAGCGTGAACATTGTGGAAGCGTTGAAATATGCAAAGTCCAAAGGAGCAAAAATAATGGGAGTAGTAGGCCGCGACGGGGGATACACGAAAACTGTTTCTGATGCCTGCGTGGTGGTCCCGGTAGTGAATCCCGAAACGGTAACTCCGCACACGGAAAGTTTCCAAGCGGTGGTCTGGCACTTGATCGTAAGTCACCCCAATTTCAAGCAGATTGATGGCAAGTGGGAGAGCGTGCAGAAAGCCTAGAGAAATTTCTAATTCCTAATTTCTAAGGGGCATTTCTGGAAATTGGGATTTAGTTAGGAATTAGTAATTAGATATTAGAAATTTTTTAATGAAAAAAGCAGTTTTTCTGGACCGAGATGGAACTCTTATCGAATATGTACTGGAACTCACGAGTCCCGAGCAACTGAAGATTCTGCCGGGCGCAATAGAAGGAGTAAAGAAGCTGAACGACGCAGGATTTCTCTGCGTCATATTGACCAATCAGCCAATCATCGAGAAAGGCAAGATCACCCGGGAGCAAGGCGACGAAATTAATCGCGTACTTATGGAAAAATTCGCCGCTGAAGGCGCAACAATTAACGCAGCCTTTATCTGTCCGCACCGTTTCAGGGAGCCTCAGCACTGTACGTGTCGGAAGCCCGATCAGGGAATGGTGCAAGAAGCTGCGGTAAAATTTGGCATCGACCTTTCGCAAAGCTGGATGGTGGGAGATTCGCTTCGCGATGTAGAAACCGGCAAGCGCGGAGGGATGAAGACCATCCTGATTGAAGGAGGGGAAGGGGGGAAAGAAGATGAAAAGTTTTTCCCGAATGCGAAACCTGATTACGCTGTTTCCGACATGCAAGCCGCCGCCGCGAAAATTCTCGAGTTCACGAAGTAGTGAATCGCAAAAATGACTAAGGGGACTGTCTGCCAAATGGCGAACAGTCCCCGTAGTTTTTAATCCTTTCTCTTAAAATTTTGAATTGTTGGTTTAATTGGACCAGAGTTTCAGAGTTTCTTCCTCCGGCCAACCAATATTGAAGTATTTCGCTTCCGGCATGAGCGGTGCGAAAAACTCCATCGTCCCGAGTGGGCCGACAACCGGATATGCCCCACCGAATGCTACCCGCCCATGACGCACCGAAATTTCGAAGGCAAAGTCCACCGGATTGTTCTGCACGCTCATGAGTTTTCGGGTGTAAACATCAGTCACTCCATAAAGCTCACGAGCGAACGCATCATCGAATTCGGGTCGGTTGCGTGTGTCTGTGGGGAGAAATAGCACTTGACCAGTTCTCAGCCCTCCTGCCGCGAGAATGAGATCATTGCGCTCAGAGATGTGGAGGGAGGGACTCACAATAGACTTGTAGAGATCGATCCGTGCTGGTCCAAAGTCCGCCAGTCCGCCCAAATTGCGGTACACGTGAAAATGCGCGTGCACCAGGTTCTGCGCGGCATGGATGCCCACCTGCAGACTGAACTCCCCATCCCCGTTTCACTTCTCGCGCATCGTTTCCCGAGCGAGCTTGATAATACCCGCGAGAGTCTCCGGGCCGCCCGCCATTTGAGTGGTGGCGCGAGACCAACATTCTTTAGGAAGAATGAGGAAGTGATTCTGGCCTTCATGAGCGAAGAAGCTGGGATAAAGCTGAATTTCAATACCACCCACCTTGGCTTCGGTCAGAACCTGCTGCTCCTTATTCACTGGTTGCGTCTGCGTGTGATAAGCATGGTAAACAAACATGTTGCGAAGCACGGTTTGGGGCTTGGTTTTGATCGGACACACTGCCGCATCATCTTCTCGGCCAATCTGCCACCATCGGTTGATAGTTTTAGGCAAGGTCTCTTTAAGACTCGCCACTGTGGGAACATTGCCTGGCCATCGTCGAATGATAAGACTTTGGTCATAGACATCCGCCCGGATGGTGCGAGCGACGACATTGGGATCCGCATGGAACCATTCCTCAAGCTGCACTCCGTCCGTAATTAACGGAACCTCTTTCATAGCTAATTTCCTTGGGTTAGTAGGTTAATGCCCAACAATTCCAATATGCATCGTGGTTTCATTGAGCTGGGCATGTTTTACAATATTTCCTTATAAAGTCAAAATGCTGTACGCTTATTGCATGCAAAATCGAATTACACAGGCGGTTATAGCCGCGGGGGGCATGGGGACTCGGTTGCGCCCTACCACCGACACGATTCCCAAAGTGATGATCCCCATTCTGGGAAAACCGATGCTCGAGTGGCACGTGGAGCAGTTCAAAAAACACGGCGTCAAAGAATTTTTTTTCACGCTCCAATATCTCCCTGATGTAACCACGAGTTATTTCGGTGACGGCTCGAAGTGGGGAGTGAAAATTAATTATTTTGTGGAGAAGGAACCACTCGGCTCCGCCGGAGGGATCAAGGCATTTGAGCGTCAATTAAATGACGAGTTCTTTTTTATCTACGGCGACACCTTCTCACTTGTAGACTACACGAAGATGGTGGAGAGCTGGGCGAAGAAACCCGCGGATGCGCTAGGCATGCAGCGTATGAAAAAAACCCAGAATTACGCCGATGCGGACGTAGCCGAACTCGATGCGGACGGGAAGTACGTCGCGATTCACACAAAGCCGCACAGCGCAGTCTACCCGAACGCCTACCGCATGCGCGGCGTATTTATTATGCGGAAAGAAATTTTAAAATACGTGCCGGAAAATACTAAATATGACCTCGGCAAAAAACTTCTGCCGGACATCGTGGCAAAAAACCTCAAATTCTACAGCTACGAATGTGGCGACTACTCGAAGGGAATTGATACGCTCGAGAAGTGGAAAGAAGTAGAGGAGAACATAAAGAAGCTTCAAGTGGAAGAGAAGGCTTAAAAAGAAAAGAACCGAGGGTAAGTCGGTTCGATTCTTTGTTTAAAATAAACGACACTCGGACACGTTGTATCGGTTAAGTTAGGAATTCGGTATTAATCTTTGAGACTCTCGTCTGCCTTGAGTAGCGGCCCGGCTTCCTGAAGCAATTGAGCAAGATAACCTACGAGCATAATATCGCCTGCGATGATACCCAATCGATTCGGGCGATCATAGCAGAATGCTTGGAAGTCCAACCCAACTTCAGTAGGCAATCCGGTTTGTGGGTCCCGACGATAGAAGAGCACCGTGCGTCCAGCTTCGCGCAGAGCGCAAATCCCCGGGATGATGTCCCAGATCCTTTGCGGAGTCTGGAAGATCGCTTGAGCTCGTCCTGCGGCGACCAAAGCAAGACCCAGAATTCCGGACCCACTCGTATAGACCCCGCGCACTGCAGTTGTGACTTTAGGGATGAAGTTGCAGATTGCCGGATACTGCAGGGTGTCCACGCCGAGGAGTACGACACTCTTTTTCACCTCTCGAGGAAGAATAGGGGTCGTATCCGTCAACACTTTTTGCCCGCCTTTCTCAACGACAACAACTCCTTTGCCCTTGTGGCTCGTGACCAGGAGGCCGCCATTCATCGTGGGAGCAAAGATTGCCCCGCCCACGACGTGACCATCCTGAAGCATGCCCGCCGCAGTGCACCATTGGCTCATGTCCCCGCCGAAGCGCGTGGAACTGTCGATTGGATCGCCCACGATCTTTCTACCCTGGAGAATCCCCTCAGGATTTTGCTTAGGTAAGCATTTCGCATGCGGTGATGTATCTTCCTCAAGGAGAAATTCGGCATCGGGATACGCTGCCGAAAGTTCAGTGAGGAGCACTTGTTGGGCAATGGCGTCGCCTTCGCCAGAAACAGCTCGGTGGCTTTCGCGCTCATCCTGTTTTTCTGTGTCGAGCCCCGCAAAAGGCTCGGCCGCGAATCCCGCGGAGACCACCCCATTGATCAGAGGGTAGTGCTCGTCGGGGAAGTGTCGCAGATTTAAATGTCTCAAAAACTGCCGCCGCTGATGTCCTGTTTCTTCCAGTATCTTCGATATAGCTTTAATGTTGCTCCTTCGGTTAGTTAGTAGTTCAGTAGTCATTCATTATTAAGTTGGGGAATGATTGGTGCCATATTAATCAAAAATAACCCAATTTGTCAAAGGTAATTTATTTCTGCTACGCTTAGTGCATGCCAAAAGTTTCAGGCCTCCTCGTGACGTGCGAGAGAGGGGATATTTTCACGAAATCCATCGAGTCACTCCTCGCGCAGACGGTAACGGACTGGGAACTTATTATTGTGGACGACAGCGCGGGCAACGAGACGGCCGAAGCGGTAAAAAGATTCTCGACCGACTCGCGCATCAAATATTTCCATCGTGAAACCAAAGGTTCGATTGCGAACGCTTCGAATTTCGGTTTGGCAAAAGCGACGGGGGAATATGTCGCAATCTTGGACGATGACGACTGGTGGATAGATTCAAAAAAACTAGGGAAACAGCTTGCGTTCCTCGATGCGCATCGCGACTACGTGGGCTGCGGCGGAGGAATTGTGGCGATGAATCCGGAAGGAAAAGAATTATTTAAAACCCTGAAGCCGGAAGCAGATGAGGCGATTCGAAGCAGGGCGCTTTATGCCAACCCGATGGCAAACTCGACGACCGTGTTTCGCCGGAGCGTTGCGACACAGGTAGGAAATTACGATACCTCCTTGCGCCAATTTGCGGACTGGGATTTTTGGCTGAAGCTAGGCCTCCGGGGGAAGCTCTATAACTTCCCGGAGTATTTCACGGCGTACACCATGTGGGAGAAGGGTGCTTCCTTTGCGAAGCAGAAAGAATCCGCCCGTGCCGCGTTTCGGATCGTGTATCGCTATAAAGAAAAGTATCCCGGCTATCTCAAAGGCACCGCGTTCGCGATCCTCTACTCAATATATGCGCATCTTCCCACCACTCTCAAAAAATTTTTAAACACGCCGCTCTCGCGGCTCAAAAAAGCCTTGTTTTCTAGGTAGTAGAGTGAAGTACTGCCTGCCGCACTTCTTTAAGCGTCGGTTCTTTAAGGAAATACAACACGAGGCCATAGATAAGGGCGCTGATGGCAATGGTACCGAGAACATGCACCCCAATGGCGTTAAGAAAAACCGTCCCGATTGCCATGCAGACAGTGGCAGTCAGCGCAATTTTCAAATGAGGGAATACTCGGAAAGGCGTTTTGGTTCTGAGGGCTCCCCAGAGATACGCAGTGCTCACGAATTGTGCGAAGAGGGTGGCCCATGCGGATCCTACAATGCCGAAAGGCGGAATGAGCAGGAAATCCAACAGGACATTCAAAAATCCTCCGAGCGCCGCGTACACCGTAAGCTTCCGAGGGAGATTAAACGCAAAGAGGGCATTCGAAAGAATCACGACAGGAAAATCGATAAGGAGCGTGGCAAGGAGAATGCGGAAAGAGTCCGTGGCAGGCAAAAAACTTTCTCCGAAGAGAAGCGAAATGAGCTGAGGGCCGAGGAGAATTCCTCCTACGGCAAGCGGGAGCGAGGCCAGAAATACGACCGTGAGCGCTTTTTCTATAGTGGTGCGCATAAGCGCCTGATCTTTGTTCGCCAGTCGTGAAAGAGTAGGGAAAAGGCTGATCGCGAGAATCGCGGGGAGGAGGTAGAGAAGCTGCACGATCCTATATCCCGCAGAGTAGTAACCCACATCTGTGGCCGAGCCGAGCCAGCCGATGATAAGGATATCGGTATTCAGCATGAGAAGTCCAAGGAGCGCGGCAATCGAAAGTGGCCACGCAGCCGCAAAAATAGGTTTTACAAGTGAAGGAGTGAAGCGCGAAAGAAAGCGAGGGGGAAAATGCTTACGAAGGGCAAAAAATGTAGCGAATGCCCCTACTGCGGTTCCAATGGTATAGGCATAGGTAAAGGAAAGCGGAGTAGGAGAGAGGGCGAGGAAGACAAATCCACACGCCACGATCGCGATATTGGTCAATATAAAAAGACCTGCTTCCCATTCCATCCGCTCAATGGCGCGGATAATCGCAAAGCCGAATTCCCGAAGCGTATCGAAGGCGAGGAGGAATGCAATCAAAGGAAGAAGAGGTTTGGCTTCTTCGAGGGTAGTGAGAGGAGGGGCGATAAGAAGAACTATGACAATTGCGGCAGCGAGAAGTAGGAATTTTAAAAAAAGCGTGGTGGAGAGGATGCGAGCGCGGTGGTCAGGGTCAGTATTTTTTGCTGTTTCGCGTATAAGCACTTGGCTGAGCCCCACATCCGTAAAGGGAGTAAGAAATGCTGCGAGTGTCACGCCATAAGAAAAGATTCCCCAGCCATCGGCTCCCAATACGCGCGCTGCATACACGATAATGACTGCGCGAATCAACCTCCCGGCAAAATTGGAAAATCCAAGCCAGAAGGTGTTCTTCGCCACGGTCTGTCGCGTGGAAGTATTCTTAAAAAGAAAGGATTTTACCCGTCCAAACATGTGGTGTATATTACCCCATAATCAGGGACTATGGCTAATAAAGAAAGCAAAAAACCTATCGTAGTGGCGGTAAGCGGCGGGTTTGATCCAATACACGTAGGACACGTGCGTTTATTCGAGGAGGCAAAAAAGTTGGGAGATAAACTTGTGGTAATTCTGAATAACGACAACTGGCTCCGAAAAAAGAAGCGGCATATATTTATGCCGGAGGCCGAGCGCAAAGAAGTGATCGAAGCTCTGCGTGTGGTAGATGCCGTGATGCTCACGAAACATCCTGAAAATCCGGAAGATATGAGCGTGTGTCAGGAACTTCGCGAACTCCGGCCTGATATTTTTGCAAATGGTGGAGACCGCACGCACTCGAATATTCCCGAGGTGCCCGTATGCGAGGAAATTCACTGCAAGATGGTCTTTAATATCGGCGATGGTGGGAAAGTGCAATCCAGCTCTTGGCTTTTAAAGAACTACCTCGAAGCTATAAAAAGGGAGGATAATAAGTAGCATTCTGCTACTTGCTACTTGCTACTTGCTACTTGCCTCACTCCTTCTTCGAAGGAGGTGGTTGGCTTCCATCCCAGCACCCGCCGCGCGAGTCCTGCATCAAGCGAAATTTTCTGCACTTCTCCGGGCCTCACGGGAGCGAATCGCGGAGTTTTACGGAAGCCTACGGCTTCGGCCACCGTGTCGAATACTTGCTTGTCTGTTACGAGTTTTCCCAAGCCGAAATTGAATAATCCGCCATTACCTTTCGTGAGCGCCGCAACGCTTGCTTTTGCCAAGTCTTCCACATACACATAATCCCGCGCTTTCGTGCCATCGCCGAAAATAGTAGGCCGCTCACCCCGTTTCATCTGCTCTTTAAATATAGCCACCACTCCCGCTTCTCCATGAGGGTTCTGTCTTGGGCCATAAACATTCGCATATCGGAAGATAGAGAAATTAAATCCTAATGTGTGCGCATAAAATTTCACGGTTTCCTCGCCTAGGAGTTTGGAGAGTCCATAAGGAGAAAGAGGGGAGGGGGGAATCTTTTCTGAAGCCGGGAGCTTCGTGGTGGTGTACATTGCCCCTCCCGTAGAAATAAAAATAAACTTTTCGGCATTTTTAATAGTGCCGAACGCGCGCAAAAGATTCACGGTCCCAAGCACATTGACCTCAAACGTGGCATTCGGATTTTTGATCGAAGCGATTACGCTTGCAAGTGCGGCATGATGATTCACCACGTCAGGCTTCACGTTCTTCAAGATCTTCTCGATCGACTGTGGATCACGAATATCTGCTTTATAAAACTTCGCTCGGGGGTTTATATTTCGCCGTGAACCCGTAGAGAGATTGTCGATGATCGAAACCCTATGCCCCGCCCGAATATAAGTGTCCACGACATGTGAGCCGATGAATCCAGCTCCCCCAGTAACAATAATTTTCATAAATTCTATTTTCTACTTTCTATTTTCTGTCTCATTTCGGCGTCACAAATAAGGTCTTTAATGTGCGAAATACAATCGCGATATCCAAAATAGGCGACCGGTTCTTCACGTAGTAGATATCGTATTTAATTTTCTCCGCTACGTCCTCCGTGGTGATATCGCTTCGATAATTGATTTGTGCCCACCCGGTCACTCCTGGTTTCACGAGGAGCCGGATTTCGTAATACGCAACCTTTTCTTTGAGGTCTCGTACAAATTCCGGTCGTTCCGGCCGGGGCCCTACAAAAGAAAGGTCGCCGCGAAGTATGTTCCAAAGTTGAGGCAGTTCATCGAGATGTGTGTGGCGGAGAATCTTGCCAACCAAGGTTACGCGAGCATCCTGCGGCCCCGACCACTGAGGCCCATGTCGTTCTGCATCCCGCCGCATGGTGCGGAATTTATAAAGGGTGAATTCCTCCCCATATTTCCCTACGCGTACTTGTTTATAAATAGCGGGCCCGCGAGAAGTAAGAATCACCAAAAGTCCTAAGAGAATTTCGAGCGGCAGAAGGGCTATGAAAAGAAACAGGGCCGCACAAAATTCGAAACCCCGCTTCAAAGGATCATAAAACCGGGTTTGATCGGCAATATTCTCTAGAATCCAACCTTCCTCGATTTCTTGAAGAGGGACTTTTTTAAAAAGCGATTCGTAAAAAGAAGGAATATCTTTAACTTCTACGCCGGTGCGGAGCAGGGCATAGAGCTCTCGATTCAGCGTCGGAATGCTTTTAAGTTTTCTATCTATTACCACCAAATTTCCCCCCGAGGCAGCGAGCGACTCTCGGAGGAATCCCGGGGTTACCCCCGTGGGAAGAGTGGGAGGCAAATGTTTAACGAGAGAGTAGCCGAGTTGGGGATTGTGAGAAATAATCTCTTCGATTTCTCGAGCACTTTGTCCTTCTCCGATAAGTACCACTTTATTTGGCGCTTCTCCCTTCGCTGCATACAAATTCCAAAATCGGCGCCACGTCACTTCGAGCACCGTAAAGATGCCAAGGAAGATAAAAAGATTCGTTTTGGGAGCGATCCCAAAGAAAGGCACGAGATAGAAAAGAGTAACCGTAAGAAGAGCGTTCGTCGCGAGGGCGAGCGATAACGTTTTGAAAAATTCCAGGCTGTTGCGTAGCCGCCGGATGTCATAAAGTCCCGCGGTATAGAAGACCAGTATCCAAAGAGCAAAAATTATGGAAAACGGTGCCAAATGCCGGTCGTAGAGTTCCGGCCCGAAAGCCGCCCCGTGACGAATAAGAAGCGTGGCCACGAGACTTATATAGAGCGTCGCGATGTCTCCTATGAGGAGAAGGAACATAGGGAAATCCTACGAATGTTTGCCCGAAGCGTCAATTTTACCGTGGTATGGGTAAAGCGGATTAAGAAATAAATAATTGATACTCAAAAGACAGAACGCGATGACTCCGGCGAGTATTGCTTGGGAAGAATATCCGGCGAGGATTCCAAGCAGCACAAAAAGTACCAGTGTAGTGCCCAAAGCTTGGGCTCGAATCTTTCTATAAAGGAGAATAAGTGCAGCGGGATTTCTCGTGAGCCCCATGAGATGCGAATACTTGAGTATGGAAATACTGAAAAGAAGGCCTGTAGCGACGGTAAAATAAGAAGGCGTGGAAAGAGTAAAAGCCAATCCGAAATATACGAGCGCGAGTACTACATCGATGAAATTTTGGGCTTTGTTGTCTTCGGGAGTGAAAGCGGAAAAGCAGCGTACGGAAAAAAACGTGTGGACCATAAGCAAGGCATAAAAAATGATGAGGGGGGACGAAGCTCCCCAATGGGTTACGGTCGCGAGAATAGAAGCCACTCCCGCGAGAGAAAAGATGGTCGTAGCAAGTGCTGCTTTTTTTGGAGGAGTCATCGGATATCTTTATAACGCTTTGTTACGGGCTTGTGCCACGCGACTTCCGAAATGAAGTTAGCAGCATAGGTGGCATATGTTTTTAACAAGCCTTCGGCAAGCAGTCGGCGTCCTGACCCCAAGATAAAGAAGTTCATGCGGAAAAGCACGGTTCCTACTTTGCTCAATCGGCGGGCGATATCCGTATCTTCCCCATAGAAGGCGACGGAAGTATTGAATGTCCCGGCTTGAAGAAGGGCGTCTTTTCGCACGATAAAATTGGCTCCGAGCACCATATATCCTACGATCGCATAAGTAAGAGGAGCAAAGATTTTCCATCCCATCTCGGCTGCGAATTTTTGAGAAGGCGTGAGATCGTAATAGGAGAAAGGCCCGCTGAGGCATACGAGATCGTTCCGTTTGGAAAATTCTTCCTTTACGATAGGAAGCCATCCTGCGTGGAGACGAGTGTCCGCATCAATGTAGGCAAGAAACTCTCCCTGAGCTTCCCGAAGCCCGCGTTCGCGCGCAAAAGTAAGTCCCTTCTTAGGTTCATGCACGACGCGTACCTTTGGGAATTTGCCGGCGACTTCTGCGGTGCGATCGGTCGAAGCATTATTGATCACGAGAATTTCTTGCACTTCTTCTCCCGTATGCGCAAAGATGCTCTCGAGACAGGGCCCGATGTATTTCTCTTCATTATATGCAGGCACAATAAAGCTTATATTCATCCCGTTAGAGGCAGGTTCCGCTTGCGGAACCGTAACAAAACGACTTATTTAAAATAATAGGCGTTCTTTTCCAAAATATTAGAATTGCCATAAGCATTGTCCAGTTGTCTCTAACGGGATTCATGAAGGTAATAACTGTTTGCCCTTTGCTATTTGCGCTAGGCTGTTCGCATGGTAGCGCGCAATGGCCTCGGCATAAATTGCCTCCCATTGGTCAGCAATAGAAGGAGTGCTGAATTGCTCTGAGAAGCTCCTCGCTCCTTTTCCAAGTTTGCGACGGAGGGTCGCATCGAGCAGAAGTCGTGCGGCATAAGCGCCCATCCCGTGCGCGTCCCCGGGTTCCGTGAGAAACCCATTTTGCGAATTGATGTATTCGGGCAGTGCGCGAGCGCGCACCCCGATCGCGGGGAGACCACAGGCAAAGGCTTGCATAAGAACCAGGCTTTGGGTTTCACAGGTGCTCGCGATAAGAAATATATCGCTCGCATTGTAAGCCGCGGCAAGAGTGGGTTTATCAAGAAGCCCCAAAAACCTCACTGCTCCATTGAGTCCCAGATTAGCCGCTTTTTGTTTGAGAAAGGCTTCTGAGGCACCGCGCCCGGCGATGGCGAGCTCCGCATCATGCACGGTACGTCGTACCTCCGCCAAAGCTTCTATAAGAACATCGATGTGGCGCTCTTCAGAAAATCTCCCCGCATGAAAAAGCGTGTGAGGTCCGAATCCGAATTTTTGTTTGAGCGCCTCCTTGTCTGCTTGGGGCGAAAATAAGTCAGTGTCGATGGGATTCGAAAGTGCCCGGCCTTCTTTGGCAAAGCCATCGGCGTGCATTTCTTCGAGTACGGAAGCAGAAGGAGCAGTAACTATATCGCATTGGGAGTAAAACCAGTTCATATATTTGATGACGAGCCGGTCGGACCAGGCTGCTCGTATCGGAGCGTACGCGAGAAACTCTTTAGTAGCAGTATGGCTGGTGCCCACGAGCGGCACTCCTAAACGTTTCGAGGCGGAAAGCGCCGCGAGTCCCATGCCAAAAAAGAATTGAGTGTGGATTACTTCAGGAGCAAAGCTTTTTACCTGAGCCGTAAGTCGAGGAAGAGGAATCGCGATTCTGCCTTGTCCGGTGGGACTCCCGGGGAAGGGGAGAGAAAACCGGCGTTCGATAGAAATATGGTCTCCTAACTCGAGTTCTTCAAGAGGCACTTTTGCTCGCCGGAAGGCGGCGGAAGAATATGCGGGGACCGAAAAAAGCACGTCATGTCCTCGTCGGGCAAGTTCTTTCCCGAGTGTGAGAATCGAATCACTTACTCCTGAAAGTTCCGGATAAAAGTTGTCAGAAAAAAAAGCGATCCGCATCTTAATCCTCGTCGTGCCCCCCGTGCTCCTTTTCCATATGTTTCGAAACTCGGCGGGTATAGTGTGCAAAGATGACAAAGAGGAGAATGAGTGCCGCTACGACAGCTCCGCCGAGATGGAGGTAGCGCTCCAGGGTGTCATAGATGGTGCCGAAATAATAACCCAATACCAAATACACCAACGTACTTGGAAGTGCGATCACGACTGCCCACCATACATAAGGCCGAAGCGGAACCTTTACGAGGCCCGCCATGACAAGTCCCGGCAGCGCCAAGAGCGGCACCAATTTTGAGATAGTCATCGCTTTTCCTATGTTTTCAGTAAGGAGCTTTTGGGAAACTTTAAGTCGGGGTTTGGTGATCCCGATATATTTGCCATATTTGAGGATAAATTCTTCCCGGCCCCAATATCCGATCGCATAAAAAATAACGTCTCCCAAAAGGTTGCTCGTGAGGGACAATAAAAATACGATCCATATATTGAAATAATTGATCGCCGCGCCGAAAGCGCCGGCGGCGGTGATGGGAGGCCCCCACACGAGCATGCCTATAAACATCAGGAAATACCCGTGGGAAAGTACCCATTCTGTAGTTGCATTAAAACTGCCTGGTTCCATGTGAATTTCCTAATCCATTGTAGACGTTTTTACTATATTTTGATAGTATAAAGGCGCGATGAGGAAGCTTTTCTCGCTCCATAAGAGTTTTTGGAACAAGGACCGGCGGCATTCCTTGTATTTAGGGGTATTGCTGCTCGGTTTGAGCTTGGTGTTGCATATTCAGGCTGGCCACTACTCCGCCCGTTCCGCGGAACTTTCTAATTTCGTAGGTGATATATTTTTGGATAACTTTCCCGCCCTCGATATCGATTTCTTAGTGGTGCAGGGAGCATTACTCTTCTGGGTGGTGGTGAGTGTTCTTTTAGCTGCTCGGCCGCAATATCTCTTGTTTGGGCTCAAAGCGATTGCCCTCTTCGTAATATTCCGATCATTTTTCGTGAGTCTTACGCATATCGGCGTCTACCCCGAGCAGATTTCATTGGATGAAGGAGTAGGAGCGCGCCTCTACAGCCTTTTCACCTTCCAGGGGAACTATTTCTTCTCTGGGCACACGGGACTGCCCTTTCTCTTGGCGCTTATATTTTGGCGAGAACGGGGATGGAGATGGTTTTTCCTTATATCGACGGTAGTATTCGGACTTTCGGTTCTTTTCGCACACGTGCATTACTCCATTGATGTTTTTTCTGCGCCGTTCATCACCTACGCCATTTTCCGAATGTGCGAAAAGCTCTTCCCAAGAGATCATGCACTGATAGGCGCGGGCCGTTTTGCGTACAGTCCTTGAGCAAGGATTGACCCGGTAGTGAATCCGCGAGTTCACTCTGAGAATTCCCACTCGCGGATCTACTACCGGGTTGACCCCTTCCGCTTTCGCTTGGTAGTATTCCTCCAATGACCGAAACCCCTCCTTCTTCTGGACCTTCGCGAGACTTACTTTTGCCGGTAAGTATTTTGATCGCGGGTGTGCTTATCTCGGGCTCGATTGTGTACATGGTGGGTTCAAAAAACAACGCGCCATCCGAAGGCGGGGAAGTAAATGCTGCCGCAGCGATATTAAAAGTGCTTCCAGAAGATGTGGTGTTGGGAGATGCAAAAGCTCCGGTAACGCTCATCGAGTATGGAGATTATCAATGTCTCTTCTGTGGCCGATTCTTCTCGGATATAGAACCTGGAATTCGGGATGAATACGTACGCGCAGGAAAGGTGAAAATTATTTTCCGCAATTTCCAATTTTTAGGCCCGGAATCTGCCGCGGCGGGGCTTGCAGCGGAGTGCGCTCGCGAGCAAGGGCAATTTTGGGGTTACCATGATGCCTTGTATCGTGCGGAAATCGCAGATGGTAAGGAGCATAATGGTAATTTGAACAAAGACCTTTTCTTGAGGCTCGCGAAAGAGTTAAAGCTGGATGAGAAAAAATTCACTTCCTGTTTGGATTCGGGGAAATACCTTGACCACGTCGAGGAAGAGACTAATGGTGGTCGTACTGCAGGAGTGGATGCCACGCCGACCAACTTTGTAAATGAAACGAAAATTCGGGGACTCGCGCCGGGAGACACTCGCGTAGTGGAGGCGATTGAAGCCGCGCTTAAAGGTCAGTAAAAATAATCAATAATTATTGATTAGTAATTATTTTCATGGCCAACGTAACTATTTACACCACTCCTTCGTGTGTATATTGCAAAATGGCGAAGGATTTTTTCCAGAAGAACGGGGTGACGTATAAGGAATTGAATGTGGCGGAAGATGAGAAGGCTCGGGAAGAAATGGTCCAAAAATCGCATCAGCTGGGTGTGCCCGTGATCGACATTGATGGAGAAATTTTTGTGGGGTTTGATCGCGCGGGTTTGTCAGAAGCGCTGAAAATACAGTAAGAATTGAGAAGTGTGAATTTGGAATTGTGAATGACACACTCACACTTCAAAATTCCCAATTCATTCCAATGTATGATTTGCTAATCATCGGGGGAGGACCCGGCGGTGTCGCCGCTGGAATTTATGCGGCTCGAAAGAAAATTAAATCCGTGCTCGTCACGGACACGTTTGGCGGCCAATCCTTGGTTTCGACAGATATTCAAAATTGGGTGGGAACGAAATCCGTCTCCGGTTTTGATTTGGGCAAGATGCTTGAGGATCACCTTCGTGCACAGGAAGATATGGAGGTGATTGACGGCGATCTCGTAGAGTCTGTGGGAGATGAGGGATATAAGTTCATCGTGAAAACCAAAAACGGGAAAACTCTGGAATCTCGCTTTCTTTTTATTGCTTCAGGTAGCCGCCGTAAAAAGTTAAATGTCCCAGGTGAACACGAGTTGGATGGAAAAGGGGTGGCGTATTGTTCGACTTGCGATGCGCCGCTTTTTAAAAACAAAGTAGTGGCGGTGGTGGGTGGAGGGAACTCTGGGCTGGAGGCGGTGGGGGATTTGCTGCCCTATGCGTCGAAGATTTATCTCTTGGAATATTCCGATTCGGTGAAAGGAGACCCGGTGACATTCGAGCGGATTAAGAAAAGCGATAAGCTCGCGGTGATTTTTAACGCGCAAACCTCGGAAATTCTAGGAGACAAATTGGTGAAAGGACTGAAATACAAAGACCGCCAAAGCGGAGAGACGAAAGAATTGGCGCTCGAGGGAGTATTTATCGAAATTGGCGCGTTGCCGAACTCGGATTTTGTGAAACATTTAGTGGAGCTGAATAAATTCGGCGAGATTGTAGTGGATCACAAAACCCAAAAGACTTCTCATCCCCGCATCTGGGCGGTAGGGGATGTCTCGGATGTGCTCTACAAGCAGAATAATATCTCGGCGGGTGACGCGGTGAAAGGAATTTTGAATATCTACGAAGAGCTTGGTAAAAATTAAATAATGAGATCGGGCGTGGATTATATAGCCGTGGGAATCGCCTTCGCCTGTCACGACGGCAAAGGGAATTATTTATGGACCAAACGAAGCAATAAATGTCGCGACGAGCATGGGACATGGTGTTTCCCTGGCGGGGGAGTGGAATTCGGGGAGAGCCTCGAAGAAACCGTTCGTAGAGAAACGAAAGAGGAATATGGCGCGGAAGCATTACAAATCGAATTTATGGGAGTTCGGGAAGTCCGGCGCGAACACGAGGGGAAACCTACCCACTGGATGATGTTTGATTACAAAGTGCTTGTGAGTCCCGCGGAAGTAAAGAATTTAGAACCCGATATGGCCGACGAGCTTGCGTGGTTTAAATTGACGGAATCTCCCGCTCCGCTCCACTCGCAAGTGCCTGTATTTCTGGGGAAATATCTGAAAATATTAGAAACGTAATAGAAAAGAGGAGTGTCAAGGTGTTGACACCTCTTCAGGTGCGACTAAAATACCTCCTGTTAGCACTCTTTAGTCGGGAGTGCCAGTCATTAACAAATGACTGATGACAGATGGCTTGTGACGAGGGATTCGGGTTCCTTCTTGGTCATTGGTTATTTGTCATAGGTCATACGTTCAATGAATCTCAAACCATTATCTAATCATTTGTTTCTCGAAGGGTTAGAGGAAGAGAAGAAGACGAAGTCAGGGATAGTACTTCCGGAGACGGCAGAAAAGGAAAAGCCGATTCGGGGAAAAGTAGTGGCAGTGGGTCCTGGTAAGTTGAATGAGAAAGGGGAGCGGGTATCTATGTCGGTGAAGGTCGGCGATGTAGTGCTCTTCAAGAAGTATGGTCCTGACGAGATTGAAATCGAGGGGAAGAAGTATCTCGTGGGCGACGAGGAGGACATCCTCGCGATTATCGAGTAATCGCGAGTAATACCTAATATCTAATTCCTAATTTCTAAAAAATGTTCAAATTTGGAAATTGGAGAATTGGGACTTAGTTAGAAATTAGACAATTAGTAATTAGAAATTTAAACCTATGGCGAAAAGCATTAAATTTAACGAAGACGCGCGAGTAGCGCTCAAAAGGGGAATCGATAAGCTTGCCGAAGCGGTGAGGATGACCTTGGGGCCGCGCGGCCGGGCGGTGGTGGTGGAAAAAGGCTATGGCGCGCCGCAGGTAACGTTTGACGGCGTGACCGTGGCGAAGGAAGTAGAGCTTGAAGATAAATATGAAAACTTGGGTGCCGAGTTCATCAAGCAGGCGGCGGACAAGACGAATGACAATGTGGGAGACGGCACGACGACCGCGACTATTTTGGCGCACGCGATGATTGATGAGGGAGAGAAGGTGATCCGCGAAAAAGGGTTTAATGTGATTCAGTTGGCGGAGGAACTCAAAAAGGCGTCCGTAGGAGTGGCGGCGAAGCTCGAATCTCAGCGGGAGATTTTAAGTGATACGAAAAAAGTGAAAGAAGTGGCCACGCTTTCCGCAAAAGATGCGGAAATCGGGGGCCTAATCGCGACGGTGATGGAGAAAATTGGAAAAGAAGGAGTGGTAACGGTGGAGGATTCGAATACGATCGGCAGTTCCTTTGAAATAGTGGAAGGCATGCAGTTCGATAAGGGCTACGTTTCGCAGTACATGATGACGAACGCCGAGCGGCAGGAGGCGGTACTCGAAGACCCCTACATTTTGGTAACCGACAAAAAGATTTCTGCGATTGCGGACATTCTTTCTATCTTGGAAAAGATCGTCCAAAGCGGAAAGAAAGAGTTGGTAATCATCGCGGACGAGGTGGAAGGGGAAGCACTCGCGACCCTCATTGTGAACAAGCTCCGCGGTATCTTTACGGTGCTTGCCGTAAAAGCCCCGGGGTTCGGCGATCGCCGGAAAGAGATGCTTCAAGATATTGCGATCGTAACCGGCGCGCAGTTTGTGTCGGAAGATGTGGGAAAGAAATTGGAGAACGTGGATATTGCGGACTTAGGGCATGCGCATCGCGTAGTAGCGACCAAAGACGCGACGACGATCGTGGGGGGGAAGGGCGACAAAAAGGCGATCGAAGAACGCGTGGGTCAGCTCAAGGCGCAAATCAAGAAAACCGATTCGGATTTCGATCGGGAAAAGCTCCAGGAACGCTTGGGTAAGCTCTCGGGCGGCGTAGCAGTTTTGAAAGTCGGCGCACCTACGGAATCCGCGCAAAAAGAATTGAAGCAGCGGGTGGAAGACGCGGTAGCCGCGACCCGCGCCGCGATGGAAGAAGGGATTGTCCCCGGCGGAGGCATCGCGCTCTTTAACGTGGTCTCCGGTGCAGCGAAGGAACTCGAGGCCGCCGGGAATCCCGTGCTCGTAGGAGCGCTCACTATCTTGAAGCGGGCACTCGAAGCCCCATTAACCGCAATCGTAACGAATAGCGGTGAAACTCCGGCAGTAATTCTTCGCGAACTCGCGGAAAAGAAAAAAGGGCATGCGGAAGTGTGGCTCGGTTTTAATGGTGTGACGAACCAGATCGTAAATCTGAAAGAGGTCGGCATCATTGATCCGTTGAAAGTTACCCGCACTGCCTTTATGAATGCGACGTCTGTCGCAGCAAATTATCTCACGGTAGGCGCGGCCATGGCCTCGATTCCGGAAAAGAAAGAATCGATGGGAGGCGGTATGCCAGGCGGCATGGGCGGAATGGGAGGCGGGATGGATTACTAGGATTGCGTAAGGAGCTTTTCTGAACCAAAAATCCCTTCATATATAATGGAGGGATTTTTGATGTGTACTACTCGCTACATGCTACTTTCTACTTGCTGCAGTTTTGGTATACACTTAGAGCATAATATCGAACGAGCGATTCGCACATGGAATTTTGATGATCGTGTTATGCACGGCTATCTTCCTGATCGGCGGAATTATTATTGTAGATATGGAACGACGGGAGAACATGGCAATAATTATGCCGGAATTTCCCTTAACACTCTCCCAAATAAAAAACGCGGCAGTGCCATGGGAGGATGAAAAAGTGCAACTCGTGGATGGTGGTTATGAGGGCATGAAATATGTCGGTAAAGGAGACGGAGAGCCAAATACGGCGGTATCGCTTGGCATAAGGGAGCCCGTAGGGTTTGGAGATTTGAATGGAGACGGAGTCTCTGATGGTGCAGTAATCCTCGCAAAATATTTGGGAGGCACTGGGGTATTCATGAGCCTCGGAGTATTTGTAAGCGAGGCTGGAGAAGCGAAATACCTTACCGAAATAAGCTTGGGGGATAGGATAAAAGTAAATTCTTTAAAAATCGAACACGGCACGATAAAGCTTGATATGATAGCGCATGGGCCAAATGACGGAATGTGCTGTCCTTCGATGCCTAAATCCACCTCCTATACCTTGGTGGGCGACAAGTTGGTGGAAGGATGGAGCACCTATAAAAATGAGAAATACGGCTTTGAAATAAAATATGAGTCTGGCTGGGGAGAATGTCTTCCTAATAAAAGATACAAAGAAGGAGAAGTTCCGCTGATGTGTATCGAGAAGCCCCACAATGAGATCGAAGGCTCTAAGACCATAAGCCTTGTAATAGACGACAGCTCTTATAAAAAATATGGAGGTTCATACGCGCGTTTGGCGGAAGCATTGAAAGCCGAACACGAACGGGTATTGAAGTTGGGGCTCTACTCCGTCTTCGAAGAAGGAATAATAGGAAATATTCAATTTATCCGGAGCGGAACGGGAGATGTTGGCACATGGGGGAATTATTATATTGTTTTAAAAGACACGGTGCTTGAGGTGAGATATGCGAACGCAGAGGGGGACGCGAAAAAAATTCTCGAGACTTTGAGGCTTTTCTAGCTGCCGGATAAATGTTTCGATTTTCTCCTAAAAGCATAGGAGTAGCGATAGGAGTGCTGCTCGTAGCGGTAATCGGAATTGTAATCTTCCGAAGCGCCAAGGACAGCGGCCCGCTCGTGGAATTGGAAGTCGTAGCTTCTTCCACCTTGAATACCTACCGAAATGCCCAATATGGATTTGAAATTCAGTACCCGAGTGATTTCGACGACAGCCCTACGCAAAATTTGGCGGCAGAAGATTTGGATGGGCTCCCTTCAAGCGTGATGCTCAAGGTCACTTTCCCGGAGCGTTACCATAAAGGCACAAACCTTTCGGCTGCGACAATCTATGCAGGAGCAAAAAAAGTTTCCCAAGAATCCACGTGCTGGAAAATATTCGGTAACGAAGTGGAGGATTATGGGAATGGGAAGGCAAAATATGAAGATGTGACGGTGGGTGAGATGATCTTCCGCCGGGCTACGGTAGGAGAAGGAGCCGCGGGAAATTTATATGATATTACGCGGTATGCGGCAGTGAAGGAAGGTACCTGCTTTTTACTCTCGCTTATTGCTCACAGTAAAAGCTTGAGTGTTCTGCGCGAAAAAAACCCCACCATAAAAGCCTACGACCCCGCTCCGTTCCGAAGCGCTTTTGAAGAAATAGTGCAAACATTCCGGGTAATAAAAACCGGCACGGAAGAGGGAAGGAGAAGATATGAAGATCAGGAATTGGGCATTGCTTTTGAATACCTCGCTCGTTTTACGAAGGCCTCGCCCTCGGCGCCGTGGAGCCGCTATAACGGCACCTCGACGATTGTGGCGCTTGAAAACTTTACTATTCGAGCGAATATTCCGGACGAACTGCTGATTGTGAGCCGATTCCCTATCCCTCACGATTCCTCAGCGGAAAGAGTTATAATAGAGAATACATATCTCGATCCGAGCGGCGTGCGTCCTTCTTTCTCGGATTTCAAAAAAAGAAAGGTAAACGGCAAAGAGTTTCATTGGATACGGACGACGCGGTTCGAAGGCACCTTGGGATTCGCCTACTACCATATCGCCGCCCCGTACGTATATCGGTTCGACTCGATTGCTCAGGGGATGGACTGGACCAATCCCACGCTGAGCGAGGAGAACGATAAGGTGCACGCAGCGCTGCGCCAAATGCTTCAAACGCTAAAATTTTTTTAAACCATGACCGAACCTAATTTTAAAAATATTGCTATAGGAGTCTTCCTTGCTACGGTAGTAATGCTGGGCGGGGGAATTATTCTTGTGAATACCTATGCCCCGGGAGAAGAAATTGCCCAAAAATCCGAAGAAGTCGAAAAGATAATCCATATCACGCATCCTATTGTAAACGGCGGCCCGAAATTGGAGATTGGATTGAGCGCCCCAATTCAATGGAGAACGACTATTTCTCCTTCCGACAAAATAGTGTTCGACACCTTCAACGATACACTCGCAATTTTCTCATTCGTGCCCTATCCGCGAAACCCTGTTGAAAAAGGGGCTGATTACAAACCCGAAAATTATCTGGAATTCTATAACGTGACTGAAGCCCTGGATTCTCCTAAGTATGAATTGTCTATAACGCGCGCAGAATTTGAGGGGCTCATGGAGTTAAGAAAAACCAAAATCGTCACCGACCCGGATTCGGCGTATGTGGAGAGTGCGGACGGGGTGCTTTCGGGGATTGCCAAATTGAGTTCCGGCAGTACTCAATCTCCGTGCTACTGGCCAAACATATGGGTGGAAATGGCGGGAGTGGTGGAAGGAAAACATATTTACGTGACAGGCCGTTTTCAAATCTACGACCAGCTACTTTCGGATTTAATGGATCAAAGTAAAGAGTGCGAACCTAATGCGCGCAATCTCTGGCCGCAAGGGGGGACAGAGGATGCTCAAATGGTATTTGATATGATAGTAAGGCATTTACGCTCTCTATCGGTTACTCCTGTTCCATTCACCGCGATTCAATAATTATGAAAAAGCAAGAAGCGCTATCAATAATTTTCGCCTTTGTGATATTGGGAGCCGGCTCGATACTCTATCTTTCCGGCCAGCCTTCAATCCCGGCGGAGGAGGTGGCGAGAGGTGGTTGGAACGTGTACAAGAATACGCAATTCGGATTCGAATTCAGGTACCCTTCGAACTATCGGCTGAATACTAATGTGGAAAAGGAATTCTTTTACAATTATGAGCTTACCAAAATCGCGGAATTGAGCGCGGAAGAAACCTATCTCGATGCCGCAACCTTCTCCGTAAGCATAGATAATGCTCCGTCCGGCTCGGGTGCCTGTTTGAAAAAAGAATATGGAGAGAGGTTGCTTCCTAAGGATCTGAATGGAGCCACGTGGTATGGGGCAAAGCAAGGGGATGCCGCGATGGGAGGGGCAAGAGGAGAAATAGGGGAGTATCGTACGGTTCACGCCGATTCCTGCTTCGTGATAC
The DNA here is from genome assembly GCA_016867315.1 of Candidatus Liptonbacteria bacterium. Classification (GTDB taxonomy): domain Bacteria; phylum Patescibacteriota; class Minisyncoccia; order UBA6257; family 2-01-FULL-56-20; genus VGJV01. Next base: position 40,550 of record VGJV01000001.1, on the reverse strand, counting down.
GGTCCGAACTATACTGGCATCTCGTGGGGTATGGCGGCTACATTCAGAATGGGAAAAATGATGCCACGCCTGAGGAGGTGGCGGGACAAAGAAATGCGATAGAAAAGCACAGTGCGGCGCTCGAAGGAATTCTCTCCTCGTTCCGTTTTACTGAGTAGCTTGTTTTCTTGCAAAGAGGTTTCTGCTATTCTCTAGTGAATATAACGAGAGTCCATTTTGATTCCCATGAAGCAATACCTCGACCTCTTAAAAGACATCAAAGAAAACGGAACGCGCAAGGAAGACCGCACGGGCACGGGAACGGTTTCTCTCTTCGGTAGGCAGATGCGGTTTGATCTTAGAAAAGGCTTCCCGGCGGTAACGACGAAGAAGCTCTACCTGAAAGCCGTAATCTACGAACTCCTCTGGCTTCTTCGGGGAGATACGAACATTCAATTCCTCGCGCAAAACGATGTGAAGATTTGGAACGAGTGGGCGTATCAAATATATCTTGAGAAAAATAATCTGGTGGAAAAATATCCGCGCTATTCTGATGTCTGGAAAGAAAAACTGGCCGAATTTGTGGACCAAGTGAAAGCCGATAATGCATTCGCGAAACAGTGGGGAGAATTGGGGCCTATTTATGGGAAGCAGTGGCGCCGCTGGACCGCTCCTTCGGGAGAAGAAGTGGACCAGATTCAAAATGTGATCGATTTGATTACAAATGACCCGACCTCCCGCCGTATTATCGTGAGCGGCTGGAATGTGGGAGAAATTCAGGAACTCATTCGCAATCACCATCACGCGCCGCCCCCTTGTCATACCTTGTTTCAATTTATCGTGGTGGGCGACACGCTCTCGTGTCAGCTTTACCAGCGGAGCGCGGACGTGTTCTTGGGGGTGCCCTTCAACATCGCCTCGTATTCCTTGCTCACGATGATGATCGCGCAAGTAACGGGGTTGAAGGTGGGGGAGTTCGTGCATACTTTCGGGGATGTTCACATTTATTTGAATCATTTGGACCAGGTTTCGGAACAACTCTCCCGCGAGCCGCGCCCGCTTCCCACGATGAAAATCAATCCCGCGGTGAAATCCATCTTCGATTTCAAATATGAAGATTTCAAACTGGAGAATTATGATCCTCATCCGCCAATCTCCGCCCCCATCGCCGTCTGATTTTCTTCTACTTTCTATTTTCTAATTGCTACTTTCTATGATCTCTTTGATTGCCGCAATGGATAAAAACTTCGGGATTGGCCACACGAATGCCCTGCCGTGGCCGCACATTCCGGCGGATATGAAGCATTTCCGCGAGACGACGAAGGGAAAAACAGTAGTAATGGGCAGAAAAACGTTTGAATCCATCGGCCGCCCGCTCCCGAATCGGCGAAATATAATTATTACGCGCGATGCGAATTTTCGAGCCGAAGGCTGCGAGATATTTCATTCTACGGAAGAAATTCTCCCGCTTGCGCAAACCGAAGAAGTGTTCGTGATCGGCGGGGGAGTGATATTCAAAGAATTGTTGCCTCACGCAGATAAACTCTACCTCACGTTTATTGACGGCGAATTTCCGGGAGATGTGAAATTCCCGCTGCAGGATTTCTCCGGTTGGGAAAAGGCTTCAGAGCGAATTGTCGAGCCCGGCGAAGAAACAGCATACAAACTCCGTTTTACGGAGTGGGTGAAAAAATAATTGTGATGCATACTCCCTTCTACGACCCGCGGAAATCCTATGAAGAAAATTTTTCCGAAGGGCCGTTTGGAGTCTTTGCGGATGGCAAAGTGTATGAAGAAAAAAGCGAGCCGCGAGAAACATTTTTAGGAAAGTCCGTGCACATTCCCTTTGGGATTCCGGCGGGTCCTCTCGTAAACGGGAAATTCGTAAAGGCGGCGCTTGATAAGGGGTTTGATATTGCGGTGTATAAAACGGTGCGCACGGAGGAGCGCGCCTCGCACCCCTGGCCGAACGTATTGCGGGTGGATGTGGAGGGAGATCTCACGCTCGAAAAAGCGGAGATGCCGCTCGTAGCAGATGAAAAATATGAAGGGCCGCTCTCGATCACGAATTCTTTTGGGGTACCCTCCGCCGCCCCGGAATTCTGGCAAAGGGATTTAGCGGAGGCGGTAGCATATGCGCGCCCGGGGCAGATGGTGGTCGGGAGTTTTCAGGCGACCCAGGGAGGCGCTCCGGAAGGGTATATGCAGGACTTTGCGAACGCCGCGCGGCTCACGAAGGAGACGGGCGCACCCGTGCTCGAAGCGAATTTCAGCTGTCCGAATGAAGGTTCCTCGGCGCTCTTGTGCTATGATGCTCGACGAGCCAAGGCGGCAGTAGAAGCCATTAAAAGAGAAATAGGGGACACTCCGCTGATTATAAAGATCGCGTACTTCGAAAAGGACTCTGTATTGCGTGCATTAGTGGAAGGGATTGGACCTCTTGTGCAGGCGATTGCGGCGATCAATACCATTCCTGCGGAGATCCGAAATAAAGTAGGCAAGCAGGCCTTGCCTTCCGAGGGAAGATTGCGCAGCGGCGTATGTGGGCACGCAATCAAATGGGCAGGTCTTGAGATGACTCGTCGGCTTCACGCGCTCCGCAGCGAGTTAGGGATGAAATATGCGATAGTGGGGGTAGGAGGAGTTTCTTCCTCGGAGGATTATGAGGAATATCGCGCGGCGGGGGCAGATGCGGTGATGGCCGCGACCGGTGCGATGTGGAATCCTTACTTAGCGCAGGAAATAAAAAATAAAGTGGCATGACCAATAATATTGTGGATCTGTTAAAAGAAGTGGGCGCGATCTTGACGGGTCATTTTGTGGGCACTTCGGGAAGGCATATGGACACCTACATCACGAAAGATGCCTTGTTTCCGCATACGGAAATGGTCTCGGAAGTGGGAAGAATGTTCGCGGAAAAATATAAAGACGTTCCTATAGATGCAGTAGTAGCTCCTGCCGTGGGAGGAGTCATTCTCTCAACGTGGACGGCGTACCACCTCTCGAAGTTCAAAGGAAAAGAAGTTTTGAGCATGTTTACGGAAAAAACAGAAAATAATGATCAGGTGCTAAAGCGTGGGTACGACAAGGTAGTGAACGGTAAAAACATTTTAGTGATTGAAGACACGGTAACTACCGGGGGTTCCGTGAAGAAAACGATCGACAGTGTGAAAAAAGCGGGAGGAAAAATTGTGGATCTTTGCCTGATGGTGAACCGAGATCCTGATTTGGTGAATGAAAATTCGGTGGGAATGAAGTTTTCTGCGCTCGGAGAATATCGGGCTTATTCCTATGATCCGGATAAATGCCCGCTTTGTGAGAGAAAGATTCCTATAAATACCGAAGTCGGCCATGGGAAAAAGTTTTTAGAGAGCCTGAAAAATACTTCTCAAGCGGCAAAATGAGCATCGTAGACAAATACAATTCCCGGGCCGACAAAGTGAATTCCCTTGCGTGCGTGGGACTCGATGCGGATTTCGAAAAGCTGCCGGAAAAATCTTTAAAAGAGCAGTTCCCGCAATTTTCATTTAACAAGTACATCATTGACGTAACTCACGAATTCGCCGCCGCCTTCAAAGCAAACATCGCTTTTTATGAAGCGCGCGGCGAAGAGGGCATGAAAGAACTCAAAATGACGATGGATTACCTCCGGGGCTCTCATCCGGACATTTTTACGATCTGCGATGCGAAGCGCGCGGATATTGGGAACACAAACAGGGGATACGTGACTTCTATATTGGATTGGCTGGGGTTCGACGCAATGACCTTGCATCCTTACCTCGGTCGTGAAGCTCTCGAGCCTTTTCTCGCGCGGCCGGACAAGGGTGCAATCATTTTATGTCGTACCTCTAATCCGGGAGCAGGAGAACTGCAGGATTTGAAAGTAGATGGGAAGCCCGTCTGGCAGATTGTGGCGGAAAAAGTGCGCGACGAGTGGAATGCGAATGAGAACTGCATGCTTGTCGTAGGCGCCACCTATCCGGAGGAAATGAAAACCATTCGCGCGATTACAGGAGAGATGACATTTCTGGTGCCAGGTATCGGCGCGCAGGGCGGAGAGCTCGAATCGGCGGTTCAGGCTGGCGTGAACAAGGCGAAGAAGGGGATGATCGTGAACTCCTCTCGAGGCGTTATTTTTGCCGAGGATCCTGCAAAAGCTGCTCGCGAACTGCGTGACGGTATCAATCAATATAGGTAATGAGTCAGACCCCATTTCACTATTATTTTCACCCGCGATATGTGCCAATTTTATAGAACCCAAGGAGCCAAGCCGACGGCGTACTTGGTGAGTACGATGAGGCTGCAGCGACGCAGGGATATAGAAAATTGGTCGTATCCCTCCGGGTTGCAGCGGTTTTCTCATGCCGCAGCGTTGCTCCTCGGAGCTGTACCTAAAAGTACTAATCTCCTCGTCGCGCCTTGCGGTACGAAGAAAACCGCAGGCAACGCGGGCGAAAGGTAATAGCGAAATGGGGTCTTTATACGAAAATATTCTTCGCCCTCTTCTCTTCCGTCTTTCTTCGCGTGATCCGGAGATCGCTCATGAGTGGGCGCTCAAGTCTCTGCGTCTTTTGGGGCAGCGCACCTTCCTTCGCCGCATGATAGAAAGGCGTTATGTGACTCGTGACCCGCGCTTAAAGAGAAAAGTATTCGGCGTAGAATTTCCGAATCCCGTGGGCTTGGCTGCGGGATTTGATAAAAACGGCCAAGTGCTTCGAGGGTTAGCTGCACTTGGATTTGGATTTATAGAGTTGGGCACAATTACACGCCATGCGCAACCGGGGAATCCTCGTCCACGAATGTTCCGATTGCCCGAAGATCAAGCGCTCATAAATCGCATGGGCTTCAACAACGAAGGCGCGGATGTGGTGGCCGCGCGCTTGCGGCGAATGCGCAAACTTCCAATCCCGCTTGGCATAAGTATTGGGAAATCCAAAATCACGCCACAGGAAGATGCCGCCGAAGACTACGCTTACTCTTTCCGTACCCTCTATCTCTACGCGGACTACATCGCGGTGAATGTGAGTTCTCCGAATACGCCAGGCCTTCGCGAGCTTCAGAGTGAAAAACACTTGGATCAGATCCTTACGCGTCTTCGTCGAGAAGCGAATGAGCTTCAAACCACGGAGGCCAAACAAAAACCTATTTTAGTGAAAGTGGCTCCCGAACTCGACATGAAGGCCATCGATGCGATTCTCGAAGTGTGCCGGACGCATAACATTGCGGGAATTATCGCGGCGAATACTTCGACCACTCGACCAAATTTGAAAGGCTACACTCCGGAAGCCGGAGGATTGAGCGGCAAGCCTCTTTTTACGAAAGCCTGCGAGATCATCTGCCACATCCGGGCCCGCGCGCCGAAGTTCGCGATTATCGGCACTGGGGGAGTGTTCTCCGCAGAAGACGCCAGGCAAATGCTGGGCGCGGGGGCTGACCTCGTAGAACTCTACACGGGCTTTATTTATAAGGGCCCGGGCCTCATAAAAGAAATAAATAAGGGGTTAATTCCTAAAACGGAGGAGGAAAACACCCTGTCCCGTTAGAAATACTGCCTGCTGCAGGCAGGCACGAGGGCTCGAAGCAGGGTTGTATCTCTAAGGGAATTTGCTATCATAGTGAGAATTTGTGTCCGCGACTATGACTGCCCCCTGGAATCTTAAAGAGCCGCTCCTCGCCGCAATACAGGCGAAAGGCGGTTTTGTGAATTGTCATGCTCATTTCGACAAGGCGTTCTATATTACGAAAGAAACCTTGGACAAAAGCATGAAGTTCACCATGGAAGAAAAGTGGCGGCTTAGCGATGACATAAAAATACGTTCTACACAGGAGGAGATAGAGACCCGCATAAGGACGGGTCTTGATATTTTAGTCGCTCAGGGCTGTAAGGCCACCATGACGTTCGTCGATGCCTACAGCGCAGTAGGACACAAGGCGATTGATGCAGCTCTTAAGGTGAGAGAAGAATATAAAGACAAAATTAAAATTTTGATAGCCACGCAGCCGCTGGACGGTCTACTCACTCCCGAAGCGCAAAAACTCTATGAAGAAATTACGGCGAAAGCCGACATCGCAGGAGGGTTGCCTTCGAAAGATCGTCCTCGTCAGGAAGAAAATATGGATGTAATGTTTCGCATCGCGAAGAATTTGAATAAGCCAATTCACGCGCACATTGATCAGCTTGGTCGTCATGACGAATTCGATACGGAAAAATTGATTAATGCGACGGTGAAACACGGATACGAAGGCAAAGTAACTGCAATACATGTGGTTTCTGTTTCTGCCCAACCCAAAGCGTACAGAACGGAGATCTACAAAAAAATGGCGGCAGTAGGTATGAGTGTGGCCTGTTCGCCCTCCGCAATGCTTTCGCAGGTAATGTTCGAAGACAGCGTGAGTCCCATGCATAATTCCATTGCGAACGTTCCCGAGATGTTACAGGCCGGAGTGGTCGTAGGGCTCGGGGTGGACAATGTATGTGATTTCTATTTACCGTTCGTTGACGGAGATATGTGGATTGAGCTCCGAATGCTCATGGAAGCGTGCCGATTCTATGATTTTGATAAGCTAGTGGATATCGCCACGACGAATGGAAGAAAGTTACTGTACATTAACTAATTCTTTTTTCTACTACTTGCTACATGCTACTCGCTACTCGCTATGCCTAAACTCTGGCAATCCAAATCGACGAAGATTCACCCGCTCGTCGAAAAGTACACAGTAGGGAACGACTACATTTTGGATGCCCGTCTTTTGCCTTTCGATATCGAAGCCTCGCTTGCGCATGCGCAGGCGCTCCATAAAGCGAAGATTCTTACCGCCTCCGAACTGCAGAAACTCACGAAGGCTCTTAAGGAAATCTTGAAACTTCACGAAGCGGGGAAGTTCGTGATCCAGCCTTCGGATGAGGACTGCCACACCGCGATCGAGGGGTACCTTACGGCGAAGCTGGGCACCTTGGGAAAAAAGATCCACACTTGTCGCTCGCGGAATGACCAGGTGCTTGTAGCGACCCGTCTTTACACGCGTAAAAAATTGAAGCAGATTAGCCACGAACTCATAAAAACCCAAGAGGTGTTCTTGAAGCTCGCGAAGAAATACGAGTTTCTTCCGCTGCCGGGTTACACGCACACGCGTCGGGCAATGCCTTCGAGCGTAGGCCACTGGGCGGCGGCGTATTTGGAAGAGCTCATTAACGACCACAAGCTTTTGGAGTCCGCCTACGATTTGAATGACCAAAATCCTTTGGGAGCGGCCGCGGGTTTCGGTATAAACATCAACTTGGATAGAAAGCTCACGACGAAACTCCTCGGCTTCAAACGGCTCCAGCAGAATTCGCTCTACTGCGTAAACAGCCGGGGACCGACGGAGTCCTACATCCTGGGAGTGCTCACGAAGATCATGATGACCTTGGGCAGACTTGCGAACGAAATGATTTGGTTTACAACCCCCGAATTCAACCTCTTCTTCCTGCCTCCGCAGTTTACGACCGGCTCCTCGATCATGCCGCAGAAGAAAAACCCCGACGTCTTCGAAATCCTGCGGGGGAATGTGAACGTGATCGTAGCCTTGCAGACGCAGGTGAAAGACATCTCGAAAAACCTTATCTCCGGCTACAACCGCGACACGCAGCTCACAAAGGAGCCCTTGATCAAAGGTTTAGGGATCGCGCGGCGGAGTTTGGAGGTAACCGCCCTCGTGATGGCTGCGGTGAAACCGAACAAAGAAGCGCTTATGAAATCCTTGGCGCCGGAGTTCTTCGCAGTGCATGAAGCGAACCGCCTGGTGAAGAAGGGGATGCCCTTCCGCGACGCGTACAGCCATGTGAAGGAACACCTCCAGGAACTTAAAGTGGAAGACCCCGTGAAGGCGATCAAAGAAGTGCTCTCGATCGGCGGCCCAGGGAATCTCCAGCTTGACTCCTACAAATTGAGCAAGGAATTGTAACGTCAGGCAAGTCTAGACGGCCGTTCTATTTGGATATACCTTGTGAAAGGAAGGTGGTTCTTTGAAGTGGTGAGTTTATAAAAAGGCCGAAAATTATTGGTAAACAAGTCAATGAAAAAAGTTATTTGTGGTATAGCGGTGCTCATACTTGGCATGCAGAGCGGGTTGGTAAAGGCCCAAACGGTTACTTCGGGAGTGAGGTCCCTGAGTGCTACTGAGGCCGCCGCCTTGCAGGCTCAGATCACTGCACTCAAGGCCACAGTTGCGGAACTCGAAGCCAAAGTGGCTGCGAAACGTGCGCTCGAAGCTGCCGCGGCGCTTGTCTCTCAAGTAAAGAATAAACTTGCGGATCCTGCGGTTACGGCGGAGGAGAAGGCGACAATCGGTGTAGGACTTATGGGTCTTAGTACGCAACTCATGGCGGTGCAAGAAACCTTGACCCCTGTTGCTGCGAAGAAAGCGATGGTAGCGGTAACTCCGACGATCGAGCTCAATGTGCAACCCGTAGTGGTGAAGTCGGAAGAGGCTGAGAAACCAGCGGCAGTCGCCGCAGTGGCGGAAAGTAAATCAGGAAAGTCCGTTGAAGAGATTGTCGCGAAAGACAAACAAACTGCCTCGATTGCCGGAAAGACGAATTGGCATGGAATGATCGCAATAGTGGTACTCATAGGACTCTTCGCATTTATTCTTTGGAAAAGAGAGAGAAAATCGAATCCATTGCCGCAGTCTTAATCCGAAGACGCTTAGTCAAAAGCCCCTCGAAAGGGGCTTTTGTATTTTCTTTCGCTAAGAATTTTCTCGTCCATCCGCTGCTGATGTGTGGAGTTCTTCGGCCAGTGCGACGAGAATGCCTTCGGGGCCGCGCAGATAACAAAGTCGGTACAGGTTCTCATACTGTACCACCTCGCCAACAAGTTTTGCCCCATGCTTCTGCAGCCGAGTAATGGTGTCATCTATGTCACTCACCGCAAACATTACACGCAGGTAGCCCAGAGCGTTCACGGGGGCATTTCGGTGATCGGCAACGGTAGGCGGAGTGAGAAATCGCGATAACTCGAGCCGGCTGTGCCCGTCGGGGGTGATCATCATAGCGATTTCGACACGCTGGTTGCTGAGTCCGGTAATGCGTCCAGCCCATTCTCCTTCGACCATAGTTCGTCCTTCGAGCTTGAGGCCAAGCTCGGTGAAGAAAGAAACTGCGGCATCGAGGGATTCGACCACGATGCCTACGTTGTCCATTCTCAGTAATGCGTTTTTTGCCATAGTTATAAAATTATTCTCATTATCATAAGTCATTGCGAGAATCGAGGAAAACCGTACAATTGCACTCAATGCGCCACGAGTTCGAAAAAACAATAGTGATGTCGTTAGGGGGTTCGATTGCATTTGCGGATGGGATCAACGCCGAATTCCTCCGAGAATTCCGGAAACTTATCGAGAGCCTCACAAAAAAAGGAAAGAAGTTTGTCATTGTGGTCGGCGGAGGAGGAATTTGTCGCACATATCAACGCGGAGCGGAGGAGATAGCACCCATTACAGACGAAGACAAAGATTGGATTGGGATTTACTCCACTCGCCTCAATGCTTCAGTGGTGCGAAGTGCATTTGGAAAGCGCGCGCATCCACTCCTTCTTGAAGAGCCTCGAAAACTGAAAAAGCTTTCGCGCCCCGTAACTTTGTCCGGCGGATGGAAGCCGGGCTGGTCCACGGACTTTATGGCCACCCAGCTCGCCGCGGATTTTGGTGCGAAAGAAGTGGTAAACATTGGGAAGCCGAGATTTGTGTACGATAAAAATCCTGATGCACATAAGGATGCGAAGCCTTTCGAAGAATTGCGATGGAAAGACTATCGAGGTATGGTGCCTAAAAAATGGACTCCGGGATTCCATGCGCCTGTGGACCCTATCGCCGCGAAGTTTTCCGAATCCAAAGGAATGACAATGTTTGTAGTGGGGCCAAGCCTGGAAAATTTGGCTTCCTTATTGAAAGGGGAGGAGTTCGAGGGTACAATCATCCGGTAAAACTTGGAGGGGTCGCATAGTGGTCTAGTGCACCGTCTTGGAAAGGCGGCATACCGCAAGGTATCGAGAGTTCGAATCTCTCCCCCTCCGCCAATAGAAAAGATGTTATAATTAAACTGCCAAAGAATTTGAAAACAAATCGGCTCGAACCATATTTTGTAAGGGCAAAAGAAATTTTTATCAATTTTATTAAGTCGAAATAAATAAATTTTAGTAACAAAAACACTATGAATAAGAAAGGTTTTGCAAACATAATTTTAATAATTTTAGTTGTTATCCTCGCTGGGACAACTGGATATTTTGCTTTACGCAAACCGACGACAGAACCTGCCACTTCTCCCGTTATTACCGATAATGATAATGAACCAATTACTCCAGTTACGTCTACGCCAACTAACCCTAATCAGACACCTCCAGTTCAAACTATTAACTCTGGATGGAAAAAATATACTGATGCTCAACTTGCGTTTGAATACCCACCTATAGTTTCTGTGGAACGCAACGGTGAAGCCGTTAACTTAGATCACTCCATTGCTTACAAGCATTCTGATGTGTGCGATTTTAAGGGCGACGCTCCTCCACTCGAGAGACTGAACGATTTTGGTGTTTCAATTAAACTCATCAACCAGAATCTAAAAACTTTTGTGCAGGGTAGCCAATACCCTGGATGGGATTATGTCTCCGCTAATCCTTTTACACTCGGCTCGTGGAGCGGATATAAAATTATGCAAGGAATAGAAGGTTGCGGATCATATGTTTACTATCTAACTATTTCTTCCAATAAAACATTGGTTATTACTCGCTCTCTTATTACCGAACTTAGCTCCGCGGTTACAGATAATCAAAAGTATCTCGCTTTGCCAGGAATTATTTCTCCGAATCAAGAAGAAGAATTTTTTACAAAAATTCTTCTTTCACTCAAAGTGAAATAGATCTGATTTATTTGCCACCAAAGAAAAACTTGAAATTGTTAATGTGCGGCGGAGCCGCTCCGAATTTATTCACTCCCATTTTCTGAGCCGCGCGAAGCGCGGCGGATGAATGGGCGGGGAGATATGCACGCCGCCAAGCGGCGAAATGGAAGGGGGCGGCGCAGAGCAAACCGAAAAGACGCGAGGGATGGGCTGCTTGTTTCAAATCCAAAATCCATTCCCGCAGGGGTTCGACCCGATTCTTTCTCCCGCGTTCAACCTGAAGGTGAAGGAAGCGGTGTACAAGGGAAGGATATAAGATAAACCCTGTAAAATTTGGTTATCAATAAGAGAAGAGATTACAGAGACAAAATGAATGGTGCGCCAGCTAACGCTGGCATGAATTTGGCCGCCAGCCGAAGCGAGGGCGCGGCGAGCAAACTCCGTTCGAGCTATTTTAAGAATACACCGCAAATTGAATAAGCATTGCGCCGATCGGGGCGAGGATCGAGAGTACGATTCCCGCAAGCATCGCCCAGCCGCTGCGTGAATCGTGTTCATCGCCGCCAAACCACGTGGACCACATAAACATGTCGGCAAGCATGGAAATAATTCCCGCGAGAATCACTGCCATAGTGGAGACGAGAATGTCTCGGTTCGCAATGTGCGAGAGTTCGTGCGCGAGCACGCCCTCGAGTTCTTCGGGCGAGAGTTTTTGGAGAATTCCCTGCGTAACGGCGACCGCCGAGTGCTGCGGATTTCGCCCGGTCGCAAACGCGTTGATTTGCATATCGGGAGTGATGTAGAGCGCAGGCTGTGGAAGATTCGCGGCCTTCGCGAGTCGCGCCACCATATCCCAAAGCTCCGGATTATCTTCGCGTTGCACCGGCCTGGCTTTCGCAAAAGAAAGGGCGATCTTATCCGAGAACCAGTAACTGATAAGGCTCATCCCCACGCTAAACACCGTGGCATAAAGTAAAATATTCCGGTTTCCGAAGGCATACTAAAACACCCACCCCCACCCGATGACGACGATAAAAAACCCCGCAAAGAGCATATACGTCCGCCAAAGATTTTGATTTTTGTATTCCGAAATGTTCATGGGTTTATTTGAAATTTGAGCTTTGAAATTTGGATTTTATAGCCTATAATTATCCTAATTAAAAGTCGTCAGTACGTAAAGTAATGTAAAATAAAAAATATGAAGAAGGGATGGTGGATTTTGATAGCAGTCGTAGTGGTGGTGCTCCTTTGGGGAGTAGGTACCTACAACTCGCTCGTAGGGAAGAACGAGGCAATTAACGGCCAGTGGGCGCAGGTTGAAACGCAATATCAGCGCCGTTTTGATTTAATCCCGAACCTCGTGGAATCCGTGAAGGGTACGATGAAGCAGGAACAGGCCGTATTCAATGCGATCGCAGAAGCGCGCACCCGCTACGCGGGAGCGGGAACCGTAGATGCGAAGGCGAAAGCCGCGGGCGAGGTGGAAAGCGCCTTGGCCCGGCTCCTCGTCGTGATGGAGAATTATCCGCAGCTCAAATCCGCGGAGAACGTGCAGACTCTGATGGCACAGATCGAAGGGACGGAGAACCGGATCGGCACGGAACGCGGTCGCTTCAATGACGCCGTACGCAGCTTGAACACTTCAGTAAAAACCTTCCCCACGAATATCGTGGCTCGTCTGGGTGGCTTCAGTGAGCGCACCTACTTCGAATCTGTAGAAGGCGCAGAGACTGCTCCTTCAGTCAAATTCTAGAAAATAGAAAATAGAAAGTAGAAAGTAGAATTGATGAAAAAGTTTTCAGTATTCCTGCTACTTGCTACATGCTACTCGCTACTTGCTGCGCCTTCGGTGAAGGCGCATGTAGAATTTCCCGCGCCGTCCGGATTCGTGAATGATTACGCTAATCTTCTCGATGCAGCTTCAAAGAACTCTCTCGAAATTAAACTTTCGAATTTCGCCAAAGAATCCGGCCATGAGATTGCGCTCGCGTTAGTACCGAATTTAGGCGGCGATACCGTAGAGGAATATGCAGTGGATCTTTTCGAGGCGTGGAAAGTAGGGAAGCAAGGACTCGATAACGGGGTGCTCGTGGTGGTCTCCCGCGATGATCGAAAAGTTCGTATCGAAGTGGGATATGGGCTCGAAGGTGCGCTCACGGATGCGCAAAGTTACTGGATTATTCAGAACGAAGCTCTACCCGCGTTTCGCGAAGGGAACTATGCGACAGGATTAGAACGCACGACGGACAAAATCATTGCCGCGGTAAAAGGAGAGGTACTCCCCACGGCCACCAAAGGAAGAGGTCCTAATCCGGAAATATTCGTAGATTGGTTTTGGGTTATCCTCACGATTCCAATGTGGATCGCGAGTATTTTGAGCCGCTCCAAATCCTGGTGGTTAGGAGGTGTAATCGGGGGAGTGCTCGGAGTGGCACTTGGGTTATTTTTCGGCTTTGTCTATGCAGGAATATTGGCAATCGCAATCCTTACTCCTTTGGGGCTTCTTTTCGACTACATCGTCTCGCACGCATACCAGCACAGTGTGGCAACGGGACACAAGCCGCCGTGGTGGATTGGTGGCGGAGGAAGGGGAGGGAGATGGGGAGGCGGGGGCTTCGGGGGGTTCGGTGGCGGCCGCTCTGGCGGCGGAGGGGCAAGCGGCGGATGGTAGGTGCTCGACATGCATTGCGGAGGGACGCTGTCTGCGGCTGCTGCCACAGCGCTCTCCTCTCGGACCGTCGTCCTGCGAGACGCCCTGTGCAACGCATGTCTTCGCTGGTTGTGATAAAATTACAATAATTAATCCTCAATAATTGCACAATTTGATGCATCGGCTGCAGAATGCCGATTTGGGTCTGTTATTCGTGCGGGTAGCGGTGGGGATCGTGTTTATGAACGCCGGGTGGATGAAGCTTACGAGCATGGCTATGGTGGTGACTGGTCTCGGGCCGGATTCTAGGTTTCTTCTATTTTCTATTTTCTAATTTCTAGTGCATGGAAAAGGACACATACTTCGTAGCCGTAAAGGTGTTTCTCGAGCACGATGGGAAGCTCCTTATTGTGAAGGATAATTTTGGCGATTGGGATTTACCGGGCGGACGACTCCTGCCGGGTGAATTCGAAACACCGCTCGAAGAAGTAGTGAAGCGCAAACTCGCGGAAGAATTGGGAAGTGAAGTCCAATATGTGTTAGGAAAACCGGTAGTCTACATGCGCCATGAACGGAAAGAAGCTGCCCCGGGGAATCCCACGGTACGAATCTTCGCGTTGGGCTACAAAGCTGCATTCGAAGGAGGCGATATCCGGCTTTCCGCGCGGCACCCCGAAATGCAATGGGTGGATAAGCACACCTTTAAACCCGAAGCTTACTTCACGGGCGGTTGGTTAAAAGGAGTACAGGAATATCTCGCGCTTCCATGAGAGCTCAATTCACCATTGCCGCGTTCGGAATTATTTTTGACGAAGAAAAAAGAGTGTTGCTTTGCCATCGGCGCGATTATGATTTATGGAATTTGCCCGGCGGGGGAATGGAAGAAGGGGAGACGCCGTGGGACTGTGCGAAGTGGGAAGTGAGAGAAGAAACAGGTTTAGAAGTAGAAATTGTAAAGCTCTTGGGTGTGTACGGAAAACCTGAAAAGAATGACGTAATATTCTCTTTCCTATGTAGACGAGTAGCGGGAGAAATAAAGCCCACTGAGGAAATGGACGAGTTCGGCTACTTTAAACTCGAAGAAATTCCAAAGAATACCTCCCCGAAACAATTAGAGCGAATTAAGGATGCACTGCAAAATTTGCCCGAAGCAGTATATAAGGCTCAAATCGGCAAATCTTCAATTGAGCTTATTAAAGAGGGCAAGCTGTAAAATTCTCCATAACTTCATCCAAAGCCCTTACGATTGTGAATGATGGTTCTGGAATTGCGACGCGAAGCGTAATTCGCAATTCGTTATTCGTAATTCGTTGGATATTCTATTTTCTACTTTCTAACTTCTACTTTCTATCCATATGCTTGAACAAGCCGAGGGCTGGATCAAAGAGTTAGAAAAAGAAGGATTCTCAAACGTGCGCGTGGTTCCTATTGCTCCGGGATTCGAAGCGGGAGAACATACGCATCCGGATCACACGGTGCACATTATTTTGAGTGGTGAACTCACGATCACCGATGAGGAGGGTTCGAAGACTTTTCGCACAGGCGACAGGGTGGAATTTAAAGCCGGGACCACGCATAAGGCAAAGGGCGGCGTCACCGAAGGAAGTATGATCGTGGGAACGAAACGATCCTACGAAGCAGCATGATAGTATATATAAAGTCGAAGCGAAATTATTAATTCGCTTTTCATAATTCAATGAACAAAAACAAAGTAACCAATTTCGAAGTTCCCATCTCGGATTTCAAAAAAGCAAAGGATTTTTACGGGAAAGTGTTTGATTGGGAATTCAAAGATTGGGGAGACGAGGGATTCGAGGCGCGTACGACTGCCTCGGATAACGATGGCCATCCCACGGAACCCGGCGGTATTAATGGTGGATTTTATAAAAGGAAATCTCCAAATGATCGCCCTTCGATGGTAATACAGACAGACTCGATAGACGAAACCATAAAAAAGATCGAGCAGGCGGGTGGAAAAGTCACGGCGCCGAAGCATAAACTCGGTGAGTGGGGATTCATGGCCGATTTCACCGACCCCGAGGGTAATGAGTTTGCGTTGTGGGAAAGCGCGAAAAAATAGTCGAACCTAAGTAGATATTCTACTTTCTACTTTCTATTTCTAATTTCTAATCAATGTATGTAGACGGCTTTGTGTTAGTGGTTCCAAAAAAGAATGTGGCAACGTATCGCAAGATGGCAAAAGAGGGAGCGAAAATGTGGAAGAAGCACGGCGCTTTGGATTATAAGGAATGCATGGGCGATGATCTGCGTCCAGACATGAAAGGAATGCCCGCGCTTCAGTTTCCTAAAATGGCAAAGTCGAAAAGTAACGAAACGGTGTGGTTCTCATATATCGTCTACAAATCCCGCGCCCACCGCGATCAGGTGAACAAAAAAGTGATGGCGGAAATGGAGGAGCATTACAATGACAAGAATATGCCGGAGATGCCCTTCGATATAAAACGCATGGCCTACGGAGGTTTCAAAGTAATCGTCGACGGCAAGTAGTCGTATTTTCTACTTTCTAATTTCTATCCATATGTCTAATAGGGTTGTGCATTTCGAAATCCAAGCGGACGACGTCTCTCGCGCCAAAAAATTCTACGGTGACGTGTTCGATTGGGAATTTACGGATTGGAGCAAAGTGGCGGGATCGGAATACTGGGGGATTATGACAGCGCCCAAAGAGAGCAAAGAGCTCGGGATCAACGGCGGGCTTCTAAAGCGCCCGTGTCCCGCGCCGGCCTTGGAGCAGGGGACGAACGCTTACGCGTGTACGGTGCAAGTAGAGAACTTCGACGAGATTGCGAAAAAGATCGAGCAAGCGGGAGGTAAGGTGGCAATGCCGAAGTTCGCCTTGGGCGGCATGGCCTGGCAAGGGTACTTTATCGATACTGAGGGCAACACGTTCGGCATTCACCAGCCTGATCCGAACGCCAAGTAATTCTGTTCATTACTCCTCCTTTTGAGTAGAATAGGGAGGAATGAAAAAGCTTCGCGCACTGCAGCGAGAATATTTCCACGCTCTCCGAGTAGGGTGGTTTTTGGCGTTGCGTCAGATTAAGCGCTCCGGGAAAGGCACGACCGCCCTCATTATTTTCATAATGGTGCTTACGTTCCTGAACCTCGTCGTGGTCTCGGGCCTGCTTTTGGGACTCATCACGGGTTCTTTCGTGCAGTTTCGCGATGCATATTCCGGCGAGGTGATCATCACTGCGGCGGAGGGGATGGATCATATCGAAAACTCGCCCGCGCTTGTGAACTTCCTCGAAAGCCATCCGAAAGTGGAAGCTTTTTCTCCGCGATATGGCGCGGGAGTGACGGTCTTGGGGACCTTGACGCGGCTTCCGGAGAAAAATGAACGGCCGAATCAGCTCTCGATGAGAGTGATGGGTATCGATGTCGAGCGGGAAGAAGTGGTGACGGGCTTTTCCCGATTCTTGAAATACGGAGAGCATCTCGCCCCGGGAGAAGAAGGATACATGCTCATAGGCGCGAACCTGCTCAAAAAATATTCCGCCTTCGCCGATGCGAACATTCCGGGACTCGATCTTTTGGACGACGTGGATGTGGGGAGCCGTGTGCGGATGACCTTGTCCCGCAAAGATGGGGGAATAGTGCGGAAGGATTTTATTATCAAAGGCATCGTGAAGAGCAAGGTGGATGAAATTTCGACGCGCATGTTCATCTCGAATCAGGAACTGCGGCGTCTCCTCCCTATAAATAAGGAACAGCTTCAGGAAATTGCGGTGCGCACGGATCTGGAATACGCCCCGCGGCTCGTCGAAGAAATCAAAACCTTCATGGGTTCCTATGCGGCGCGCGTGCAGACCTCGGATGAAGCGATCCCTTCTTTCCTGCGCGACATAGAAACCACCTTCGGCGTGTTGGGAAATGCTCTTTCCTCGATCGGCGTGGTCGTGGCGAGCATCACGGTGTTTATCGTAATTTTCATTAACGCGGTCACGAAAAGAAAGTTTATAGGCATCATGAAGGGGATTGGAGTGAGTCCCCGCGCCATCGAACTCTCCTACGTGTTCCAAGCGTTCTTTTATGGATTCTTCGGTTGCTTGATCGGGGTGCTGCTCACCTTCGGTTTCTTGGAGCCCTATTTTGCGGCGAACCCCATCGACTTTCCGTTCTCCGATGGCATTCTCGTGGTTACTCCCACGGGGGCCGCGCTGCGCGTCGCGATCCTTATGGCCGTAACCCTTTTTGCAGGCTATCTCCCTGCGAAACTCATTGTCCGTCGGAATACGCTCGATGCCATTTTAGGCAGATAATCACATGATAAAGAGTCATAAGCTGGTAAAGGCATACGGAGAGGGCGAGCTTCAGCTCACGGTGCTCAAAAGTTTGAATGTAGAAATTGAAGATGGTGAATTCCTTGCGATCGTGGGCCCGTCGGGCGCGGGGAAGTCCACGCTCTTGTATCAGCTCTCGCTCCTCGACGAGCCGACCTCGGGGACAGTCCATTTTGACGATATCGACACGAGCCTCTTAAGTCAGGCCGAAAGAACGGCCCTCAGATTGAATCGGATGGGGTTCGTCTTCCAGGACTACGCCCTTCTTCCCGAGTTAACTGCGGAAGAAAACGTGGCGCTCCCGATGCTCATGCAGGGGATGGATAAGAAAGCGGCTTTGAAAGGCGCGGGAAAAGCGCTCGAGCGGGTGGGGCTTCTCGATAAGCGCGTGAACCTCCCGAGTCAGCTCTCCGGCGGGCAGCAGCAGCGAGTCTCGATTGCCCGCGCGATCGCGCATCACCCCCACGTCCTTTTCGCAGATGAACCCACGGCGAACCTGGATTCGACAAATGGCGAGCTCGTGATGGAAGCTTTTAAGGCGCTGCATAAAGAAGGCCAAACGATCGTGATGATAACGCACGAAGAAGAGTATGCGCGCCACGCCCGCCGCGTCCTCTCAATCAAAGACGGCCAAATTGTAGGAGACGTAAGGAAAAAATAAGCGTAATTCCTCATTCGTAATTCGTTATCCGGGAGAGTATAATGGCGAAGATCTGAGAGTTATCCTGCCCTTCTGCTTTCTACTCTAATTTCTACTTTCTACTCTCTACTTTCTATTTCTATGCGCCACATTCCCTCCGCCATGGCCACCCAGCACCCGGACAACGCCCGGGCGCCTTTTTGGGACAAGCAAGGAGATGCATTCATAAGCAGCCGCGAAGAAACGCTCGAATGCGTGAAGTGTTTTGAAGAATTGGGAGTAGGGGAGTTCATGTGGGACTGGGAGGGGAAATATGCGGATGAGGCTGTCGTAGATCGTCTTTTCGGTGAATTCCACGAATATTTTAAAAAACACAAATTAGGAAAAGATATTTTTCTTACATTCCGGATTCCGAACGTATGGAAAGAAAAAGGCCACTCCTTGCTTCGCGCGCTCATGGTGGTATTGACCGCCGAAGACTTCGCGCGAGACTTGAAGTTTCACGTCCCCCCGCTCTTCGAACTCATTCTGCCGATGACCGAAAAACCCGAAGAGTTAATGTACATAAAAAGTTCTTTCCGCAAACTCGCGCGTTTCAAGACGGAGACCTTCAATCACCGGAGCGGGGTAAACATGGAACAGCTAGACATGATTCCGCTCGTCGAAAACGTGGAGCGTCAGCTCGGCGTGGGCTCGCTTCTCGCGCGCTACATCGATCTTCACAAAAAAGAATTCAAATCCAAGCCCGTATATATCCGGCCGTTCCTTGCGCGTTCCGATCCCGCGCTTGTATCGGGAATTGTCTCGACGGTGCTCGCGAACAAAATCGCTCTTTCAGATATCCGCGAAGTGGGGGAGAGGGAAAAGGTGCGGATGTTCCCGATCTTGGGGGCGGGCAGCCTGCCGTTCCGCGGGGGATTGAATCCCGATGCGATCGACTCCTTTGCGTCGGAATATAAAGGCGTGCGCACGGTGACGATTCAATCCGCCTTTCGCTACGATTATAACTTCGAAGCTGCCGCCGCTGCGGTAGAAAAATTGAATACTCTTTTGCCGAAATCCGCTCCCGGCTCCGTCTCCGAAAAAGACCGCGCCGTGCTCCTTTCCATTATTAAACAGTTCGAAGCCTCCTATGCGCACACGCTCCAAAGTATTGCGGGGGACATGGAGCAGTTCTTTCGGGCGGTCCCGCGTCGCCGGGAACGTCGCCAGCACATTGGTCTTTTGCGGTACGCGCGCCAAATGGGGAAACTCGAACTCCCGCGTGCGATCAACTTTACCGCCGCGTTCTATTCGATTGGCATCCCGCCGGAATTTTTAGGCCTTCGCGCCTTGAAAGACTTATCTCCCGAAGCGATGAAGCTTCTCTTCCGGTATTACCGCAATATAGAAGCCGATCTGAAGACCGCCGGGGCTTTCGTGAATAAGGAAAATTTGAAGCGGCTTATTAAACAAAACCCCGCGTGGGCGCGGGTGGAAGAAGATTTGGGAGTGGTGGAGTCGATATTCGGTTTTGAGCTCGGCCCCCGCTCGAAATCCGAACTGATGCACGAGAGGCTATCTTCGAGTGTTTTTGCTTTGCCACGCCATAGCGCCCGCCTTGCCGGAGCCTTCGGCGAAGTGCAGGCAAGCGACGGCGGGTCACGCCTCTCCGGCCTTATCACCGAAACCGGAGTTCTCCGAAAGAGCTTAGGTTAACATCAGATATTACGATGTTAAGTTGTTTGCAAAAAGCTTAACATCTCTGATATACTTGTTAAGGTATGAAATTAGGTGATTTTATACAACAACCAAAAGGTTTTAAAGCCTTCGTGCCGGGGAAATTTCCACCTGTGGAGCCTTTTGAGTTTTCTAAGTTAACCGAGCAGCTCCACGCAAAAGCCTCTCTTCTAGTGGGAAAACTGGATGGGGTAACCCAACTCTTACCCGATGTAGACCTCTTTATTTTTATGTATGCGCGCAAAGAGGCTGCTTTGTCGAGTGAAATTGAAGGAACGAAAGCGACGATGAGCGATGCGATACGCGCCGAAGTAGAGATGACAAGCGACTTGCCGAAAGACGTCGATCGCATCCTGCATTACATCAAGGCAATGAATCAGGGGTTGCATCGGTTGGAATCCCTGTCTCTTTCAAATCGCCTTATTCGAGAGGTGCATAAAACATTGTTTGAGGGTACGGGCGATGCTCCTGGAAAAACGCCGGGAGAATTCCGGACAACGCAAAACTGGATTGGAGGAGCTTCTCCGGCAACTGCGAGATTTGTGCCTCCTCCGGCTCCAGAAATGAGGAGATCTCTTTCGGATTGGGAAAGATTTTTACATGAGAAGGATAATATTACCCCTCTGATAAAAACCGCGCTGATGCATGTGCAGTTCGAAACGATCCACCCCTTCCTCGACGGAAATGGGCGCGTCGGCCGTCTTTTGATTACTTTTTATCTCTGTCATCAAGGGATTTTGGAGCGCCCAGTATTGTATATCTCCGAATTTTTCAAAAAACATCGGGAGGTGTACTTCGATTTACTCGAGGGGTATCACAATAAGGGGGAAGTGGAGCCATGGGTGAACTTCTTTTTGGAGGGAGTGGCTCATGTTGCAGAGGGTGCTGTTGCAACGGCAAAAAAGATCAATACGCTTCGCGAAGAAGATATGGCGAAGATACAAGCTATCGGAGGCCTCCGGGCAAAAAGCGGCATGATTGTGCTCCGTAAGCTCTATGAACTTCCTATTGTGAATGTTCGTAAAGTTGAAGAGTGGACGAATCTTTCTCGCCCTGCAGCAAATGGGTTAGTTGCCGCGCTTATGAAAGAGGGGATTCTAGTTCAGCGGAATCAGCGTACGAAATATGGCCGCGATTTCGAATATAAAAAATATCTGAAGCTATTCACTGACGAAACAAAATAGTTCTAAGGATATATCTTTACTATCTATTGTTATAAGCCGCCAATGCGCACGCAAGAATCTCCATCGCCCGCTTAAGCTTGGGCACGCTTAACACATAAGCAATCCGTATCTCATTCTTCCCCAATCCCGGCGTGATGTAGAAGTCCGCCATCGGAGAAACCGCCACTGTCTCTCCTTTATAGTTAAAGTCTTTGATAAGGAATTTCACGAACTCCTCCGCCGACTCCACCGGCAATCGCGCATATATATAGAAGGCTCCCTCGGGTTTGCTGCATTTGACTCCCGGAATCGCCGAAAGCGCGGCATATACGGCATCTCGCCGTTTCAAATATTCTTTCTTGAGTGAGACAGTGAGCGTGTGCGCCTCGCGGAGTAGGGGAATAAGCGCCTTCTGTTCGAGCGTCCCCACGGAGAGCCTCGCCTGCGCGAACTTCAAAACTGCTTGCATTACGGAATCGTTCAAAGACACGACCGCTCCCACCCGCGCCCCGGGAAGTGAGAACCGCTTCGAAGCGCTGTCGGTGACGATCACATGTTCTGAAGCAGACTTTTCGGAGAGAAGCGTGTGCGGCTTTCCGCTAAATCGAATTTCTCGATATGTCTCATCCGCGATAATAAATAGCCCATGTTTCTTCGCGAGCCCCACAATTGAAGAAAGTTCTTTCTCGCTCCAGAGTTTCCCCGTGGGGTTGTCTGGGTTCACGACCACAATCGCTCGCGTCTTTTTAGTAATTTTCTTCTCTATCTCGGAAACCGGGGGAAGCGCGAAGTTTTTCTCGAGGTCGAGCAAGACCGGCACGAGTTTAATTCCCGTCATTACCGAAAAGGATTTGTAGCTCACATAGACCGGTTCGAAAACAATAATCTCGTCTCCCGGGTCCGCCGCCGCCTGCATCGCAAAGAGAATTGCCTCGGCACACCCCACGGTGGGGATGATATTCTTGGGCTCAAGCGAGACGCCGAGCTTTTTGTAATACTCGATCCAAGCCTCCACATGCTCCGGAATTCCCGTACTCGGCGCATATTTCAAATTGCCTTTCGCGTGCGCCTTGATCCCCTTGTGGAACGCCGGGGGAGGGAGTATATCCGGGTCCCCGGTGTTTAGCCGGTACACATGCACGCCCCTTTTCTCCGCCTCATCCATGAGGGGCATGTATTTACGGATGGGGGAGAACATAACCTTCTCTCCGCGCTTCGAAATCCGAGGGGTCATTAGGGATTATCCTATCAGAAAAGCCAAAAACCCGCTTTTTTGCTATAGTGGATTCAATCAAATTCGAATCCCTGACGCGCAGGTGTCCAAGTTAGAATAGAAGCAAAATAAAGGGTTCTAAAGCTATAATAAATTTATGGCCAGAGAAGCATCAGTCAAAAATCTTACAAATGCGAAAAGGGCAAAAAACGATGAGTTTTATACTCAGTACATTGATATTCAGAAAGAGATTGAAAAATATTTAGATTTCAACCCTGATACATTTCGGGCTAAAGCAGTGTATTGCAACTGCGACGATCCGTTCGAGAGCAACTTCTTTCGTTATTTCGTTCTCAATTTCAACAGGTTGGGTTTGAAACAATTAATCACGACGAGCTATAAACCATCACCTATCGCTAACACGCAGCTGGGGTTATTTGGTGATGACAAAACACTTACAAAAGCAAAAGGCCGCCCAAAGGTAACTGCCAACAAATTTATTATCAACGAGGTGCACGATTGCGCAAATGGGGGCGGCAAACACGATTTTCTTCGGTTTTCGCATGAGCCGCACGGATTCGATCGCCGCCCGTGCGGTCACTCCCGTGGCAAGGCCGTCATCGACGAGAATCACGGTTCCGGCTTCGATGTCTTCGCTATACGCCCCGCTTTTATAATGCACCATGCGGCGTTCCATTTCTTCCATTTCGGCAGCGATAATGGGGTCGAGTTCTTTACGGAGAATTGCAAGAGTTTCAATCGCCTCATTATTCAAAACGATCACATCTCCGGGCGCCAAGGCTCCCACGCCGAACTCCGGGTCCGACGGCGCGCCGATCTTCCGGGCAACGACGGTGTCCAAGGGAGCTTTGAGTTTCGTAGCGGTTTCATATCCCGCGGGTGCTCCGCCGCGCGGCAGAGCCAAAATAAGGGGGCGCTCCGCCTGATAGGGGAGTAACGCTTCGGCTAATTGTTTGCCCGCATCGATCCGATCCTCGAACGTAACTCGTTTGGAAGTCATAAAAAACTTTAATTACATTTCTTTGCACGCGGCGGCGCATTCGCGGCAAGTCTTTGCACATTCCTGGCACATTCCTGCATTTGCTCATCCTTAAGGTCGAGCTTCTCGCAATCTTCGGCGCAGGCCTCGCATATCTCCGCGCACTCTTTCGCGATATGCTTCGCGTGGAGCGAGTTGCGGAGCATAAAGTTTTCACTGAGCTTGCATATCGAGGCGCAATCCTTAAGGAGCGTGAGATGCGTGGCTTCGGTATGTTTCCCGCCCATCGAAAGGCAATGACTTACGGTAGAGACGCACACTTGGTAGCACATACTGCAAAGGCGAATGCATTGTTCCAACTTTGGATCTCTGGGCATGTCCTTCCATTGTGGAGGTATTCTATGAAGTCCGAATGATTCATAATGAATTTGGCCTTTTAGAATATTGTGGGGTATGATGTACGTGCAAGTTGAAAGTAAAGATGCGTTCGTGCATGCTCGCGAACCGTTTATTTCTCCCCGAGCGCATGCGAGGGGAAGGCAACCTGGGAAATCTGCGGGAAGCCGTATGAAATAATTGACTGATTGCCGAAGGGCGATTGGGAGATTTCATGGAGCCACAAGGCTCGATTAAAACTCCTAGTCGCTTTTTGTTTTACAAACCCATGAAAAAAATACTGTGTGAGTGCGAAAAAAGAGGAATAAAAGATTCTATCGTATGCCGCAATTGCGGAATAAGCCGCGCATTTGTGCGAAAACAGGTGGCCGCCCATCCGAGACCACTCGAGGAGTTGCAGGAAGAGGAAGTGCCGCTCTTGTTTGAGGAGAAAGTGCACGAAGGCGAAAAAAAGTTCGTGCTCCAAGCGGGGAGCGAGCACTTTTTTGCCGTGGCACACCTTTTTGGCACGGTGTGGCTGGGCAGTGAAATGCTTCGCGAGCTCGAATCTATGGGTCATTCGATTCAAATTGTAAAAGGAAAGTAACGCGCTATGATGAGAGCATTCACCTATGAAAGCTCGAGAAGGATATGGTATAGCAGCAGTTATTTTTATGGTGGCGGCGCTTGTGGGGGGGCGCGGCTACAATAAATGTAGTTACGAATAGCGATCACGGCGCCTGGCTTTCTTCGTTCTTTAAGTCCTTCTCCGGACAGCCTCAAACCTATGCTCCCGTCCCAGCCTCGCGGGCGACCAGTACCCTTTCCGAAAGAAAGGAGAAATTACAACCAAACGAGGGGATGGTTATCCTCGCAGATATTGAGCGAGAACTGGGATTCGCCTCGAAGAGCGGAGGTATGCAGCAGGAGCGCTATGATTATTTTGATAACAAATTAAAAACATTAGAAGCGGCAGGGACAAATACCGCGAAAGTGCGGCAGATGTTGATGAAAGTAAAAGTGGGAAGAACGGAAAAGAACGCAGTCTCTCTCGCCGGAGAAGGCAGCGCGGTGCCGGACGGGGGATTGAGCGTCGCATGCAAACCGACAAGCGATAACCATCAGTATTACCGCACGGATCGCACCTTTGTGATCGATCCCCAGACTCCCAATACAATGTATGTAAGTGTGGAGCATAAGGGATTTTATAAAACGATAGACGGAGGCAAGACGTGGGCGCTCAAAGTAAAAGGAATTCCCGCGGACAGGAGAAAAGATAATCTTGCAAAGCCCTGTTACACGGAATACCCTGCGGCGACCATAGATCCTAATAATTCAAAGCATCTTGTACTCGCGCTTTCAGGGCCGCCCGCGCGGTTTCGAGATGGGTATACGAAGGTGGGAGGAATTGTAGAGTCCTGGGACGGGGCGGAAACATGGACCCCCCTGGTGCATGATTGGATGAATATCTACACCACAGACGTAGCAATCGATCCCAACAATTCGAAAACGCTCTACTATACGACGACGGCGGAGCCCGGAGGGTACAACGAGGTGGCGAGGAACACGACGTTTGTAACGAAAGGGCTGGTGTACAAAACGAAAGACAGTGGCAAAACGTGGGAAGAGCTTCCTACTGGTTTTACCTTCCGCACGAGTGCCACGAACATTTTTATCCATCCCGAACGTTCTGACGATATTCTGGTTACCACCTTTAAAAGCGCGCTTATGAGCGGAAACCGCAATGTGGAAAGCGTTTCCCAGATGGGCATACTCCGGTCCTTGGACGGAGGGGTGACATGGAAGGCGGTGCATTCGCTCCCGGCGGAATATGAAGCGGTTCTTTGGGCTGCGGCTTCTCGCCGCAATCCTTCCTTCGTCTTTGTTTCTCCGTGGGGACCGAATGACAAGCCTCCGAGGAGTTTTTATTCGCTTGATCGCGGAGACACGTTCTATCCTTCGAATAATTACATGCATGTGGCGGCGTATGATCCGCATGACGTCTCTTCGCGCCATATGCTTGGCTACCGGCGGCTCGATTATCTTGCGCCGACTGAAGCAAAAACTCTTTTTGAAAGTAACGACGCGGGAGCCACATGGAAACCGTTCGGAACTATTCCAAAGGAAGTGCTTGCCCAGCCGAGCTTGCTTCAGGAATTGAGTGCGATGGTGTGGCATCCGAAGGACAAAAATACCCTATTTCTGACGGGCGCTGGAGGATATATTTGGAAATCGACGGATGGCGGCGCCTCATGGCATGCGCTTGTGTCGTTCGATAAGCTTCCAGATCCCTAGAAATGAGAGTCTACGTCGCCGGAAAATTCGAAGATAAAGAAGCGGTATACGAAGCGTATCGCAAGCTTACTGCACTCGGGCATTCAGTTTCCTATGATTGGACAACTCACAAAAACATCAAACCTTATGATGAAAATAAAGAAATCGCGCGGCAATATGCGAGGAACGAAATGCAGGAATTCTTTCTTGTGATGCGTTTATATACCTCTCCGCTCCAGAGGGACACACACTTTTCATGGAGTTAGGGATGGCGATTGGTCTGCAGCGCACACGCAGAAAGCCAATCATTCTCATGGTAGGCAAGGAATCCCATTCTCCCTGGATGCTTTCTGACGAGGTAATAAGGGTGGATTCTTTAGATGAGGCATTGAAAAAAATTTAGCTACTAAAATCATGAGAACCATCGAACGCGACATCGTGGGCGCGGTAATAATCTCAAAAGACGGAAAAGTTTTCCTTGCTAAAAAGACTCCCAAGACTGGCGGCATCTACAGTGACGATTGCTGGCACGTCCCGGGTGGCGGCATTGAGCAGGGCGAATCAAAAGAAGTTGCGCTTGTTCGCGAAGTGAACGAGGAAACCGGAATCGACATCTCCTCTGCGAAAATAGAATTTATTGGAGAAGATAGAGGGGAAAGCGAGAAGACTTTGCGAGAGAGCGGTGAGCGAGTCCTGGTCAAAATGCATTTCTACAATTATAAAGCCAGCCTCAGTAAAAATTCTGAAGAAATCGAGGTGAAACTTAACGCTGAATTTTCGGAATCTCGATGGGCGACAATCGCTGATTTACCTAATCTGAAACTCACGCCTCCTTCGGTTGGCTTATTTACGCACCTCGGTTATCTCAAATAACCATGCAACCCGTCCAAATCCCTATAGGGGACGTACAACTAAACGGCACTCTCTTTTGTCCGGAGAAGCTCGAAGGCAAAGCTCCGGCTCTATTAAGCATTCATGGAGGAGGGAAGAGCAATCAGGAGAGGGCGTTTGAAATTGCGAAGCTCCTTTCTGCGATGGGAGTGATAGTGCTTACGTTTGACATGCATGGCCACGGTAAAAGCCCGGGAGAACTGCCGCAACTCTCACGGAAAGACTTTTTGGACGATTGTATAGCCGCGTATGACTTTCTTGCCGCGCAGGAAAAAGTAGCGAAAGAAGATATAACTGTACTTGGCTCGAGTTTCGGCGCGTATCTCGCCGCCTTACTCACTAAAGAAAGAGAAGTTTCTCGTCTGATCCTTCGGGTGCCTGCCGACTATCCAGATGAAGGGTTCGAGACTCCCGACGTAGAAAAAGCAGAAAAAGAGATGGGTACTTGGCTCGCACAAGCCAAAGAATGGAAAGAAACGAAAACCCTGCGCGCCCTCCATGAATTCCGAGGCAAGGTGCTCCTCATCGAATCCGAAAAAGACGAAGAGATTCCGCATCAGACTATAGAAAATTTCAAAGCTGCCGTAGAAGAAGAGGGCCAACTCACGTATGTACTTATGAAAGACGCCCCGCACAGCCTGCGCGACAAACCGGAACTCCAGCGCGAACTCGAAAAAATAGTAGTGGACTGGCTGATCAATCAATAGCGATGCGGATTCCTGCCAAATATTCGAATTTTGTGTTTGTGCTCTCGACCGCCATTTTCATGTCCTGCCTCATGTCGCTTATCGTGACGTTTGTAAACATCGGCTCGGCGCCCGATTTCTTTACGAGGTGGATCAAGGCATGGGGAGTATCATTTATTATAGGTTGGCCGGTGACTGCATTCGCCGTGCCGCTCGCAAGAAAAGTAGTGGATCGAATTACGGAATCGAGCATCTAAAACATTTCCATGCTCAAAATATACCTCGCGCGACACGGGCAAGATAAAGACAATGCAAACGGCATTGTGAATGGCCACCGAAACGAACCTCTTACGGAACTCGGTTTAGCTCAGGCGCAAGCGCTTGCGGTAAACATCCAAAAATTAGGAGTCACCTTCGATGCGGTATACAGCTCCCCCTTGGTGCGGGCGCACAAAACTGCGGAAACGGTAACGCAGGCGCTCCATCTTCCGAAACCGATTGTGCTCCCCGCTCTTATAGAGCGAGACTTTGGTGTGATGACGGGGAAACCTGTTAAAGATATTGAATCCCTCTGCGCTCCGAATATTCTTAAGACAAACCCGATAACTTACTTTTTGTCGCCCGAAGGCGCGGAAACTTTTCCGCAGGTGCTCGAGCGGGCGAGAGGTGTGTTGGAGTTGGTAAAACATTCCCACACGGCCGGGTCGGTGCTCCTCGTGACGCACGGCGATTTTGGAAAAATGCTCTTCGCCGCGTATTACGGTCTGGATTGGAAAACCGCACTCACGCAATTTCATTTCGGGAACTCCGAATTACTCCTCCTCTCGGAAGATACGCATGCGGAAGAAGCGTATATCTATAGTACGGAACAGTTCAATCATTAAAGTGCAAATTGCTATACTATAAGAAAGAGTCGAACGGAGTCTTTTCTATACAATGATTAATACTTCGCGCGTCCTGAAGGCTTCCGCGGTATGGATCAGCCTGGTCTACGCTGTATGTTATCTCGGCGTAGCGCTTTTCCCCGGAATTCGTCCCGGTTTCATGCAGTACGGTCTGCACATGGGATTGAACATGGGAGAGAATATCTTGACCCTCGGAACCTTCATTTCCGGCCTGGTGATTTGGAACGTAATTGCGTTCCTTGCGGTAGGCCTTTTCGCTTTTCTTTATAATAAAATTAAGTAAGGGATATTCATGCGAACCAAAAACGGTTTTGCTCCCGTAAGCAATCTGTTTGATTGGTTATTTATTGAGTTCTCAACCGTATGGGTGGCAGGGGTATTCGTAGACGGCTGGGCGCATATTCATATACTGGACACGCTCGATTCGTTCTTCACTCCGTGGCACGCCTTGATCTACACGGGTATCGCGTTGATAGCCCTTCTCCTTTTCGTGCAAGCGCTCCTCAATAGAAAGAAAGGCTATCCGTGGCGCCGTTCACTTCCGCGCGAATACATGTTTGCGGCGGCGGGACTTATTTTTGTCGCCGTGGGCGGTCCTGGGGATATGATCTGGCACACGCTCTTCGGCATCGAAGAGGGGGTAGAGGCGCTTCTTAGCCCCACGCACATCCTGCTTGCGATCGGGGGAGCCATGACCGTGGGAGGCCCTTTGCATGCAATCTGGTACCGCGATCGGCAGCTTCCCACGATCCACAAAATCCCAGTGATTCTCTCCTTCGCCTACATTCTTATGGCCTTGGGGTTCATGCTCCAATTTCTCCATCCCTTCAACTTCCCGTGGATGGCAGAATCCTTCCTCAGAGCGAATCCGATTGACGCGAACTACGGCGTCGGCTTAGGCATTGCGAATACGATTGTGTTCACGGGCATCTTCATGGGACTCCTCCTGGCCTCCGTGCGGCACTGGGTATTCCCGTTCGGCAGTTTCGCCGCTATTTTAGGTTTGAATGCGTTGGCGCTCACCCTCATGCACGGGGAATATTACTTCTTCATCTCCTCGGCCATAGTGGGAGGCCTTTTTATCGATTGCCTTTATAAGTCATTATGTTCTCTGGAACTCAAAGAAAAGCATATTCGATTTTTTGGCATATTGGCCCCAGTGGCCCTTTTCACTACCTATGCCGCGAGCATTCTCATCATGGATATGAGCCCCTGGTCCATGCATATGTGGGGCGGAATGGTAGTGATCGCCGGAATTACCGGCTACCTTTTGACGTATCTCGTGATCCCTCCGGGAGACGGAAAGCCGCGTCCGAGAGTAAAAACCGTCGAAGTATAGGTGTGCTACAATAGGTTTTTATGTATTCGACTCTCGATCTGATTCGGGATTTTTGGGGCTACGTAAAACCCTACCAAACCAAATTCTGGTGGGGAACTTTTTTGCGCGTAGCGGGAGACACGATTTGGCTCTATCAAGCGTATGCGTTGGCGGATCTCGTCAACTTTTTCATGCGGTATCAGCCGGGGGATTCTTTGACGCATGTATACGTAGTGCTCTCGCTTATGGCCCTTTCCGCACTTCTTCGGTTTGGAGGCATATATGTTGCTAAGACATTCTGTTACGGCCTGGGTGAGAGGATTCTCCTCGACGCAGAACTTAAGGCGGTGAGACATCTCTTCCTCCTGGATATTTCCTGGCATGAAAAAGAGAATGCCGGCAACAAATTCAAACGAGTGGATAGGGGAGCCTCGAGTCTCGATAAAATCATGCAGATGTGGATCACGAATTTTTTGGAGATCGGGGTGAACTTTGTGGGAGTGATATTTATTATCGCGGCTTTCGATAAATACATCGCCGGGGCGATGGTCGTGTATCTTATCTCGTTCTACGTTCTCGCGAGATTCCATGTGAAACGGGCAGTCAAGGCTGCCGACGTAGTGAATGTGAAAGAAGAAGAGCAAAGCGGTCTTATCTTCGAGGCGATTAACAATATTCGGAGCATCAAAGTGATGTCGATGGCGCCGAAACTTATGCGGGTTCTTACGGAGGCCGCCGCGAGCTTGTTCGAAGCCGTGAAGGTGAGGCTTTTCTGGTTTTTGAGCGGCAGCGCCATTCGAGATTTCTACACGCATGTGTTTCGGGTGGGGCTTTTGATATTCGTGATTTGGGGAATAGTAGAGGGAAGATATGAAGTGGGTTTCTTGGTGCTTTTGGATGGCTACTTCAAGAACATCGTAATGTCGATTCGGGAACTCACAGATATCTCCCAAAATTTCGCAGTAGCGAAGCATCGGGTCGCGCGTATGCAGGAAATAATAAATAAGCCGGTCACGATCGATCGTGAAGAAGGAAAAGTGCTTTTCCCTGCGGATTGGAAATCCATTTCACTCAAAAATGTTTCCTTCTCATACGGCAAACAGCCGGCGTTAAAAGGAATCTCCTTCGAGATACAGAGGGGAGAACGAGTGGGAATTGTAGGCCTCTCGGGAGCGGGCAAGTCCACTCTTTTCAAGTTGTTGCTCAAAGAGCATGAATCATACTCGGGAGAAATCGCGATAGGGGGCACGCCGCTTCGCAATATCAGCAAAAAAGACTACTTCAATCACTTGGCCGTGGTGCTTCAAGACACCGAACTCTTCAATGCGTCGCTTCGCAATAACATCACAATTACGAATGACAAAGAAGAGAAGAATGAAGGTTTGCTCAAAAAAGCACTCACGATCGCGCATGTGAAAGACTTTATGAAAAAGCTGCCCGACGGCGTGCATTCCATAATTGGCGAGAAAGGCATCAAGCTTTCGGGAGGAGAGAAGCAGCGCGTAGGAATTGCTCGGGCAGTCTTCAAAAACCCCCAGATTCTCCTCTTGGATGAGGCCACGTCTCACTTGGACATTGAATCCGAAGAGAAAATCCGCGAATCCCTTCACGAATTCTTCCAAAGCGTAACCGCGATCGTAATCGCGCATCGCCTCACGACCATCAAAGAAATGGATCGCATTATCGTGATCGAGGGCGGCAAAATCGTGGAATCGGGGAGTTTTGAAGAACTCCAAAAGCAGAAAGGCAGATTCGCCGAACTTTGGGAAAAGCAGAAACTATGACCCTCGAAGAATTCGAGAAAATAGTCGCCGAGGAAGCGGATAAAATTCCCGAAAAGTTCCTCAAGCGGCTGAAGAATATCGTGTTTGTGGTGGAGGAAGAGCCGAGCAAAGAACTTCTCGAAGATATGGAAATCCCGGAAGGAGAAAAACTTCTCGGTCTATTCGAGGGAGCGAACTTGGGGGAGCAAGGCGCAGGCCCATGGGAGATGCCCGGCAGAATTGTGATATTCAAAGCCTCGACCGGAGAAGAAGCCGGAGAAACAGGGGAAGCGGTGCGAAGCATCGTGAGAGATACGATTTGGCATGAGGTGGCGCACTATTTAGGCATGGACGAACTCGAAGTGTCCCAAGCAGAAGAGCGTAGAGAGAAGAGAAGGCCAAATTCAGCATAACTCCATCTGCATTGACGTAATCTCAAAGATTATTCGTAGGGGTTGACGGGAGAATTGAGGAGAGTACTTTATAAAAGACGATGAACCCGTGAGAGATATAAAACGGGATTCCAGATGAGAAATAAAAAACGATAATGTCTATGGTAAAAATCGCAAAGTCGTTAAGTTCTAAATCTCTAACGGGATGAAAATTTATTTCGTAGCAGCCATCCGTGGAGGCAGGGGGGACCGGGAATGGTATCTCCAGATTATTCCGCTGCTCGAGCAGTATGGAGAAGTAGTGACGGAGCATATCGGCACGAATCGTTTTACCGAAGAAGGAGAGGAATCGCCTGAGGTAAGCGATGAAGAAATCTTCGAGCGGGACATGCGCTGGATCAAAGAAGCAGATGTAATTGTCGCGGAAGTTACGACCGCGAGCTTGGGGGTAGGCTATGAACTTCACGAAGCGGAGAATTTGAATAAACGCATTTTATGCCTCTACCGTGAACACGATGATCGAAACCTCTCGCCTATGATCGCAGGCAATCCTAACCTTCGCGTAGCGCCGTATGTGGTCATAGAGGACGTAAAGAAGATATTCGAAGAATTTTTCAGCGAAAAGCCTAGCCGTCCCCGCAAAGCTGCCGCCAAACGATAAAAATGATTTCTCATAACGAGATCCCTCCGCACGCCAAATATGTCTTTAAGGGCAAGTTGTTTGATGTGTGGCAATGGGAGCAAAAATTGTATGATGGGAGTATCAAAACATTTGAACGAGTTTGGCGGCCCAACACCGTATTAATAATTGGAACGGTGGGAGATAAAATTCTTATCCAAACCGAAGAGCAGCCGGATAGAGAAGAGCCTTTCGAATCCCTTCCGGGAGGCAGACCCGACGGGGAAGAGGAGCCGTTAGTGACCGCCAAGCGTGAGCTCTTGGAAGAAACCGGATATAGTTCAGACGACTGGGAGTTGTGGAATGCGCGGAGACCCGTCGGTAAGATGGAATGGACGGTGTACACCTATATTGCCCGAGGCTGCATGAAAAAACAGGAACCAACTCTCGATGCGGGAGAAAAGATAAAAAGCCGTTTAATAAGCCTGGAGGAATTTTTAGAGCTCGCCGACGACCCTACGTTCCAAGAAAGAGATATGAAATTGGATTTATTGCGGGCGAAGCTCGATCCTCAAGCGAAAGAATCTCTTCGCAAACTCTTTTTTAAGAGCTAATTTTTATACCACCCGCGTTTCTTCACCTCGTGCATGAGTACGAGCAATCCCGCCATGACGAGCGTGATGTTTTTGACCACGAATTCTCCGGAGAGGGAAAGAACGGGGAAGTAGGGGGAGAAAATAACCTCCGGCCCCATGATGAAGGTGAGAAAGGTCCCCGCGAGGTGTCCAAGGAGAAGGAGATGGGTGAGGAAAAGAAAATGATTCAGAAGAAGGAGCATCCCAATCCCTGCTTCAAAACTTCCGAGCAATATGAGACCCGTGCCGCTCGCAAGAAACGGAGTCACGGAGTGGATAAGATCGAATACGGGGTTGAATCCCGCTATTTTTAAAATTCCAAACCAAATAAAAATAATGCCCAGCGTCCACCGTAAAATAGTGACGAGCCTCTCTTCGGGGAAAAGCCTATGAAGAAAGGACTCCATATTTAAAGAGTATTTTTTTCCTGAGCAGGCAAATCCGACTCAACCTCACGAGGAGATGCAGAGGGCATGTCGCTAAGCATTAACTCTTCCGAGGACCGTCTAAGAAGCAAGTGAATTATTCCCGCAGAAGCGATTCCGATTGCAGCTCCACCCACCACATCCATCGGCCAGTGTACGCCTGCGGCAATGCGGGCAAAGCCGTTTATGATCGCGAAAATAAAGAACCAGATTCCCCATTTTCGATTCCGAAGAAAGAGCACTGTGGCCAGGGCAAAATAGAATGTTGCATGACCGGAAGGAAAGGAATTCCCCAGCGTCTCGGGTACAAGGGGGATAACCTGCCAAACCTCAAAAGGCCGGGCGACATGATGAAAAAATCGTATACCTTCGGTAACAAGACCGCGCGAGACAAGAATCGCAAGCGCCGCTTCTATGAAAATAAAGAGGCGCCGCCGCCGACCATGTTCGGCAAGAAGAAATCCTAGGAAGGAAAGTATAAGAATGTAGGGGAGATATTTAGAGAAAAAAATAATTTCCCAATCGAGGAAGCTGTTTTTCAAACTGAAGCTCCAAAGCCATTCGGCGAACAGCGTGTTGAATTCCATGGACGTTAGAAAAAGAATAACAAAGCGAGACAAGAATCGCAAGCGCCGCTTCTATGAAAATAAAGAGGCGCCGCCGCCGACCATAAAAGCCGCTATGTTCTAGCGGCTTTCGTGTGCGAGAAGAGGGTTATCGGCGGACGAAGGGCAGAAGCGAAAGAAAACGTGCCCGTTTTATCGCTTCGGACAATTTCCGCTGGTGTGAAGCGCAGATTCCGGTGTGCTTCGGGTCGATGATCTTCGCTTGGCTTGAGATAAAGCGCTTCAAAAGGTCGACTTCTTTATAGTCGATATTGGTAAGGTTTTGCGAACAGAAAAAACACTGTTGAGGCATGGGAAGTTTATAGCTTTTTTACCTGCAGGGAGTCAAGTTCGACTGCGGTGTCCCGTCCGAAGATGGGCACCATTACTTTTACGCGGTTTCTGGTTTCATCCACTTCCGATACCTTCCCGTCATATTCTTTGAAAGGCCCGTCGATGATCTTTACCAAATCTCCCACCTTCAAATCGAGGGTGAATTTGTTCTCATCCTGTCCGATGCGCGAGAGTAAGGATTCCACTTCCGCCTTGGAAAGGGGGGTTGGTTTCGTGTTGTCAGGACCCACAAAGCCCGTAACGCGTGGAGTATTCCGTACCACATACCACGAGTCTTCGGTAAGGATCATCTCTACGAGCACATAGCCGGGATAAATCTTCTCTTCGATAGTTTGCCGGCGGCCGCTCTTTACGCGAATCCGCTTTTCTTTGGGCACGATCACGTTGAAGATTTTGTCTCCCATCGCCAAGGACTCGATACGCTGCTTAAGGTAGCGAGCTACGGCCTCCTCGTATCCGGAGTAGGTTTGTACGGCATACCAATCCCGCTGGCCGTTATCCTGTTGCGCTTCGAGTTTCTTAGTCATTAGCGGGTAATAAGGGTTCGAATAAGGGTGCTAAAAGCAGAGTCAAAGGCTCCTAAAAAGATAGAAAGGGCCAATGAAATGCCGATAACAATAGTAGTGAGGCGAATTGCTTCTTGTCGCGTGGGCCAATTCACATGCTGAAGCTCTTCGCGAGATTCTTTAAAAAATTTTTTGGTCTTGGAAAACATACGAATACTGTGATGGGCGAACCCGTTGCTCAATAAAATAGTATAAACAGTTCGGTTCTTTATACCAGACTCATGCTAAAAGCGCAAGAGCTTATGCTTAGGGCTCCATCCTCTTGTCATTAGTCATAAGTTATCGGTTATCAGTTGGTGTTATATGTCGAGGTTTTGCACGGAGGCCGCGTGGGTTTGAATGAATTTTTTCCGGGGTTCCACCTCGTCTCCCATGAGAATATCGAAGAGGCGATCAGCTTCCGCAGCGTCTGCTACGGTAACCTGGCGAAGGATTCGATTCGCCGGATTCATCGTGGTCTCCCAAAGTTGCTCGGGGTTCATTTCTCCCAAACCTTTATAGCGTTGCACATTCACGCCGGCGATTTTCTCTCCGCCTTCTGAGCCGCCGGCTTCTGCTGCCTCCTCTTCGGTGGGGAGTTTTTCTTCTTTTCCTTTAGCTTTTGCCTTGGCTGCTTTTGCGTTCACCAACTCTTTGAGTATTTTATCTTTCTGCCCGTCATTCCAGGCATATTGGATTTCTTTGCCCGCTTGAATGCGATAGAGCGGAGGTTGGGCGATGTAGAGATATCCGCCATCCACCACGGGGCGGAAGTGCCGGTAAAAAAGCGTGAGAAGCAGGGTCCGAATGTGCGCGCCGTCGACGTCCGCATCACTCATGAGAACAATCTTGTGATAGCGGAGCTTCGACATGTCGAACTCCTCAGCGATCGCAGTGCCGATTGCAATCACAAGCGAACGAATTTCGGTGTTCGCGAGCATCTTGTCCATCCGGGCACGCTCCACGTTTAAGGGTTTCCCCTTGAGAGGGAAGATGGCCTGTGTGCGGCGCTCGCGTCCTTGTTTGGCCGATCCACCTGCAGAGTCTCCCTCCACAATGAAGAGTTCGGATTCACTGGCATCTTTCGAAGTGCAGTCGGCAAGTTTCCCCGGAAGAGTAAGGCCTTCAAGCGCTCCCTTCCGAAGTACGGTTTCTTTAGCGGCCTTGGCGGCAATGCGGGCTTTGGCAGTCAAAAGTACCTTTTCTACTACGCGGCGGGATTCCTGCGGGTGCCGCTCGAGGAATTCTTTAAGGGCTTCGTTTACGACCGCTTCCGTGGCGGTCCGAGCCTCGGGGTTCCCAAGTCGGGCCTTGGTCTGCCCTTCGAACTGCGGTTCGCGGAGTTTTATGGAAAGCACGGCCACGAGTCCTTCGCGCACGTCGTCCGCAGTGAAGTTCTCATCTTTTTCTTTGAGGTATCCTTCGGCCCGAGCGTAGTTGTTCAAGGTCCGGGTGAGGGCAGAGCGGAACCCGGTGAGGTGCATCCCTCCGTCGGGGGTATAAATGTTGTTTGCGAAAGAAAGTTCTTCGGTTTTCGTGTCGTCTATATAAAGGAATGCCGCTTCTACCTCAAGCTCGTTCTGGTTTTTGTGCACATGAAAGGCATCCTCCTGCAGGGTCTTTTTGTTGAAGGTGAGGTGTTTCGCGAACGAGAGTAATCCGCCTTCGAAATAGAATCCGTAGAAGAGGGGAGTCTCCGCTCGCCAATCATAAAAATTGATACGCACGCCCTTCGTGAGATACGCCTGCTGGCGAAGGTGATCCATGATCCGCTTCTCGTTCCACTGCCGTTCGGAGAAAATCTCGGTATCAGGGAAAAAGGTTACCTTGGTTCCCGTATGATTGGCGCTGCCTATTTTTTTTACCTTGCTCAAGGGCACGCCTCGCTTATATTCCTGCACGAAGTGGCCGCCGTCCCTCCACACCTCCGCTTTGAGGTGATCGGAGAGGGCGTTTACGACGGAAGCTCCCACGCCATGGAGTCCTCCCGATACCTTATATCCTTCTCCGCCGAATTTACCTCCGGCATGGAGTACGGTCATTACCGTCTCAAGCGTCGATTTCTTAGTTTGGTGGTGAGTCTCCACGGGAATTCCGGCGCCGTCGTCGGTTACGCTCACCTGTCCGTCTTTCAGAAGTTCTACGGTGATGTTCTTCGCGCGTCCCGCCATCGCTTCGTCGATCGAGTTGTCGACGATTTCCCAAATAAGGTGATGGAAACCACCGGTCCCCGTGGAACCGATGTACATTCCGGGTCGTTTACGGACGGGTTCAAGCCCTTCAAGAACCTGAATGTCTTTCGCCCCGTAAGCTGACTTTTCCTTGGCTTTTTCCTCCTTTTTAGCCATAACGTTACTTCGTTTACTTAAAAATAGCCGCGTAATTGCGACTCTAGAATTCTAGCACGGATTTTAAGGGGTTTCTAGCCCTAAAATTGACGGAGTTCACTTCGATGGTCTAGGCTCTAAGCAAGGGGAAGCGGGCAAATTAATAACCAAAAATCGGAGGATTTATGACCCTGAAAGAAGTGGTATTTGGAATAGCGACTGGAATATTCACGATCGCGGGAGCATACGCGCTTCTGCGGATAGCCTTAATGGGATTGGCTTGGGTGGGTCGACAACTCGTCGGCGTGGAAGATAATGTACATATAATACGGGTTAGTAACACTTTTGTTCTTTGAAAAACAAAAAGCGCGGTAGCATTTTTGGTATTGCAACCATTAATAGCTAACGCACTTTTTGTATGCATAAGAATACCAAATTGTTGCCGTATCAGCGACGGGAAGCGTATCGTCGTTGGAGAGAAGGAGATCGAGTCACGGATTTGGCCAAATACTACAGAGTCTCTAGAAAAACTCTGTACGAGGCGTTCCACAAAGCCAAACTGGGAGTGTTCGGGAATTTCTCATCAAAAAACATGAGATACAGGACTCTGGAGTATGGGCTCAAGAAACTTTTGAAGGTCGAAAAAGTTTTGGAAAAGAAGATTGCCAAAAGAGAAAAGAGAGCAAACAGATATGTTAAAAAGCATCCGGGAGAAATGGTTCATACTGACACCTCAGTCTTGCCACTCATCCCCGGTGAAGCCCTGATGACCCCAAGAGAGTATTTGTATGTCTTCGTGGATGATTGTTCTAGAGTTTTGTTTGCCGATATCTTGCCGGATCAGACCAGCTACAGCGCGGCCATTGTACTCGATGAAGCTCTGACCATGCTGCCGTTTGAAGTGGAGTGCATATACTCGGACAACGGCAAGGAATTCAAAGGGGCTTTCAAAGATTTTTGCAAACAGAAAAACATTCCTCAGCAGTTTAC
Source organism: Candidatus Liptonbacteria bacterium (assembly GCA_016867315.1). Lineage (GTDB taxonomy): Bacteria > Patescibacteriota > Minisyncoccia > UBA6257 > 2-01-FULL-56-20 > VGJV01. The sequence continues at coordinate 1,899 of VGJV01000001.1, read as the reverse complement.
CAAACCGTACCATCCCCAAACCAATGGCAAAGCAGAGCGAGTGATCAAGACTGTCAAAGGAATGCTTCGCAAACATCATTTCGGTTCAAGAGAAGAGAGGCGACGCATACTTTACGCCATTGTCAGATACTACAATCATCTCCGACCGCATCAGTCTTTAGGGGGAATTTCTCCTTTTGCGTTCCTCAAGAAATACATCGATGAGACCAAAAAAGAAATCCGAGAACTCCGAAAAAGTGTAACTAACGCTTGATTAATGTACAATCGGAACGAACCCTCGGGTTCGTAACAAATCCGCCGTCTTTGATTTTTGCCCAGCCAGCCATTTCGCCGCGAAGCGGCGAACCATTTTGCGGAGCGCGGCCGCCTCGCGGCCGCGCGGAGCAATCCTTTCAAACGACGAAGTTTCTATTGGCGGTGTCTGTTTGAAAATATCCGAACGGAACTGACTGGGCTCGGCGGGCGGAATTCCCCCCACACCCCCCTTCCGCCCGCCTCGCCTTGAACCGGAGCGGAAAGGACGATTTCAAGTTTTTCTTTGCCGGCAAATTCTTTAATCAATGGGAATAAAAATTCCTTTAACTATCGGCATATCTCGGAACAAAACTATTGACGAACCGCTAACATTAAAAATTTCAAGAGTCTGTGAGTTGTTCGTATCCGGCTCTGCAAAACTGGATCCAAGCAAAATATCCAAACCTATTTGCGCACATGAACCTCGAGAGCTTAATGAACAAGCAAACTTGTCATTAAGTTTCAGTTTTTCTTTTGTAAATCCCAAAATAAATTCACCGGGCTTGAGAATATATCCATCATTAGAAATCTCAATTTCCTCATAATCAGGCTTTTTATCAGCTCGTAGTAGTTTTTGTCCATCTCGTAATCGCAAAAGTTTTGAATCAAGAGTAAACGTGTAACTTGCCCCTTTTAGATTTTTTTCGCTGAAAGGATTAATCTCAAATAGTCCCTCTCGAACATATTTCTTAATTGTTTCGCCGGAAAGTATCATATTTTAATTTAGTTAGGGGTATGCGCCACCTCTAACATATATCCATCGAGGTCGTAAAAATCGACAGTATAATATTCCGGCGAATATTCAGTAACAACAAGTGGGCCTCGAATCATTTTTACTCCAACATTTTTTACATATTCACCAACTTTATCAACCATTGCTCGGTCATCAGCCCAAAAACAAATGTGACGCGCACCTAATGTATTACCTCTTTGGAAATCCCATTTTTTCAAATAAACTTTTGTACTACCAACAACGAACCCGTTTTTGGCTACTTTTTCCCAGCCAATAATCTCAAAGAGCTTGTCATAAAAATCTAAAGATTTTTGTAAATCAGAGACAGCTATTTCAATATGCTTGATTCCTTTGTTCATAAAATCACTTTAATAAATCCTCGACTGAAACACCCAACGCCTTAGCAATTTTCGCTATAACTTGAACACTTGGCTTTTGCACAAAGTCGCCCTCAATTTTGGTAAGGGTGGTGTGCTTCACACCGGACTTCCTCACCAAATCGTCTTGTGTTATTCCAAGTTTATTGCGGTATTTTTTGATATTCTCGCCGATTGTTGCCATAGTTTCAAAACTTTGATATCATCAAAACATAAGATATGCTTTCAAGATTATGATATCAAAAAATTTTGATTCCGTAAAGAAAAGCCCGCTTTTGGCCTTACTGAATTCAAAACGGCTTGAATTTAGGGCAAAAAACGGCTGGCGAGCCCGCGTAGCGGGCGAGCCAATGACTTCATTTCCTAACTGGCGGAGGCGGAAGGATTCGAACCTTCGAAGGGGTTCCCCCCTTAACATCTTAGCAGGATGCTGCCTTAAACCACTCGGCCACGCCTCCATTCCTGCCCATACAGAATAAGCAAGAACCTTGTGAG